>CABHOP010000050.1 GCA_902168085.1 uncultured Bacteroides sp.
CTCATAAGTATTGTTTTATTAGCCATGCTGCATTGGATTATATAGCCAACTTCGCATTTACTATTGTTAAAACAACCTCATTAATACAGCTTACAGGGGTGGTCAGTTTGAAGTGTAAAAGGGGGGGTCAGTTTGCTGCGGAATCAGGTGATCACCTACCCGCGGAATTTAGTGCTCTCTTTTAGCGGAATGTCCAATTTGTTACAACAAAATTATCCATAATTAATTTCCCAAGAAGATTTAGAATATTGCTTTCAAGAATGGAAAATCTTGTAGAAAGAAGTCCGATATAATAATAGAACTCTTTTGCTCTATCATCAGCTTGTGAAAATCTTTGTGATGTCGGACTTATTTTGCTTCGCCCCATTCCTTTCTTTCTTTATGTAATTTCTGAAAAATGCCAATTAGAGTATCGTCATCAATCGAATCGTTACGGTCTAATGATGAAACTTTAGGTAATCCCGATTTATCACCAAACCTTGTTTGTAATTTAGAAAACAGCTTATCTGCACCTACTACTTTGTCTACCAACAAATATTGCTCTTCTTGGAAATTAGATTTAAATTTTTTAACAACGTTATAATCGCCGCCGATGCTATGGACGGTTGGAGTAAATATCCTCAATAATTTAAGTGATGCTTGAAAATCTTCATTTAAAACTTCCTCTATTGCAGTCGTTAGACTCTCGTTATCAACGTCGTACCACCAAATAAGAAATCTCACCATGTTTTCCTCAGGTAATGCTTCAAAAAAATCAGAGTTATTAATCAATATTTTAACCCGATTTACGTACGCTTTCTTAATACTTAGCGCATTTTTACCCTTAAAAATTGTTTGTTTGTTTTCTTCTGATTCAGGCATAACAAACCTGGCAACTAACTCTGCGGCAAATAATATTGAAGAGGAAAGTTCTATAGATTCTATAGCAATTTGTAATGCACTTTCTTCGTCTAATCTCTCAATTAGAGCCTGGACAATCATTGCTGCCCAACTAAATGGGCTACCCCAATTGAAAGCTTCTTTCTCAGCATAACTATCACTTAGAATAGATAAAGCGAGTACGAGATTCTTTGCTGATTGACCTGCAATATTCTTTCTATGGTATACTAATTTAAACAGTACATCATCAACTGTATAGTTCGTGAAATCTGTGCGGAATTGAGTCACTAAATCCTCAACTCGATGATTTCCGGCATTTAGATAGAATTTTTCGAGGTGGGTGTCAGACATTTCAGATTGTTGAAGACTATAACTGAAATACCTTTCAAAATATTGAGGTGAACATATTCTTTTTTGAATTAGAGCCTTTTCCATATTTATGCCCCTACCTTCGGCAGGATCAACCCAGACAAATCTTGGAAACATTAGACATGTCAACTCTACAATTGCTTGTCTGATCTTTTCGGGATAAGATTCAATTGCAGCATTTACCTTCTTTAAAGCTGGAGATTTAATATCTGAGTATTTATTAGCTTTTTCATCATGATAATCGCTTAAAAAAAGCTCGCTATTCTCCCGAATAAATAAGTAAATTTCTGGTAGGCTTGCTTTTATAGATTCTAGGATAATTAAATCACATAAATCGACTTCTCCTATTAAAAGAGGTGAACAAAACTGAAGAGTGTTGGAGAATCGGATAGCTTTCCTTGGGTTGGAAAGTAGATAAGTTAATCCTGTGGCAAAAGCATCTTCAAATCTTTTTTCTGAAATTACTTTTGAATCCATTACTTTCTCAAGAATTTCTATAATATACTTCCTTAGCGCCGTATCTCGCGCTTTGGGTATTACTATTGGAATTTGAATAATTTTTTCCAAGAAAGCATGGCCTGACTCTGGCGCATTTCCACCATAACGAGGAGATAGAATCCTAGCAACCAATTCGACATCAAATGATAAAAAGTACGTGGTTCTAGGAAAGTCCGCTAACAATTTTACCAATTTGAAAATTAACTCAACTTCGCTAACATCTAGTCTATCAATATCGTCAATAAAAACGACGATGTTTTTATTAGCATCAATTATAAAATCATCAATCTTTGCTTTGAGCTTACTTGACGTAGTAAATTTGCTTGGCTTGAAAATCGACACCCAAAGTTTTAAAATCTTAGCCCCGATTCCAATTTTGGGTATTTGGCCGACTATTCCTAACATCTCTTCATACTGAGAAATAAGGTTAGCAATTCGCTCGGACTTGTTTTCTATATTTCTTTCAAGAGTTGAAGCAAATAACTTGAAGAATTCTTTTACTAACTGTTCTTGATTGTTAAAATACCAAGGATTGAATTTTATCTGAATTATATCTTCTGGTAAGGACTTAGAAACTAGGTTAACTAACGAAGATTTCCCTTCGCCCCATTTCCCATATATGCCAACAGTAATCGCTTTGCTGTTCTTATTCGTACAAATATTTGCTAATCGTTTTGCGAAGTTATACCTCTCAAAACGGTCTTGATTTTCATGCCCAATAGGTTCGTCTAAATTAAATTCCATTTTAAAGGTTAGGTTTTAGGCTATCTAAACCAATAGCATTTCTTATGTCATCTAAAATTATAGGTAATAATTCTAACAAAGTAATGTCATTGGCTTTTAACCACTGTAAACAATCTTCTTTAGTTAGCTGACTGCTTAGAAGTATGTGCTAAAATGGGCTGAGTTGAGCTGAATTGTGCCTTAGCTTTAGAATAATGTTCATGGATAACGGGGATTATGAGCTAGGAATTTCTATAGGAATTCTAATCATGTCAACTATTGGAGTATATATATCAATGTCTTGTGTCGGCGTAATAAGGGAAACAATTAAAGAATACCTTGTGCGTTTTTCAACGTTGCCTAAATGTTTTCGTTCTCTCCACCAACCTACTACAGGATAAACTCCTATCATATTACAGGCCGCAATATCAGCAGCGTTGCCCTCCCAGATATCGGAATGAACTGAGCCTATAGCCCGGTTATCTGCGCCTATTGACCAACGCCCGCTACCGCTATTTCCCGGTGGATCATCACCTTCTTCTCTTGCGGCAACATTTAATCGACTTAGAAATTCATGTCGAGTTTCACTGGGATTGTTGACGTCAAATCTAAAGGCATGTGAAGCGTATCTATATTTGTCTTTCCATCCTATTTCACCCGGTGCAGGTTCTATAAAATAGGAGAGGGTAACTCTAAGTTTTACTTGAGTTGCTCCCATGCTTAGTAGTAAATCAGCTGGCCATGGCAACTCATAGACATGCATGTCCTTCGTTATTGGTCTGCGTTCCTCATTAAACGCATACGGCTGAATTTCAGCTTGCGATACAAGGGTCAGAGTGGAGTTACTACAATGTATCGCCCTGTCGAGGTCAGGTACACCAAAACCACAAATGCGCATCAATTTTGTAATATCCCTTTTTCGGGAAATGTCTAGCTGGTATTGATTGATTATTGCATCAGGCCATTCTGCCGAATGTATCAACAACCCTTTAACTGTCTCAGGCCACGCATTAGGATACTGAGTTTGAATTTTAGCTGCTAGCCATGCTGCTTTTGCAGTTGCTGCACTTGTAGCGTACAGGACATCATACTGATTGTTAACATGGCTTCTGGAAGTTGTTAATAAACTAAGGTCAGGATGGGCTTCATATAGGTCGCCATTAGGGCTTCGTCTAATGTTTCCACCTTCCACTACTATTTCTGGCTTGAGAGGCCATTTACTTTCCCATAGTGTTGAACAAGTGCTATATGGTGATAATCCCCTAAGCGGTGCAATCACAGTGTCATTAGCCAATAGAGGGTCTGTAAAAGTTACTTTTTCTGTATACGCCCCAACTGTTAGTGAATTCCAAGATTGAGCTGGGTCTTCAATTGACCTGAGTAAGTTGATATCTGGGTAACCGTTCCAATCAATGGTATTTCTTACATTTCCTGCAGAAACGATATAAAGACGCCTTTCACCGTCTACCTGCCCGGAAGTAATTGAGTCTATTGCCCCTGACCACGATGTAGGTTTACCTTTGTGGTCTATTATATCTGAAGTAACTGCGCAACAAAATATTTGAGTTCTGTTGGGTGCTGCAATTTCAGAAAGACTTATTGCCTGTTGAGTAATTGCGCCATAAAGGTCTGGGGGATTTCCTCCAGTAGGTGGCAAGATTTTAACTGAACTTAGTTTATGATTCAATTCAATTTCTCCTGCTGCCTCCAAAGCCTCTTCGAGACTCCCATAAGCTGCTATGCCACTCATTAAAGTGCCGTGACCATCATGGTCGTTTACGCCCCATATAGGATTAAAGGCAGAGCAATCATTATCAGCTAAAATTGGTGCAAGTAATGGATGTCCGTTATTCACGCCTGTATCGAGGACGCAAATTCCGATATTATGGTCATTATGTCTTAGGCGTCCTAACAAGTCTCTTGTCCAATCAACTTGATCAATATTGGGCTGATTAACCCAAAAAGCGGCTGTTTCTTTAGCAGCTCTTATTTCAGCAATGTCCTGCGTGGCTTCTAAAAGTTCAAGTAACTGATTGCGATTTGCCTGTACTAATACAACACTTCTTTCAGGAAAGTTAACAATTCGGTTTTCAAAGAATTCTATGTCAAGTAACTCACATCCTGCACGAACACGATTAATTGCTACTTCTTCCTGACCTTGAATCGTTTTTATCCATAATTCGCATTGTTTCTCTAAATAAGCTTGTGGCAATAAAGCAATCGGGTCAGTCCAGAAAGATTCTAGAACTGCCAGCCTTATATCTTGAATGCTGTTTACTAAGGGACTATTTTTGGGCTGACCATTTCGGGTATCTTCCTCTAAATATTTACGGATTTTCCCTAAAAAATGGTTTTCCTTACCACTTGGAATGTATACGGTTGCATAAGTCTTAACTCCTGCATCGCTAGTTTCTTGTCTGACATTTAATATTCTTATTCCTTTGCGGAAATCTTCCAAACTTTTTATCGCAAGGTCGAAGCCAACTTCTCCCGTGAATTCGATATATGTGCCGTCTTTTACTGGTTGAGATAGTGCCTGTCTTGCTGCGCGATTTTGGGCTGCTTCCGCCCACATCTGTTGAAAGGTAGTTAGCAATCTTTGGCCGTGAGATTGTCTTTCTCGCTGTGGTATATTTAGCGTTGGGCCTCGTCCATCAGTCCTATAGTCGATGGTGTCAGGTAATTGGGATAAAAATAATAATAGATACTCATTCATTGCAGGCTACTGGGACTTATACGCATGTTTTTTTTCATTTATCATGCTGTTAAGAAGCTGATAATCCACTTTCTGTTTGTCATTCAATATGGAAATTTTAATTGCATCAAGTACAGCTTGAGAAATCTCGGAATGACTTAACCCTTCAAAATTTAGTTTATCAAGACTATACCTTCCTTTGTATTTTCCAAGTTTGTTTATAATAAGTTCAGTTCCTTCTGTTTTAGATGGGATGTTATAATGAATAACGTCATCAAATCGCCTAAACAATGCTTGATCTAGTAAATCAAGATTATTTGTTGCCGAAATAATAATACTGTTAGATGTGTCCTGTTCTATCATTTGAAGGAATGAATTTAGAATCCTTCTCATTTCCCCTACATCATTATTTAGTGCTCGCTCACCACCAATTGCATCAAATTCATCAAAAAGATAAACGCCTTGCCGCTCACTAATACTTTCAAAAAGGAGACGCAGTTTTACGCTAGTTTCCCCCATAAATTTAGTGACCAGTTTATCCATAAGGATTACATACAACGGCAATTGAAGCTCTCTAGCAAAAATGGCTGCTGTCATTGTCTTGCCTGTACCCGGAGGGCCTGATAATAAAATTTTTCTTCTGTTTTCTAAGCCGTGCTTAAGGAGTTTGTCTTTTTGTTTAAATTCATGCAGAATTCTCTGCATACGTTCTTTAATCTTATCAGAAACTATTAAATCAGAGAGTTTTACTTTAGGACTAAGCTCTAGAACCAAGCCATTTAAATCTTCATTAAAAGGCCGGAGCTTTATTACTTTGACCTTAGACTTGTCAACCAGTTTTTTTATTTCATCTGCAACTGAAATATGGCCTTGTTTTGCTTCATGCGCAGCAATTTGCAATGCAACTGTTGAAAATCGCATGCTGTCGGCTTCAAAGTGAGACTTGATTAAAGTTTTTATTTGTTCTGCTGTTGCCATATTATAATGCCAAGATACCCAAACCTTAATTAAAGGTCAAAAGAGTTTTGGTGTAGAAGTTGAATTGTTAGCTATCTGTGCATTGCCTTGTTATATTAACACAGGTAACCCTTAAATATTGTACCTATGTTGTACCAACAGAAACAGCCGACTAATTTAGTCGGCTGTAATCGGTGCCCAGAAGAGGAATCGAACCTGCACTCCCTTTCGAAAACAAGATTTTGAGTTTCGAGCCACTCCTCCTTAGCTCAGTTGGTTAGAGCACCAAACACCTCAGCCTGAAGTCCATTTCTGGCTAATCACATATAAACTATTAACGTATCAATCTTGACACAAATTCAGGTCATTTGACCTAAAAACAGACACAAAAGAAGATAAAGGAAAGTTTATTGCGGGTTTCAGTGCGAGTAAAATAAAGAAGGAGTTGCAATTGAATGCAACTCCTTGTAAATCAGTGCTCCCCCTTCAGGACTTGAACCTGAGACCCCCTGATTAATAGAAAGATTCTTGTTTAGAATCAGTCCTATAGCTCAGTTGGTTAGAGCACCAAACATGTCCTCGCATCAAGTCCATTTGGACTCAATATCTGAATTGAAATTATTTATGTGCAATATCAATATTGACACATAAAGGGAACAAATAAACTTTACTGTGAGTTTCAATGCGGCTAAAATAAAAAAGCGTTACATGCAAGTGTAACGCTTTGATTTCTAAGTGGTCCCACTAGGACTTGAACCTAGGACCCCCTGATTATGAGTCAGGTGCTCTAACCAACTGAGCTATAGGACCTGGCTATGAAGCCGCTCTTGCGGTTATCAAGAGGACTGCAAATGTATAGACTTTTCTCAGAAAAAGAAAAATACACCCACACAATTTTATTTTTGTGAAATGATAACCGGCGTAAGACATATAATATTCGATTTAGGTGGTGTGTTGCTGAACTTGGACTATGGCATGACAGAAAAAGCATTTGTAGAACTGGGCCTGGAAAACTTTGGCGAGATATATACACAGCTCAATCAAACACCTGTATTTGACGACTTTGAAACAGGCAAGACCGATGCGGCAACATTCATCAGCCAGCTAAAAAAGCAAGCAGGCATCGAGATAGCAGACGATGCCATGATACGTGCATGGAATGCAATGCTACTGGATTTTCCTTTGCGCAGACTACAGATACTGCAACAGCTGAGAAACCATTACGACCTGGTATTGCTAAGTAATACAAATGAGATACATGAATTAGCCTTCAACGATATTTTGATGCGTTCTCATGGCATTCCCGGTTTGGGAGTATTCTTCGATAAAGTGTACTTTTCGCATAGGCTGGGTATGCGCAAGCCCAATGCAGATATATTCAGGCATATATTGGATGAGAATGGTTTTGATGCACAGCATACCCTTTTTATAGACGATAGTCCGCAACACATAGAAGGCGCTAAGCGACTGGGTATTCAAACCATACACCTGCAAAAAGGTATGACTATAGAAAAGGACATCTTTCTGCCCAAGTAAAATGTAAAAAGGGATAGCACAACGCTATCCCTTTTTACATTATAAATATCCCGTAGTTACTTTATCTCTTCATAATCAATATAATCGCCATCTACCTGTTTGCTGGCTTTAGGTGTAGGGTGCTGCTGGCGGTTTTGCTGTTCGTACATATCCTGCATTTGCTTTTGCATCTGTGCCATCTTGTCTTGTGCCATCCTGGTCATCGTAAATATGGGCAGTACCACCCTCATTACAAACCTTAGTATAAGGGTAAGCACGATAGACCAGATTATAAACTTCAGTATCATAAGACACCAAAGTTACTAAAACACCGGCCATCGGTACCGTTAATGAAAATATAATTGTATAACGGTAGTTTTTTGGCAATGATTTTAATTATACTTACTTTTGCACTGGAATAGAACAAATGAAGGGGACCTAATAGTCCCCTTGTTTTTTACCCATGACAGACATATTAGATAAAATAAGACTTATAACAGAGCCGCTTTTGGAGGGTACAGATATGTTCATTGTGAACATAAAGATCAAGCCCACCAATAATATTAAGCTTTTTTTAGATGCTGATAGCGGGCTTTCGGTAAGCAAAAGTGCAGATGTAAACCGCAAGCTGTATAAGCTGATAGAAGCGGAAGGCTGGTTTCCGGAAGGTGATTTTTCGCTGGAAGTGTCAAGCCCCGGTGTAGACGAGCCGCTGACCGGCGAAAGGCAGTATAAAAAGAATGTAGGACGAACCGTACTGGTAACCCCGGGGGAAGGTAAAGACATACTGGGCGTGCTAAAAGAGGTAAAAGAAAATGAAATAGTGCTGGAGGTGAAAGTGCCTAAGAAAAAAGAAACAGTAATGGTGGATATACCACTTTCTGATATTAAAAAAATAGTAGTTCAAATTATATTTTAAAAAAATGCCCGTAAGGGCTAAAAATTGATAAAATGGCAAGTATCAATCTTATCGATTCGTTCCAGGAGTTTAAGGACGCAGAGAATATTGACCGTCCTACCTTGATGAAGGTTATTGAAGATGTTTTCAAAACCTTGCTCCGTAAGAAGTACGGCACCGACGAGAATTTTGACGTTATCGTGAACGACCAGACAGGTGACCTTGAGATATTTCGCCGCCGCGAGATAGTAGAAGATGGCATGTCTGAAGACGACAACCTGCAAATAGAATACTCTGAAGCTATATTGATTGAGCCCGACTATAGTGTGGGTGAAGAAGTGTATGAAGAAATAAATGTGGTTGACTTTGGCCGCCGTGCTATCCTAGCAGCTAAGCAAACACTGGCTGCCCGTATCGGCGACCTGAAAAAGAACAACCTGCTGAAGAAATATGCTGATCGCGTAGGTGAAATAACCAGCGCAGAAGTATACCAGATATGGAAAAAGGAGATATTACTGCTGGATGATGAGGGCAACGAGGTAATCCTGCCAAAATCAGAACAAATACCTACTGACTTCTTTAAGAAAGGCGAGGCGGTACGTGCGGTAGTGAAGAAAGTAGAAATGCGCAATAATACGCCGGTTATCATACTGAGCCGTACACACTCCTCTTTCCTTGAAAAACTGCTGGAAATAGAGGTGCCTGAAATAATGGATGGCCTGATAGTAGTGAAGAAAATAGTACGCGAACCGGGCGAACGCGCCAAAGTAGCCGTAGAAAGCTACGACGATCGTATAGACCCGGTAGGTGCCTGCGTAGGTATGAAGGGTAGCCGTATACACGGCATCGTTCGCGAACTGCGCAATGAAAATATAGATATAATAAACTTTACAAATAATACACAACTGCTGATACAGCGTTCGCTCACTCCGGCCCGTATCAACCGTATGGAGCTGGATACCGAAGGGCAACATGCTGATGTGTACCTTGAACCAGACCAGGTATCACTGGCCATTGGTAAAAAAGGTGTGAACATTAAGCTGGCGCAAGAGTTGACGGGGTATAGCATAGATGTATACCGCGATGCACAGGATGAAGGTGTGGATTACGATATCGACCTGGACGAATTCTCAGACGAGATAGACGGCTGGGTGATAGACGAGTTCAAGAAAATAGGCTGCGATACAGCGCTGAGCGTGCTGAACCTGTCTATAAATGAACTGGTGCGCCGTACCGACCTGGAAGAAGAAACCGTACGTGAAGTGCACGAGATACTGAAGGCCGAGTTCGACAACGAACAGAACGGTTAAGGTTTCTTGAAATTTTTAATGTGACGGGTTTCAAATTGCAGCTTGATAAGGCATTATCAGCAAAATGGCGTAGGTTTGTAGATTAGGGCAAAGAGGCTAAGTAAAGGTACTTGGCAAAAAATTATTGAGTTAAATAACCGAATGGCAACAGCAACAAAGACACCAAGATTACTGGCAGCAGCCAAGGAATTCAACATCGGTAAAGATACCCTTGTTGAGTACCTTACCGCGAAAGGATTTGAGATTAATGCCAGTAATCCGAATACCAAACTAACAGAGCCGATGTACGACGCTTTGCAGGCTGAGTTTGCGCAAGACAAAGCAGCCAAACGCAAAAGCGATGAAATAGCATTGCCTAAAGGTTCGCTGTTAGAAGGTATCAAAAAGACGAAAGACGACCTGGAACTGGGTGGAAAGGAAAAGAAAGCAGAAGTACAGGAAACAGCGCCGCCCGCACCGGTAGTAGAAAAGAAGAAGGAAGAAAAGCCCGCAGTAGTACAAAAGCCTGCAGACAAAGAAGAAGAAAAGCCGAATGAACCGGCTAAAGAAGTGCCGACACCGGAGCCTGTAAAAGACCCTGAGCCCGAAAAACACATAGAACCGGTAAAAGAACCGGAACCTGCGCCGCCCGCACAATCGCAAAAGATAGAAGAACCCGCCGCAGAAGCTCCGGAAGCACCTGCACATATAGATGTGAAAGCGCCGAAGCTGGGTGGGCCAAATATATTAGGTAAGATAAACCTGGATGAAATAAACCAGTCATCGCGTCCTAAAAAAGGTGCAGCACCTAAAAAGGCAGCTGCCAAAGCAGAAGAACCTGCAAAAGAAGAACCTGCAAGAGAAGAAACAGTGCAACCGGTAGCGGAAACAAAACCGGAACCGGTAGCTGAAAAGCCACAGCCGCCTGTTACACCTCCTCCTCCGGCACCTGAAAAAGAGCCGGAAGTGAAAGCAGCGCCCCAGGCCGAAAGTAGTGAAGAGGGCGATGAAAAGCCGGAACATATAGAAATGAAGGCACCAAAACTGGAAGGGCCAAAGATCATCGGTAGGATAGAGCTGCCGGTATCCGGCGCCAACAGGGGCGATAGTAAAGAAAAACGTAACCGTAAACGCATACCGGTTCAGAAAAAACCGGAAACCTTTAATCCTGACCAACAGGGCAACAGGCCCGGTGGGCAAGGACAAGGTGCGCCGGGTGGCGACCGCCGTGGTGGCTTCAACCAGGGCCAGGGCGGACAAAACCGCGGACCGGGTGGTGGCCAGCAAGGTGGCGACCGTCGTGGTGGTTTCAATCAAGGACAAGGCGGGCAAAACCGTGGTGGTTTTAACCAGGGCGACCGTCGTGGACCGGGTGGTGACCGTCGCGGGCCAAGGCAAGACAGGAATGCGCCGGTATCTGCACAGCAACAGGAAATTGATGCTAAAGCAATACAGGAAAAAATCAAACAAACGCAGGCCAAGTTGGCAGGTGGTACTAGGAACAAAAACATGAAGTCCAAGTACCGCCGTAACAAGCGGGAAGAAATGGCTGAAAAGCGTGCAGCTGCAGAGCAATCTGAACAGGGCAACGTAATACAGGTTACAGAGTTTATCTCTGTAAGCGAACTGGCCAACCTGCTGGATGTAAGCTTTGCTGATGTTATCAGCAAGTGTATGAGCCTGGGTATCATGGTGTCTATCAACCAGCGCCTGGATGCGGAGGTGATAGAACTGGTATCAAGTGAGTTTGGTTACGATGTGGAATTCATCAACCTGGAACAGGAAGCAGATATTGAGGAAGAAGAAACAGATGATCCGGATGAACTGCAGTCGCGTGCACCAATTGTTACCATCATGGGTCACGTTGACCACGGTAAAACATCATTGCTCGACTATATACGCGAAGCAAACGTAGTAGCCGGTGAGGCGGGTGGTATCACTCAGCACATTGGTGCCTACCAGGTAACTACGCCTACAGGCAAGAAGATAACCTTCCTCGATACGCCGGGTCACGAAGCGTTTACCGCGATGCGTGCGCGTGGTGCCAAAGTAGCCGACGTAGCCGTTATCGTTGTGGCTGCGGATGACGCAATCATGCCTCAGACAAAAGAAGCCATATCGCACGCCCAGGCAGCCAACCTGCCAATGGTGTTCGCTATCAATAAAATAGATAAAGAGGGTGCTAACCCTGAAAAAATAAAAGAGCAACTGGCGCAGTTGAACATCCTGGTAGAAGACTGGGGTGGTAAATACCAGAGCCAGGAAATATCAGCTAAAAAAGGTTTGAATATAGACCTGTTGCTGGAAAAAATATTGCTGGAAGCAGAACTGCTGGAACTGAAAGCTAATCCTGACAGGGATGCATCTGGTAGCGTTATCGAAGCTTCGCTTGATAAAGGCCGTGGTTACCAGTCTACCATACTGGTACAAAACGGAACATTAGAACAGGGTGATATGATCGTGTGCGGACAACACTATGGTAAGATCAAAGCAATGTTCAACGAGCGTGGCCAGCGTGTAGACAAAGCAGGCCCATCGGCTCCTGTGCAAGTATTGGGCCTGAATGGTGCACCGCAGGCCGGCGAGAAATTCAAAGTATTTGAAGATGAGAATGAGGCCAAGAATGTAGCTAACCATCGTGCACAGATATTGCGCGAACAAGGCATCCGTGCCCGTAAGCACATTACACTGGATGAAATTGGCCGTCGCCTGGCGTTGGGTAACTTTAAAGAACTGGCGCTTATCATCAAAGGTGACTTTGATGGTTCGGTAGAGGCACTGAGCGATTCACTGCAGAAACTATCTACACCGGAAGTAGCGGTAAACATCGTACACAAAGGTGTGGGCCAGATAACCGAAAGCGATGTGTTGCTGGCAACGGCATCAGATGCCATCATCCTTGGCTTCCAGGTGCGTCCGTCTATACAAACGTCAAGGCTGGCAGAACAAGAAAATATCGAGATTCGTTACTATTCTATCATCTACGATGCTATCGACGAGATCAAAAGTGCTATGGAAGGGCTGCTTGAACCGAAGATCGAGAAGAAAACAGTCGGCAATATTGAAGTACGCGAGATATACAAAATTGGCGGCGTAGGTACTATCGCCGGTTGTTACGTACTGGACGGCAAAATGAGCCGAAATACTAAACTGAATGTAGTTCGCGATGGTATAGTGGTTTACACCGGCGAGCTTGCATCACTGAAGCGCTTTAAAGACGATGTGAAAGAAGTGAGCGCAGGTTACGAGTGCGGTTTAATGATCAAAAACTATAACGATGTGCGCGTAGGCGATATCATTGAAGGTTTTGAAGAAGTGGAAGTGAAGCGTACCCTGTAGCGTACCGTAATATAACATTAAAGAAGAGGCCTAATAGCCTCTTCTTTTGTTTTCATATTGCAGTAATAAAGCAAACGCTGAAAAGCAGCAGATAAATTAATTAACTTCGCACACTCATAATTTTGAGGCTAATAATACGTTATACATGAGTTCTGTTCTGGAAAAGCTGGAAATGATAAAGGCGCGGTTTGATGATATGGGTGTGGCACTCACTAACCCGGAAATCGTGAACGATAACAAAAAGTTTTCGCAGATAAGCCGTGAATACCGCAAGCTGGAAAAGATAGTAGATGCCTATAAGCGCTACAAGGCCTGCATCGATGGTATCGAGTTTGCCAAGGAAGTGCTGGCAACGGAAAGCGATGCAGATCTGCGGGATATGGCTAAAGAAGACCTGGATAAGCAGGAAGGCGAACTGGAAGCATTAGAAGGCGAAGTGAAACAACTGTTGATACCTAAAGATCCGCAGGATGAGAAGAATGCCATTATAGAAGTGCGTGCAGGTACAGGCGGTGATGAGGCAAGTCTTTTTGCCGGAGACCTGTACAGAATGTACATGCGCTACTGTGAAAAGAAAGGCTGGAAAATAGCAGTACTTTCAGAAACAGAAGGTACCGTGGGTGGTTATAAAGAAGTGCAGCTGGAAGTTGAAGGTGAAGACGTATATGGTACGCTGAAATTTGAAAGTGGTGTGCACCGTGTGCAGCGTGTACCGGCTACGGAAGCCAGTGGCCGTGTACATACATCGGCAGCCACAGTGGCCATCATGCCGGAAGCAGAAGAAATAGACTTTGAACTGAAAGAAAGCGACCTGAAAATGGAAACGGCGCGAAGCGGTGGTGCAGGTGGGCAGAACGTGAATAAGGTAGAAACGAAGGTGATATTAACACACGTACCCACAGGCACGGTAATAACCTGCCAAACGGAACGTACCCAGCTTGGAAACCGTGAAAAAGCTACCCAGATGATGCGTACAAAATTATATGAAGAACAGGTGCGTAAACATGAAGACGAAATAGCCCGCAGGCGCAAAAGCCTTGTGAGCAGTGGCGACCGTAGTGCCAAAATACGCACATACAACTATCCGCAGGGGCGTGTTACCGACCACCGTATTAATATGACTATTTATAATCTGGATAGTTTTATGAATGGTGAGATTGATGAAATGCTGAGTGCCCTGCAGTTTGCAGAAAACGCAGAGAAAATGCAGGCGGGCGAAACGGTTATATAAGCTTAACCCCTGCTATTGGATAATAATAACTATGTTTAAACCATCTTTTTAATCATAATCGGGAAATGAGTACTACTCGTTTTGACATTGTAGACGTAGCGCAGACGCTGCGCGCTAAGCGACGCACCATCATCATCGTTACCATCGTAGCTGGTATACTGGGTGCTGCATTTTACCTCGTCAGTAAAAAGAAATATAAGGCAGAAGGTAGCTTCCTGATGACCAACCCGCTGTATACAGATCGCAACAACCTGTTTCAGAGCTGGGGTATCAACTTCGTAGACTACTTTGCTGGTGATGATGATGTGGATAGGATCATGACCGTAGTAGAATCTGATACCGTGAAGCGTGCCGTAGCTGAGAAGCTGAACCTGGCCGCTGCCTATGGCCTGGATGTATCGAAGCCTAAAGAGGCTAAAAAGCTGATGGACATTGTGAAGGATAACTACAAAGTGGTGCGTACAGAGTATAACAACTGTGACGTAAGCTATGTAGATACCGACCCGCAACGCGCAGCCGAGGTGGTAAACGAGAGTATGCGTACCATAGAGCAGATATTCCGCGGCTATTATATTGATCAGCGCAATCGCATGATAACTGTATTGAATGCACAGGTGGTAACAATGGATAGTTCCATCAATGTATTGACGGACTCACTTGCCAATATGCGCGACAGGTATGGTATTTACAGCATTATCAACCCTGCACGCGAAAACCTGCAGGTTAGCGATGTAAAAGGCGGTGGTGCCGGTTTTGGCAGGGCCATAGAAGAAATACAAAACATAGAATCTATTAAAGACCAGTTGGTAATAGACCGCACGAAGTTCATTTCAAGAATGAATGAATATAAGACCACACAACATGAGAAGGATGTGAAGCTACTGCACATACTGTCATCTGCAAGGCCACCGGCAAAAGCTAAGCCACCGGGCCTCACACTTACTACCTTGTCTTGTGCACTGATAGGTTTTTTCTTTGCGTGCATATATATGCTCATATCCACTTATTACCGCCGTATTATAGTTATAGAGCGCTAAATGGAGCTAGAACAGCAACAGACACCGTTGTTTACAGGCAAATGGGCACAGGCCCTGTGCTGGGGAGTACTTTTTATTTCCCTGGCGCTGTTTGCCTATAAGGGTGATTTCATCTATGCTGCTTTGCCGTTTGGTTTCCTGTTCCTGCTGCTGACGGGTGTAAACTGGAAAACAGCTTTCTGGGTATTCATTTTCAGCGTTCCCATATCTATGGATGTGGCGTTCTTTAATGATACGCTGGCTACGTCGGTGCCAGATGAGCCCATGATGTGGATATTTCTGCTATTGATAGCTGTACTGATAGCGCGCCAGCCTGGATTGATGTCGAGAGGGTGGCTAAGCAATCCGTTGGTGCTTATCATAGCATTACAGTACGTATGGATGGTAGTAGCGGTTTGTTATTCGCATATGCCTTTGGTATCGCTGAAGTTCATGGCTGCGAAAACATGGTTCCTGGTTTCATTCTTTGTACTGCCCCAATTCATATTTACAGAGAAGAAAGATTTTATAAAGGGTTTCTGGGTTACGTTCTTTCCATTGGTAGGTACCATTGTTGCGGTAGTGATAAGGCACGCTGCTATCGGTTTCAACTTTCGTAAGATAGAGCTGGCCATCGGGGATATATACTTCAATCACGTAGACTATTCTACCGTCATGTCTATGTTCTACCCGTTGCTTTGGGTAGCATTACCACTCACAAAAGATAAAAATCCATTTCTACGCCTTGCACTGGTGGGCTTGATCCTTGCCTTTATACCGGCTTTGTATGTAACCTATGCACGTGCGGCTATGCTGGCGGTGATATTTGCGATAGCAGTGGGTGTAGCTATCAGGCTGAGGCTGGCGAATGTCATTATGCCGGTATTCTTCCTGTCGCTTACCTTGCTGATAGGCTATATGGTGAAGGATAAGAAGTTCATGGATTTCCGTCCCGATTACGAACGTACGTTCATGCGCCAGAAGTTTACCGATCACGTTATTGCTACCTTCAAAGGGCAGGACATGTCGTCTATGGAACGCCTGTATCGCTGGGTGGCGGGTGCGCGTATGAGTATGGATGAACCTGTAAAAGGTTACGGTCCTAATACTTTTTACTATTATTACAAACCATACGGCGTACCGTCTTTCGAAACATACGTGAGCCGCAACTTTGAAAAATCTACCACGCACAACTACTTCCTGTATATGCTGGTAGAGCAGGGCTGGCCGGCCATGATACTATATGGTATCATGGTAATGGTAGTAATAGCACAGGCACAGCGAACGTATCACCGCTTTAAAGACCGCTTTTATAAATGGGTAACGCTGGGTGTGGTCATGATGTTCAGCGCCGGCTTCATCAACAACTTCTTTTCAGAATTGATAGAAACCCATAAAGTAGGCTTTCTCTTTTACATAAGCATAGGCTTGCTGGTAGTGCTTACTGCCAAAAGCAAGCAACTGGAAAAAGAAGATGCAGAAAAGAATGCTGCTATTGCCTAAGCAACAGCAGGTTCTATCCAGGCTTCGTTATCTTTCAGTAATTGTATCAGTTCGCTAACGGCTATTTCACTCGGCACATTTTTCTTTACTACTTCTTTGCCTTTGTATAGGGTTATTTTACCGGGGCCACTGCCTACATAACCAAAATCAGCATCGGCCATTTCGCCGGGGCCATTTACTATGCAGCCCATGATAGCAATCTTCACACCCTTCAGGTGGTTGGTAGCATTGCGGATTTTCGCAGTCGTTTCCTGCAGGTCGAAAAGAGTACGGCCGCAACTGGGGCAACTGATGTATTCTGTTTTGCTGATGCGTGTGCGTGTAGCTTGCAGTATAGAAAAGCCGGTATTGTTCAGGAATTGATGGTTGTTCTTTACTTCCAGGTAGGTGCGACCTGTCATCTGTATATTCTGCACCTGTTGCATATTATTCCACAGCCATACGCCATCGCCCATGCCATCCAGCAGCAGGCCGCCGGCATCGGTTGCAAAGTCTATCAGTTGTTCATCTACTGTTTTGTCTTTATTTTCTATGCACAGTATCAGTGGACATCTCACTTGTTGCTCCATCAGTGCTATCACAAAGCGACGGATGGATGGCATGCGGTGCGCATTGCTGCTTTCCAGGCACAGCACCACCTTTTCATTCCCTTTCAGTCTATCTATTAGCAGTGCCAGTATTTCCCATTCTGCGTTGGTATTTACCGTTACAAAATGCAGGTGTTCCGGTGCTGCAGCCAGTTGTAAATATTCGCCTGTATGGTATAGTGGATGGTATTTTTCTTTATCACTGGCCTGCTGCCATGTAGCATGGTTGCATATTACTTGCAGTGTGCCGGGTAGTGCAAAATCCAGTATCTTATTGCCTGTGTAGATGTAGTCTGCTGCGGCATCGCCAATGTTCCACTTGTCGGTAGCTTCATCATATTTATAACCTATAGCCTGAAGGTCGGTATGATGAATGGTGGCAGCATCCATATAGTCGGCCACTACTACGGGCACATGGCCGCTACCTATATTGTTTACGGTAACAGATGTGCGTCTTGTATATGCAAACGGATTGTAAGGCAACTGTATCTTTTCTGCATCACTCAATGGTTGCACGGGTTCGTGCAGTTGCCTGTTGGTATACCTGCCCACAATGTCTTTACATACCGGTATTTCAAACTCAGGGTCTTCTGTTAGCGACACACGTATGGTGTCGCCAATGCCATCTTCCAGCAGTGTGCCGATGCCTATAGCGCTTTTTATACGGCCATCTTCACCATCTCCAGCTTCCGTCACACCCAGGTGCAGCGGGTAGCATTCGCCAAATTCATTCTCCATCTGTTGTATCAGCAAACGGTAGGCCTGCACCATCACCTGCGGGTTGCTCGATTTCATGCTCAATACTATCTGGTGATAGTTTTCATCACGTGCTATGCGCAAAAATTCCATAGCACTTTCTACCATGCCTATTGGCGTATCGCCATAGCGGCTCATAATACGGTCGCTTAGTGAGCCATGGTTGGTACCTATGCGCATAGCAGTGCCATACTCTTTGCAAATCTTTACCAACGGTGTAAAACGGCCACGTATGCGGTCTATCTCTGCACTGTATTCTGCATCTGTATACTCTATAATGTCAAACTTTTTCTTGTCAATATAGTTGCCGGGGTTTACACGCACTTTTTCTATAATCCGCGCAGCTATTTCGGCCGCATTGGGTGTAAAGTGTATATCGGCTACCAGTGGCGTATTGTAACCCTGTGCTTTCAGTTGCTCTTTTATCACCTGCAGGTTCTCGGCCTCTTTCTTGCTGGGGGCGGTGATACGCACCAGTTCTGCACCTGCTTCTATACAACGTATGGTTTGTGCCGTTGTTGCGGCAGTATCCATCGTGTCGGTGGTGGTCATGGTTTGTATCCGTATCGGGTTACCATTGCCCAATAGCAGGTCACCAACTTTTACTTCACGGGTTTTTAGTCTTTTGTAAGATGTTAAAGACGCACTGTAATACTGCAACATATAGCCTTCTGAAAATGCACTGCAAAGGTAACAGGAATGGATGATGATGAAATGTGAAAATATCGGTTTTATAAATGTTTGTATTGTTTTATGTATCTGTCTATCCGTCAACAAATTGTTACCGTCTATGCCAAAACTTATGTTTTTTTGAGAAACAGTAGTATTTTAGCACAACCATTTACAGGTGATGCAATACGAAATCAAACAACTAGGCAAATTCAGGTTTGTAGAAGAAGGTGAAGGCGAGCCGTTGGTGCTCCTGCACGGCCTTTTTGGTGCGTTAAGCAACTTTAAAGACCTCGTTGACCATTTCAAGTTGACGCATAAGGTTTTTATCCCGATGCTTCCCCTGTTCGACCTCTCACTGCTGGATACAACTGTTTCCGGACTGGCTAAATATGTCCAGAAATTTATTGATGCAAAAGATCTTAAAAACGTGCACCTGTTGGGCAATTCCCTTGGTGGGCACGTAGGGCTTGTTTATACGCTGAAGCATCAGGATACTGTTAAAACCATAACCCTCACAGGCAGTTCCGGCCTGTTTGAAAACGGTATGGGTGAAACCTATCCTAAACGCGGCGATTACGAATACATCCGTAAAAAAACGGAGCTTACTTTCTACGACCCCACAGTGGCTACCAAAGAACTGGTAGACGAAGTATATTCAATTACCAATAACAGGCTTAAAGTGCTGAAAATCATTTCATTGGCAAAATCTGCCATACGGCACAACCTGGGCGATGAATTGCAGGAAATAAAGGTGCCTACCTGCCTGATATGGGGTAAGAATGATACCATTACCCCCCCTATGGTAGCCGAAGAATTCAAAAAACTGATACCTAATTCAGAATTGCACTGGATAGATAAATGCGGCCACGCACCTATGATGGAAGTACCGGGCGAGTTTAATAAAATACTTAGCGGATTCCTGGAGAAGCATAAAGGATAAAAATTTCATAAATTGTCATGTGCATGTTGAAAAATGCAAATAGTACCGAACTGGTGCGCAATTTGCATTGTTTATATTTGGATAACGGCAAACGGATAAGACAATGATATCAGAGCAATTAATATCCCCTATCGTACCAACGCTCATCCCGTCAGATACCGGCGATAAAGCCCTGTCGTTGATGGATGAGAGCAACCTGGAACAATTGCCTGTAGTGGCAGATGAGAAATATATGGGCCTTGTGCAGGAAAACGACCTGCTGGATATGGCCGACCCGGATGCAAAACTGGATGCTGCCGAGTTCAGTTATCGCCCGGCAGTACTGGCCAGCGGCCACCCTTACGATGCCCTGCGCCTGGCACACCAGCAAAATCTTTCCATAGTTCCGGTAGTAGATAGTGAAAACACCTATGTAGGTGCCATTACCCGCAACGACCTGCTGAAATATATCACAGAAAAAAGCGGGCTGGATAACCCCGGTGGTATCATAGTACTGGAAATAGACCCGCGCAATTACAGCCTTACGGAAATAGCCCGTATTTGCGAAAGTGAAGAAGTGCTGCTGATTAGCACACAGATATTCAGCAACCGTGCTACAGGCAAGCTGGAAATAACGCTGAAGACCAACCGTACCAACCTGGGCGGCATCGTAGCAGCGCTGGAGCGGTATAACTACAAGGTGCTGGAGGTATTTGGCGACAGTTCGCAGGATGAAGGCATGATAGACCGCTACAACCTGCTGATGAACTACCTGAATATGTAGTATCTTTGCGCTCTTATTTTATTTCCCGATGATAGCGATAGATAATGTGCTTTTGAGCGATGAGGTGGTAGAAGCAAAGTTTGTTTGCGACCTTAATAGCTGCAAAGGCGGATGCTGCGTAGATGGCGATTGTGGTGCACCGCTTACTGAAGGGGAAACACATATTATAGCAGAAGCCTACCCAAAAATTAAAAAATACCTGCTTCCTGAATACATTGCCGAAGTAGAAAAGCAGGGTACACATACCATAGATGATGAGTTCGGGTACGTAACCCCTACTGTTAATGGCGGTATTTGTGTATATGCCTATACAGATGAAACGGGCATTGTAAAATGTGCATTTGAAAAAGCCTTCAGGGCCGGGGAGATTGGGTTTCATAAACCTATTTCCTGCCATCTGTATCCTATACGCATTAAGGATATGAATGGCTACGAAGCTGTAAACTATGAGCCGCGCAAAAAGATGTGTCGCCCTGCCTGCAAATTGGGTAAACAATTGCAGGTGCCGGTTTATAAATTTTTGAAAGAACCCATTATTCGCAAATACGGAGAAGCGTTTTACGAAGCGCTGGATGCCGTAGCTCAAAAATTTGAAGAGGACAGGAACGAACGTTAGTGCGCCTTGCTGGCCTTCAGTATATTCTTCATTACTTGTTTTAGTTCCAGCGCCAGTTCTTCTGTCATTTCACTGATCTTTACATGCCTGGCATGTTTACCATCACCTTCCAGTTTCAGCGACATGGTATCGGCCGCTTCTGTAAAGTGCAGGTACAGAATGCAGCATTTCTCTGCCGGCTGTATGCCAAACAGCACATTGTTAATGTTGCCGATACTATACAGCGCTACCTTCACTTTTTCACCACCATATACGTGCTCTTGTATATGTTTATCGGTTCTCAGCGCCAGCCCTTTCAATTGCATGGCTATTTGCTGAATAGATTGTGGCTTATTTGCCAATAGCGTATCGAAAGACATAGGGGTATGTTTTACAGTTCTTTTCGGAGTCGTGCCACCGGTACATTCAGTTGCTCCCGGTATTTGGCAACAGTGCGGCGTGCTATATTATATCCTTTCTCCTGCAGCATCTCCGTAAGCTTTTCGTCAGAATACGGTTTGCGCTTATTTTCCCCGCTAATGATATCGTTCAGTATGGTCTTTACCTCTCTTGTAGATACTTCTTCACCATTTTCCGTTTGCAGGGCTTCAGAGAAGAAGTATTTTAATTTATAAGTACCGAATTCCGTTTGTACAAACTTGCTGTTTGCCACGCGCGAAACGGTAGAAACATCCAGCCCGGTTATCTGGGCAATATCTTTCAGTATCATAGGCTTCAATGTTGTTTCATCCCCTGTAAGGAAAAACTCTGTTTGAAAGTCTATGATGGCCTGCATCGTTTGCAGCAGGGTGTGCTGGCGCTGTTTTATGGCATCTATAAACCATTTAGCTGCATCCAGTTTCTGTTTTATAAATATCAGTGCCTCCTTCTGGCGCTTATCTTTCTTATCGCCACGGTCGTAAGCACGCATCATTTCTTTATAGCCTTCCGATACCCGCAGTTCCGGCGCATTCTTCGCATTCAGCGAAAGCTCCAGTACCCCGTTGTTATTAAAAACAAAGAAATCGGGTATGATGTAGCTTTCCGCCTTGTTCACTATAGCGAAAGCAGACCCCGGTTTGGGGTTCAGTTTGATGATGATATTGATGACCTCTTTAAAGGCCTCGTTATTTAGCCCCAGTTGGCGCTGTATTTTATCGTAATGTTTTTTTATGAATTCATTGAAATGCCTGTCAATGATTTCTATGGCATTTTTTACGGGCGTGTTTTGTGGCAGGCGCTTCAGTTGCAGCAGCAAGCATTCCTGCAGTGTCCAGGCACATACGCCCGGTGGGTCAAACTGCTGTATACGGCTTATAAGCTCACCTACCTCTTCCACACTGGTATATATATTCTGGCCAAATGCCAGGTCGTCTACCAATGCTGTTATTTCGCGGCGCAGGTACCCATCTTCATCCATGCTGCCTATTATCTGTTCGGCTATGGCATGGCTGCGCTCATCCAGTTCCAGCATTCCCAGTTGGTCCAGTACATATTCGTGAAAACTGGTTTCTACCCTTACCGGGGCTTCAGGGCGTTCACTTTCGCTGTCGCCGTAATATCCATCATTATAATCTCCGCCACCATCATCATCTTCATGGCGCAGAAAATCGTCAAGGTCCACTTTTTCGGCACTGTCGCTGCTCAGTTCCACATCCTCACTTTCATCGCTGTAGTCGTCGCTGTTCTCATTGTCCAGGCCGTATTCATCCCCCGTGTCTCCTTCCTCGTTACCAAATTCCAGTGCAGGGTTTTCTTCCAGTTCTTCTTTAATGCGCTCCTCCAGGTTGGCAGTAGGTACCTGCAGCAGTTTCATGAGCTGAATCTGCTGTGGCGATAATTTTTGTAATAACCTCTGCTGTTGCGACTGTCTGAGCATAAATGCCTTGTTGCTTACAAAAATAAAATTTACAGCGACAATACCACAGCCAACTGTCATTATTTAATCATGTTTCACAGTATTCTTAACAAGGATTTACATGTTAATGGCTTTCTTTTATCGGAATGAGTTTTGTATTTTTCTTCGCAAATGATCTATAGTGAACGTGCAGAGTAAGAAGCCATATATTTCACCGTCATTTTCTTATGTGCCCCTTGAAGAGACGCTGGAGATAATGCCCAAAAAGAAGGACCTTTTCATAGGCATACCTAAGGAAACCTCTTTCCAGGAAAGCCGTGTGCCACTGACACCGGAAGCCGTTTCGGTGCTCGTAAACAATGGCCACGATGTAGCGGTGGAACATACTGCGGGCGAAGGGTCGTTTTATTTCGATAGCGATTACAGTGAGGCAGGGGCCCGTATTGTATATGAAAAAGCTGAGGTATATAAGGCTACGACTATCATAAAATCGGCACCTATATCTGAAGAGGAAATGGCATGGATGCAGCCCAACCAGGTAGTGATATCACCCATACACTTGCCGTTTCTGAAAAGTGATATGCTGGAACAGCTCATCAATAAGAAGATCATCGCTATTGCCTTCGATTCTATTAAAGATGATTCCGGCACATACCCTATCGTGCGTTCTATGAGCGAGATAGCAGGTAGTTCTGCCATACTCACCGCTGCCAAATACCTGAATAATGTGCACAATGGTAAAGGCATCTTGCTGGGGGGGATATCCGGTGTGCCACCTGCCAAGGTATTGATACTGGGTGCAGGTGTGGTGGGCGAATTTGCTGCACGCACCGCCTTGGGGCTTGGTGCTTCAGTAATGATATTTGATAACTCCATATACCGTTTGATGCGCCTGCAAAACAATATCAGCCGCCGCTGCCCTACATCGGTAATAGAGCCGGTAACGCTGGCAGAAGAACTGGCAAATGCAGATGTGGTGGTAGGTGCATTGAAACCGGTAAATGGTATCACCCCTGTAGTGGTTACAGATGAGATGGTGAGCAATATGAAAGCCGGTTCGGTTATTATAGACGTGAGCATAGACCGTGGCGGTTGTTTTGAAACATCACGTGTCACTTCTCACGAAAATCCTGTTTACAGGAAATATGATGTGATACACTACTGCGTGCCAAATATAGCGTCTGGTGTATCACGCACAGCATCGCGCGCTATCAGCAATGTACTGATGCCTATTATGATGCAGTGCGCTGATATGGGTGGTTTTGAAGGGTTGATACAGGCCAAGGCCGGCATACGCAATGGGGTATACCTGTATAAGGGATGTGTGACCAATGCACCAATAGCCAAGCGTTTCAACTTTAAATATACTGACCTCGATCTGTTGCTGGCAACACAAAGCTGATACCCCAAAATAAGAGATTGATATATGCCCAACCATAGAATGAATAAAACCATTGCCGGCTATCATTTATTGATGATACTTTCTGCTGTGGATTATAGAATAGGTGCGGAGGAAGATGCTGTGATACGTGAATACCTGGTAGAAGAGTTCCCATTCCGCGTAAGCCTGGACAGGGAAATGGGAATAATAAGCAACCTGCGGCCCGATGAGTGGGAAAAACACTTCATGAAGGCGATGGATGATTTTTATGATGATGCTACGGAGGAAGAGCGTAAGAGTCTGCTAAACTTTGCCTTACAGCTTACCAAGGCCGATAATGTCATCACTAAAGAAGAGAATCATTATCTCAACCTGCTCTTCGAGCACTGGAAGCCCGAAGAGGCTTAAGATTTCAGGCCCAATACAAACAGCATGATAAGGCCCGCTATGATGCGGTAGATACCGAATGCCTTAAAGCCATACTTCTGCAAAAAACTGATAAAGCTCTTGATAGCTATCATTGCCACCACGAATGCTACTAGCGTACCTACGCCGAATATCATCAGGTTATCGCTGTTTTGTGTCAGTAGTTCATAGCCTTTTATTTCAGTTCCGTCTGTGCCTTTCCAGTTTTTCAGTATCAGTGAATAACCCGTAGCTGCCGCCATGGTAGGTACGGCCAGGAAGAAAGAAAATTCTGCCGCCAGGTTGCGTGTCAGCTTCTGCTGCATGCCGCCGATGATAGAAGCAGCACTGCGGCTCACACCCGGTATCATAGATATACATTGCCACAAGCCTATTATCAGGCTTTGTTTGGGTGTCATTTGTGAATCATCAGTAATAGTAGGGTTCTTAAAAGCTTTATCGATAAACAACAACACAATACCACCCAATACCAGTGTAATCGCCACCGTCAGCGGGCTTTCCAGCAGTTCTTCTATGGCATCATTAAAAAGAAAACCCAGTACCAGTGCAGGTACCACAGCTATTGCCAGTTTCATGTAAAACTGCCATTTGCCGAAGTCAAAGAATTTTTTCCAATATAAAACCACTACAGAAAGGATAGCGCCCAACTGTATGCATATCTCGAACAGCTTGGTGAAATTATCATCCTGTATACCCATAAAATAGCTGGCAAGTATCATGTGGCCGGTAGACGAGATAGGAAGAAACTCGGTGATGCCTTCTACGATACCCAGTATAATGGATTGGAATAAAGTCATGATTATGGTATGTTGATGTATTTATGTGTTTGCAAAGAAAGCTGCCACTGCGGGTTTTCTTTGATGTAGTCTATTATCAGCGGGGTCATTTCATCCCGCTTGCCCCATTCGGGCTGCAGAAAGAGTTTACAATGCGGGCCTACCTGTGCTGCATGCTGCTCCGCCCATTTTAAGTCCGACTTATTGTAAACAATGATTTTCAGCTCATCGGCCATGGCCATGCTTTCCGGCAGCGGTGCTTTAAATTTTTTAGGCGAAAGCGTTACCCAGTCTAGCTTGCCAGATAAGGGACTGGAGCCGGACGTCTCTATATGCACCCTGAATTGCTGTGCATGCAGGGCATTACAAATACTTTCCAGGTTGTGCATGGCCGGTTCACCGCCCGTTATTACAGCTATACGGCCCGGGTTTACAGCCGCAAATTGCACTATTTCCTCTACCGTCATCATGGGGTGCGCGTTAGCATCCCAGCTTTCCTTCACATCGCACCACACGCAGCCCACATCGCACCCGCCCAAGCGGATGAAATAAGCGGCATGGCCTGTATAGACACCTTCACCCTGCAGGGTATAAAAGTGTTCCATTACAGGATAAGCTGTAGTATGTATGTTTATTGTCTGCACTGTATCTGTTCTTACACGTGTTCTTTCGCTGCTTCCAATGTATTTTTCATCAGCCCGCAAATGGTCATGGGGCCTACACCTTTAGGAACCGGTGTTATGTAGCTGCACTTAGGCGCTACATTATCATAGTCCACATCACCTACCAGCCTCGATCCGCTTTTGCGCGTAGCATCATCTATGCGGTTGATACCCACGTCTATCACTATCGCACCTTCTTTCACCATATCAGCCGTCACAAAGCGTGGCCTGCCTATGGCGGCTATTATAATATCTGCGGTTTTAGTAATAGCCGCCAGGTCTTTTGTTTTTGAATGGCAGATGGTAACTGTAGCATTGCCCGGCTGTGCATTGCGGCTCATCAGTACGGTCATCGGGGTGCCTACTATATTGCTGCGCCCTATTACTACGCAGTGCATGCCTGCGGTATTGATATTGTAATGTTCCAGCATCAGCAATATGCCATAGGGCGTAGCCGGCAGGAACGATGGCTGGCCCAGCAGCATTTTACCCTGCGTAATGGGGTGGAAACCATCCACATCTTTGCCCGGGTCTATGGCATTGATAACTGCATTATCAGATATATGCTTTGGCAATGGTAATTGTACTAATATGCCATCTATCTTATCATCTGCATTCAGCTTTTTTATTTCCTCCAGCAGTTGCGCTTCCGTTATGCTATCTTCAAATCTCAAGAGGGTAGAGCCAAAGCCCAATTCTTCGCAGGTACGCACTTTATTGCCTACGTAGGCTTCGCTGGCAGGATTGTGGCCTACCAGTATCGCAGCCAGGTGGGGTGTTTTGCCCTTTTCTGCTTTCAGTTTTTCTGTTTCCTGTTTTATTTGGGATTTGATATGCGCGGATACCGCAATGCCGTCCAGAATTTGCATGGCGCAAAGATACGCCGTTCCTTGCAATAGGTAAAAGCAGCGGGAACATCAGTTAATAGTTTATTTTCGTTCTACATTTTTATAGTAATGATAGTTAGCGATATCATCAGGGCCATAGAGGCCTACGCGCCCCCCCAATACCAGGAAGGTTATGACAACAGCGGCCTGCAGGTAGGTAATATGCAGGACGAGGTAACAGCCGTTTTGCTGACCCTCGATGTAACGGAAGCGGTAGTGGCAGAAGCCATAACCCGCGGTGCCAATATGATAGTAGCACACCACCCATTGATATTTTCAGGCATCAAGAGGCTGGCCGGGCGCAATTATGTGGAACGCATCATACACAAAGCCATCAAGCACGATATCAATATATATGCTGCCCATACCAACCTGGATAATGTGCATAATGGTGTAAATGCCAAAATAGCCGAAAAGCTGGGGCTGGTAGATACGGCGATTTTAGCGCCTATGAGCGATACCCTGCGTAAGCTCTATACTTACGCACCCCAAAATGTGGCCGATAAAGTGCGCGATGCCATGTTTGCTGCCGGCGCTGGCGATATTGGCGCATATAGTGAATGTAGCTTCAATACCAATGGCACCGGAACTTTCCGCCCCGGCGCTGGGGCAGACCCCGCCATAGGCACTACAAACGGGCCGCGCGAATGGGTAGACGAGGTAAAAATTGAGGTGCTGATACAAAAAGATAAGGAAGCAGCAGTAATAAAGGCTCTGTTTGAAGCCCATCCCTATGAAGAAGTAGCGTATGAGGTGATAGCGCTGCAAAATATCAACCAGGAACTGGGCGCCGGTATGGTGGGCAATTTGCCATCGCCAATGGACGAGCAGGCTTTTCTTTCCTTCGTAAAACAGCAAATGAAGGCCGATTGTATTCGCCACACAGCCTTGAAAGGAAAAGATATTAAACGGGTTGCTATATGTGGCGGTTCGGGCAGCTTCCTGCTGAAAAATGCCATCGGTGCCGGTGCCGACATATTTATAACCGGCGATTTCAAATACCACCAGTTTTTCGATGCCGAGGGCAAAATTGTCATTGCCGACATCGGCCACTATGAAAGTGAGCAGTACACGGTCGAAATATTTCAGGAGCTACTTAATAAAAAATTTCCTAATTTTGCCGTCCTTGTATCTGATATTAATACAAATCCGGTAAAATATTTTTGTTAAATGGCTACTGTAAAAGACTTTTCTGTAGAAGAGAAACTGACCGCGGTTCTTACCCTGCAAAAGATTGATTCTAAGATAGATGAGATCAAAACACTGAAGGGGGAACTGCCTATGGAAGTAAAAGACCTGGAAGACGAGATTGAAGGTCTGCAAACACGTATCCAGAATATAGATGCTGAAATTGACAGTATCAACAGCTTTATCGATGCAAAAACAGAGGCTAAGAAAGAAGCCCAGGCACTGATAAAAAAATACGAAAAACAACAGGATAACGTAAAGAACAACCGCGAGTTCGAGGCGATCAATAAAGAAACCGAACTGCAGGAACTGGAAGTTAAACTGAATGATAAGCACATCAAGGATGCTAACTTCGAACTGAAAGAGCGTACCAACCAACGCCTGAAAACAGAAGAGAAAATAGCAGACCTGCAGGAAGCGCTGAAAGCTAAAAAAGCAGAACTGGACAAGATCATCGGCGAAACCGAGAAAGAAGAGAAAGTACTGGCTGAAAAATCGGAAGAAGCGAAATCAAAAGTAGACCCACGCCTGCTGAGTGCTTACGAGCGCATCCGTGGTAGCTATATGAACGGCCTGGCTGTGGTACCTATCCTGCGCGATTCTTGCGGTGGTTGCTTCAACGTGATACCACCTCAGCGCCAGAGCGAGATACGCCAGCACAAAAAGATCATCGTATGCGAGCACTGCGGCCGCGTACTGGTAGATACCGACCTGAATGATGCAGTATCTGAAAAAGTGAAATAATCATTAACTGTTTTATAATATAAAGGAGCCCACACGGCTCCTTTTTTTATTGTAATTTTTTACCAAATGTGAAAATGCCTGTATTCGGAGCAATCAACATTTTGCAGTACTTTTGCCAACCATTTAGGCTACTTTCATGTAGTTATTATAAATAAACAAATCTTACTTCGAATGAAGATATTAGTTTGTATCAGCCAGGTGCCGGACACTACTACCAAAATCGCTTTCAGCGACAACAATTCAACATTCAATACAGCAGGTGTTACCTTCATCATCAATCCATACGATGAATGGTATGCACTGGTACGCGCACTGGAATTGAAAGAAAGCGGCGCTGCTACTACGGTAAACCTTGTAACGGTAGGTAAGGCTGATGCCGAACCTGTTATCCGTAAAGCACTGGCTTTGGGTGGCGATGAGGCGATTCGTATTGATGCAGACAGCACAGACCCATATGTGGTAGCTGCACAAATAGCTGAATATGCAAAAAGCGAAGGTTACGACCTGGTGCTTTGTGGTAAAGAATCAATCGACTATAATAACGGTTCTACCGGCGCTATGCTGGCAGAACTGCTGGATATGAACTTTATAGGCTTTGCCAGCAGCCTGAGCATAGAAGGTGGTGTAGCAACTGTAAAACGCGAAATAGAAGGTGGTGAAGAAACGGATACTTGTGCACTGCCACTGGTAGTTTCTTGCCAGAAGGGTATGGCCGAAGCACGTATCCCAAACATGCGCGGCATCATGGCGGCGCGTACCAAGCCACTGAAAGTGGTTCCGGCTGCAGCTATCAGTCCGCTGACGGCTATCGTGTCATACGATCTGCCACCTGCAAAAACAGGTGTAAAACTGATCGACCCGAATAATATGGATGAACTGGTAGAACTGCTGCACACACAGGCAAAAGTTATCTAATCATCTTTTTCTTTTTGACTTTTAAATTTGACTTTACATGTCAGTTATAGTATTAGCAGAACATCAACAAGGCAGCTTCAAAAAGAAATCTTTTGAGGCTATACAATATGCAGCAGGCATAGCACAGGCTATGGGTACATCTGTTACCGCAGTAGTGCTGGGGAATGCAGGCGATAGTGAAATGCAGCAACTGGGCCAGTATGGCGCTACTAAAGTGCTGCACGTGGCTGATGCCCGCCTCGATAACCTGAATGCACGTGCTTATACAAAAGCACTGGTAGCAGCAGCAGAGAAAGAAGGTGCTAAAGTAGTGGTAGGCCTGCACGATGTAACGGGTAAGGCCGTATTTCCACGCGTAGCTGCCCGTTTGAAGGCAGGTATGGTAGCAGGTGCAGTAGCGCAGCCCGATACGGCAAGCGGTTTCGTAGTAAAGAAAACGGTTTTCTCAGGTAAAGCATTTGCATCTGTAAACATCACCAGCGATGTGAAAGTGGTAACACTGATGCCTAATACTTTTGCTGTGAAAAAAGGCGAAGGCAGCACGGCAGTTGAGAAACTGGAAGTAGCTTTTGAAGATAAAGACTTTGCCGTACAGGTGAAGGAAGTAAGCAAAGTAACAGGTACGGTACCATTGGCAGAGGCGGAATTGGTAGTAAGCGGTGGCCGTGGTATGAAAGGCCCTGAAAACTGGCATATACTGGAAGATCTGGCGAAAGAACTGGGTGCTGCTACAGCTTGTAGCCGTCCGGTGGCAGATTCGCATTGGCGTCCGCATCACGAACACGTGGGCCAAACGGGTGGCACTATCCGTCCGAACCTATACATAGCAGCTGGTATCAGTGGCGCTATACAGCACCTAGCCGGTGTTAACGGTTCTAAGACCATCGTTGTTATCAATAAAGACCCGGAAGCGCCTTTCTTTAAGGCTGCAGATTACGGTGTGGTAGGCGATGTGCTGGAAGTATTACCAAAACTTACAGAGGCGGTTAAAAAATGGAAAGCAAGCCATAACTAATCAGCATCTTAATACAATAGTAAAGGGTAGCAAATTGCTACCCTTTTTTTGTGCTTAGTAAATCGCGAAAAGAAAATTTTGCATAACCGATTAGTTACGCATATATTTGTAACCGAACGGTTACAAATAATACATGAGAAGAGACGTTTTCCAGGCTATTGCCGACCCCACACGCAGAGAGATTATCAATCTGCTATCGCGCGATGCGCTTAACCTGAATGCAGTAGCAGGGAATTTCGATATCAGCCGACCGGCTATCAGTAAGCACATCCGTATACTTACGGAGTGTGGGCTCATCGTTATCACACAGCAGGGCAGGGAGCGCTTCTGCCATGCCGACTTTAAAAAACTGAAAGAAGTATCAGACTGGACCAGCCAGTTCAGCCGCTTTTGGGATAATAAGCTGGCAGCCCTTGGCGATTTCCTGGATAAGGAAATGGCAAAAGAGAATAAAAAGAAGAAGAAATAGTGCACGCTAAAACATATCCTGCATGGAAAACATAGAACAAATTCAATACATCAAGGTGCCCATAGCAAAGGTGTATGAAGCATTGACCACAGAGAAAGGATTGGGCGAAGTATGGACAAAGAACCTGAGGGTAAAACCGGAATCGGGCGTTGTAAATGAGTTTGATTTCAACGACAACTATGCTACTAAAATGAAAATAGTTGCACTGGAAGAAAACCGTTACATAGAATGGGAATGTATTGCCACCGACCCGGAATGGGTTGGCACCACCATCAGTTTTGAGCTGCAAGAAAAGAACGGTATAACAAGCGTATGGTTTGGCCACCGCAACTGGCGGGCGCTTACAGAGTTTTACCGCATGTGCAATTATAACTGGGCCATGTTTCTGTATAGTCTGAAAAGCTATTGTGAAGATGGAAAGGGTATGCCCTTCCAGGATAGAAAATTTTAAACACCAAATCACAATTATATGAATACAGTAACATCACAGCCGCTGGTAAAAGAAGCGGTTTATAATGCACCTGCCAATAGGGTATGGGCTGCTATTACAGACAATGAGCAAATGAAGGAATGGTACTTCAAAATGGATGCCTTCAAGCCCGAAGTGGGTTTTGAGTTTACTTTCGCCGGTTGCAATGAAGAAGGTGTAGAGTATGTGCACCTCTGCAAAGTGCTGGAAGTAATACCTAATAAAAAACTGGTACATAGCTGGACGTATAAAGATCATCCCGGCTATTCTGAAGTGGCCTGGGAACTGTTTGAGGAAGGTGATAAGACACGCCTGCGCCTCACGCACACCGGGCTGGATAGCTTCCCCGATACGCCATCTTTCAAACGCGAAAGCTTCAACCAGGGCTGGACAGAGATATTGGGTACTATGCTCAGGAACTATCTGGAAAAAGCTTAAGGATAATAAACTGGAAAAGAATGAGAAGGGTGGCTACGGCCACCCTTTATGCTGCTTGGGGCTATGTTTAGTACCTTTGCAACCATTAGATGAAAAAAACCACTGCCGGATGAATAAATGGATTATATGTATTATTGTTATTGTTTTTCCCTTATTGGTCAGCGCCCAATTCAGCGATTCCGTCAACTATCATTTCCAGTTCAATTCCACCGGTTCTATCAATAAAACCGACCTGGGTGATGCCTACTTGCTGAATAATAATATGCGCTTCGGCATTAAGAAGGAAAGTATCTCGCTGAATGCAACCGCGGGCTGGGTATATGGCCAGCAACAGCAAAAATTGACCAATAACGACTTTAACAGCGCACTCGATTTTAACCTCTATAAAACACTGCCGCATTTCTACTACTGGGGGTTGGCCAGTTACAATACCAGCTATTCGCTGAAACTGAATAACCAGCAGCAATATGGTGCGGGTGTGGCTTACAATATTTACGACCGTAAAAATGCCTACCTGAATATCAGCGATGGTATCCTGTATGAAAACAGTGACATAAACATAAATGACACCACCCGGGAGATATACAATACCTTTCGTAATTCACTTCGCCTGGCATTCCGTTTTACTATCAAAGATTTAGTGACCATCCATAGTAATAGCTTCTTGCAAAATTCAATGAACTATCGCGATGACTATATCATCCGTTCCACATCAGGACTTTCCCTGAAGCTATACAAGTGGCTCAGCTTTACCACATCGCTCACCTACAATAAAATAAGCCGTACCAATAAAGAAAACCTGCTTTTCAACTACGGTCTTTCAATAGATAAATATTTTTAAATTTTGTTGTATATTTGCTATGTATATCCGTTTACGGATGATAGAAAATTTAGAGAGGTCAATTTGCCGGAAAATGTTGCGGAAAATAAAAACGGCAGAATTCACAACAACTTTCTCATGAGTTTAATTAGAAAAGACGTAGATAAACGAATAAAACACAACAAATTGGAACAGGGTAGTTGCAACCTGCTGGTTTTCAATATGGTGTTTTGATGAAATCTGCCAACCGGAACAATTTGGAACCGTTTCAAACTCATAACTTTGCCTATCTTTAAGAGAAGGGATGCTGTACGCGATAGTAGATATTGAAACGACGGGGAGTTTTGCCGCTGGAAACGGCATTACCGAGATAGCTATTGTGATACATGACGGTAAAGAGGTTATTAACTTCTACGAGAGCCTTGTCAACCCACACGCCGCCATTCCATACTTCATACAGCGGCTTACGGGTATTACCAATGAAATGGTGGCCCACGCACCCTCTTTCCACGAGATAGCGGCACAAGTGTACGAGCTGTTGCAGGATAAGGTATTCGTAGCCCACAATGTCAATTTCGACTACTCCTTCCTGAAGCACCATATGGAAGCCGCAGGGTATATGCTGGATGAGCGCAAGCTGTGTACGGTACGCCTGTCGCGCAAGATATTGCCGGGTTTGCGCAGCTATAGCCTGGGCAAGCTGTGCCACCAGGTGGGTATCAACCTTAGTAATCATCACCGTGCAGGTGGCGATGCATTGGCTACGGCACATTTGTTTGCCATGCTGGTGGCCAATGATAAGGAAGAAGTAATAAGCGGCATGCTGAAAGGTCGCAACAGTGAGCAATACCTACCGCCGCATGTGCCGGTAGAACAGGTAGATAA
>CABHOP010000051.1 GCA_902168085.1 uncultured Bacteroides sp.
CTTTCAATGTTTTATCGAAGCGAACATTCAGTTGTGAACCTGAAAGTGGGTTCGGGAATACATTCATAATAAGCTGGCCGTTTTTAGCCACATTGCTTACAGAAAGCGCAGGGTCAACAATCAGTGTTGCCGGCTTACTTGTAGTAGCTGCATCGCAGATGCCTGCTATAACGCAACGATACTGGTAGTTGCTCATTTCGAAATATACAGGCTGCACAGTTAGTACATTGGTATGTACACCGGCATAGTTCGCGTTTTCAACCAGGTTGCGGAAGCCTACGCCATCATTCCTGTTTTCCTGCCATTGGTAGCTGGTGCCACTTGGGTCAACCGTAAATGTAGCAGTGCTAAAGTATGCAGTAGTAAGCTGCGATGGTGTAGTAGGAGGTGCTGCATTTACCACCAGCGGTATATCTGCTGTATAGTATGGCAGGTTACAAACGGAAGTTTCATAAGCTTTGCAACGATAGATAGCGCCATCCAGTGTTGCAGGTATGTTTGCTATGGTCAAAATATCTGTATTTGCACCGGAGTATGGTGGAATATTCAGTACATCTGTATAGTTACCTGATGCATCTTTAATCTGCCATTGATAATATAAGCCTACACCTGCAACAGTAGCTTTCAGCTTTGTAGTGCTACCCTCACATGCGGTATCTGTTACCGTATGTGACAGGATGTCAACTGTATTCAGCACGGTAAGTGTCGCCACATTTGATGTAGTAGAAGGACAAGAACCACCAACTATGCAACGGTATTGATAGTTGTTCATTGATTTGGTAGCATCTACTACAGACAGTACAGGTGAATTGCTGCCTGAATAAGTAGGTGTTCCGGGAATATTTACCCAACCGCTGCCATCGTTCACCTGCCATTGATAGTTGAGTGAAGTACCTGATGCAGTGACGTCGAATATTGTATTGGCCGTAGGGCAGATAGTGGCATTATTCGGGTGCATGCTGATTTTAGGCAGCAGGTTAACCGTAAGCGTAACCACATTTGAAGAAGTGCCGGGTGTACAAGGTGTAGATATATCGCAACGATACCTGTAGCCATCCATAGCGCCGGTGATGTTAGATACTGTCAGGAGTTTTGTTGTAACACCTGCGTAGGTAGCATCATTTGCGAGTGCTACAAAGCCTGTACCATCATCTACAAACCATTGATAGCTGAAAGGAGTGCTGGATGAAGCTACTGCTCCAACATCAAAAGTTGTGCTGAACGTTTCACAGGCAATTTTGTTAGTAGGCTGCGTAACTACAGTAGGTGGCATGTGTATGTACAATCCGGCCATATCAGATGTAGTAGCAGGTGTACAAGTACCACTAACTACACAACGGTAGCTGTAAAGGTCCATAGTAACAGGAGGTGCCGAAATATTGAGTGTAGCTGAAGTAGCACCGCTATAACGGCCGCCATTGGTAATATTTGTATAGCCACTACCATTATTCTCCTGCCATTGATAAGTAAGGCCTGTACCTGTAGCCACTACTGTAAATGATGCATCACCACCACTGCACGTTGTAAAGTTGGATGGATTGGTAGTAATCTGAGGTTTGCCATCTACAGTCAGCGTGGCTGTTAATGACGTATCAGAAGGAAGACAATTACCTTTTACAATGCAACGATAGATATAGCCGTTTTGCGACGGCATTGGGTTCTGTACATTCAGCGTAGCGCTGTTATTACCAGAATATGCTGTTGACACAGGAACATTTGCCCAGCTAGCACCATCATTTACCTGCCATTGGTACGTAAGCCCCGCACCTGTAGCTGTAACGCTAAATGATGTTGGCGTATGCTGGCATACATGAGAATTTACAGGGTCTGTTGTAACAACAGGAGCGGCCTGTACAGTTAATACAGAAGTATCAGAGGTATTTGCAGCGCAACCATTATTTAGAAGGCAACGATATTTGTAACCATCAGTGCTAAGTCCCGGTGTCAGGATGTTCAGCATTTTTGTGGCAGAACCTGAATAGGCGGCGCCATCTGTAGTATTTACAAAACCGTTACCATCATCTACCTGCCATTGGTAAGTTACATTCGCAGCATTTGAATTAACTGACATAGAAGTACTTACGCCATCACAAGTAACCGTGCTTTTTGAAGGCTGTGTAGTTATAGGAAGGGTTGCATTAACCGTTAGGAGTGCATAACCAGTAGTTACTGAAGGAGAACAAGTGCCGCTTATGATACAACGATAAACATAGCCATCGAAAGATGCAGGCACAGCCGCGAAATTAAGTGTAGGTGTATTGGCACCGGTGTAAACACCACCATCTACCACATTTACCCAACCACCTGATGATGGGAAAATCACTTGCCATTGATATGCTATGCCGGTACCTGAACCTGAAGCAGAAAGAGATGTATTTGCACCGGGGCAAACCACCGTATTGGCAGGGCCGCCTGTTACGGCAGGTATTGCATGCACGGTAAGAGTAGCCGCAGTTGTAGTGTCTTTAGGATTACATGTACCCGTAACTACACAACGATATTGATAACCATTCATACTATACGGGGCACCAGTAATATTTAATGTAGTGGTGGTAGCACCGCTGTAAACGCCGGAGTTTGAAACGTTTGCCCAGCTTGAGCCCGTATTTACCTGCCAACTGTATGTAACACCTGTGCCGGTAGCCGCTGCGCTGAATGCAGTATTTGCGCCGGGGCATATTGCTTTATCAGTAGGGTCTGTAGTTACATTAGGAGGGGTATTCATTGTAATCGTAACCACATCGGAACTGGCAGAAGAAGCACATTCACCATTAATAAGACAACGGTACAGATAGCCATTCATGGAAGGCGTAGCACCGGTGATGGTTAGTGTAGCAGTGTTAGCACCGCTATATGTGCTGTTGTTGCCAATGTTTTGGAAGTTACTGCCTGAGTTGTCATTTACGCGCCAGTTATATTGCAGGTTATTACCTGTTGCACCAACAGTGATCGTTGTATTGTCGCCGGGGCATAGGGTAAGAGAAGTGGGTGATGGCTGTGCAGTGATGGTTACCGGCACTTTAATTGTCAGCACTTTACCATTACTGTTCACATCGCAAGTGCCATGTGTAGTTTTGCAGCGGTATGTATAGCTGTTCATTGCAGCTGTAGCACCTGTTATTTTTAACGTGTCTGTAGTAGCGCCGCTATAAGTGCTGTTGTCAGTAATGCTACTATACCCGCTGCCGGTATTTACCTCCCATTGATAGCTGGTAGTATTGGTAGCTTTTACCACAAATATGGTATTGGTACCGGGGCATATAGTAGTATCTTTTGGTTGTTGTGTAATATTAGGACAAGCCAGATCGAAGCCGAAATCAGCTAAAGCACCGTCTGCTGTTGGCGAGGTGGTAACCAGTGAGCCATACAAACGGCCGGTGGATGTGCCGGTAGCATGAGCCAGGGAAAAGCCGCTGGTACTGGAGCAACTGGCTTCTACAATAAGGCTTTTTGTATTGTCATATGCATAAGGTGTTGGTAAAGTAACCTTTATCCATCCGCCCGTGAGTACGGTAAGGGAAGCTGAAGTAGCAGTATAAACTGATGTAAGTCCGCTATTCCATGAAGTGCCGAGGCTACTGCCGCTTATCTGGCCTAAAGAAACAGATACATCTGCCAGCGTATAACTGCCTGTACCGGTATTGGTACGGAAGTAAATATCCGTGATATTGCTGGAGTGTGCAGTTGGAAAGTCACCCGGCAGGTATAGCCATTGTACACGCTGATCGGTGGAGGAGTTAAAAGGTTCGTCGAGACTACTCGAACCTGACGCGTTGTTAAAATAAGACGGCTGGGCTGAAACTGTAAATGCCATTACCATCCATGCACAAAACGCCATCAGAGTTTTTACGGGTTTCATTTGTGTGTTTTTTGTGTGTTATTAGTATATATTAAACTCATTCAACAGGTAAAATTATCACCATTTAGTAATAAAAAATAAATGTGTCTTTTTTTCATGCATGCAGATTTTATTGATTTTTATGTGAAAATTAAATTGCGTGCAAAAATCATTAAAAAAGGGTTAAAAAAATAAAAGCCCGGTATTTTTTAATACCGGGCTTTTCATGAATTAATTATTACTTTTTATAATCTATTGCTTCGTAAAGCCTACCGTTTGGTTGATTTTCTCGGTTTCATTAACTACTTGCAGCATATAAGTGCCTGCAGCTAGTTGTTGCAATTGAATGACTGCAGAGTGCTGTGCATTCAACTCGAGCACATTGCTATAAACAAGTTTTCCAAGTTTATCAAGTACACGTACCTGTGTAGCACCTTTCAGGTGTTTATCAAAACGGATATTTAACTGAGTGCCCTCTAATGGGTTAGGGAATACGCTCATGTTCAGGTTATCCTTTTCAGATACGTTACTTACAGCCAATGCAGGGTCAACAATCAGTGTGCCAGGTTTACTGAATGTAGGTGCAGTACATACACCATCAATTACGCAGCGATACATATAACCACTCATTTGGTAGGATACCGGCTGAATAGTCAGTACGTTACTTGTAACACCCATATATGTGCTGCTTTCTACCAGGTTGCGGAAACCGCTGCCATCCATTTTGTTTTCCTGCCATTGGTATTTAGTACCATTACCGGTAACAGTAAATGAAACTGAGCTGAAGAAACCTACATTGTATTTGTCAGGTGTTATGGATGGAGCAGCAGTTACTGCTAATGGAATATCTGCCGTATAAAACTCCTGGTTACAAATAACATTTTCAGAAACCGCACAACGGAATATATGTCCATCAATACTATCCGGTGCGTCAGTAATACGCATAGAATCTGTATTAACACCGGAGTAAGGTGGAATGTTCAGCAGGTTGGCATATGTGCCGTCGCTTTTCTTGATCTGCCATTGGTAGCGCAGTGCCGTACCGCTTGCTTCTACGCCCAGCCTTGTATTGGCACCGGCACACATTGTTTTAGCATCTGTATGAGATAATATATCAATAGGTTTCAGAACTATCAGGCGACCGGCAAGTGAAGTAACCGTTGGTGTACAATTGCCGGTTATAATACAACGGTACCTGTAATTATTCATTTCCTTGCTGGCATTAACCATTAATGTTGCAGAGTTGGCACCTGAATAAGTGGTAGTTGAAGGTACAGAGAAGAAGCTGCCCGTACCAGTATCTACCTGCCAGTTATATGTAATGCCGGATGCACTGGCACCTACTACAAAAGCAGCTGTGGTACCGGGGCAAACCGTTGCATCGTTAGGGTGATTGGCGATGGCAGGCAGTGTATTAACCGTCAGTGTTACCCCGTTGGATATAGCTGCTGGCGTACAAGGCGTGCTTACAACACAACGATATTGATAGTTATCAATACTTAAAGGCGCGGCCGTAATATTGAGCCTGCTGGTTGTAACACCTGAATAAGGTGCCCCATTGGCAAGTGGTGTAAAGCCCGAACCATCATTTACTTCCCACTGGTAAGCAAGCGGTGCACCACCCCCTGCAGAAGCATTCAATATAAAGAATGTATTTGAGCCGGCACAAACGATCTTATCGACCGGCTGAGATGTTATAGTAGGTGCTGTTTGTATAGTTAAGGTAGTAACATTTGTAGAGATACTTGGCGAACATGTACCGGCAATATTGCAACGGAAGTTGTTGCCTGTCATAGTTGCCGGAGGGGCATTCAGGCTTAGCGTGGCCGTAGTAGCACCACTGAATACACCGCCATTGGTCACGTTAGTCCACCCACTACCTGTATTTCTTTGCCATTGATAAGTAAGGGCAGTGCCCGTAGTGCCTGCAGTGAAAGAAGTGCTGCTGCCCTGGCAAATAGTACTATTAGATGGTTGTGATGTGATTCTGGGGTAGCCATATAAATTCAAGGTAGCTGTGCCGCTTGTAGCTACAGGTGAGCAACCACCTGTTACTACGCAACGGTACTGATAACCGTTCATTGAAACAGGCGGAGCCAGAACATTAAGCGTAGTGCCCAGCTGGCCCGAATAGCCCGCTAATGGAAGATTGTTCCAGCCACTGCCGGTATTTACCTGCCATTGGTAAGATAAATTATAGCCGGTAGCCGATACTGTGAAAGATGCATTGATACCCTCGCATTGCGTAACTGAAACAGGGCTGCTTGTCACTACAGGTTTGGCATTAACGGTAAGTGTTGCTGCATTGGTAGTTACCGGGGCAGCCGAGCAGGGTGAATTAAGTATACACCTGTATTGATAACCATTGAGGCCAAGCCCCGGTGTGGTAATGCCCAGGTTGGCCGTAGTAGCACCGCTGTAAGCTGCACCATTGGTTACATTGCTCCATCCCGAACCATTGTTTACCTGCCATTGGTAGGTAACGCCTACTGTGGGCGAAACGACAGATATAGTGGTTGTCGTGCTTTCGCAAGTTGCTGTGTTTTGTGGTTGGCTTGTAACAGGGATATTATTATTAACACTCAATTGAGCATAGCCGGTTTGTACGGCAGGTGTACAACTGCCGGTAACTACGAGTGTATAGAAATAACCATTCATGCCCACTGTAGCGCCGGTAATAGTAAGTGTGGGTGTAGTAGCACCGCTGTAAACACCACCATTGGTAATATTCGTAAAGCCGGCACCATTATTGGCATTCACAAGCCATTGATAAGTAATACCAGAGCCTGTTGCACTGCCTGAAAAGCTAACATTTCCGCCGGGGCATACAGTCCTGCTTGCGGGGCCGGCTGTAATGGTAGGCAAGCTCAATACGGTAAGGGTGGCAGCATTGCTTGTAACCGTTTGGGCACAGCCATTGGCTACCAACCTGTATTGATTAGCGTTAAGTGCTGTAGTAGCACCGGTTATAGTAAGACTGGATGAAGTAGCACCGCTGTAAACACCACCATTGGTAAGATTACTCCAGCCGCTACCGCTATTTACCTGCCATTGATAGGTGAGGCCGGAAGGGCCGGTAGCCGCAGCAATGAATGTGGTACTGGCGCCCGAACATATAGTGGTAGATACCGGATTGCCCGTAATGGCAGGCAATGCGCCTATAGTAAGTGTAGCTGCATTAGATGTGTTAGTGGTGGCACTACCGCCGCAGCTTGTCCCTACCAGCACGCGGTATTGATAATTATTCAAAGACGTGGTAACACCGGTGATATTTAAAGTAGCTGTAGTAGCGCCACTGTAAACACCGCCATTTGTAATATTGGCCCAACTGCTACCGGTATTTACCTGCCATTGATAAGTAGGGCTGGCAGCTAAAGCAGATGTTGAGAAAGAAACATTTGAATTGGCGCAGGCACTAATAGACCCCGGATGGTGTATAATAACAGGTGTGTTGCAAATATTTACAGCATAGTCTTCGGTTTCACCATATGTGTAACTCAGGCATGGGTCTGAAGATGTAAAATTGGTATTCCACCTTACACGCACCCGCATACCTACTGTGCCCGGAGTAGCGCCGGATGGAACGGAAATGGTATTGGTTATTAAAGATCCGTTACCGGTACCCAGGTAGGTATATTCAGTAGTTTCAAAGGCGCCATTGGCGTTAAAGTCTATCCATACACCTACATATTCAGTACCGCCGGCACCTACTCTTACACTCATAGAATAGGAACTGCCGGCATTTAGCGTAGGCGCAGATACCGACGACATATAATTGGCGTAGCCACCACTGCTGCAGCCACTGGTATTGCTCAGGGTTCCGATACTTACACTCTCAATCTGGTCTGCATACGAACAATCGCCGGAACCGGGAGAGCAATAACAAGTCAGCAGGTTATTATTTGTAACATATACCGGGTTTGAAATGCCGGAGTTGCCGCTGCAGGTTACAATACAGCGGTAATACGTTGCTACATACTGTGGTGCACTATAAGTGGGGTTCGTTGCACCGCTGATGTTTGTGAAAGCCAGGCCATTGCCCGACGACTGCCATTGGTAGCTTACGCCGCTGCCTGCGGTAGTATTTTGAAGCGATAAGCTAACACCATTAGATGCACAAACAGGATTGGCAGCTGCGATAGTATTGCCGGGGTTTGGTGTGCCCGAGCATACGGGTGGGTATGTGGTGTACTCAATATCATCCACAAACATATTGCTACCATAATCGCTGATACAATGAAATATCAGGTAGTTGGTAGTGCCTGAATAGGTAGATGGTATATTATAACTATACTGGTACCAACCATCGCTGCCTACAGCCGGTGTGGATGAGGTAGGACGTATGGCAGTTCCCAATAATGTTGCGCCCGTCATGCTGGCCGATGTATTTACATATACTTCTACGCGGTCGGGGTCGCTCAGCCAGTTGCCATCCCTGTAAAGCCAGAAACTTACTGTAGGCGTATTCAACCCCCTGGCCGACAAATCGAAAGCAGGAGTGATGAGTGCCCTGGAGCCACCGTTTGCATCATAAGAATTAAGTTTCAGCTCACCTGCGCCGGAATGTGGCGATTGGGTAGGATTGGTACCACCTGTTACCCTTGATAAGGCAATAGATGAACCGCTTGATTGAGCTGCGATGAGCACATTTGACCATCCGGTAGGTGGAAAGGTGCTGGCATCGAATGATTCTGTTAGCACTACCTGTGATTGGGCATAGTAACAGGACAACAAGGAGATAAGAAAAATAAAACACTTCTTCATAAGCTACGCTTTAGGTTACAATACGGTAATAGTTTAACTATTTTGATTTATCTAAATTTAACAATCTTTTTATATGTCCATGTATTTTTAAAAATTTCTAATCAATTTTTAATTTTCAGGAATATTGTAATTCAGATAATATTTTAGTATTATAACTGCCAATTAAATAAAATAAAAAGCCCCGGTTACGGGGCTTTTTATAAAATGGCATTAAAAAGTACTAATTGAAGTCGTATTCGCGCCTTGCGAAGTTGAGGCGGAAGCCACCATATACATAAGTAGATGATGCAGATGGCAACGCATTATTTTCTACTACATACTTGCGGTAGGTAGCACCGAGGTCAATAAATAAGTTTTCCCTTAATTCATAAGAAGCATTCAGGTTGAGCGAAGCGCATTGCGCCCTTGGCCCGTTAATCAGTGTTACGCCATAGCTGCTGGCACGGGTGTCATAATCTTTAAAAATATTGCCGCCAAAATTAAGCCCCGCCGTATCTACACCTTTCTGGTAATACATGCCCTTCAGCGTTAGAAACACATTTTTAGCAGGCTGATAACGGGCGATACCAATCAACTCGGCAAAACCGGCACCTAACGGATGGGCCAGCGGCTGATTGTAATGCGTGTAGTTTGCTGTGCTATCGAAATGCGAATAGGTGAATGGGCGGACAATGTTCACCTCCCCTTGCAGATCAAGGTTCCTTACCGTAAAGGCATCGAAATATTTAGCACCCAGTTGTATGCCGAATTTATTGGCCCAGTAGCCATCGCCGGCTACCAGTTCTTTAGAAGTAAACTCATCGAGCAGCAACTGGCCATAAAACTGCAGGTGCTTGGCTGCCAATGCCTTGAAGTTCAGGCCCAGCACTACGTTATCGGGGCTACCCAGCGAACGTTCTACCTGCCTGTATAATATTATAGGTACCATGTAGCTGAATTCGTAACGGTCGCGACGGTCAAATATCACACCTTCAAACACGCCTATGTTCAACCAGCGGGTCACATTCATGCTCAGGTGGTGCATGGTGGCATATTTATGCGGCAGCTCGCGGTCGGAGCCCCTCCTGTATTGCGGTGTCAGTTCCATATACAGGTTCTGGTAGTTCAGCTTCCATACACGGGTATTGAGGCGTAAGAAGGCTGCGCCGGCGGAAAAATCGCTGAGGAGCAGGCTGCGTACCCCATCGCCCAGGAAATGCTTGTCATAACCGAAGGTGACATTGATATGGTCTTTCACCGCAGCAACGTCTATATACCCAC
>CABHOP010000052.1 GCA_902168085.1 uncultured Bacteroides sp.
GGTAAATGTGGTAGATGGTGGTGTTTACACCGGTGCCAATACACCTACACTTAATTTCACGGCTGTGCCTTCATCTTTCGATGGCTATGTTTACCGTTGCATCATAAGCGGCACTTGTTCTCCTTCAGTAACTACTGGTTATGCACTCCTAACGGTTAATGCAACCCTCCCTATAACTACACAGCCTTCAAAAAGCACGGTTACTTGTGATGGCGTAAGTACTTCTATGTCAGTTAATTCAAATGCTGCGAATGTAACTTACCAATGGCAGGTAGATGATGGTAGCGGTTTTGTAAATACTACAGATGGCGCCGCCTATTCAGGTTCTGCCACAAAAATGCTGAACATCCTAACACCGGGGCTTAGCGCTGATGGGTACAAATATCGTTGCATTTTAAATAATGGTTGCGCTACAAATACCTCTGATACTTCTGTATTAACTGTACAAGCCGCTCCTGTTGTTACAGCAGACCCTGTAAATTCTCATGTATGCCAGCATACGCCAGCATCATTTAGCGTTACGGCTACAGGCGCAGGGCTTACCTACCAATGGCAGGTAAATGATGGCTCTAGTTGGGCAAATGTTCCTGTATCAACAGCATATTCTGGCAATAACAGCGCCACACTGAATGTACAAAACCCAATGCCGTCGCAAAACGGCTATATCTATCGTTGCATAGTAAAAGGTAATTGCCTTCCTTCTGATACCTCATTAACAGCTACGCTGACTGTAGATGGCAAACCTCAGATTACTACCAATCCGTCCAACTTTACAACGTGCATTGGCGGTGATGCATCATTTACAGTAGTTGCTACAGGCACAGGCCTTACTTATCAATGGCAGGAAAATAGCGGTAGTGGCTATACAAACATTACTAATGGTGGCCGTTATAGTGGTGCTACATCAGCTACGCTCAACATTTCAGCACCTCCAGCTACTATGGACCTTTACAGCTACCGTTGTGTAGTTAGCGGCACTTGTGCACCTTCTACTACATCTCAGATGGCCACATTATATATACACATGCCGCCTACTGTAATCACACAGCCAACTAACAAAATTGCCTGTGAAACATTCAGCACAACTTTCGATGTTGGAGCCGTAGCGTCATCCAGCACTCCTTTCAGCTATCAGTGGTTTGTAGATGATGGTACAGGCTTTGTAGCACTTGCAAACGATGCTATATACGCAGGTGTTACAACAAAACTCCTGACAGTATCTAACATTACCGGCACTATGGATGGTTACAGGTATCGTTGCGATATATCTACACCTTGCACACCTGGTACTTCTTCAAATGTGGTTACGCTTACGGTTAACCTGCTGCCTAAAATCAGCATGCACCCGAACAATGCCACTATCTGCCCTACGGCCAATACAATATTTGACGTCACTGCATCAGGTACATCACTGAACTATCAATGGCAAGTGAACGATGGCAGCGGCTGGGTAAATATCCCGGGCACACCTACTTATTCAGGCAGCAATTCACCTGTACTTTCTGTAGTAGATGCTACCAAATCAATGAACAACTATCAATACCGTTGCATTGTTGGTGGTTCTTGTCCTTCTACTACATCAAATGTGGCGACACTTACCGTGCTGAATACAGTTGACATCCTGTCTCATACGGTAACAGATACCGCATGCGAGGGTAGCACTACAAAACTGAAAGCTACAGTTGCAGGTGTTGGCTTATATTATCAATGGCAGATTAAAGATGCATCAGGTAACTATACAGACATACTGAATATTCCACCATACTCCGGTGCAAATACGGATATTCTGACGATAGCAAACATACCGGCAACACTGGACGGCGCTATCTATCGTTGTAAAGCTTATGAAACTTCGGTTTGTAACCTGCCATACTATACAGCAGATATTCCGCTGGTAGTAAATGCAGCGCCTCCTACTACACCATCGCAGCTTACTACTGCATACTTTAGCACCGCTACATTCACGGTTGACCCAAGTGGCACCAGCTACCAATGGCAGGAAAACAGGAATGATGGCGTAGGCTTCCGCAACCTGGTTGAAAACGCGAACTATGCCGGTGTACATACCAATGTACTGACTGTACAACCTGTGTATTTCGAAATGAGCAACTACCAATATCGTTGCGTTATAGCAGGCATCTGCGATGCAGCTACTACAAGTAAGCCGGCCACACTGATTGTTGACCCTGCGCTTTCTGTAAGCAATGTGGCTAAAAACGGCCAGCTTATTATGAATGTATTCCCGAACCCACTTTCAGGTTCACAACTGAATGTTCGCTTCGATAAAACATTGAAAGGCGCTACTGAAGTTCGTGTAATGGATAAAATGGGTAAACTGGTGTACAACGGCACATTGGATATCAACGGTCAGAACACAGCCGTTGTTGAACTAAACCACCTGGCAGCAGGTAGCTATATGCTGCAAGTAGTAAACACTACAGAAGGTATCAACCAGACAGTTCAGTTCACTAAACAATAATCAATAATTACTTTATAAAAAGGGCCTCTATATGGGGCCCTTTTTTATTGCCGCTATATCCTTAGCTTTAGCACCGGAATAACTTTTAAAGAAGACAGAATTGCAGCCGGATATAAGAAGTGTGGATGTAACACGTTATGTAACCCCTCTGCGCGAGGGTGGGTCGCTTCCTGCTATTGCAGAAGCCAACGATGGTTTTTCTTATGTATTGAAATTTCGCGGCGCGGGCCAGGGTGTGAAGGCACTGATAGCAGAACTGATAGGCGGCGAAATAGCCCGTGCACTGGGCTTGAAAGTGCCTGAAATTGTTTTTGCAAACCTTGATACGGCCTTTGGCCGCACAGAGCCTGATGAAGAAATACAAGACCTGCTGAAAGCCAGTGTGGGCCTGAATCTGGCACTTCATTATCTATCTGCAGCCATTACTTACGACCCTGCAGTTACTAAGGTAAACAGCAGGTTAGCCTCTGAAATCGTGTGGCTCGATGCGTTGCTAACCAATGTGGACAGGACAGCCCGCAATACCAACATGCTGATGTGGCACAATGAGTTATGGCTGATAGACCATGGTGCTTCTTTATATTTCCATCATTCATGGGGCAATTGGGAAGAACAATCCATCCGCCCCTTCTCACAAATAAAAGACCATGTGCTGCTACCACAGGCAGCCGAACTGGAGGAAGTAGATAAGCTATTCACTACCATACTTACACCCGAAAGGATAAAAGCAATTCTATCTGTAGTACCCGATGAATGGATGACGAACCATGCCGATGGTGTCAGCCCATCTGAGGTGCGTGAGGTATATACGCAGTTTCTCATACGCCGCGTGGCGCATTCTTCTATCTTTGTAAAAGAAGCAATACATGCAAGAGAATCAGCTATTTGAGTATGCCGTGATACGTGCAGTGCCACGTGTAGAACGTGAGGAATTCATAAATGTGGGCATTGTATTGTTTTGCAAAAGACTCAACTTTCTTCAAACCCGCTGCCAGCTGGATGAAAAAAAACTACTGTGCCTGGATGAGAAGGCAGATGTAGCACAACTAAAACAATACTTACAGGCTTTCGACCGTATTGCTACCGGCCACACAGATGGCGGCCCTATTGCCCGGTTGGATACGGCCAGTCGTTTCAGGTGGCTTACCGCTACACGCAGCACCATACTCCAAACCTCCAAAGTGCATCCCGGCTTGTGCTCCGACCCGGTTAAAGTATTGGAAAAACTGCATACCGACCTGGTACTATAAGAGCTGCCAAAAAAAACTTTTAAAATTTTCCTTCCCTTCCTGTCCTATTTCTGTTCACTCAGGCATCATTAACCTGAATAACATTCATAACGATTAAAACACAGAAAAATGGAACCAAGGATCAATGTTTTCGAAAAAGGTGGCAATGCAGTAAAAGTGCTATATGGCTTCGGCAGCTACTTAGCTAAATCAAGTATAGAACAACCGCTGCTACACCTTATGTATTTCAGGGTATCGCAGATAAACGGCTGCGCTTTCTGCCTGGATATGCATTCTAAAGATTTACGTGCCGCCGGTGAAAGCGAACAACGCCTGCATATGATGGCGGCATGGCGGGAAGCGCCGATATACACCAGTCGCGAACGTGCAGCACTGGCATGGGCCGAGGCCGTGACAGAACTGAACGGCAACCAGGTGCCTGATGAAGTATACAATGAAGTGTCTAACGAATTTTCTGAGCAGGAGATAATAGACCTAACTATTGCTACTATAGCTATCAACAGTTACAACCGTATCAATGTGGCATTTCGTACGCATGCAGGCGCCTACCAACCTGGGCAGTTTGCCGTGCATGCCTAACCCCATCATTATTCTTATATTTATTCATCTTTAAAAGCTAACAGCAATGAAAGATTTTGCATTATTATTTCGCAAGCCCAACCTCGACAACAGCAATATTTCGCCTACCGAAATGGAAGCCCTGATAAAAAAGTGGCAGGACTGGATAGGCGGCATGGTAGCACAAGGCCGCATGGATAGCAAGCCACTGCGTCTTACACAGGATGGCAAGGTATTGAAAGCAGGCGGTGTGATAACAGATGGCCCGTTTGTAGAGATAAAAGAGCGACTGGGCGGCCTCATAATGATAAAGGCCGAGAACCTGGAAGAAGCCACCACATTGGCACACGGCTGCCCGGTACTGGATGAAGGGGGCAGTGTAGAAATAAGGCCGATATTAGTACAATAAAAACATACCGAACCCATTGCAGCCACAATGGGTTCTCATTTTTTATGGAAGACGCAAGCATATCTTTAAAGCAGTTGTTTCAGCAGGAGTTTGCTAAAATGGTAGCTGTCATCAGTAACCAGTTCGGCCTGCAGCATATTGAAATGGCAGAAGATATAGTGAGCGAGACCTTCCTTACAGCCGCCGAAAGCTGGAGTTTTAAAGGCATACCACAAAATCCTGTAGCATGGCTCTATACTGTGGCCAAACAGAAAACCCTATCCCACTTTCGCAGGAATAAAATATTGGAACAAAAAGTATTGCCGCATATAAAGAGTAGTCAGCAGCATTATGAAGAAGCAATCCTTGATTTCTCTCCCGTCAATATCAAAGACAGTCAACTGCAGATGATGTTTGCCGTATGCAACCCTGCCATCGCCAGCGAGGCACAGATAGGGCTTGCGCTACGCATCCTTTGCGGCTTTGGGATAGATGAAATTGCAGAAGCATTCTTTAGCAATAAAGAAACCATTAATAAACGGCTTTTCAGGGCAAAGGAAAAACTGCGTACGGAAAACATCCGCATGGAATTACCACCTGCCCATGAAATAGCACAACGTATAGATACGGTACTGCACATTGTATACCTGCTATTCAGCGAAGGCTATTATTCCAAAACACAGAATGAGGTGTTGCGTAAAGATTTGTGCCTGGAAGCCATGCGCCTGGCGCTGATGCTTATAGAATATGATAAGACCAACCTCCCTAAAACCAACGCCTTATTGGCGCTGATGTGCTTTCATGCATCACGGTTTGATGCACGCCTGCGCGATGATGACACACTGGTATTGTATGAAGAGCAGGACGAAACACTATGGGATAAGGAGCTGATAAACCGAGGCAAGTATTATATGCTGAAAGCTACAGAGGGAAATGAAATCACATCTTACCACCTGGAAGCACGAATAGCCTATTGGCACTGTGTAAAAAAAGATAGCCCGGAAAAATGGGCTGATATATTTCATACATACAATAGGCTGCTGGAGGTTAATTATTCACCTGGGGTGGCTATGAGCAGGATATATGCGCTGTACAAGTTAGAAGGGTATGAAGCGGCGATAGCTGCTGCACAGGCATTGGAGCCGGACAATAGTCTTTTCTATTTCCTGCTGCTGGGCGAATTATACCGTCATGAAGATAAAGGCAAAGCAATATTGTATCTCGATAAAGCATTGCAATTGGCAAAGACACCACCGGAACGTGCAGAGATAAAAAGAAAGATAGATACAATTCAATCGCAGCAATAAAAACAAAAGGGCATTTACTTTATTTGTAAATGCCCCTTTTAAAATGGGTGGAACCGGCGGGATTCGAACCCGCGTCCAAACATATGCCCAATAAGCTTTCTACATGCGTATTCCTGAATTTGATTTCGGAAGAGTGCCGGAGCAGGACAAACCTACAAACCTCCTAGCTGCTGAGTTTCATACCTGCACCGCAGCAATACAGGCATGATCCTATTGAGAGTTGAGTTAGGCGGCGGAGACGTCAACAGGCCAAAGCCTTCCGCGGCCAAAATGGTTGCGCTAAATTAAATTAGGCAGCCATGGCGTAATTAGATTCGCCATTCAAAAGTTGAATATTCAGATTTACGTGCTAATTATCCAACGCACGGCATGCTTACTTACCCTGCCCTATGCTGTCAAAACCAGTCGGCCCCAAGGCACAACCATTACAGTTGGCAGTTCTTAGTAAAATATCAAAGAACTAATGCAAAGGTACAAACAAGTACCGATTTAATATTGTTAAAATGAATGCCGGATATTTGCACCGCACATGCTGAAAATAGCCTACCATAGTTTATACGCACACCCGCTACCTGCCGGCCATCGCTTTCCTATGGAAAAGTACGAGCTGATACCGGGACAATTGATGTATGAAGGTGTCATCACTCAAGCTAACCTCTTTGTACCTGTACCGGTAGATGACGCCACTATATTGCTGACGCACGATGCCGACTATTGGCACCGTATGCAGCACCTGCAACTTACAGAAAGAGAGATGCGCGCCATTGGCTTCCCACTATCTGAGGCATTGGTGATGCGGGAGGTAACTATATGCCGGGGTACGATAGACTGTGCCAGGTATGCTATGCAGTATGGCGTATCGCTGAATGTAGCAGGCGGCACCCACCATGCCTTTGCCAGTAAGGGAGAAGGCTTTTGCCTGCTGAATGATTTTGCCGTGGCCGCCAATTACCTGCTGCATCATGGCCTGGCAAAGCGTATACTGATAGTAGACCTGGATGTGCACCAGGGCAATGGCACGGCAGCCCTGTTTAAAGGACGTACCGATGTATTTACCTTCAGCATGCACGGGCAACACAATTATCCTTTTCATAAAGAGCAGAGCCACCTGGATGTAGGCCTACCCGATGGCATAGATGGAAAAACGTACCTGTCCATTCTGCAGCAGCATTTACCCGTATTGATACGGGAGATTGCGCCCGATGTTATCTTCTACCTATCGGGTGTAGATGTATTGGCTACAGACAAGTATGGAAAGATGAAGCTGAGCATAGCCGACTGCCGCCAGAGAGATGAGATCGTATTCAACCAGTGCAGGCAGCATGGCATACCGGTTGCCGTAGCAATGGGAGGCGGTTACTCACCTTTGATAAAAGATATAGTAACCGCCCACTGCAATACCTTTAAGGTCGCAAAAGAAATATTTGAACTTTAGTTTTTGAAGAGCCTGAATATGTCAAGGCCATTGGCGTATACCATAAGTGCCAGTAGTAATACAAGGCCCACTGTAGTGGCATATTCCATCACCTTATCATTCACCTTACGGCCCGATATCATTTCGAACAGCAGGAAGATAACATAACCGCCATCCAGGCCGGGCACAGGCAGCAGGTTCATCACCGCCAGTATGATGGATACAAAGGCTGTCAGCATCAGGAAGTCCTGCCAGTCAAACACCGGTGAGAACATTTTACCGAAGCTCACGATACCACCTACACTTTCAGATGCTTTGACTTCTTTAGATGTAAAAATGAGTTTCAGTTGACGCCAGTAGTTGCCTATCTGGTCGAAGGTATAAGTAAAGCCTTTACCCACAGCTTCTATCGCGTTGTACTTTATCTTATCGTACGCAAAGAAGGCAGCAGGGCCTGAAGGGGCAAAGCCTAATATCTTTGTTTCGGGCACCTTACCAGCCAGTTGCAGTTGCTCACCATTGCGTATCACACCAAGTGCAATAGGCTGATTGGCAGAAGCACGTTTTATTTTTTCAAACTCATCGTAAAAGAATACAGACTGGCCATTTACGCTGATGATGCTATCGCCTGCTTTCAGGCCCATTTTACCCGCTTCCGATTTGTCTGACACATCGGCTATCACAACAGGTACGCGTGGCTGTATAAAAGTATTGCGCTGTGCTTTAATGATTTTACGCACCGTACCTTCCGGTATCGGTACTGTTACGGGCTGGCCATTCCTGTTTACAGTTATAGACTTCGCCTCGTTGAATATCATTTCCGGCACTATCTTATTGAACCTCGTTACTTGTTTGCCATCTACTGCCAGTACCATATCGCCATTGCGCAGGCCAATGCTCTCGCCTACGCTATCTACCATTATACCATACTTCGCATTCTGCACCGGCAAATACTCTTCGCCCCACACACCAAATATCAATGCATAAATACCTATGGCTACCAGCACATTCATGATGATACCACCCAGCATGATGAAAAGCCTTTGCCACGGTTTTTTAGAGCGATATTCCCAGTCTTGCGGTGGCAGTTTCATGGCTTCTTTATCCATGCTCTCATCTACCATACCGGCTATCTTTACATAGCCACCAAGTGGAAACCAGCCCAACCCATATTCGGTATCACCCTTCTTCTTTTTGAACAAAGAGAAATTGAGCAAGCCGGGGAAAGGAAACAAAAAATCGAAGAACAGGTAAAACTTCTCTACCCTTGTTTTAAAGAGGCGGGCAAAGAAGTAATGGCCAAACTCATGAAGTAATATAAGCAGTGATAAGGCAGCGAGTAACTGGAGCGCCTGAACAAGGCCACCAGACATCAATAATAGACTATTTAAAAGCATGATATCGCAAAAATAATATTTAGTGTGATAGTTGGCTATGTTTTACATGTTCGGCAGCATACATACGTGCATCCTTGTCCGACTGGCGATAGTCTTCCAGCGTAGGATGCTCTATGAAAGTTACCTGTTCCATCACTTTTTCAATGATCTCACTCATTTCTATAAAGCTCACCCTGTTTTGCAGGAAGGAGTTTACCACCAGTTCATTGGCAGCATTCATCACACAAGGCGTGTTACCCCCTTTAAACATAGCATCTTTAGCCAGTGCCAGGTTTCGGAAGGTTTTATAATCGGGCGCTTCAAAGGTCAGCTTGCTGAAATCTTTAAAGTCGAAGCGTTTGAAATCGTTCTGCAGCCTTTGCGGGAAGGCAAGGGCATACTGTATAGGCAGCTTCATATCGGGCAGGCCCATCTGTGCTTTTACAGAGCCATCTGCAAACTGCACCAGCGAGTGGATAATAGATTGGGGATGTACCACCACCTCAATCTGCTCATTCTGCAAACCGAAAAGCCATTTTGCTTCTATCATCTCTAAGCCCTTGTTCATAAGGGTTGCACTATCTATGGTTATCTTAGCACCCATGGTCCAGTTAGGGTGTTGCAGCGCATGGCTGGCTTTCACATTTACCAGGTAGTTGGGCTTCCGACCCAGGAAAGGGCCACCCGAAGCTGTCAGTATCACCTTTTCTATCTTACGGATATCCTCGCCCACCAGGCATTGAAAGATGGCGGAATGTTCGCTATCTACCGGTATGATGCCTGCACCTTTTTCGGCAGCGGCCTGCATTACCAGCTCGCCCGCTACTACCAGTGTTTCTTTATTGGCCAATGCTACGCGCTTGCCTGCCTGTACGGCGGCCAGTGTAGACTCCAGCCCTGCGATACCAACTATCGCAGCCAGCACTGTATCTACCGTTTCCCACTGCACTACATCATTCAGCGCAGCAGTACCCGAAAACACTTTTACCGGCAGGGAAGACAATGCTTCCTTTACCGTACTATATTTTGTTTCATCGGTAACCACTACGGCATTAGGATGAAACTGCCTTGCCTGCGCTATCAGCAGCTCGGCATTGCTATGTGCGCTCAATATCTCTACCTGGAACAGTTCTGGATGCGCAGCCACTACTTCCAGTGCCTGTGTACCGATAGAACCTGTAGAACCCAGTATTGCCAATCTCGTCATTCGTAATCTTATATTATAGTTTAGTACAGATATAGCTTTTCAGCGCCCCAAAGGTAACTTAAACCCTTCACGGTTAGACGCATTAGAAAAGTATTTATTGTAGTTGCCAAAGCTAACTTGTATATGCTTTAAATTAGCACAGCCAAAAGCTTTTTCAATAAATCTTAACAACACTGCCATGCTTCAAAAAGCAACTTTAGATTTCCTTTCCAGCCTGGAAAAGAACAACAATAAGAACTGGTTTGATGCCAACCGCGAAGCCTATGAGGCTGCGAAGGCAGATTTTGAAATATTTGTAGCCCATATACACGGGAAGCTATCTAAGAGTGAGCCTAAAATGGCCGATCAGAAGCCCAAAGACTCCATTTTCAGGATATTTCGGGATGTGCGCTTCTCTAAAGACAAAACGCCGTACAAACCCCATTTTAGCGCCTACTTCAGCCGCGGCGGCAGAAAAGCACCGGATGCGGGCTATTACGTGCACATACAGCCGGGGGGCAAAAGCTTTGTAGCAGGTGGGCTGTGGATGCCGGAAGGCCCACTGCTGAAAAGTGCCCGACAGGAGATAGACTACAACTTCAAGGAGTTTCAAGGCATACTGAACAAGGCATCTTTCAAAAAGCTGTACCCTAAGCTGGAAGGGGAACAACTGAAAACCCTGCCCCAAGGCTATACTGCAGATAACCCTGCCATTGAATTTTTGAAAATGAAAAGCTTCATTGCCAGTGCAAAGCTTACTGACAAAGAGATAGCATCGAAAGACGCTGAAGCCGTAATACTGGAGCGGTTTACCGCTATGAAGCCTTTAGTAGAATTTCTTAATAGAGCGTTGGATTAAAGTTAGTTACGGAATACAAGAAATTCAAAGGGGCGGTTCGAAGGGACTGCCTTTTTCTTTCTGCCCCTTGCCGATTTTTTGCCGGGACGGTACACATCCATCGTTTCCGATGCATGTACTACCTGTTCGTCGTTATCCACTTTGTTCACGATGCTGATGAGCTCGTCTACCTTCTGCTCAAAATCGGCGTGCCAGTGCTGGGCCACCTTCGTTGTTACTAATAGCTCTCTAGAGGTTTTCATAAAGCACCTTTTAGGGTGATGAAAAATTATCTTTAGAAAAATAAAGAAAAAAAACGTGAGGTGGAATAGCAATAAACCAAATATGAATATTTCAACCTGCTTTTATAAACTATTGAAAACGTATTGTTTTTAAAACAATAGTAATATAATCATAATACATCCGGCACCATTTGTTTCTTTTTGTTTCCGGAAAATGGGAGATACAAAAGAGCGTTTTATAAGTGATTGACTGATAATTTTGAAGGAATACTACATTTCCATAATTGTTGTGTTTTGTTGTGTTTTTCATTCATATTATTTCTTCCGATTTCAAAAACAGGCAACAGAAGTTGCAACATGTAGTTTTCGGGGCATAACAGTATCATCATCCATTTTTAACCGAATCTTAATCCGCCCGAAATGGTGTCAAAGAGCTATAATAGCAAATATACAACAATTAATAGAACTGTGTAAGGTATGGGTAGCGCTGTGCGTATAGTTCCTTTACCTTATCAAGTATCGTTTGTCTTAACTGGTCGAGATTGCGGCGCTCAGTGGCAGAGATAAAAACACAGTTGTAATGCGTTTCATGGTCCCAACGCGATTTGAGCTGCCTCAGCAGGTCTTCTTTTACTTCAGGGTCCAACCATTCATCAAACACATGCTTTTCATACAGGTCCATCTTATTGAAGATGGTGAGTATCGGCTTATCGAAAGCGCCAATATCCTGCAAGGTTTTATTTACCACGCCCATCTGGTCTTCATAGGCCGGGTGCGAAATATCTACTACGTGCAGCAGGCAATCGGCCTCACGCACCTCATCCAGCGTGCTTTTAAAACTTTCTACCAGGTGGTGGGGCAGCTTGCGGATGAAACCTACCGTATCGCTCAGTAAGAAAGGTGTTTGCTCATACACCACCTTACGGGTAGTGGTATCGAGCGTGGCAAACAGCTTGTTCTCTGCAAATACATCCGATTTGCTAAGGGTAGTCATCAGCGTGCTTTTACCTACGTTGGTATACCCTACCAATGCTACACGTATATAGGTGCCGCGCTCCTGTCGTTGCGTGGCAGCCTGCTTGTCTATTTCAGCCAGGCGCTTGCGTAGCAGCGATATTTTGTCTTTTACCAAACGGCGGTCGGTTTCTATTTCCGTTTCACCGGGACCGCGGGACCCGATACCACCACCCTGGCGCTCCAGGTGTTTCCACATACCACGCAGGCGGGGCAGTATGTACTGGTACTGTGCCAGTTCTACCTGCACCTTGGCCTGCGCCGTTTTTGCACGGCGGGCAAAAATATCCAGTATCAAGTCACTACGGTCGATGGTTTTGACACCTACTACATCTGATATATTACCTATCTGCGAGCCGGTCAGCTCATCATCGAATATGACAAGATTAATACCTTTTGACTGCACATAGTCGCGTATTTCCTCCAGCTTACCCTTTCCCACAAATGTTTTACTATCGGGGTGCGGCAGCTTTTGTATAAAGGTTTTAGTGGTTTGGGCACCTGCAGTTTCTGCAAGAAATGCCAGTTCTGACAAATACTCCTTCGTTTGGGTCTCTGTTTGGTTTTTATGTACCAGGCCCACCAATACGGCACGTTCTTCGTTCTGTATTATGTTCTTATTCTCAATCATGCTTAGCGATAAAAAAACCACCCCTTTTCTATGAGATGGTTCATTATGCAAAAATACAATATTCGCAGCAATCAGGCTCAGATAAGCCTTTCCTGCTCGCGCAGCCAGCGCTCCGGTATATCGCCATTGCTGGCCAGTATATAATCGTTGTAAGAGCAGGGCACATAAGCCTTATTAGGCAGGCGCATCCACCAGCGGTTGGTTCGTTTGCTTTTCAGGAATATGGTATCATTATCTGTAAATGCTACGTTGAAGATGATAAACTCTTCGTGCTCCGTCAGTTCTGCCTCGTTCTTGCGCACCTGGTAGCCATCTACAAAATACCATATCATCTGCGCCAGCAGGCGTGCCGTCATTTTATTGGTATCATGTGCAGGATCGTACCCATACAAGCCGAACGAAGTAAGATGGGTACCCATACCGGCATAGCGGGTAAGGATACAGGCCTCATCGCCCGTGAAACCATTGGGTGAACCGTTTATATTAACCGGTGCATCGCTGTAGCGGATAGCTGAAATATCGAAACTGAACAGATTACTATTACGCAGTACCGGCTCCACATCTTCAAAATGTTCGCGCACCTTGCCCAGCCTGAAGAAGTCGAAACGTAGTTTATCGAGCGTTTCCAGCATCCTGGGATGGGTATAATAGCTCTGGAAGCCTACGTGGTTGTAGTGTGTAATAAAATTGGGCTGCGCCGTCAACATTTCCATCAGAAAACTGCGGGAAGTAAGTGCCTCGGTCTCATCAAGGTCTACCAGCATATCGGCCACCGTAGCATGTATCATCTTTTGAGACCTGCGGAAGGCCTCGTATTGCTGCATGGTAAGATCGTGCGAACCACCCAGCACAATCACCGTTTTGCCGGCTTGCTGCAGCTCATGCAGCACCGTGCGCAAAGCGGCGCGGGTATCGGCAATAGTGGCACCTTCACGGATATTACCTGCATCTGTTATTTTAACAGCCGGATGCCAGGAGTATAGCTTATATAATTCTTCGCGGATAGCATCAGGGCCACTGCTATAGCCAAGGCTTTCATCTTCACCGCGTTGTTCGCCACAACCTATAATCACAATTTCGGCATCATCCCAGTCCAGTATATCCTGGGTAGCGTATTGGAGATTGGCACCCCACTGCAGGGGTTGGTAAATATGTGTTCCTTTTGTTTCGATAAAATGTTTGGAGGCAAAAAAATGACTGAGGTCTTGCATATGTGTTGTTATCGGCGGCTAAAGTAAAAATTCCCTGCCTTCTTTTTGCATCACTATATACGTGCTACACTGCAGACCTGTATAAAAGGCATTGGAACTATATAACGGCGAGTCATAATAAAAATTGTTAAATACCACTGAAATGAGGACGCGGATAGGCATTTACGGTGCTATTTTTCTATTTTTGGCCGATAAGCAGGAAGCATGGCAAACGGAACTAAAGCAAAACCATCTTATGTATATGCCATTATCGGCATATCCCTTGTGCTTTTTTTACTGGGCACCCTGGGATGGCTGGTAATAAACGGGCGCACACTCAGCAGGGCATTTAAAGAAGACCTGCAGGTAACGGTGATACTGCACGACAATACCCGTGACGAGATGACCAAAAAACTGCAAACGGTGTTATCGCAACAACCGTTTGTAAAATCGGCAACGATAGAAACGAAAGAAGATGCTGCGAAAAAATTCTTTGCCGAAGGGGGTGAAGACTTTACAGAACTGCTGGACTTTAACCCGTTGTATTCATCTATACTGCTGAACCTGCATTCGGAATATGTAAACAAGGATAGCCTGGAGCGTGTGAAGCAATTCATCATGCAAAGCAATATTGTGCGCGAGGTGGATTATTCCAAGCAAGTAGTGGACAACCTGAATGCCAACTTTCGCAGGATAGGCATCATATTAGGTTCTATATCGCTGGTACTATTTATAGTAGTGGTGATACTGATAGATAATACCGTACGCCTGGCTATGTTCAGCAACCGTTTCCTGATAAAGACGATGCAGATGGTGGGTGCTACACGCCAATTCATATCGCGCCCGTTTGATAAACGTGCAGCACTGAACGGCGTTATCAGTGGTGCTATATCTGTTGCGGGCTTGTGGATCGTTATATCATTTGCAGAGGCCCAATTGCCGGCACTAAAAGCATTGCATGCACCGGCCCTGTTGGTAATATTGATGCTGGGTATGCTGGTGATGGGGGTCATCATATCGGTAGTGAGTACACACCGCTCTGTAGTGAAATATTTAAAAATGCACGTAGACGACCTTTATTAATTTCTTTTTATAATATTGCAATCATGGCAACAACCAAAACGAATAAAGACTTAACACCTAAAGGCAATCAAACCTTTTTGTTTGACAAGAGTAACTATATGTGGATGATAGGTGGTGTGATGCTGATATTGCTGGGCTTCATACTGATGGCTGGCGGTAAGAGCGAAGACCCTAACAAGTTTGATTACGAAGCCATCTACAGTGCACGCCGTATAACAGTAGCCCCGCTGATGATATTGATAGGCTTTGCGGTGGAAATATATGCCATCATGAAAAAGCCTGCTAACGCAGCATAATAACGCTTAAAAATACATTCAATAAAAAATGCCGTTCAGTGAACGGCATTTTCATTTTCAATATGTTCGCGAACAACGCTAGTTAAAGACCTTATCTATAACCCGGAATATACGCTGCATATCATCGGCTGTAAGATTAGAGCCTGAAGGCAGGCATAGGCCATTTTCAAACAACTTTTCAGAAGTGCCATCGCCATAGAAAGGGCTATCCTTGAATACAGGCTGCAGGTGCATCGGCTTCCATAAAGGGCGCGATTCTATATTCTCTTCATCCAACGCGAGCCTTAATGTTTCGCGGGTGATGGCACCGGTTTCGGCAGGGTTTACCAATATCGTGCTCAACCAGCGATTGCTGAAATAGCCAGCAGGCTCATCCAATAAAGTAATGCCTTTTATACCTTTCAGCTTATTGTAATACTGCTGATATACAGCACGGCGTTGGTCTATACGTTTAGCCAGCACTTCCATTTGTCCGCGGCCGATGCCGGCGCAGATATTGCTCATGCGATAATTGTACCCTATATGTGTATGCTCGTAGTGCGGGGCAGCATCGCGCGCCTGTGTAGCCAGGAAGCGTGCCTTTGCTACTATTGCTGCATCGTGCGCTACCAGGGCACCACCGCCCGATGTGGTAATGATTTTGTTACCATTGAACGACAAGATGCTCATTGCACCGTATGTGCCGCACATCTTACCATCTATATGTGAGCCCAGTGCTTCGGCCGCATCTTCTATCACGGGGATATCATACTGTGCTGCTATAGCCATTATCTCCTGCATTTTGGCAGGCATGCCATAGAGGTGCACCGGTATGATGGCTTTGGGTGTTTTGCCTTTGGCTATCCTGTCTTTTATAGCTGCTTCCAGCCATTGTGGCGACATGTTCCAGGTGTCCGTTTCGCTATCTACAAACACAGGTATGGCAGAAAGATATGCTATAGGATTGGCAGAGGCAGAGAAGGTCATGCTCTGGCAGATAACCTCATCGCCGGGCTGCACGCCTGCCAGTATCAATGCCAGGTGGATGCCCGCGGTACCTGCACTAAGCGCTGCTGCATGCACATCCTCCTTTAGGAAAGCTGTGATATCCTTTTCAAAATTATCAACGTTTGGCCCCAGTGGTGCTACCCAGTTGGTATCAAAAGCCTCGTGAATATAGTTAAGTTCCGTACCGCCCATGTGTGGCGAAGAGAGCCATATTTTTGGTTTCATGTGTGTGCTACAATTCTTTAGTCTTAATGATACGTGCCGGGTTGCCTACTACCGTAGCGCCATCGGGCACATCTTGTATAATCACTGCACCTGCACCTACGGTGCACCACTTACCTATCTTTTTACCGGGAATAACTACGGCGCCTGCACCTATATGCGTACCCTCGCCTACTATTACATTTCCACACAGCGTTACATTGGGCGATATATGCACATAGTTGCCAATAATACAATCGTGATCGACCACAGCATTGGTATTAATGATGCAGTGCCTGCCAATGATAGCGTCTGAATTAATAGACACCCCCGCCATTACTACCGTGCCGCCTTCTATGCTTACAGATTTTGCTACTATCGCCTTAGGGTGTACAGCAGTATGAAACACTGTATGCGCAGGCAGGCTGCCTACTATACGCCTGCGCGTAGTATTATCGCCTATAGATATGATAACAGGCGTATCGGCACTTAGTATTTTAGTATCGGGCAATGTGGCGTAATAGCCACAAAGCGGGCCTTTGGGGGCATCATCCCAAACCTTTATCTCACGGATGCCATTCAGCTCCAGTATATCTATGATAACCTTTCCATGCCCGCTGGCGCCATATACTATCATGCAGCTTCTTGTTTTGGAGAACCTTTAAACTTTTCCATCGTAGTAACATCCGTCTGGTTCACACCTTTTGCACGAAACACCTTAGCAACTGTCATGAACAGGATGCGGATATCCAATGCCAAAGATACATGGTCTACATAGTACACATCATGGCGAAACTTATCTTCCCATGATATGGAGTTGCGGCCATTTACCTGTGCCCAACCCGTGATACCGGGTTTTACATCGTGCCGGCGCGCCTGTTGTGCATTATACAGCGGCAGGTATTCTACCAAGAGCGGGCGTGGGCCGACGAGGCTCATGTCGCCCTTTAAAACATTTATCAGTTGCGGCAATTCATCGAGCGATGTTTTGCGTACAATTTTTCCTGTGAGGGTAAGCCTGTCGGCATCGGGTAGCAGGTTGCCCTGTGCATCTTTCTTATCGTTCATGGTTTTAAACTTCACGATACGAAAGACGCGCCCGTGCTTGCCGGGGCGATGCTGAAAGAAGAATGGCTTACCATTGTTCGCAATAAGCAGCAACACAGCCGTCAACAGGATAACAGGTGACAATACCACAAGTATTATCAATGCTATCAGTGCATCAAATAGAGGCTTAATGAAGTTGCGGTACATCTTGTTTAATCCAATGGTCTACAAAACCATCTGCCAGCTGCGAAGTAAAATCTTTAGAGCAACTGACAGCATTTGATGCATATGCATCGTGCTGCGCTGCAGTTGTGCGGAGTATCTTATCTACCGTCTGGTCCATTTCATTCTCTTTGAAATAGATGCCAGCATTGTATTTATCCAGCAGGCGGGCTATTTCGGAAGATTCATTTACCATAGCCAGTACCGGTATGCCGCTTGCCAGCAGGTTGAATGTTTTACTGGGTACAGAGCTATTAGTAGCTGCTGTATCGAGGGTTACATAGCCCCAGGTAGCGATAGATAGCAAATTTGGCAAGTCTGCAAAAGGCACGGGGTCTTTTAGCGTTACATTGTCCATACCTACAGCTAATGCTTGCAGTTGTGCTTTTTTGCCACCATTACCTACTATTACTACCTGCCATTCGGGGTGGGCAGATAACTTCTTTGCGAGCTCTATTAAATATTCCAAAGGATGGGTTAACCCAAGGTTTCCAGAATAAAGGATAATGTGCTTCCCTTCAAGGCCCCATTCCTTTTTAAAATCTCTTAATGATGCCTGTGTTGCTTCTGTGGCTTTATTCCACACCGGTATCAATTTCACTTTGTCTTTTGCACCAGCGGGCAAGTATTGCTGTATCGCCTGCTTTAGCCCCTCGCCTATCGTAAAGATGCGCTGTGCATGCGGCAGCACCTTACCGTTTCGCTTCTGCCAGCGCTTTACAAATACATCTTTTACAAACCCGCCTTTGAATCCTGAAAGCACATCGGGATACAGGTCGTAGATAAGGCATGCGTATTGCATCTTTTCTATGCCGGGCGTAAATACAAACAGTGGCGGATTGGATACAAAAAAGAACTTTGTGTTCGCAAGGTCTTCCTGCTTTATCCTATCCTTCATCCATTTGTAGAATGCCCACCAGGAACCGAAACGTTTTGTAAAGCTTTCCCTGTTGTATGCGGGGCCTTGCTGTAAGGTAACATTTGCAGGCAGTTCCTTCATATCATAATCGAACGTGCCATACCATGCTTCGATATTACTATGCGGCAAACGTTGTGCGAATGCTTTTATAATATCGGCAAACAGGTAGTTGGCCGTCTGGTTTATCAATATGATCTTTTCTTTACCCACGATTATCTTTCTATAATGCAATTCTCCAACACCAGCATATCCATCTTGGTACGCAAGAAGCAATCCAGTGCTTCGGCGGGCGTATTTACGATGGGCTCATTTTCATTGAAAGATGTATTGAGCAAAATAGGTATGCCCGTTTTTTGCCTGAAGGCATCTATCAATGCATAGTATTTTGGTGATACTGCTTTGTCAACACTCTGCAGGCGGCCGGTGCCATCTACGTGCGTAACAGCAGGTATCAATGTGTGTTTCTCTTTCTTTATAGGGAATACTTTTTCCATGAACGGCACATTCTCTGAATATTCAAAGAACTCCGGAACGTATTCCTTTAATATAGAAGGTGCAAACGGGCGGAAACTTTCGCGACGTTTGATTTTGGCATTCAGCAAATCTTTTGCATCGGCACGCCTCGGGTCGGCAAGGATAGAGCGGGCACCCAATGCACGCGGACCAAACTCTGCCCGACCCTGAAACCAACCTACTACGCCGGCGTTTATGAGACGGTCGGATATATAGTTATAAAAATCATCGCCATCCATACGCTTGTATTCTATATTGCGCGATTTCAGGAAGGTTTCTATTTCATCGTTGCTAAACCTGCTACCCGTGTATGCAGAATAGATAGGCAGTGCGCGTGGCTTATCGAGCAGTTGATTGTACACATAATAAGCACACCCCATAGAGATACCTGCATCGTGACCAGCTGACGGGATGTATAGGTTATCGAAATCGGAATTGGCTAATATCTTGCCATTGGCTACAGAGTTCTGCGCCACACCACCTGCTATGCACAAGTTTTTCAACCCGGTACGTTTCTGCAAATGGTTAACGATATGGAATATCAGCTCTTCTGTAAACCGCTGAACAGATGCAGCAATGTCTTTATGATACTGCGTCAGCTCTTCGCCTTTCGCACGTGCTTTGCCAAATTTTTCTTCAAATAGTGGTGCATACAGGCTACCTACAAACGGGATATGGTCATCACCATAGGTTACCACCACATCTTTAGCCGATTTGAAGTAAGACTGGTTCCACGTAAACAAACCATCTTTAGTAAACGTAACGATGTCGCGTATCTTATCTACATACTTCGGCTCACCGTAAGGTGCAAGGCCCATTACTTTATACTCATCACCATAATGCGGGAAACCGAGATACTGTGTAAACGCTGTATAGAAAGTACCCACAGAAACAGGAAAATCTATAGAATCTATTACCTCTATTTTATTACCACGGCCTATGCCTATCATAGTACTGGTAAAATCACCCGAACCATCAATAGAAAGCAGTGCGGCCTCCTGAAATGGGCTGGCAAAAAAAGCTGATGCCAAATGGCTGCGATGGTGTTCTACCTGGTGTATCTTAGGCTTGATAACCGATGCCGGAATACCTGACATGCGCGATAGTTCTTCTTCAAGAGATGCTACCTTTTTGGTATTGCTAAGCCTGTTCAGCACTGTCTTGATGCCACCCTGCGGATTCTTCAGCAGGTATAGCATTTTCTTATTCAACTTTGCTTTAGGGTCTCTGCCTATGGCTATATGATCCACTTCATTGAGCGTGATGCCTAATTCATTCAAACAAAACTGAATGGCTTTTTCGGGGAAACCTGCCCAGTGCTTCACGCGGGTGAAACGCTCTTCTTCTGATGCAGCAATAAGCACTCCGTCTTTCAGGATGGCGGCACTTGAATCAGCATGGTATGCGTTAATACCTAAGATTATCATAAACTATTTTTCTTGACTAATTAATGGGTAAACATGGTTTTATACCCTGCCATGATAGCAGATATATTTATCCTGCTGCCTGCATATGCTGCAGCGGCATTGGATATAGCGGTGTATGCATCATTATTTACAGATGCCAGCGCATCTATAGCAATAGACATTTCATTTACATCTTCCACACTTACATTATATCCGGCATTGCTGGTAGCCAATCCATTCCATGGAGTATAATGACTGGTGATAACAGGCTTGCCAGATGCCAGCGCTTCGTATATGGCATGCCCGAAGTTTTCACTTTTGCTGGGCAGTATAAATGCATGGTAGTTATTTAAAGCTGCTGTTACTTGCTCCGGTGGCACCGGGCCTTTATAATGCACCTTTACATTTGAAGGCAGGGAACGAATAGTAGCCTGGCACTCTTCCCAGTAGGCTTCATCTTTTACCGGGCCATAGATATCATAAGTAATATGATTACGGCATTGTTTCAAAGCATTCAGCACTAGCAATATGTTTTTCATAGGGCTGATAAGTGCTACCGACACCAGTTGAAGCATGCCCGGCTGCTTTGCTAATGGCTTTGGAGCCGTTATGGCTTTGGGCAAATTAGCAACCACCAATGTTTTAACACGATTGCCAAAAGTCTTTTTTATAAATGCAGCTTCTTCATCGGCGGTAGCATGAAAGATGATCCGCTTATGAACACCTGTAAGCTTTAAGCCCGTGATAAACAATTTCTTTTTAAACGATTTTTGCGACAAAGCGCCGGGGTGCAACATGCCCCTTACTGAAAGAATTTTCTGTGCTTTGGTTTTGGTTTGCAGTGGTATTATTGAGTATTGCTTTGAGAACAGGCCATTTACAAACAGCACATCCGGCTTTACGGCATTCAATATATCCCTGAATTTTTCCTTATTCTCTTCAGAACGATAGTAAACCTTCGTATTCGGTAAGAAGCTTACCCACTCATCGCGCTTTACATTCAACGCACTCCCATCCAGGTCTTTATCGGAACAATAGATATAAAATTCATATCCCGGCTGACCGGCAAAACACTGCACCATATTATTCAGCGATTGAATGGGGCCACCTGCTTTATAAGCAGGGAGAAAATATTCGTAGGTGATAAATACTTTCATCGGTTGCTTGTCACATATTTATTCAACCATGCGAATATGAATATCTTGCCGAGTATCATAAACACGATATAGTTCCTTACCGAACCCAGATAAAATATAATGTCAGATTCGAACGTACCCATACTGAGGAAAATACCTATGAATAACGAATACACGAAAATGAGGTTATACTGCTTATTATTAACAATATAATTAGCTGCCTTGCCAATAAGAAAGGTGATAATCATTAATGGTATTATCATTAACAAGATGCCAAAGTCGATGTATAAATCGCAGAAGTATCCCATAGATATAGAAGTTCCCTGTTCTGCATTCTTATACTGGCGACCTGTATAATAAGATGTTTTGGTTGAAGGGTCCAGTCTCGATTTATTAGGATTTAAAAATCTTGGAAGAAACAAGAAACTAATCGTACTACTCAGGTTTTCACCATTGCTATGCTCTATAATATCGGGTACACGTGCGTATACCGTAGAGTATTGCTGCATATACTGCATCCTATGCAATAGCACCTCGCCGCCTGTTTTAAATGAATCTGTATCAAACTCTGTAGCCTTTTCCCCCAGGTAATCAAACGCATCACCCGTACTTACCCGTACTTCCTGTTTCATAGAGCCCTGGTTTAGAAATGCACGGTAGCCGCCTTTTACACTCGACCAGAAAACCATAAAGAAAACCAGGAATATACCTATAGGGATAAGGCGCAGGATCAGTTTATTATCGAAATAAGGATTGACCGTAAGGTAGGTAAGCACTACGAAAAATATTACCTCTTTAAAAGAAGAGAAATAAGATACAAAGCTCAATACGAATTCGAGTACGACTATCAGTATAATCATATTCCTGTACCCTGTCTTCTTGAGGAAGAATGTAAAGATGAGCATCATAAGCAATACTTTCCGAAGTACTGCAAAGGATTGGACTAACTGGTTGAGTGAAGAATTGGAATACGTAATGGCTATGAGCGTAGGGAATATGAGCGTGGTTACTATATATGCTGTAATTATTTTCTTTGTATCCAATTTTTCAGCTGCAGCCTTCAATGTATCAAGACCAGGAGAAAAAGCAGGCTTAAATACCCTTGACAGGAAAGATGCCATTAGCGTAAGCTGACCCAGCGTTGCTGCGACCAATACCTCAGCCTCTTTACTATCATATAATACATCAAGGGGTTTCCCCAGGTAATCGGCATAAATAACGCTACCGAATATCTGTATCCAGTGATAACCAAAAAGATACAATAGTACCGGTGGTATATATGGCTTCCATAACTGAGAAATAATGACAGCCAATGAAATGCCGCCTATCACAGATACCCAAAGATATTGAGAAAACAAACCATACGCTACTGAAGCAAATAGCAAGAGCGTGATAAAAGACGTATTGTCTTTCAGTTTGAATTGCTCTTGTGTGCTTCCAAAATTATTGCTAGCTATCACTTACCCGGTATGAGTTTTTTCTTAATGAAATAAAAAGTTATTTGAACCGGACTATCAATCTTACCAATCGTTTTCCAGTAACTGTATGCATCTTTAAATTGGCCCTTTAAAAATGCATGGAGCATAAGTGTGTAATAGAATACAAGTTTATTCTTTCTCAACTGGCTGCGGCCTTCCTTTATCAAAGGTTGCGACAGGTAAGAAAAAAGTTTATTAAAAACCTGTATGTCTTCCTCTATATGCTTTATATAATATTTGCCCTGCCTGCTAAGCTGGCCACTATGATCGCGAAGGTATATTAAAGGCTGCTTTATAAAGCCTATGTCATGAAATTCCGCTATCCGTACCCACATATCAAAATCACCGCTTATTATCATAGACTCATTGAACAGGCCAACCTTTTCAATCGCCTTTTTTGCAATAGTGACATTAGCAATATTGCCTGCAATGGAGCCGGTCATAAAACATATCCTTGCGTGGGTTTCTCTATCTATAATAGCGGGTGTAGTATCTTCTCTTAATTCTTTTATGAGCTTGCTATTTTCATCTATATATCGTACAGAAGTATAACTAAACCCAATCGTATCGTTACCATTGTGAAACTTGACAATGCTTTCCAAAGCGGCAGGCATCATAATGTCATCCTGCGACCAAAGTTTGATCAACGACTTTTCAGACTTCCCAATCAGGAAGTTTAAGTTGTAAAACAGGCCCTTGTTTTTTTCATTCCTGTACAGGCGAATACGCTCATCCTTCAAAGAGTTGAGGTATTCCCAACTACCATCGGTAGAACAATCATCCAGTATAAGGAACTCAATATCGTGCAGGGATTGGTTCAATACACTTTCAACAGATTCCTTTAAGTATGGCAATCCGTTATAAACCGGCAATATGACACTGATGGTGTGCATAGTATTATATGCTTTTCAGCAAGGAGGAAATATTATTAACAATTTTTGAGAATGAAAATTCCTTTACCTGCTGTTTCGATGCGGCGGCGGCTTTAGCATAGATGCCTTTGTCTGAAGCCAATTGAGTGATGTAACCGGCAGTTGCCTTTATATCTCCCGGTTCTATAATAATGCCATTATTGTTTATCAAATCGATAGCGCCACCTGTAAGTGTGGTAGAGACTATGGGTCGGCCGCAGGCCATAGCTTCGTTTATTGCTAAGCCCCAGGTTTCTCCCGGCCCTTTGGATGGCAGTATGAAAACATGCGCCATACGATACAGCACCGGCATCTGCTGTTGATTCTGAAAATCGATAAAGATGATCCTTTTATCATGTGCGGCGGCTTCCTTTAATTGCTGTTCCATTGGCCCGTTACCAGCTATTATAAAGCGATAATGTGGTGCCGGCAATGCCTTTGCCAGTTGCAGCATAAAGCTAGGGTCTTTCTTTGCTTCCAGCTTGCCGGCAAAAAGCAATACGAAATTATCATCGGTCAACTGCAGTTCTGCGCGCCAAGCATCAGCGTCTATGGTGTATTTATCATCTGGCTGGCTGAAACGGTCATTATCTATAGCATGGGGTACATGACATAGTTGATTTTCTTTAAGGCCGTGTGCGCGGAAGTATGCTTTATTATTCGTGCCTACATACAGGGCATAGTCGATGTGCCTGTATACATATCGCAGGAACATCCGGCGCAGTAATTTTTTGATACCCTGCTGTTCATCCAGTAAAGTAGAATCGCCGCGAAACAGTACAGGTATCTTACCTTTAAAATGGCGAAGGCAGGCTAAGTGGCTTTTGAAAGGCCAACCAAAAACCAAGACCGAATCCGCATCCCATTGTTCTATTTCACTTATCAATGTGGGATTATCTATGCCTTTAAAATGATGTGAACCGGGCTGAGGGGCAATATTTTTTACGAACGTGTAGTCGTAACCTTCCAGCAGTGGAATATCCCAACCTATCACCTTACCAAATCCCGGGTCGTATTTTTCATTCTTCTGAGATTGTTCCCAGGTATAAAAGACTTTAATGCTAAGCCCCGGTTCTGCAGCCAGCAGTTTAAACCATGGTGCATTGTATTGAATAGGGTGCGTCGTAACTATTGCCAATCTATCAGCCATCTGTTATAGTGCCATTGCTTTATCAATGAGACCTACCAGTTTTTTTGTAACCGCATAAGCACTGTATGCTTCCAGCTCCTGCTGTTTTACCTGTGCTGGTGAAAAACTTTGAGAAAAAGATACATACTCTTTATACAACTGCGCAAATGATGCGCCGAGATCATCCAGATGCTCAGGGTCTAATGAATAGAACACTCCGGCATTTGTTTTATTCAGTACCTGCAGTGCTGATGATTCTTTATGTAGTACCGCCAGTATAGGCTTACCCGATAATACGCCTTGATAAACTTTAGATGGTGTATAATGCGGCTCTGTACTGCCCAGTATAAATACCCCATCCGCTGCATCCAGATGCACTAATACATCCATATACGGGATACGGCGTGGATATTCGAACACAACGCTCTGCCACAAGTTATATTTTTCAGCAAGCGGTTTGATGTTAAATCCATTTGGGTCGTCAGGTGTTTTTCCTGTACCGATAAAATGCAGCTCCAGGTTTTCAAAAGCTGTCCTGTTATTCTGTATAGATGAAAATATTTGCTCCAGTGGTTGATAGGCCTTGGGCAACATAGCACCGGCATAAACTAACTGCAACTTATCATTTTTCTGAAAGAGATATGGTTTGATAGCTAACTGCTTCACCTTTTCATGATCTTGCTTTTCGCCGCCATAAGGCATAGCACCGAATATGCAAGTATCTTTCAGATAAGGATTGCGTTCTTCCACACCTTTATAATAACCTTCAGCCACCCCGGTTATTAGCGATGCATTTTTTATAGCTATCGGCTCTAAGAAGCTGGCGATAGCTTCGCTTGCTTTATGACGCACACTGGCACCATCCGGGAAAGTATGCACCCATGGGTCTATATAATCTATGCCATACCTGATGCCAGTAGATGCATGTAGCATCCTACCTAGTATTGCTGCATAAAAGGATGGAATAGGTATGTACAAAAAGTCGATAGCTTCTCCTATTATTAATCTTTTTGCTTTTTTATAGAGCTGTGTAAAACCCCGCAAGCCTATATCGCCTATCAATCGCGGCCTGGTAACACCAAAGGCTTTCGCTTTTTCTATACGCAATTGCTGAGGCAATAGTTTTACCAGATTCTCATCCAGCTTTTCTTCGTAGTATTTCTCATCTACGGTAAGAATAATTGGCTCCCAGCCAAAAGCAGGCAAATGCTGTGCAAATAACCGCGAACGGTGTACCGCAGCGAGATTTGACGGCGGAAAATGCGGGGATATAATGAGTATTTTCTTCAAGCTATTATTTGATATTCTTCAGTTTGTATAAAAGCTGATAACCGAAAAATCCTTTAGAAATACTTGTCAACCCTTTATATAAGCCTTTACGCATGGCAGCCGGCAATACATGCTTTAACACACTGGTAAATGGAAGGTCTCCTGTAACAGTGGCTACTGTAAGCTCAAAATTATTCGCTTTAAAAAAGTCGGCAGCTGTTTTGAAAGAATACCAACGCAGGTGGGTATAGTCCCATATACCTGCATCCGATGTTTTAAAACTACCTTTCATTAGTTGCCACCTGTACTTATAGTAGAATACATTAGGCAGAGCTACTATCAAATGGCCGTCCTTCTTAAGGACCCTTTTTATATCTGCAATGAGCTTATCGGGGTAAGCAATATGTTCCAGCACATGCGAGCATATAACTACATCATAGCTGTTATCCGGTATTTCCTGTGGCAATCCATTTTCCAGGTTGTATAAATAACCATTGCGTAATACTTTCTTCGCCTCTTCCAGTTCTTTGGCCGAAATAGTTACACCATCTGCACTATGGCCCTTCTCTACCAAGCGGCGTGCTATAGACCCTGCGCCGCACCCCACATCAAGTACATGCAGATGATCACCATTAACAAGGCTTAATACATCCGTATTCCCCGAGTTATTATATACCTTGATATCGCTATGCTGCATTATGAATATTTGCTGCTACGTGTTTTAGAAAAATATCCTGTTCCTTTTCCCAGTTAAGCTCTGCTTTCGCCAACTGATAGGCGGCGCGCCTTAGCTGATACAGGTGATCAACACCATTAAACAACCGGGATAGTACAGTTGCCAACTCTTCATGTGCGCCCTTTTTATATACCTTACCAACCTGAGGATACGTATTTATAAATAATTCCTGTGCTTTTGTATCTGAAACGATAATTGCATTTCCAGCCAACAGGTAAGTCAGTATTTTGTTAGACAAAGCCAAGTCGTTATTAATAGAAAACGCAGGCTCTAATGCCAATCCTATATGATGCTCAGACACTGTTTCGAGTAATTCTGCTTCGCTGCACGGCTTTTTGAAATGCAACGTATGCATAGAATTACTTAACAGGTTTTTAAGCACTGATGCCGTTTGCTCGTCGCAGTTTCCCATCAAAGTGAGATGCACGGGGAAGCTGTCAATAAGATTCAATGCCTGGATAATATCCTGCACGCCCCTGTTAAGCCCCACATACTGGGAAAACCATATGAGCTTCAATGGTTCTGCTGCATCCAAATCTTTAAATGCCGGCTGCATGCTCAACTGGAAAACATTATTCAATACAAAAGCAGGTTTATCAATATCTATATCGTCTATGATATGTTGCAGGATGAGTGGCGATGCAGCAGAGATATAAACTGCTTTGCTTAGCACACTATTCATAAGACTACGTAATGTTTCATTCACCTCATGACCTTGCTCGCCTGCATGATAGTCTTCTATGTCAACTGCAAAAGGTATGTTGTTTGCTGTTGCAAAATTACTTACCGCCCAGAAAGTGCCGGGATTGTGAGCGATGATAATATCATATTCCGGCTTTAACCTGTTCAATGTTTTATGCAACAGATAACTTCTTTTATCAAGGCTATATGCTTTCAGTCTGTTACTTGATTTGAAAATCTTTAGCATGCATGCTGACGAAGCACTGGCCAATGTAGATGCCAGCCAAGGCAAGTAAGGCTTACGTGTAGCGCTTATTCTAATCCATTTCACACTTTTCAGTTCTTCTTCAATACGTTGCTCATTTTCATTGCTCCAGTTATCAAATGTGAATTTGACAACCGTAACATCGGCACCTGCAGCTACTAATGAGCGGACTTCTTTCAGGCTGCGTGGATTAGCAGACAGATTGACACTGGTAACAATTAGTATACGTGCACCCGTTAGCATGTTTACAAGTCTGCCTCGATTCTTTTTAATTGGTTATGATAAGTAAACCCTTCGGCAAATGATACGCGTTCTTGTTGCTTAGACAAAGCATTGTAGCTGCCAATATTGTTTATAACCTTTGAAAACAAACCAGGCAGTTCATTATTGTTATTCCTGTCACTTGTCATTTCTATCATCCCGGGATAATGAGCGTAAGTAGTAACATTATTTGACACAACCACCTTACCGGTTGCGAGATACTCCAGTACCTTATGATAATTAGTGCCCCCGCTTTGGTCTTTTTGTATATCGTAACATATCAGGAAGCCATCCATTTGTTTCATTTCTTCCGCCAGCTTTACCGGTGCAACCTGCCCATGCAGTTTCACATTCGGTAACTGCCTCAGCGTATTTATGAAGTTGGTGGCAGCTTCATCTTCATATGGCACGAGATTAGAACTGGCATGATCGATACTGCCCCAGAAGTTGAAAATCACTTTGGGATGTTGTTCGACAATGTTTAGCAAAGTTGCCCGATCGATATCCGGACGTAAAAAATTTCCGGAAAGGCCAACTTGTATAGGGTCATTACTTACAGCAGACAGATCATTGTTCAAAAATTGAGAAGCAACACCATGGTTCAGGAAAACTTTGGGTGCTGCATATGATTTGAACTTATCCAATATCTCGTAAGTAACGGAATATATGATATCTGCTGTTTGTGCTGCTTTCAACGCAGTTGTTTCATTCAGCTCATCAACCGGCATGTATATCTTCTTTGCCGATGCAGGAAACATTCTTAATGGCATGGTATCCGACAAATCGAACGACCATACTATATCTGGTGCGCCTGCTTTTTTAATGATGTTATGGATATGAAAACGCAGCAAATAATCATATACCGCACGCGCTTTGAACTTAAAGAAATAAGGAAAAGGAAGTCTGTGCGTTACACATGCTAACCCATCTATCCCTGTGGGCGTGATAGCCACCTGGCCGGGCTTCAATATGCCTTCCTGGTCGGGGCCATTGATGTAAAACACCTTGTTTCCCAAACGCGCCAGTTCTACAGCATAGTGATGTTTTGAAATAAACATCTCGCCCCAGGGCTGCTGCGACAGTATATATATTACCTTATTCTTTAACTGCACAAAAACTTATGCTTTGTAAAAAGCAGCTATGGTATCGGCAATATATTTAATGCCTTCTTCCGTCAGTTCCGGATACATAGGCAGCGATAATATTTGGGATTGATATTGATGTGCTACCGGGAATTGACCCGGTGTGGCACCAAGGTATTCATAAGCTTTGAGGCTTGGCAATATGGTAGGATAATGCACGGCAGTTTCAATACCATTTTCTTTCAGGTATTGTGCCAGTTCATCTCTGCGCTGTGCGCGAATAACATACAGATGGTACGTGTGTACAGACTCCGGCCTTACTTGTGGTATTACAATTTCACTGATTCCAGAAAGATATTTATCATACAGCTTAGCATTTGCTATCCGCTGCTCTGTCCACTTCAATATATACGGCAGCTTAGCAGATAAAATTGCAGCTTGCAAGCCATCAAGGCGGCTGTTGATACCTTCTACCTCGTGCTGGTGCTTTTTTAGCGCACCATGCGATGCATAGCGCCTCATTTTAATTGCCAGCTCATCATCATTGGTGATGATGCATCCGGCATCGCCATAAGCTCCCAGGTTTTTACCGGGATAAAAACTAAAACTACCGGCTACGCCTCGAAGGCCTGCGCGCACACCTTTGTATTCAGAAAAGTGCGACTGTGCACAATCTTCTATCAGGTGTATGTTTTTTTCTTTGCAGATGCGCTCTATCGTTTCTACATCTGCCATCTGCCCTTGCAGGTGCACCAATATGATAGCTTTGGTACGGGGCGTTATAGCAGCTTCCAGCTTCTTTTCATCGATGCTATAGTAGTCAGGATGAATATCTACAAATACAGGTTTGGCGCCTGTTTGTGAAATGGTTTCCGAACTGGATATCCAGCTATTGGCAACAGTTATCACTTCATCGCCTTCACCAATGCCCAGCATCTTCATAATGATGTATAGTGAATCTGTACCATTGGCACAGGCTATCACATGTTTTACACCATATAACTCAGCAAATGCAGCTTCAAAGTCTTTTACATATTTGCCACCAATGAAGGCCGTTTCTGAAATTACGTTTTCTATAGCTGTATCAATGTCTTTCCTGATGCTGTGATACTGCGCTTTAAGATCTACAAAAGGGATATTCATTTTATTAAAGGTCTTTGAGTTTTCTTGCGGGGTTGCCGGCATACACACCGGGTTGTGTAATATTCTTTGTAACAACTGCACCTGCACCTATCACAACATTATCGCAAATACTTACAGGCAATATTGTAGCATTAGAACCTATCGATACATGATTACCGATGTGCGTTTCTTTCCAGAAATTCTTATCGCCACTGGCAGGGCCACCTTTTTCAAACAGGTCGTTGATAAACATTACACCATGGCCTATGAAGCAATCATCGCCAATATTTACCAGCTCGCAGATGAAAGTATGCGATTGCACTTTAGTACGCTTACCTATCGTCACCGATTTTTGTATCTCTACAAACGGGCCAACGAAACAGTTATCACCAATGCTACAGCCGTATATGTTTACCGGCTCTACTACCTTAACGCCTTCCCCAAAGGTTACGTTGACTATTTTAGACTGGTATAGTGTTGGCTGGCTCATGCAGGAATATGTTTGGCGGCTGAGTACATTTTGTCTATTATCTCTACGGTCTTCAAACCTTCAAATGCGCTGGTAGAAATACTGGCATTATTGGTAAGCACATCGATAAGGTTTTCATACACATTATCGTGATTGGACATAGAGCCTTGATATGAACCGTAGTTATTTGCCTTGTTACCTTCAGGCAAGTTGTCTATACGGTAGTCCTTAATATTCTGATATTCCAGCTCGTTCAGGTATTGGCCACCTATCTTCACCGTGCCTTTCTCAGCAAATATGGTGAGTGAGCCCTCCATATTCTTTTCATAACTGTTAACGGTATAATTAACCGTACCAATAGCGCCGTTATAGAACTCAACAATTGCCACACCGGTATCTTCAAACTCGATGATATCCTTGTGAGAATAGTTAGCCATGTAGGTAGATACATTTCTGATGTCGCCTACCAACCAATACAGCAAGTCTATAAAATGAGAGAACTGTGTGTACAATGTGCCGCCATCCATATCTTTAGTACCCTTCCATGAATTAGCATAGTAATCCGGATTACGGTTCCAAAAACAACTAAGCTGTACGCTGTATATCTTTCCCAAGCGGCCTTCGTCAATTGCTTTCTTCACAGCAGCGACAGGCGGATTGAACCTGTTTTGCTTAATAGCAAACAGGCGCTTATTTGCCTGCTCTGCTACTTTTATCATTTCACCACAGTCGTGCACACTGGTAGCCATCGGCTTTTCACATAGCACATTGAATCCCGCCTTTAATGCCTGTATAGAATGCGTTGAGTGCAAACCATTAGGTGAGCATATAGACACAACGTCTATATCCTTTTCATTTGCCAGCAAGTCTTTAACATCATAATAGGCGCGGGCGCCATATTTGGCCGCCATATCGTCTGCACGTTGCTTTACTACATCACAAACAGCCATTAATGTTCCCTGGTTATTAATGTGTTCGGCGTGGCGTTGTGCTATACGTCCGCAACCCACTATCGCAAAACGAACTGTACTCTTGGTCATTTTTATCTTGTTATGTTTTTACCTGTTGGAAAACTTATCAATACCCCCATCCCTTTTTTCTGAAACACAAACATACTACCTGCTGCTACCGCTGAAGCTCCGGCTTTTACGGCTGTTTCAAGGTCTTCAAACTTGCCCGCACCACCGCATGCTATCACCGGCACCGAAACTTTAGCTGCCACATCATGTATCAAATCTGTAGTGTAGCCATCCCATGTGCCATCTTTGTCGATGCTATTTATCATTATTTCGCCCACACCATTATCTTCTAATATCTTTGCCCATTCTACAGGTGAATGGCCGGTACTTTTAGTACCGGAATGTGAATAGACTTTATACTTGCCAAAAAGATTTTTCTTCACATCCATATTGCCCACCACAGCCTGATTTCCATATACACTACCTATTGTAGCGGCCAGCTTAGGTTCATCGAACAATATAGAATTCAACACTACCTTTTCATAGCCGCAATCAAATATGCGTTTGGCCATATCCCAGTTTTTGATGCCACCGCCATAGGCCATTGGCATAAATGCTTCGCCTGCTATCTCTGCTATCTTCACATAATCAGGCTCCCGTTTATCTACCGTAGCGGTATAGTCAAGCAATAGCAATTCATCCGCTTCTTTTTCGTTGAAGATCTTTACTGCATTGATGGGGTCGCCAACGTATTTGGGATGCTTAAAGTTTATTGTTTTATATAACCCACCTTTACTTAGCAGCAACACAGGTATTATCCTAACTCTGGCCATAATAATTCTTACTTGGGTGGAAAAATTGCACGGTATATTTTCTTGAAGGGTTTTAATACCGGGTAACGCTTATCTATCGGCATCTCGTAATCAAAATCGTAATGACTGCGAGGTGGTTGCTGCATCAGGGCATTAAACTCCTGCTCTGTAAAACCGAACTTCTTCAGCACGAAATCATAGTCCGACTTGAACTGCTCTTCATTGTACATCGGCTGTTGCAATTCTGCCAGTGCTTCCTCTTTCGTTATCTGCCCTGCAAATATCAAATCGCTCAGGTGTGCTTTGCGCTTATCTATTTTGAACTTGGCAGGCAATATATAACCCTGATAAAAACGTGTCCAGATGCTTTCATAGTGCTTGCCACCATAATCTCTCCAGCCCAGCTCTTTCTGTATCGTTTCCTTTACAGCATTCTTATTATAATCTACATAATTCAGAACCGATACTGAACGTACGCCTTTTACCTGCTGGTAATACCGCTTCACCTTGGCATCCATAAACGGAAACGTTTTTAACGGTACTGTACCATAAGCTTTGTGTATCGATTTGATGTTGACATGGTCCGTCTTAGGATGTATCCATGTTTTAGGCAGCGTATTTTCTGTTTGCACATTAGTGCCGCTCAAAATATACTGAATACCCCTCTGCCCTGCCATTCTATATAGCGTTGCAAATATGGCATGGTCTGTTATTGCTTCAATATCCACTACCGAAGCTTTCAAGTATGCCATTTGCAAGTCTTTAAATTCTTCCCAGTTGATAACATAGGTTTCCAGGTCGAAGCCAAGCCTGCTTACAATATTCTCAATATTTTTTACTGCCAGCTCACTATTCCATCCATTATCAAAATGCACTGCCAGCGGTCGCAGTCCTAATTTTTTAGCTACATATGCTACATAAGTACTATCTACACCACCGCTCAGCCCCATGATACAATCATATGGCTTATCCTTTCCGGCCTCTTTTATTTCATGCGCTATAGCAGCCAGTTTATCTTCACCTTCTTTCCCCGTCAATACACTTTCTTTAAACGCGCGCTGAAATTCGTAATAGTAATTGCTGATCCCCTTTTCATCAAAGCTGATGTCTGGGTCGGCAATGTTATCCATTACAGATATGGTGCATTGCTGGTATACTGCTTTATCGTTCATGTATACGTTGCTTTTCACTAAATTTTTTAAACGGTATATACCCGATGTACTTATTCTTTACTTCAAATGGTACACACAGCTCTTTATCTAACTCTTTGATCTGTTTTGCAGGTGTACCGCCAATAATACAGTACCCTTCAGGATAAGATTTTGTTACTACTGCTCCAGCAGCTACTATTGTCCAATCGCCAAGGGTAACACCCGGCATTATTTTAGCACCCGCACCTATCCAGCAATATTTACCAATCTTCACAGGTGCCAGTATATGCTTACGTGAGTCATACACATCATGATTGGCAGTAACAATGACAACATTAGGTGCTATTTGTGTATAATCTCCTATCTCCAATCCTCCACGGCCAGTTATGTAGCATCCGCCCATTATGCCTGGATACGCATCTATACCTATTTTTATGTATTCTACATCATATACCTTACTGGTCCAGTGTACCGGCCAATATGCTTTTCTATTGCCGCCTATATTTAACACCTTCTGAACAAACCAAAATTTAAAGTTTACATAACCTTGGTAGTCAGTAGTTTGATACAGAAAACGAAAGTATGGTAACGGTTTCGTAAACAGCAGTACAAATATCTGCAGCGGATTTTTAAGCAAATACAGTACTTTTTCTTTCACACTTAGTGTTTTGATTGTATTGACATTATTGTCAGCTTCTCCCTAACGCTCGCTATGTCCATTTTCATTATCGACTTTATCGCTTCCATCCTTAAGCTGCGATTAGAACGCTTTATCACTGCCTTAACCGTACTCTTATCCAAAGGACAGTCATCTGACAACAGGTATTTCATCTTAATATCCGCATACAGCTTTACAAATTTCCTATAGCTATTCATTTCCTGTGCATCGTGTTCGCGATACCACACTATGCCATCCGGCATCAGCACTACAGGATATTTCTGGCCAAGACGGTTCCACATCTCAAAGTCACCCGCCATACGTATATTATTAAAACCACCTACTGCATCAAAAACATCTTTCTTAATGATGGCAGACAACGGAGCTTTGTGAAAAATACCCGGCCCTAAGTAGTTATATTCATATGCTTCCTTTGGAGAAAGAATAAAGGGGAATGGCTGCTTATAATATTGAAGTAATGAGCATAAACCCCAACCGGCAGTTGGAAACTGCTCCATCATGCTTATCAAAATTTCCAACCCGGTAGGATATATATAATCATCGGCATCCACATATTTCAGGTATTTTCCTGTGGCATACGCAGCTGCCTGATTTCGGTTGGGATAATCCCCCAGATTCTTCGGGTTCTGATACACTTTTACACGGCTATCTTTATCTGCATAGCTCTTAGCTATACGCACTGTATCATCTTTCGAGCCATCATCTACAATAATCAATTCAAAATTCTGATAGGTAGATGCCAATACACTTTCAATAGCTACACCTATGTATTTTTCACGATTATATGATGTCATTAATACACTAACCAGTGGTGCGCTCATATTATTTCTTTACAGGAATTGGTGGTTTACCACAATATTCAGTATGCACTTTGGTAAGGTTGTCTTCGCTTATAGCAAGTGCATCGGTAAATAAGCGATAGGCTGCTTTGGCAGCGTTATGCATATCTAAATTATATTTCACCCATTTGATTTTCTCCCTGTTAGTCATCGGCCCGCTTATCCATACCACCTTAATCAACCTAAGCAGGTCTATAAAACCCATTTCAGGTTTTGGTGGTATAAAGCCAAAATGCCTGTACCTGAAGTATAGCGTAGTTAATGTACGTTTAAAAGTAAAGTCTTTGTTCTCCAAATGATAATGGTATACCATTGCCTCCGGATTGTATGCTATTGTATATCCCTTAGATAAAGCATCCTTTGCCCAAATGGCATCTTCAGAATAAGATGTAACCTGGAAGGGTATCTCTTTTAAAGCAGTGGCCTTATACAAAGCGGTAACGTCATCCCAACCACACGCATTCTTCAGCTCGGCAGGTGACAATGCCGCTAGTTCTTCTCTTGTAAATTTCAATGTCCTGATGCCCGATTTAGATACCGGTCTATACCACTCTGCCGGGTTCTTATCTATTTCGTGCGGCACTACCTGTTTACCACAAACTGCCATTACATCTTCACTGCTAAAGCCCTCCAACATTTTCTTTATCCAATCTTCATCATATGGCCTTGCATCGCCTACTGTCAATAATAAGAATGCTCCTTTGGCATGCCTTACGCCTACGTTCCGTGTTTCTCCGTGATTAAACTCGTTAGGGTTTATATGGATGATTTTCACCTTTTCATATTCTTTCAGAATATCCAATGTGCCATCGGTAGAACCAGAGTCCAGGACAATAATTTCTTCTACTGCTATCGATTGGCTCAGGATGCCCTCAATGCACGCCCTTATTTTTGAGGCTTCATTCTTTACAGGTATAATAACAGATATAGACGCGTTTTGCATGATTTCTATATTGCTCTTTATACTAGTTTGCGCCATGAAGGAGGCATATTTTTTTCTACCTCTATGTTTTTAAATTTCTCTCCCTGCCTTGGCCCTTTAGCCTTTGCATCTTCTACCATTCGTTCTATACCCTCTTTCAGCGGTATGTTTTTTATCAGATGGCCGAAGTATTGATGTACCTTATCATGATTGGAATAGGCGTGCACCACCTCATTTCTCGATTCAAGAAAATCTATCTGCTCTTTTACTTCAAATGCATCGCATACAATCGTAGCAAGATCCTTTACTGTATATGGAGTATCTGCACCAATATTAAATACCTGATTGTAAGTTTCAGGCATTTCTATGCTTTTTGCAATAATAGGCGCTACATCATCTATATGGCTAAACGCCCGGGTTTGCATACCATCGCCAAAAATGGTAAGCTTTTTTCCCTGCATTATCTGGTTCATGAAAATACCCACCACATTGCGATAAGGATCGCCAATATTTTGCCTTTCACCATACACATTATGCGGTCTGAAGATGATAAAATCCATCCCGAACATTTCATGTGCGGAAAGCAGATCCTGCTCTACTGCCAGTTTAGATATGCCGTAGGGATCTTCCGGTTGTGGTGTCATATCTTCTTTCATCGGCAGTTGGTTCTTCCCATATACTGCTATCGATGAGGTAAATACAAAACATTTAACCGTACCTGTATTTATAGATGCATTTATCAGGTTGATACTGCCTATCAGGTTGTTGGTATAATTAAACCTGCGGATAAAATGGCTCAGTCCTTCTGCAGCATATGCTGCCAGGTGGAATACATAGGTAAACCTATGCTCTTCAAAAAGTTTATTTACAAGGTCTACATCATTTATTGACCCTTCCACGAATTGTGCTTTGGGATTCACATTATCTTTGAAGCCCCCTGACAGGTCATCAAGGGCTACAACATTGTAACCCGCATTTATCAAGTGATCGCAAACGTGAGAGCCAACAAATCCTGCGGCCCCGGTTACTAATACTTTATCCATTATCCTTTTTGTTTAATTTTTTTAATTCACTTGTTGGAATGCTTTGTTCAATTGAAGCTTATGCTTACCTATATTTTCTTCAGTTGCAGGGACTATGCTTTCTATCTTTTTGCTGAAGTAGTTATTTATATATGGTATGCGTGATAGCTTAAATTGTGCCGATGCCAGGTAGTTGCGCATCAGTTTCACTTCGCGCTTGCCATATAAGTTTATTGAACTGCAATAGTTAATAGTGTTGGCAGCTTCTGCATAATGCCCGCCCTTTATAGCTGCTATTATAATGCTGTTTGCCATTACCCTTACACCTGTTTTATATTTCTGCAATACACCTAGTTCATTCATCCGCTGGCAGGTATAGGTCAATACTTTTATACGGCTTTGTATTTTAGGCAGTGCGTTGTATCCCACTCTTGATAAACTATCATCTGAAACACGCAGGAATACATCCGGCAACAGGTCCATTCGTTTTTTAAACTTTACGGGCCATAGCAGGCTACGTATATGCAGTTCTATATCCTGCCAAAGTTTTAGCTCTTCATGCCACATGCCTATCTCTACAAACTTTGATTTTTTCCAAAGCGTGCCTGTACCCTGGCAAATAGCATCGCCTTTCAATATTCTTAGCAGGTCATCTTCCCCTGTTTCTATATTCCAAAGCAGGTTCAGGTCATCCAGTTTTTTACTGAAGAGCATCATAGGAAAGATGATAAAGTCACATTCTGCATCTTTCTCCATAGCATTTACCCTTTGCTGCAGGCAATAAGGTGCCAGCACATCATCGGTATCTAAAAATATCAGGTAGTCGCCGGTAGCATTTTCTATGGCAATATTCCTGCAGGCACAGGGCCCTTTGGGGTCACGATGTCGCTGCAATACTTTTACACGACTATCCTGCTGTGCATATGCGCGCAATACTTCCATGCTTTCATCTGTGCTGCCATCATCTACTATCATCCACTCCCAATGCGGGTAGGTTTGATTGAAGATAGATGCCGCTGTTTCGTGCACTATATAGGCACGATTGAAGCTGGGCGTAATGATAGATACTACTTTATTGCTCATGAGGCTTTGCGGGCGCCTGTTAAGGATTTAAACATTTCCCATAGTGGGCGTAGTGGCTTTAATATCGGGTAATAATGAAACATCGACCCTTCCGTATCAAAGTCCCAATGGCTCCTGGCGGGCTGTTTCATTATAGCATCAAATTCTTCCGCAGTAAGGCCTAATTTTTTAAGCACAAACTCCTTGTCTACTTTTAATAGTTCAGCATCGTAAGGCGGCGTTTTCATTTCTTCCAATGCCTGTTCTTTCGTTATTTGCCCTGAACATATTAGGCTCGATAAGTGTGCCTTTCGTTTATCTACGCCAAATTTCACCGGCAAGATATAGCCCTGATAAAAACGTGTCCAGATGCTTTCATAGTGCTTACCACCGTAATCTCTCCAATCAAGCTCCTTTTGTAAAAGTTTTTTGATATCATCTTTTACATATGGCAACCAGTTGAGATAGTTCACAAATTCCACGCCCGATTCTTTGATGAAACGTTTCATCTTTTTATCGAGGAACGGGAAGGTAACCAGCTTTTTTTGTCCAAAGGCTTTGTGTATCGCCTTTATATTGATGTAATCTTTTTTATTGTAAGTCCAGTGATAGGGTAGGATACCTTCAGTAACTACATTATGGCCGCCCAACACGTATTTAATATCATTATCGCGCGCTATTTTGAACATAGTACCATATATAGCATGGTCGGTCAGTACTTCAATATCTATAACAGAAGCTTTGAGATATGCCAGTTGCAGGTCTTTAAACTCTTCCCAGTCTATCACGTAGGTATATAAATCGAACCCAAGCTTATTCACGATGTTATGAATATTCATCACTGCCATCTCGCTATTCCACCCATTATCAAAATGCACACAAAGTGCATTCAGCCCTAACTCTTTTGCTTTATAGGCAACATAACTGCTATCTACGCCACCGCTTAGGCCTATCAGGCAGTCGTACTTGCGGCTGCTGCCGTAGGCTTTTATTTCTGCTACTGTTTTTTTAAGCAATGCCTCTGCCTCGCTGCCTGTTTTCAAAAAAAGCCTGGCTTCGTTGTCATAATAATGACAATGATTGCACACACCATTTTCATCAATCACTAGATTGGGGTCGTCGCTACTATCCAGTATGCACCTTTTACAATACAGCATTACTCTATTCTTAATACTTTTTTAACCATTAATCCTAGGGGACGTAGTGGTAGCAACGCAGGGTATTTCTGATATAAGGAAGAATGGGTATGCAGGTAATACTTATGAGGTACTTCTTTCTTCTTCATATACGCATCAAAATATGCTTCTGTGAAATTCAATTTCTTCAAAACATACTCTTTATCTTCCTTCTGCATTTCTTCTGTATAGTCAGGCACAACCAGTATTGCTTTTGCTTCTTCTTTAGTGAGCTGGCCACTGCATATCAGGTTCGACAGGTGAGCGCGTCTTTTATCTATACCAAACTTCTTTGGCAATATATATCCCTGGTAGAAGCGTGTAAATATAGATTCGTAATGTTTACCGCCATATGGTTTCCAGCCCAGTTCATTTATCAAGATGTCCTCTACGTCTTTCTTCACATAAGGCACATAGTTCAATAAGCGCAGTATCTTAATATCCGCCTTTCTAATCTTATCCTGGAACGCTTTATCTACCAACGGGTAGTTTTTTATCTTAACTGTACCAAATCTTTTATGGATATCCATCAGGTTGGCATAGTCCATTTTTTCGTAAGACCAATGATGGGGCATTATGGATTCAGACACAATATTAACGCCACTAAGTATTACCTTAATACCATTGTCTATTGCAGTGCTATACATAGCGCCGTATATAGCATGGTCGGTAGGCACTTCCAGATCTACCACGCCTGCTTCAAAATAAGAACGCTGAATATCTTTAAACTCTTCCCAATCTATCACATAGGTTTGCAGGTCTATATCCAGCTTTTGAGTAACCCTTTCAATATTTTTTACTGCCAGTTCACTGTTCCATCCATTATCAAAATGTATAGCCAGCGGGTTAAGGCCAAGTTTAGTTTTCGCAAGGTATAACAGGTAAGTGCTATCTACGCCACCACTTACACCTATCAGGCAATCATACTTTCCTTTTTTGTTGGCCTTGGCATACGCTACTATTTCGGCTACTTCTTTTTCGCCGGCTTCGCCATACTTCACATAATCTTTTTCCAGTTGCAGGTATTCATGATAATAATTGCATACGCCATTCTCATCGAATGAGATGTTAGGATCATCATGTGTATCGAACAACAATTTGGTACACTCCCTATATTCCATTGTAATACTATAACGTTTTAAAAACTTCAGCCATTTTCTCCACTTCTTTTTCGCCGGCTACACTTTCGGCTGCTATATGTGCATTGGCTTTCAGCCTTACCACATCCTCTTTGGTAAGATTGTTTATCAACGCAGCAATGGCGGATACGGTGTTTTCGCCGGCCACATATCCTATATCATAGCCTTCCACCACTCGCTTCATTTCTACATACGGGCCTATCACAATACCCAATCTTGCCTGTATAAATTCATAAAGCTTATTGGGCAGATAATGCTGCATATTGAAGTTGCTACTGTTATCATACATGTAAAAACCCACATCAAAGCGATTAATATGTTCGCAGATAGCAGCAGTAGACACCGGTGGAATAAGAAAACAATGTGGCCTTTTATCTATTTCAGCTTTCAGGTAATCGAAGTATGCCTGATCGTGCGGGCTGGGCACTAGCATAAAATAGAACTCAAACCTGTTTGCATCCACCGCATCCGCTATCTGTATCATCAACTCCAGCTTACGGTTTTTATTAGCAATACCGTGATGGACGAGCTTTATCTTATCATGGGTAGCAGTAGGTTGCAAGTTCTTATAAACCGTAGCATTGGTAACCAATACCTGCTTACCCGCTGCTAAAGAAAAATCACGTTCATACCTATCTTGTATCCCCTGGCATACATTAAATATCTTATAGCAGCTACCCAGAAAATCTTTTCCTATTTTATTCAATCGTTTTCGGCGTGCTTCCCAGCCTTCATATTCACTAAACTGTTCAGGATAAAATTCATGCGCGTTAAATATCAATCGGGCATTGAGCCTTTTTGCTATGAAATAAGATAACGGCAGATTGTGCAGATGATGAGCTATAACACTTGTTATATTATAGTCCTTATGTTCCACCACAGCTAATATCTGTTGTGCAAATCGTTTGTCGTAATAATAATTATCCGCCTTAACCTTTTCCAAAACAGGCTCAACCGTTCTTTTATAAGCAGAAACGCTTTTCCTTATCACTGTTGGGTACGACAAGTGCTTATTCCCGGCACCTCTTTGGGGCAAATCATAACAAACTACGCCGGGATAAGATTTTGTATAAGAAAAAGCGATAGGGGTAATGCCGGCTAATACCAAGGCTTCTATCTCCTTGACAACTCTCGGTTCCTTTTCTATGTATGAATCGCAAATGATGATAGCACTATGCTGCATTGCGAAGGGCTTTATTGTATAGCGTATTGACGTTGTTTAAAAACGCCTTATCACCAAAATTACCTATCGCATACTTGCGGATGCCAGCGGGTTTATAATTATTATAGTTGGCTATAATTCTATGCATAGCCGCGGCGATGTCAGACGGAGTATTTTCACAAACCGCACCTACTTCATCATGCACTATATTCTCGGGCCCACCGCATTTGGTTACTACTACAGGCTTGCCAAATAGCATTGCTTCTATCACCACCACACCAAAGGTTTCGCTATGGCTCGTCAATACCAGGCAATCAGCCTTTGATAAAGAATCAATTACAGCATCGCGGTTCAAATATCCCAGGAAATGTATCTTATCCTTTACAGATTTCTTGCTCTGCACATAGCTTTTCAATGTTTCTTCCAGTTCGCCATCCCCGCCTATTTGCAATGTTGCATTGGTATGTTGCGCAGCCAGTATCTCAAAAGCATCTATCAACGCTATGTGGTTTTTTATAGGTTTAAGCTGCGCTATGATTATAAACTGAAATGCATCTATAGCCTTTTGTTCTTTCAATGTGGCTTTTGACAGCAGATAGGGATCCAGCACATTATGCAAAACATCAAAATTCAGGCCATTAAATCTGTTATTTAAATGCTCAACAAATTTCTCGCTGACAGCATTTAAACCATCTGCATGGCTATATGCTGCAAGGATATGTTGCTGCAGTTTTTTGTCGTGAATTCTATCGTTGAACATATCGCTGCTATGTTCTGTGATAATATATTTTACGCCGTATTTTTCTTTTATTCTATCAGCCAGAATACCGGCATATACTGCATTATGCGCATGAATGATATCCGGTGCACCATTGTCTTTTATGTATTGTTTAAAGGCCGTTAGCCCTGCCTTTACCCAACTAAAAGCCATGTTACTTTCTGTAGGTTCTGTATAATAAAAGCCGTTGATGCGGTATACGGATATTTCATCCTTTATTTCATTTCGCAGATATTTCTTTGGGTAAAACAATTTGTACAATAAAATTCTGCCCAATGTAAATATGCTATTGTTATAATTCCCTTCTCCTTTCTTACCAATCAACCCTAATAAGATATGCTTTACAAGCAAGTATATGGTAAACGACTGGCTGATAGATATGATTCCTACTTTATTACCTGCTTTTGCTAATATAGATGCCTGCTGATATTGAAATATACCCGACGTAGGTGAATGCTCCGGCAAAAACTCTTCAGAAGGGAGAATGAGGATATGCATTCTATTTAACTGCTTTGCAGATCATAAACTCCTGCGCGGGTGTTTCTTTCTTGATGTTGACTAACAGCAACTCAATAGGATATAACAATCGCCATATCATAGAATCAAAAAACTTACTACGCTTTGAGTAGCCGGTTGCCCTCATCCAAATCCGCTTGTAGAACAAACCACTATCATTAATCGGATGATTCAATAATACGTAATTGGGTATTTTACTTATGATCTCCAGATTGTTTTTAGCCAATAACTTTTTATAATCTTCAAGCGACCTGCACTTTTGGTGCTCCATTACAAATGATTCGCCGTTCTTTAAAAAATTATCTGAAAAAATGAATATCCCATCTTTCTTCAAAAGGCGATGCACGTTTGCCAATGCTGTATCTAATGCTTTGTCATCAACAATATGATATAGAACAGATGCCGATGAGATACAATCATAGCTATTATCACTGAGGTCCACTTTCCCACTTCCTACATCAAACTCTACAAATTTATGCCTGGGATAAATTTTAGATAAATTCTCAACAGCCGTTTTAGATATATCTATACCCGTTACAGACTTACCCAATCTATCCCAAATGCTTACTACAAAGCCGGTTCCACTCCCTATATCTAATACTTTTGCGCCGTTACCACCCCCATACTTTTTGAAAAGCTTAAACAAAATCTTTTCAGTTACCTTATAACTCCACTTATTATAGTTAATGCTCAGATCACCATATCCAACGCCTAAAAGATTGTATTGTTCTTTTAAACGTTCATCCCAATATTTTCTATTATCAAACATATGACTTAGTTAAAAAATAAATTGACCCGGAAATATTGAGTAAGCTCCATTCCTGTTAATATTCCCCACTTCCCATAAATCCCCATTTAACACTGTGATCCTGGTAGCCTTTTCTATTATATCCAGTGTATCTTCAGCTCTTGTACTTTTATAAAAAGCCAAAAGCTTTATGGAATATGTATTTGCCCTTAAATAAAGATTAGGGATAACTATTTCAAAATAGCCTTTATCATTCGAAAAGTTAAAAGCCCCCATCTCATCGCTGTTATATGCCAATACTACTTCATCATATTGATTAAGCAGGTTGAACCCGAATATGATTTTGCTGCAGTCTATGCTCGAATCACATGTCGCATATATTCTCACCCTCAGATAATCGCACGAGATAGTTTCTGAAACCTGTTCTCCGTCTTTATTATAAAATTCAACACCTCTGAATTTAAAGAGTTGATTGCCCAGCCTGTCGGTCCTATGTTCTAATTCCATAGAAGTTAGCGTATCATCAAACCTCAGATATTCTGAAACAGCAACATCCGTATCATCTACAAGCACTACCTTACCATTGTTCAGCAACATCCCCCTGTTACACAGGCTCCGTAGCGCTGATATATTATGGCTCACAAACAACACCGTTCTGCCTTCCTTGTTGCTGATCTCCCCCATTTTACCCATACATTTTTTCTGGAAATCCGCATCTCCTACAGCCAATACTTCGTCTACTATTAATATCTCCGATTCCAGGTGCGCTGCTACTGCAAATGCCAGGCGCACATACATACCTGAGCTATATCTTTTCACCGGTGTATCTATATATCTTTCTACGCCGGAAAACGCTACTATTTCATCAAATTTTTTCCGGATCTCGGCTTTGGTCATACCCAGGATGGCACCATTCAGAAATATATTTTCGCGCCCCGTTAACTCCGGATGAAAACCCGTACCTACTTCCAGCAAACTGGCTATACGCCCTTTAGCTTTTATAGTACCCGTAGTAGGTGCTGTTACTCTTGAGAGTATTTTCAGCAATGTCGATTTACCTGCACCATTTTTTCCTATGATGCCTAGCACTTCCCCCTGCTTCACTTCAAAGCTTACATCTTTAATAGCCCAAACCCAATCACCACCCTTACTCTCCCTGTTATTCTCTTCACCAAGTTTAGCATATGGGTCGTCCTTCCCTTTCACCCGATGCCACCACCTGTTCAGGTCATGAGACAATGTGCCTGTGCCTATCTCTCCCAGTCTATACAGCTTGGAAATATTTTCAAGTTTTATCGCAATGTCAGACATACAAACTATTAAACGGTATCCATAAAGCTTTTCTCAACCTTATTAAATATTATGATACCCACTATCAGTATCACAAAGGTTGAGATGAAACTATATGTAAAATAGGTAGCATTAAAAGAGCCTGCGCCTAAAAATGCAAACCGGAAGGTTTCAATGATTGCTGTAAAAGGGTTCAAGGCTATGATCCACCTGTATTTTTCAGAAGCAAGTGATAGCGGGTATACGACGGGGGTAGCATACATCAATAGCTGTATCCCGAAGCTAAGCAGGAAACGAAGGTCGCGATACTTGGTGGTAAGGGATGAAAAGATAACACCCAACCCAAGCCCCAGCAAGCCCATCATTATAATTAAAACAGGGAACAACGCAACAGCCCATGTAAAGTGTATGTTGCTATCTGTAAACAGCATGTAATAAGCCAACACCGAAAAGAACAACAATAGTTGAATACCCAGCCTTATCATATTCGATACGATGATTGACAATGGTATGATCAACCTTGGGAAATATACCTTTCCGAAAATGCTGGCATTAGCTGTAAATGTTTCTGATGTTTTAGTAAGCGATTCTGAAAAATAGCTCCAGCAAGTTACGCCTGCCAGGTAGAATAAAATGGCCGGTACCCCATCAGTAGGTAATTGTGCTATCCTGCCAAATACCAATAAGAACATAATGGTTGTAAGTATTGGCTGCACCAGGAACCATATAGGACCTAAAATAGTTTGTTTATAAAAAGCAACGAAGTCTCTTTTTACAAATAAGAAAAGCAAATCTCTATAGTGCCACACCTCTTTAAGGTTTAGCTCTAAAATGCCGCTCTTAGGTTTTATCTCAAGATTCCAGTGCGTTTCGTTTGCACTCATCATTATGCTATTTGTTCTACGATGAATTTTTGATGATATACTGCTTTGATACCATCTTCAAGAGATGTCTTTGCTTGCCAGCCTAAGCCTTTCAGTTTCGATACATCCATTAGTTTGCGTGGTGTACCATCGGGTTTGGTATTGTCCCACACTATATTGCCCTCATAACCTACTACCTTCTTTATCAGCAATGCAAGGTTTTCAATACTGATATCTTCCCCTACGCCAATGTTTACAAAGCCCTCTTCATTATAGTGCTGCATCAGGAAGAAGCAGGCATCTGCCAGGTCATCTGCGTGCAAAAATTCGCGCAGTGGTTTACCGCTACCCCATACGGTTACCTCAGCAGCATTGGTTTGTTTAGCTTCGTGAAATTTTCGTATCAGCGCGGGCAATACATGCGATGTATGGAGGTCATAATTATCATTGGGGCCATACAGGTTAGTAGGCATTACCGATATAAAATTGCAACCATACTGAAAACGATAGGCATCGCACATTTTTATACCTGCTATTTTGGCTATGGCATATGGTTCATTCGTCGGCTCCAGGGCACCTGTCAAAAGGTATTCTTCTTTCAACGGCTGTGGTGCCAGTTTAGGATATATACATGATGAACCTAAGAACATTAGTTTTTTAACCCCATTCACATATGCCTGGTGAATTACATTGTTTTGTATCATCAGGTTATCATACAGGAATTCCGCCTTGTATTTATTATTTGCCAATATGCCGCCTACTTTGGCTGCCGCCAGGAACACATATTCCGGAAGTTCTGCTGCAAAAAAATCTGCTACCGCCTGTTGATTACGCAGGTCAAGCTCTGCAGATGTTCTTGTTACAATATTATTATACCCTGCCGATTGCAACCTGCGCACAATAGCACTTCCTACCATTCCTCTATGCCCCGCTACGTATATCTTACTTGCTTGCTTCATTCCTATTCGTATTGGCGTATGAAGTTATAGCCGGCTTCTTTCAGCACTTTCTCTTTGGTAAAAGCATGCAGGTCGGCCTGCACCATTTCTTTCACCAATTCCTGCAAAGAATATTTCGGCTCCCATCCCAGTTTTTCTTTGGCCTTGGTAGCATCCCCTATCAACAGGTCTACCTCTGTAGGCCTGAAGTATTTGGGGTCTACGCTTACTATCTCTTGCCCTATAGCTACCGGTGTGCCTTCTTTACAAGATTTTACAATACCTTTTTCGTTAACACCCTCACCTGTAAACTCCAGTTCAATACCCGCTTCTTCAAAAGCCATTTTTATAAAGTCGCGCACATAGGTAGTAATGCCCGTGGCTATCACGTAGTCCTCAGCTACATCCTGCTGCAATATGCGCCACATAGCATCTACATAATCTTTGGCATGTCCCCAGTCGCGCTGTGCATCCAGGTTGCCTATATACAGCTTGTCCTGCAGACCCAGCGCTATTTGTGCTGCTGCCCTTGTTATCTTGCGTGTTACGAAAGTTTCACCACGCAGCGGACTCTCGTGGTTGAAAAGGATACCATTGCTGGCAAATATGTTATACGCCTCGCGGTAGTTCACAGTTATCCAGTAAGCATACAGCTTAGCTACTCCGTAAGGCGAACGTGGATAGAAAGGTGTTTTTTCAGACTGTGGCACTTCCTGCACCAGACCATACAGTTCCGATGTGGATGCCTGGTAAATTTTAGTCTTATCCACCATGTTCAGCAGGCGGATGGCCTCCAGTATACGCAGCGTGCCGATACCATCAGCATTGGCCGTATATTCAGGTGTTTCAAAGCTAACCTGCACATGGCTCATGGCACCCAGGTTATATATTTCATCCGGCTGCACATCTTGTATGATGCGAATGATATTGGTACTATCTGTCAGGTCACCGTAATGCAGTATAAAGTTACGGTTAGACTCATGCGGGTCTTCATATAAGTGGTCGATACGTGCCGTATTGAATAATGAGCTACGCCTTTTGATGCCATGTACTTCATAGCCTTTAGCAAGTAGCAACTCACTTAAGTAAGCACCATCCTGACCCGTAACACCTGTAATAAGTGCTTTCTTTGCCATATAGTTTAGTTAGCAACAATTTGTTTCAGCAACATCTTCAATCTTGAAGTATAGGCACTGAAGCCAAAATTGTCCATCGTTTTTTGTTGAAGGTTTTTGCCGGCATCTGCACTCCAGCCTTCATTTATATTTTTCTCAATGGCGGCAGCTATCTCTTCCACATTCATCGGGTCCACAAGTGTTCCAAGCTCACCGTTCATCAATGCATCTATGCTGCCATCTTTATTTCCGGCAATAGCCCTTACACCACAAGCTGTAGCTTCTATAAACACAATACCAAACCCTTCACCATTGCTGGGCATTATGTAGGTATCGGCCAGTTGGTAGTGTGCCGTTATTTCTTCATTTTTAATAAATCCTGTAAGGATGACATTCCCTTCCACACCCAACTCTTTCACTAACGCAGTTACTCTTTGATGCTCTAGCTCATCATACTTACCGGCTATTATATACTTTATATTGGGGTACTTACCCAATAATGCAGGCAGCGCCTTTATTACCTGGTCGTAGCCTTTATATTGCTCATTTGAAGACAGCCTGCAAAGCGAAAACAAAACAAAATCATGCGCCTTCACTCCATATCGTTGCATCAGTGCTTCATTTTTTTCAAAAGCAACCGGCATTTCAAAAAACGGGTCTATTGTATTATGAAACACAGCTACTTTATCTGATCGCAATCCTTGTATCGTTACCAGCTTGTCTTTTGTAAACGCACTGACAGCCAGTATATGATCTGCCTGTTCTAATACCTTCTTTTTTATCCCCTGTAGTGGCTGCCATACCTCTATGCCATGGCATATAAGCGCCAGTTTCTTCCCGGGAAATAGCTTTTTTATTGCTACACCTACTATTGCAAGATTAATGTGGCCCAACACAATTACATCTTGCCGGCTACCTTTCAATATAGATGATACTACAAACTGCAATCGCTTTTTGCCAAAGCCTTTATAATTGCTGATAGGGAAGTAACGCTCATCGCTCTGTGTATCATACAGTGAATAAGCTTCGCATTTCAAACCTGTTTCTTCACTTGCCAAACCCAGCGCCTTCATAAAACAGCGGTTGAACTTTTCAAGTCCGCCGGTTTGCGAAAATGCTGTAAGGTTTAAGAATAGCAGGTTTTTCACTGGCTTATACTACTTCGTAATTGTTGGCTATAAGATATGCCCAATAGCGGCTCCAGTTAAGCTTACCGCTTTTATATCGTTCGCTTATTCTGGCGTCTGCTTTTTTAAAGCTCTTATTTTCGTTGCCTTCCATCCAGCGTTGGAAAGGAAATACAAATCCTTGTTTCTTCCTGTTCCATATCTCTTGTGGCAGTATATCGGCAAAGCTTTCTATCAGCAAATGTTTTATCTGCTTACTGTTGAATTTAACAGATGGCGCGATACTATTAACCAGGTTCACCAGGTCGGTATCTAAATAAGGTACCCTTACTTCTATACTATGCCACATGCTCATCATATCCGTATCGCGCAGCAACTGGCATTGCATATACAGGTTCGATTCCAGGTACGATACTTTATTACCATAAGGCAAAGCATCTACAAATGCAGGCATATTTACTTCCTGCAGTGTTTCCGATACTTGACGCATATCTGCATTCAGTATCCTCGCAGTTTCGCCGGCATGGAAAAAGCCACGGTGAAACAGGTATTCACCTACTGCATCTTTTCGCGAAAGAAAAGACACTTTGCGGTATTTATCCTGCGGCAGATAAGATGCCATCTTCAAAATCGGGGCAGGTATCTTTTGCATATTGGCTATCATGCCTTCCCTATTAAAAGAGGCATATCCGCCAAATAACTCATCTGCACCCAATCCCGACAATACAGCTTTCAACCCATATTGTTTGGCATAGCCACAAATGAAGTATGTATTCACCCCATCCGCAGTTGGCTGGTCCATAGCCTTCAGTATATCGGGCATGGCAGCAACAAACTGTTCTTTAGTAAGTGTAAACGGTTTGTGATATGCACCTGTTTTTTGGGCTATGATGTTTTGATATGGCGCTTCCGAAAAGTCTTCCTCTTCAAATACAATAGAAAGCGTATGCAGGTCTTGATGTCCTGATTGATGCGCAATAAGTGTCAGCAAACTACTATCGATACCACCACTCAGAAACAACCCGATAGGTGCATCCGATATCATATGGCGGCGTACAGCCAGCGTTAGCGTTTCCCTTACTGCCTCAATAGCAGCAGGCAGGTCGGTTACCTTCGCTTCATAGTTTGTTTCGTCAAATACTACCGTCTTTACCCCCAGTGTCTGAACATTCACAATAAGGCAGGTACCTTTCAGCAGCGGCTTCACGCCTTGCAGCGTAGTAACAGGTTCCGGCAGGTAGCCATATGTCAGGAAATATATTTTCCAGTCGCTACGTTCCGGCCATCTGCCCAATGTCTTGAAGGCCCTTATTTCTGATGCGAAATAGAGCTTATCATTATCTATATAATAATATAGGGGCTTAATGCCTTGTTGGTCGCGCACCAGCAATAGTTCATCCTTTGCAGTATCGTATAATGCAAAGGCAAACATCCCTTTCAGTTTTTTAAAACTATCGATACCCCATTGCCTGTATGCAGCAATGATAACTTCCGTATCTGTGTGTGTTGTAAAAAACTGGCCAAGTGTTTCCAGCTCCTTCTTCAGCTCCAGGTAGTTATATATCTCTCCGTTGAAAACAATCACCAACCGGCCGTCAACACTATGCATAGGTTGGCTGCCGGCATCACTCAGGTCTATCAATGATAGCCTTCTGTGGCCAAGCGCTATAGCGCGTGCTTCATTTATATATACCCCGGCACTATCGGGGCCGCCGTGCGCCATACTATCGCGCATAGCTACAATATCGTTACCGATATTATTGTTTCCCCTGTCTACAATACCGGCAATACGGCACATTTGTTTTCATTTTTTTCATGGCTTCGCCATTGTCAGTCACATAGACCAACTCCCCTCCGCTATAATATACCTGGCGAAATCCTACCCGCTACATCATACTCCCTCACCTGAATAGCACATATGCTATCGGTTTCTTTTAATGCTTTTTTTTAATGGTTATTTATTCCTGGTAGGTATAAATTTTTTCAGCCTTTTGGTAATCCGTTTCACATCAAACCTTTTACCCTTTTCATTTTCAAAGTAGCCGTTCTCATGTTTTCCATAACCATAGCCATAACCATAGCCGTAGCCATAACCATAGCCCGACTCATAACCATAACCGTAGCCGTAAGCATATCCTCTCTTGTATATTACATCGTTGATAACAAAGCTTAGCCGCGACATTTTCTTGTTGTCGTTAAGTTCGTTAGGTATTTGCAGTTGCTGTTTAAAGGTGTAACCCTGCCTGATGATGTATAATGTTGCATCCGCAAAGCGGTTCAGCAGCACCGCATCTGTTACCAGCCCTGCAGGCGCTGTATCTATCAATACGTAATCAAAATTCTCTTTCAGGTGGTCAAACAATGCATCCACCTTAGGCAGCATGATCAGCTCGGCCGGGTTAGGCGGTATGGGCCCCGATGGAACAATAAACAGGTTATCAAACCCAGATGGTTGAATGATTTGCTGCATATCGGCCTGGCCTACTGCGTAGGTAGAAAGGCCAATGCTGTTATCCAGCCCCAATGTTTTCGATATTTTAGGTTTGCGTAGGTCAAGCTCCAGCAGCACCACTTTTTTGCCCGATATAGCAAATGTACTGGCAAGGTTAATAGCAATGAACGATTTACCCTCACCACTCATGCTCGATGTAAGCAGTATCACTTTGTCATTCTTCTCCGGCAGCAGGAATTGTATATTCGTTCGTAATGCCCTGAACTGTTCGGCCAATACGCTGTGACTGTTGTTCTTTACAGCTATAGCTACATCATTTTCATTGTGGCCTATTTCACCCAGTATAGGCACGTCAGACTGCGCGTATATATCGCTTTTGGCGATGATGCGTGTATTCAGCATACGCCTCAGCAGGAAGATAACTATAGGTAAAATAAAACCGAGTAGCAATGCGGTGCTCTTTATCCTGGATTTATTAGGTTTCAGTGTTCCGGATTGCTCTGCCTGGTTAATAACTGTTACGTTGGCTACCGTGGCCGATTTTGCAACTGCAGTTTCTTCACGTTTCTTCAGCAAGTATAAAAACAGTTCTTCTGTAATATTCTGCTTACGCGAGTAATCGAGTATGATACGTTCTTTTTCCGGCACCTTGCGCACATTTGCATCAATAGTTCCACCTTCCCTTCTCAATGCACTGATAGTAACCTGGATACTTGTTTTGGTAGCTTGCAGGCTTACCTGCATATCGCGCCTCAATTGTTCCAGCTGTTTATCTACAGCTTTTACATATGGACTGGTTTCCGTATTCGATATCAGCAGGCGTTCTCTTTCTGCCTGCAGGGTATTGTACCTTTCTATAATCTTACCAAGCGCACCGTCATCTACCAGCAGGTTCGATGGCACTGCTCTTCCCTGGTATCTTGCATCATTCAAATAATTCTCCAGTTCCTTCACAATACCCAGCTGCACCTCTTTACTCATTAGCTGCCTGTAGTTGTCCGTGGTGGTTTGCATCAGCATTTTGCTCTGCTCGGTAACATCCCCCGCAATCCTGTTTTTCTGCTTAAAGTCCTCTATCTTCTCTTCAATAATTGTCAAGTCCTTACTTACAATATTTAGCCTGTCTTCTATAAATTCAATTGTATTATTGGCTATCCTGTTCCTGTCTTCAATATTCTTCTCTGCATATACCTTTACCAGCGTATCCAGTATGTCTTTACCTCTTTCAGGTATTTCATCGGCTATGGCAAGGTTCAGGTAGTTGGCAGCTTTATCCGGCCTCGATACGTCCAGGCCACCGGCATAGCCTGCCGCAATACCTGTTGGCTCCGATATTACAAATAAGTATTTAGCACCTTCTTTAATAGGTAGTTCAGCTGTTTTTTCAACTGTAACATTACCTACAGGCAGCGCTATCAATTGTCCTATCTTACCTTTCCAGCTACTTTTTTCATTTGATATGGTAAAGTTTGTCTTGTCGTCAAAAATCAACTTATAACTACCGCCTTGGGTAATATTGGCAAGCACAGTATCTTCCATTGCTATGCGGAAAGGGCTATCACCATAAAATTCGGTTGCCCTTACATTTCCATACTCAAAGTATTGCATGTTCAGCTTCAGGCGTTGCACTACTTTGGTCATCAGGTCTTTACTTTTAAGCACACGCATCACGTTATTGATGTCACTATTCCTTCCGCTGATGCCCAGTCCTTCCAGAATCATATCATCATTTCTACCCGATGATTTACTATCGTTGATAAGGATCTCTGTGCTTACTCTGTATATAGGCGTTGTGTACCTTAAATAAAGATTTGAAATTATCATGGCAACTACCACGCTGGCCAAAAACCATGGCCACGCTCCTAAAAGAGTAGTAAACAGCCACCTGAGATTAAATATGCTTGTTTCGTTTTCTTGCCTCTGTTTACCTGAAAAGTTGTTTTCCATTTACTCTATATAGTTAGCAAGACGCATTTTGCCGGCTGATTCTGAAGGTGTCCGGCAGATATTAAAAAAAGTATTAACGCCTTGAATTTTAAGCGACAAAAGTAATTGAAAATTATAACAACACACACCATTTCTGCTGTCTTAAAAAAGATTTCATCTTGCCCAGAAAAGCGCGACTTGAAGCAGACTATAAATCAGATAGCTTTGCTAACTATATATTTTAAACTACTTTTGGAAAAATTTCCACTGATGTTCTTGAAACGAATCAAAAAAGACATATTTAATTACTTTCTATTAATTTCTTTGTCTATAATTTCGATTTTCAGTTCCTGTAGCAATGCTAAAAAGGTGCCTTACTTCAAAAACATACCCGACAGCCTGCAACATCCTGTGACAAAAGCACAATCTACCTATACAGAACCTCGCATACAATCTAATGATATATTATTTGTTTCCATCCAAACATTAGATGACACTCGTGCTGCCGGTAGTACAGTTACAGGTGGCGGTAATGGATCTAACGACCAGCTGATAGGATATACGGTAGATAGAAACGGCTATATAGAGTTGCCAATGGTAGGCAAAGTGAAGGTGGATGGGCTGACAACCACCGAAACTAAAGAAGTACTACGCGAAAAAGCCAGCAAAAACTACGTAAATCCGGTAGTGAATGTGAAGTTTATGAGCATGTATGCCAATGTGTTAGGCGATGTAGGCCGCCCCGGCCGTGTGCCATTGCCCAATGAAAAAGTGAGCATCATAGATGCCATCAGCCTTGCAGGCGACCTTACCATTAGTGGTAAACGTGAAAATGTACTGCTGATACGCGAAGAAAATGGCGAGAAGGTTTTCGTGCGCCTGAATCTTAACAATACCGACATCTTTAAATCTCCATATTATTATCTGCGCAGCGGCGATGTAGTATATGTAGAACCTAATAAGGCAAAAGCACGTACCAGCACTACAGATACATCCAGAGACAGGTACATCGGCTACGTAACATCGATAATTTCCCTGGGTGTGCTTATCTATACGGTATTCTCAAAGTAACAGATAAAGACTTAGCCTGACCGGCAAAGCTTAAATAATAATTCAAAATAAAGGGGCGCTTGATACAAGCGCCCCTTTATTGTTTAGCCCCTCTGCTAACCATAGAATGCATGTATGCGTGCAGTAAATAATATATATATATGTACTTCCGGTAAAATAATAAGGGGTAGCTTTCGCTACCCCTTATCTATATAAATGACCTTATTATTTGTTGTATTTCTTGTTTTCGTAGTATTTCCTCGTATCGCGGTTATAAGTGCCATAAGCGCTAACAGGCACTTTAAACAGAGAATAACGAATACCGAAGGTTACTGGGAAAGTCATGATGCTGTATTTCAGGTCTTCATAAGGAAATACCTGTGGCGCATCTGCCTCATAGCTCAGGCTCAATGACCTCCAGGCTACTTCTGCAAAAATGCCAACTTTCTCTGTAATATTAGCAGAATAACCTACCTGCAGGCCATAGCAAATCCCTTTACCGCCATCCGGGCCTTTATAGGTTTCGTTTGCATTATACTTGTGTGAATTGTTCCTGGCCGATACATAACCTATAGCCACACCTACAAATGCATGGCTGCCCCCAAAGTCGAAGCGCTTATTAGCCACACCACATACCATTACGGTGTTTTTAGCATATACCAGCTTTTTATCATCGCCGCCTACAGAATCTATCAGCAGGTGGCCATTGTAAAAACCATCATACTTCTTGCTCGATTTAGAGGCCAGCTCCACCATATGCCCTTCCAGGCCCAACTGCCAGTTGTTTTTAGTAGTGTACAGCACTTTCAAATTTGTAGCATAGTTCATCAACGACTGGTCACCTTTATACACCATGTTATCACTAGGGGTAGTATTGATGCTAAAGCCCCCACCAACACCAATTTCCAGCTCCTGTGCCTCAGCTTTGATACCTAATAATAACAAGACGAATAGCATTTTTTTCATACGGCAGATTTTACTGTGGTATTTCTAAATTTCAATATTTTAAAAAGATAAGTATAAAGCAAGCGTTAAATTAATCAAATTTCCGGTTTAGCTATAGTTTTTACAGTATTTTTTCAGGATAGGCGCCAAACCGCATTCACACCGCATTTCTTTATGGCAACCTTACATTGATAAGCATAAAAAAACCGGGATAGATAGCTACCCCGGTTGTATTAGAATTCTGTTAGAAGATTAGATTTTCCAGTCGTCAACACTGCTGTTATCTTCAGCCTCAGCAACCACTTCAGATGCTGCAACGCCTTCTTCGTTTTCCTGGTCGTGGTTATACGCATCGAAATCGAAATCAGGCATCAGGTCTGTTTTCACATAATTCACTGTTTCTGTCAGTGCATTCAAAAACTTGTTGAAGTCCTCTTTGTACAGGAACATTTTGTGCCTGTCATATCCATTATCATCAAAGCGCTTTTTACTTTCGGTAATAGTTATGAAGTAATCATTACCACGAGTAGAACGAACATCAAAAAAATAAGTCCTTCTTTTACCAGCTTTTATGCGTTTGCTAAACAGGCTCTCATTATTACGATTGTCGCCAAAGTTTTTGTTCTCGTACGCCACAGTTCTATAATTTTTAGTTTATTAGTAATTGAATGGGAGCAAATATATATAACTAATACAAGTATCCAAATTAAATAGCTATAAAGAATTAAGCCCTCCACAGCTTATAAACATTAAACAAAAATATAATTTTTATAATTTATTTGCAAGGCTTTGCAAAGTTTCATTCAGCGCTTTTATAGCCTTACCCATCTGCCACTTGCTCTTGTCCCTCGGTTCTACATAGTTCGATATAGCCCTTAGCTGCACAAAAGGCACTCCTGCTATGCGGCAGGCGTAGTGCATCGCGGCCCCTTCCATACTTTCTGTTACTGCTCCGTATGTAGCGGCCAGCCGTTGTATCGTATTGCTATTGCCGCTTACCATACTCACGGTTATACCTTTTACTGCCTTAACGTTACTGAATATATCCCAGGGCAGCTCCGGCGCCGGCAGGCAGCCATTGCTAAATGGCGCTTCATCTTTACCAATGAGTCCCATTTCAAAAATATCCAAGAAATTGTCATGGTCTTCAGCCCCCATATCGGCAAAGCAATCGTTATTTACCAGTACCACATCGCCCAATGGTATACTGCGATCAAAGCTGCCTCCTACGCCTGCCTGTATCATCAGGTCATATTTATAACTGGTAAGTAACCTGCCCAGGTTAAAGGCTGTAGCTACGGGGCCAATACCGGTTACCTGTATTTCTATAGTGCTGCTGTTTAGCATATAAGTATCGGGGGCCATCTGCTTTTTATCTGCATGCAGATATTCTCGAAATGGTTGTATTTCACCCGCTGTAGCCGCTATCAGCAATATTTTCATGCTACAAATAACCACATTTTTGTCCAAACCATATTGTAAAGCTAATTTTGCAGGATAATACTGTCTAAAATGGTTTATCTGACGCGGGTTGAGCATTTTAATGCTGCCCACAGGCTATATAACGAACAATGGAGTGAGGAACAGAACCGCGAGGTGTTTGGCAAATGTTCAAATGCCAACTGGCATGGCCACAATTATGAATTGCACCTTACCATAAAGGGCGACCCGCATCCCGATACAGGTTTCATATTTAATGCCAAAACACTGGGCGACCTGATAAAAGATGTGATAGTAGAACGCGTGGACCACCGCAACCTGAATATGGATGTCGACTTTATGAAAGGTAAACTTACCAGTGCCGAAAATTTTGCCATCGCTATATGGAATGAACTGAACCCGCATATTGAAAAGAACGGCGCGCAGTTGCATTGCGTAAAGCTGTACGAAACACCACGCATATATGTGGAATACTTTGGCTAAACAATAGCTGCTTTTATTTGTCTTATTAGCTCACCCATCTGAATCTTTTATTGTGTCTTATAATAAAACAGAACATTACAACGAGGATGTAACAAACAGGCTGATAGAGCATTACCGCTCCTCTATAGAGTTGCTGGGCGAAGATGCGCAACGCGAAGGCCTACAAAAAACGCCTGAACGTATAGCCAAAGCCATGCAATACCTTACGCATGGCTACACCATGGATGCACACGAGATCCTGAATTCGGCCAAGTTTCATGAATCGTATAGCGAAATGGTGATTGTAAAGGATATAGAGCTGTACTCTATGTGCGAACACCATATGCTGCCCTTCTTTGGCAAGGCCCACATAGCATACATACCTAATGGCACCATTACCGGCCTTAGTAAGCTGGCACGCGTGGTAGATTGCTTTGCCCGCCGCCTGCAGGTGCAGGAACGTATGACACACCAGATACTGGATGTTATACAAGAAACCCTGAACCCGCTGGGTGTGGCCGTAGTAATAGAGGCCAAACACCTGTGCATGATGATGCGTGGCGTGCAAAAGCAAAACAGCGTTACCACTACATCTGCCTTTAGCGGCCAGTTCGAAAAAAATGAGACCCGCTCAGAGTTTCTGAGGCTGATCACTGCCGATTTATATTAATCTGCTTTGAATAACATTTGGAAGGGCTGCCATACGGGAGCCCTTTTATCATTTACCCCCAACCATTATGGGCAGGACCACGTCTAATAAGTCACATTACATACAATTATAAATTACACACACCTCTTAGCGGCATCCACGGATGCCGCTTTTATTTCATCTATCAAGGTTCCCGAAAATTTGAAAATTACCTTATCTTCGCACTCCCCAAACGAAGACAACTTCGTTTATAGGTTCGGGAAGTAGCGCAGCCCGGTAGCGCACTTGGATGGGGTTCAAGGGGTCGCAAGTTCGAATCTTGTCTTCCCGACCAAAAGATAAAAACCGCAAACATTGTTTGCGGTTTTTCATTTTACAACCAACCTAAACCTTCTTTATTCCGTTCTTGCAGCTATTTTCCTATTCATTAATATTCTCCTGCAGCAGTAGTGCCGCACATACATTGGCAAACAGCAGCTTTTCTGCTTCTGTTCCCGGCCCTATATATACTTCGCCGTTATCTATCAACGATACTGCAGCCATTACATTCATATCCTTATCTTTTATTTCAAAGCCTGCACTGCCAAAAGGCATTTCTGCTACTTTGCCATTCTTTTTCATTACATGCCATACCGGCTCTATAGTGTAGTAATCATCCCCACGCCTTACAAAGCCTGCCGGTTGTTTTCGTCTTAGCTGCGCTTCCGAATTATCAAGAAACAATTCCCATGGTTCTTCCCCTCTTTTGTTTACTATGGATACCGAGTAGTTGTTCTGTGCTATTTCCGTGCTTTTAAACAGCGCAACCAATGACCCAGGTAGCCGCCTGGTGCCTTCTGCCGTGCCTACCAACAGGTCCCTTGCCTGTACACGGCTTACGGCCATTACGTCACTGGTATCACTGCCGTTGGTTAATCTAAAGTGTATAGATTGCCTGCCTTGCATATGCTCGGTCCATATCATACCCGGGAAACCATCTATACCTGTCCATTTACGTATGGCAGAACGTTTCACCATGGTCGTACGATAACCCCCAAAGCTCAGTTTCTGTTTTATCATTATACCCATACGCCCTTTCACTGCCAAGTCTTGCTGCTGGCTGCGCAGTGGCTCCCCGGTTGCTATTTTAAACCCTGCATACATACTACTATTCATACACAGGGCAATCGCTAATAGAAACAATCCTTTCATAACATTTACATTTTGCTTCATGATAATAACGCGCCGCTATGCTTTTACCCCTATGCCTCTGTACAGATAAATTATACCTATGCCTTGCTACTATATAGCAATACGGCAACCATACTTGAATTACCTAATTTTGCAGCATGGTTTTAACACTCGGATTTAGCCCTTGCCCAAACGATACATTCATTTTCGATGCGATGATAAACGGCAAGGTGGATACAAAAGGCCTGCAGTTTGATTATGTGATGGAAGATGTGGAAACACTGAACAACTGGGCGGCTGAAGGAAAACTGGATATTACCAAGCTTAGCTATAATGCCTTTCTGCATACGGTAGATAAATATGCGCTATTGCACAGCGGTAGTGCCCTGGGTAAAGGCGTAGGGCCATTGCTCATTGCTAAGCAACCGATAGACTTAAGTACCTCAAAAGACTTGCGCATAGCTATCCCCGGTGTTAATACAACTGCCAACCTGTTATTATCCCTGGCATTGCCCGATGCTAAAAACAAAACAGAAGTGCTTTTCAGCGACATAGAAGCTGCTGTACTGAATGGCGAATTTGATGCAGGCCTCATCATACACGAAAGCCGCTTCACCTACCAGCAAAAAGGATTAGTTAAACTTATTGACCTGGGCGACTGGTGGGAACAGGAAATGAATGCCGCCATACCGCTGGGTGGTATAGTGGTGCGCCGCAGCTTCAATAAAGAGCTGGCAGCTACCATAGATGGCATTATAAAAGACAGCCTGGCCTATGCCTGGAAACACTACCCTGCTTTAACACCATTCATTACCCAGAATGCACAGGAAATGGAAGAAAGCGTCATGCGTCAACATATTGAGCTGTATGTAAACGACTATACCACCGACCTTGGCTTAGAAGGGCGCCATGCTATCAATACATTATTTACAAAAGCAAAAGAGGCAGGACTGCTTAACGAAAACGCACCTGAATCGGTATTCTATTAGTCGTTTACTAAAGTATACAAGTCGGGCAGGTTGCGGCCAAGGCCATCATAATCCAGCCCATAGCCTACTACAAAATTATTGGGTATCTCAAAGCCTATATACTTTGTGCTGATGTCATATTGTAATGCTTCCGGCTTACTCAGGAAACATGCAATACTAAGCGATGCAGGCTGCCTTTGAATGATATCCGGCAGGAAAGCATGCAGTGTTTTACCCGTATCTACTATATCTTCTACTATAATCACATGCCTGTCGGTTACAGACTCTTCCATCCCTATGGCCGTGATAACATTGCCTGTAGATGATGTGCCCTTGTAAGATGCCAGCTTTATAAAGGATATCTCTGCCGCAGTGCTGATATTTCGAAACAAGTCGGCAGCAAACACAAATGAACCATTAAGGATGCCTATCAGCAGCGGGTTCTTGCCTTCATAGTCGGCACTTATCTGTTGCCCCAGTGCGGCCACACGTTGCTGTATAGCCTCGTTGCTGATATACGTTTTAAACTGCTTGTCATGCACTTGCACTATGGCCATATGCTATTGTTTTACACGCAATTTCTGCCCTTCTTTTATAGCACCGAAGTTCAGGTTGTTCCATTCCGTCAGTTGCTTCACCGTAATGCCATTACGCTTGGCTATGCTAAAACCGGTATCACCTTTCTTTACCGTATAGAATTTTTCTCCTTCAGCACTGTTTGCCTGTATGGCCACAGGTGTAGTTGGTGCAGCTTCAGTTGTTACAGGTCTTGTTTCTTCAGCCGGCGCAGCATTAGCAGTACTAATGTTGTTTTGCTTTTTATACACCACCCTGTCAAATTGCTTTTTCAATCTGTCCAGTTCGTCTGCAGGCTCTTCCTCTTCTTGTTTTGCTATAGCAACCGGCTTGCTTTCCTTTACTTCCGCAGTTTTTACTTCTGCATTGCTCACTTGCGGCATAGATGCCATTACCGATGTTGTACTTTGCATCGGCGCGCTAAAGGTCAGTGTTTCCGCTACCGCCTCTTTCTTAGGTGCAGGGGTTGCAGTAGCCACTACCGGCGTTTCTGCTTTTGCCTCTACTTCTGTTTCTTTTATATCAGCGGTTTTTACAATAGTGCTTTCTTCTTCCTTTGTCGGGTCTATAATAGCAGGGGCTTTCTGTTCTGCTATCGGTTCATTTACTACCGCAGGTGTTACTTCTTCTGCAGTCAATGCTACAGTTACAGGCACATTGTCTATTGTGGTAGCAGGTTCCTGGTAATCGTTTGTTACTCTTATATTTTTATTAGCTGTTTGCCTGGCAGGTGCATTTGCTGCAGGGATATTGGCACTAGCCGGTGCTGCTGCAGGCGCAGCAATAACCGGCGTATTGTTTGCGGCTATATTAGTTGAATTTGCCTTCTTAGTACTTACTACCGGTTTTTCATATGTTACTTTTTGCAGTTGTAATACAGAACCCGGCACTGGCTCCTCACCTGCTTGCAGCAGGTTCATCTCCATCAGCGATTTTGTCTGCACACCTTCTATCTGCGAAATAGCAAACAGCGTTTCGCCCGGTTTCACTACGTGTGTAGGGCGTACACCTTTCGTTGATTTTTTTTCAAGGTACAGGTACATATCCTGTGGCAAGGGGCGCTCGTCTATTTCATTTATAGACAGCAGCTTTGCATAGCGTATATCTGCCTTGTAAGCATATTCCAGCGGTGTATAGCCCTTGCGTGCATAAATAGCTTTCAGGCCATTCACTTTTACTATTTGTCCATAGGCAGGTGCTGCGGCCTTATTGCCATTGTCACCTTTAGGGGTAAATGGCGTAACGATTTTGGGTGCAGCAGACGCTGCAGTTGCAGGCACAGTAGCTGCTGTAGCAACCACAGGTGCAGAAGCCATTTCAGGTGCATCATTTTCCGGTACTATTTCATCCCTTGTAGCATACCTGCTGCCATTTACTTCTGCTCCAGCTGCATTTACATTAGATGCGTATTTAGCGCCCAAGTCTTCTTTATTCTCCATCGCTGCATAGGTATATTCCTGCAGGCGATAATCTTCTATCAGCTTTATCAGCATATGGGCGTAGCGAGGGTTGGTAGCATAGCCGCAACGCTTCAGGCCCATAGCCCAGCCCGCATAGTCCGTAGTCGATAGCTTGAAAAGCTCTGCATAACGCGGGTTTTTCAGCAGGTAGTCAGAGTGGTCTTTATAGGAATGGTCAGAGCTTGGGTATTTTCTGAAACATTCGTTAGGCGCATCATCTGTATGCGCAAATGTTTCGCCCTGCCATTCTTTTTTGCATTTTATACCAAAGTGATTGTTGGCCATGGTTGCCAGTTCACTGGCGCCTGCACTGGTTTCATGTATACCTTGTGCCAGCGTAATGGCGGCCGGTATACCACAGCGCTGCTGTTCCGCGCACGCCAGGCCTTTATATTGGTCTATATAGTTTTTTACACGCAGCTCATACGTGGCACTGGTTTGCGCATGTACCGTCATTGCTGATACTATAAACAGGCAGCCCGCCATCACTTTTTTCATATGCTATTTACTTTATCAGTTAGCTATTTTTCTCATTATCGTTATACCATCGCGTACCGGCATCAGCACTTGCTCCACTCTTGCATCATCCCTTACTTTCTGGTTGAAGGCATGGATGGCTTTGGCATTTTTGCTTTGCTGGTCTTCAGGCAGTATTACTTCCCCGTCATACAGTACATTATCGGCCAGTATAAAACCGCCTATGGGCACTTTGTCAAATACAAGGTCGTAATACAGGTGATAGTTTTGTTTATCGGCATCTATGAACACCAGGTCGAACTTCTCATCTATCGCCGGGATGATATCGCCGGCCTTGCCTATATGTTGGGTTATTTTCTTCTCTAATCCCGCGTTGCAAAAATAACGAAAACACATGTCTTGCAGCTCTTCATTTATATCAATTGTATGCAAATGCCCATCTTCGGTCAATCCCTGTGCCAGGCAGATGGCGGAATAGCCGGTATAGGTGCCTACTTCCAGTATGCGGTGCGGTTTCAGCATATGGCTCAGCATTTGCAATATGCTGCCCTGCAAATGCCCCGATAACATTACGGGTAATTCTATCTTTAAGTGGGTTTCCCTGTTCAGCGCTGCAAGCAGCTCATTTTCAGGGGTTGTAAAGTCTTCCGCGTAATCGTTTATCGTTTGGGGGATCAGTAATTTTGTCATTAGAAGTTGGGTTGCAGCTTGTTGTGAGAATAAAATTCATGCAGGTAGTTCACTACTTCATCCGGTTTGTCAAAGATGCGTATCATTTCCAGGTCACCGGGGCTGATGTTGCCTTCTTCTTCCAGCATCACTTCGCGCATCCAGTCAAAGAGGCCATTCCAGTATTTAGAGCCCATGCATATCATAGGTGTCTGGGTAAATTTCCGGGTCTGTATCAGCGTAGCTATTTCAAAAAACTCATCCATAGTACCCCATCCGCCCGGCATCATAATAAAGCCCTGCGAATATTTGGCAAACATCACTTTACGTACAAAAAAGTAATCAAAGAAAAGGGCGTTATCCCTGTCTATGAATGGATTGCCGTTCTGCTCAAAAGGCAGGGCAATATTCAATCCTACGGAGCGGCCACCTGCCATATTAGCACCTTTATTACCGGCTTCCATAATGCCGGGCCCGCCACCTGTTATAATGCCAAAACCTTCTTCGGCCAGGCGTTTCGCTACTTCTACGGTTAGTTGATAGTATTTATGATCTACCTTCGTACGGGCTGAACCAAAAATAGATATACAAGGGCCAATCTTGGCGAGGGTTTCAAACCCCTGCACAAACTCAGCCATTATTTTAAAAACCTGCCAGCTGCTGTGTGCACGGGTTTCAGTCCAGTCCCGCAGCTTTATATTCGTGAGTTTATCTTTCATATTACAATCCTGTCAACCGCGGCTGACTTTCTTTCTTGGAGAACAAAAATAACAGCAAAAAGGTCAAAGCGGCGTTAATGATGAGCAGTTCGGTGCCTATTGTATAGCCTCCCAGCCATTCTTTGTCGTGCTGTTTTAATATATAACAAAGTATAGGTGCTGCTACACACACAACCGGTACGCTATTACTATTCACTTCCCGTTTGGTAAATATGCCGAATACGAACAATGCCAGCAGTGGCCCATATGTATAGCCCGCTACCACCAGCAGCGTTTGTATCAATGAACCATTATCTACTTCACGAAAGAAGAATACACAGGCAAGGAATATCAGTGCAAATGCATTATGCACCATCAGGCGCATGCGCGCCTTTTTCTTTTCATCCCAGTCTTCTCTTCTTTTAATGCCCAGTATATCTATACAGAAGGAAGACGTAAGCGCGGTAAGCGCACCATCTGCACTGGGGAACAGTGCCGACACCAAACCTATCAGGAAACAAACGGTAATAAAAAACGGCAACCCGCTCTTAACTGCTATGGTCGGGAATAAATCATCACCCACGGCTGTAATGCCTTTCGCATTAGCATACAAATGCAATAAGCCACCCAGCAGCAGGAAGATGAAATTGGCCGCCAGCAGCGTAAAGCAAAAAGTGATCATATTCTTCTTCGAATCCTTCAGGTTGCTCACACTGATGTTCTTCTGCATCATTTCCTGGTCCAGACCTGTCATGGCTATGGTGATAAAGGCACCACCCAATACTTGTTTCAGAAAGAAGTTGCCTGCCATCGGGTCGGTACGTATCATTTGTGTATAGCCTTTTTTCTGCATGGCGGCCCATGTACCACCAAAATCCAGCCCCAGTGTATGCATGATATATATCACACACACCAGCAATGCCAGTATCATAAAGGTAGTTTGCAGGGTATCGGTCCACACGATGGTCTTCACACCACCTCTGTAAGTGTACAGTAATATCAATGCCAGTATTACAATAGCAGTAACTTCAAACGATATGCCCATATCTTCCAGCACAAATTTCTCCAGCACTTTTATTACCAGGTATAGCCGTAGTGTAGCCCCCAGCGTGCGCGACAGGATAAAGAACAAAGCACCTGTTTTATAGGATGTCATGCCCAGCCGCCTTTCCAGGTAGGTATAGATGGAGGTGAGCTGCATTTTATAATAAATAGGCAGCAGTATAAATGCCACTGCAAAGTAGCCCAACCAGTAGCCTATCACTACCTGGAAATAATCAAACCCTGCATTACCCACCGTACCCGGTACCGATATGAAGGTCATACCCGATAGGGAAGTACCTATCATACCAAACGCCACCACCCACCACTTACTGTTGCGGTTGCCTATGAAGAACGATTCGTTATTGGAATGGCGTGATGTATAAAATGCAATACCCAGCAGCAATGCAAAATAGGCAAGCACAATAGAAAGCAATATAGCCGAACTCATGGGCGTGAAAATAGGGAGAAATGCTGATTATTCTCCCTGTATGGCTATGGTACTATATATATTAGAACCCGGCTACAATACCAAAACGTATGGCTATGGTACCACGATACGGGCTGTACTTATCCTGTATCACATCATAAAGGCCCATTACGATGATGCTCACTCTTTCTGATACCGGCTGGCGCAGGCCACCACCCACCAGCAATGAAGGCGCATTATACTTTACGTTCTGCGACAGGATATTTCCGGGAGCTATCGTATCGTTATAATATTCTTTATAATTTATAAAATTGTGCTCGTACTCTACATGTGCAAAGATGTTGTTCCACAGCACATAACGCATCCACACGCTGGGCGAAAAAGAATTAGAACTTAATGGTTTCCGTGTTTGTGTACCTATGGAAGGGTCATAAACTGTAAAAAAGTTCTTTATCCTGTAATATTGGTAACCCATACCAAGGCCTGCAGAAAAATTATCTGAAAAGCGGTAGCCTACTATAGGTGCTACATTCACATTTGTTACCGTACCGAAACCAAAGCCGAAACCGCCACCAAATATGATATTGCTGGCATCAAAGCCTTTATCTTTTTTTACCCTTGTCTTATTATTTTCATCTACCGGGCGTCCGCTGCTGCTATATACTTCCTGTGCCGATGCCTGCATGCCCAGGCATACCAGTATTACAAATGCTATATATTTCATGTCTGGTAAACTGTAGTGTACGAAGTTAAGGTTTAAAACGGTTTGTCTGCCCTTATATTGTCAATTATGAAGCTTCGCAGCATAAAATTGTCTTAAAGATCAGTCGGCAAATATCTTACCGGGATTCAATATGTGATTCGGGTCGAAGATGTTTTTGATGTCTTTCATCAGTTGCAATTGCACCTTGCCAAAGGCTATATCCATATAGCTTTTCTGCACCAGCCCTATACCGTGTTCGCCCGATATGGTACCCCCTAACCGTACCACTTCTTTAAAGAGCTCACGTATACCCTGCGGCAGTTTATGGTTCCAGTCATCATCGCTCATGTCAGCCTTCACTATGTTCACATGCAGGTTGCCATCACCTGCATGCCCATAGCATACCGACTGAAAGCCGTATTCCTTACCTATTTTTTTGATGATGCTCAATAGTTCCGGCAGTTCTGCCCTTGGAACAACGGTATCTTCTTCTTTATATATCGAATTGCTCTTTACTGCCTCGCCCACTTTGCGCCGCAATGCCCACAGCATCTGCTTCTGCTCATGGGTATCGGCAAAGAGTATATCATCTGTATCAAAGCGCTGCACAATGCCCGATATAGCTTCCATGTCTTTATACAACTCTTCTATATTATTGCCATCCACTTCTATCAGCAGGTGCGCCTGTATAGCATCGGGCAGGGCTATGCCTTCTGCTTTTGTATAGCGCATCGACCATTCCAGTGCATCGCGCTCCATAAACTCCAGCGCCGATGGTGTATAGCCCGCCATGAATATGGCATTCACGGCTTCGCAAGCCTGTATGGCCGAGCGGAAGGGCACCAGCATCAGCAGGTCATGCTGCACAGCGGGCACCAGTTTCAGTACTATCTTGGTAATGATACCGAGTGTCCCTTCACTACCCACTATCAGTTGTGTCAGGTTATAACCTGTAGCATTCTTCAGCACATTAGCCCCTGTCCATATCACTTCGCCATTAGGCAATACCACTTCCAGGTTCAGCACATAGTCTTTCACCACACCGTATTTTACCGCCCTGGGCCCTCCTGAGTTCTCAGACACGTTGCCACCTATAAAACAGGAACCTTTGCTGGCCGGGTCGGGCGGGTAAAACAAGCCTTCCGCCTTCACCGCTTCCTGCAGCACTTGCGTTATCACACCCGGTTCTGTCATCACCTGCAGGTTGCGTTTATCTATATGCAGTATCTTGTCAAAGCGCTTCATATCCAGCACCACGCCACCATGCACGGCCAGTGCACCGCCGCTAAGGCCTGTACCTGCACCACGCGGGGTTACCGGTACGTGGTGTTCGTTGCAGTATTTCATAATACTGCTCACGGCGCTTACTGTTTGTGGTTGTATCACTACTTCAGGCAGGTAATGCAGGTCTTCAGTCTGGTCGCTGGCACTATTCTGTAGTACTTCTTCATCTGTAAATACACCTGCTATCCCTTCTATCGATTTAAAAAAGTTCAGGTCGGCTTCGGTTATCTTATGATATGCCATGGCTGCAAAGTTCTGTTGCATCTGCCTAAAATAAAAATGCCCTCCGTTGCGGAAGGCATTTTCAATATATCTAACCCGTAAGGATTATGATTTCTTTTCGCTTTTTTTAGCGTCTTTGCTTTCTTCTTTCTTAGCTGTTTCGTCTTTGTGGCAAGATTTCTTGTCACCTTTCTTGCAGCACTCTTTCTTCTCTTCTTTCTTGCAGCAAGCTTTATCGCCCTTGCCTTTACCATCGCATGCAAAAGAAGCACCTGCTATCACGAGGGCACCCAGTAATAAAGTAAGTTTTTTCATATCAGATGTTTTAAAAAATTTCAATTAATTGAAAGGTAAAGATATAGAATTATCAAATATCGCCGCTTTTCAGGCAGATTTTAACATTTTAGCTGATACTGCCTAACACGGTGACACCACCCTGCACCATATCACCTATTTTCACATCTATCTTCGTCCCCAGCGGGAAATAAATATCCACCCGCGATCCGAAACGGATGAAGCCGAATTCTTCATTTTGTTTCATCGGCTGGTTTTCTTTTACATAGTAGCATATACGCCTTGCCAGTGCACCGGCTATCTGGCGCATCAGTATTTCCGTACGGTTATTGCCCACTACTACCGTGGTACGTTCGTTCTCGGTAGATGATTTGGGGTGCCATGCCACCAGGTATTTACCGGGATGGTATTTCATGTATTTGATGATGCCTGTAATAGGCGTGCGGTTTACGTGCACATTCAGCGGCGACATGAAAATGGATACCTGCAAGCGCTTATCCTTAAAATATTCAGGTTCAAAGGTTTCTTCTATTACCACCACTTTGCCATCGGCAGGGGCCACGTATTTACTGTCATTATAAGTATAGTCGCGCGCCGGTATGCGGAAGAACCAGATAACCCAGAACCACAGCAGGAAGCAGGGCACCTGTATCAGCCAGAAAAGCCAGGATAGGTCGGGCAGTAAAAAAGTATAGCTTACCCACCAGATGATGGCCCATAAAACAGATGCAATGATGATATATCGGTATCCCTCGCGGTGTATTGACATGCTTTTATAAAATGTGCGGCAAAGGTAAGAAGTATAACGGCTGATACAACCTTATAATAGGTTAAAACATGAACAGGTAAGCGTACACAAAAGCAAAAGGGATCGCTACCAGCAGCGAATCGAACCTATCCAGCGTACCGCCGTGCCCCGGCATCATAGCGCCCGAATCTTTTACACCCGCCATACGCTTCAGTTTCGATTCCAGCAGGTCGCCCGCGGTACCGGCTATGGCTGCACACAGGGCCAGCACTATCCAGTCTGTTATGTTATAATATGCTGAGTAATAACCCCATATAGCGGCACCAACTACGGTGAGTATAGCGCCGCCCGCAGTTCCCTCCCAGGTTTTCTTAGGCGATATTTCAGAAAAAGGGGTTTTACCTATGAAAGACCCTACCAGGTAAGCCATTGTATCATTCATCCATATCATCAGCACCAATGCCAATGGTATGGAAAGATGTGCCAGCCGCAGGTGCAGGAACAGTATCATGGGCAATGATATATAGAAGATACCCGCCAGCCCCAGCAATACCGCCATCAAGGCAGTCTGTTTCCTCAGCACGGCACCCAGCATTATCAATACAGGTAAGAACAATAACACAGGATAGCCTACACCATTCCACACAGGCATCTGCAATAATAACAGCCCCGCAGCAAAAGCTTGTATGGCCCATTGCAACCATTCCGGCCAGTGCACTTCACTGTTCATCAGCTTCAGCAGCTTGAAATATTCGCGCAAGCACAGAAACTGTATCAGCCCAGCCAATGCCACAAAAGCCCACTCATTCCACAGCAATCCCACCATCATAATGATGCTGAAAACAATAGCGCTGCCAAGGCGGGTAAAGAATGTAGGCCAGTGTAATGCCATGTGCTGGAAAAATGTTTAGCCGGTAAAGATAATTATATGCTTCCGCTGTTGTTTACTTCCGGTTCTTCATTCCTGAAATTATCCGACCAGTTGGCAGGTAAGGGAGTGCGGTTCTTCCACAGCATGTAGGCCGACAGGGCAAATACAGCCGTACCGACCAGCGTAACAGCTATCGGTAGATGTTTAGCATCGCTCAGAGCTTTCAACGTAGGGTCACTTTTCCCCCAATAGCTCATAAGTACCTGGCTGCCATTATAAACACAGTGCGCCGCAATACTACACCACAGCGAACCTGTTTGTATATAAATGATACACAGGAAGATACCCGCAATAAATATCGACAGGAAATTATATGGTGTGCCGTGTATCACCGCAAACATAGCTGCGGTTACAATTACCGCCAGTCCTATCCTCTTGCTTTGCAGGTGCAGCAACCGCATCAATACCCCTCTGAAGAATAGCTCCTCGCCCAATGCTGGTATCACGGCCATGACCAGTAGCGCACGCAGCAGTTCTCCGGTGCCGTTCATATTCAGTATAGCCTCGGTTGCTTCTTCTATCTGCTTAGCTCCCTGGGTATTATCGCCCAGTGCCTTCATTTCTTTCAGCAGGGCAGCTATTTCTATAAATATCGGGAAGGCACCCAGCATCAGCAGTATGCTCCAGAGCAGCTGCACAGGTCGTTGCGGCTTTTTCAGGCCCAGGTATTCCGCCTTGTCAGGATGCGTTTGGTTGGCAAACAGTATCGCCGGCAAAATGAAAGAGAATATGGATGACGCGCCTTGCAGCCATATGAATACCGATAGTTGTTGCGGGCTGCTTTGCTTGCTCACATTCAATGCTTCGGTAATACTGTTACCCGTTATCATGGGCACGGTATAATAAGCAAATGCAAAAAAGAATGATATAAATACGAAGGTCATCAACCCGAAAAGCACCAGCTGCAGAAACCACGGGTACTCCCTCCAGTAACGGTTAAACATTTTTTTAAGAAATTCTGTTCAAAGGTATTATAGTATTGGCGCAATAATTGCATTCCTTCTGTTAACCTTATAAATCGAAGGAACCTTTTTCGAACCCTTATCGTATTTATAATGTTATAATAAATCATTACATCACGGCTTTTTTAATTATTTTTGACGTTTCATAATCCCGATTTTAGTGCATGGAAGAAATAGCAGCAGGCCCGTTACTCAGTAAAATAGATATACCGGCCGACCTGAGGAAGCTTTCTAAAGCCGACTTGCAACAGGTATGCACCGAGCTGCGACAGTTCATTATCGACTGCGTGAGTGTTCACGGCGGCCACTTTGGCGCCAGCCTTGGCGTGGTGGAACTTACCGTTGCGCTGCACTATGTAATGAATACCCCCGACGACCAACTGGTATGGGATGTAGGCCACCAGGCCTATGGCCATAAGATACTTACAGGCCGCCGCAAGGTGTTTCATACCAATCGTAAATATGGTGGCATCAGTGGTTTCCCTAAGCGCAGCGAAAGTGAATACGATACTTTCGGCGTAGGCCACTCCTCCACTTCCATATCTGCTGCACTGGGTATGGCTATCGCTTCTAAATACAAGGGGGAAACTTACCGCCAGCATGTAGCCATCATTGGCGATGGTGCTATGACGGCAGGCCTGCCTTTCGAGGCGCTGAACCATGCAGGTGTTAGCAATAGCAATGTGCTCATCATCCTCAACGACAATAACATGTCGATAGACCCGAATGTGGGCGCATTGAAGGAATACCTTACAGATATTACCACTTCTCATACCTACAACAAGCTGCGCGATGATGTGTGGAAACTGCTGGGCAAACTGCCTTATGGCGGCTTCCAGCAGGAACTGGCATCTAAAGTAGAAGCTGGTTTGAAAGGTGTACTGTCGAAATCAAGCAACCTGTTTGAGGCATTAGGCTTACGTTATTTTGGCCCTATAGACGGCCACAATGTGCTGAAGCTGACCGAAACACTGGAAGGCCTCCGTGATATACCAGGCCCTAAACTGCTGCACATCAAAACCGTGAAGGGGAAAGGCTACGACCTGGCTGAAAAAGACCAGACCCTGTGGCATGCCCCCGGTACTTTTGATAAGATAACAGGTAAAATAAACAAGAAAGTAATTACCATCCCCGAACCACCTAAATACCAGGATGTGTTTGGGCATACCATAATAGAACTGGCAGAGAAAAACCCGGCTATCATGGGCATTACGCCTGCTATGCCTTCGGGTTGCTCCCTCAAATACATGATGGAAGCCATGCCCGACCGCGCCTTCGACGTAGGCATTGCCGAGCAGCACGCCGTTACGCTCAGTGCCGGCCTGGCTACCCGTGGCATGCGCGTGTTCTGCAATATCTATAGCTCGTTCATGCAGCGCGCTTACGATATGGTGGTGCACGATGTGGCCATTCAAAAACTACCGGTTATCTTCTGCCTCGACAGGGCCGGGCTGGTAGGCGATGATGGCCCTACACACCACGGTGCTTACGATATTCCATTCATGCGCTGCATACCCAATATGATTGTAAGCGCACCGATGAATGAAGCGGAACTGCGCAACCTGATGTACACCGCGCAATTGGAAGAGAACCAACTACCTTTCGTCATCCGCTACCCACGCGGACAAGGTGTGATGCCCGAATGGCGTACACCATTTGAAAAGATTGAAATAGGCAAAGGCCGCGTGATAAAAGAAGGTGAAGATGTAGCGATACTGACCATAGGCCACCCCGGTAACTTTGCCGTGAAGGCTTGCAACATGCTGAAAACAGAGGGCTTCAACCCTGCGCATTACGATATGCGCTTTGCCAAGCCACTGGATGAAGCCATGCTGCACGAAATAGCTAACAAATTCAGCAAGATAATAACCGTAGAAGACGGCACCATAGTGGGTGGCTTCGGTAGCGCTGTACTGGAATTCATGGCCGCTAACAACTATACACCTGAAGTTAAGATGCTGGGCATCCCCGACCGTATAGTAGAACACGGCAAGCCTGAAGAGCTGCACCGCGAATGCGGCTACGATGCAGAAGCTATCGTTGCAGCCGTAAAAGAAATGGCAGCGGTAAACAATAGTGTTTTAGCATAAGTTCATTTTAATAATAAATCAGCCATTGTAGTAGCTCACTATGATGGCTGATTTTATTTTACAGATATGTCTGCCTCTTATCATCACTTTAGTATCCCTCACGAATAAAATTCTTAGAAAACAATAACACTACCTTTGCGCCAATGACCCCGAACGCATACTACCAGTCCGAAGCTGAAAAAGAAACACAAATTATAGATACCCTACAAAAGCAGGTCAGCACATTTTCATCTTTACGCTTACTATCCGGCATAGCAGCTATCGTACTGCTATACTTTGTATTCAAGTATGGTAATGACATGTGGTGGTTGCTCTTAGTGGGCTGCACTGCTTTGTTTTTCATAATTGTAAACAGGCACAATAGCCTGAAAGAAAAACTACGCATCCGCGCCATAAGTGTTCAGTTATTACAGGCAGAGCTTGCCGCTCTTGACGGCAACATCAGCGGCTTTGATGCTGCACAGGAAGAGGTAGACCCGCTACATCCATACACGTACGACCTCGATATATTTGGCAAGGGTTCTCTCTTCCAACTGATATGCCGCAGTGTTACGCTGAAGGGAAAAGAGTTATTGGTGAATCTCTTTAAAAACCCATATGCTGGCATAGAAACCATTACCGAAAGGCAAGCCTGCATCAAAGAACTCTCGACCACACCACAATTCATTCACCAGTTCAAACTAACAGGTACATTATACGAAGAAGGTAAGGGCGACCGCGATAAAATACTTTCATGGCTGCACATGCCGGAAAAGTTTGGCAACAAGCTATTACGCATTGTTTCAATTGTATTACCTGTTTTGTCTGCCATCTTTATTGTTCTCTCTATCATCCAGCAAACATTCCATCCATTACTTACGCTGGTAATCGTTGCCAACTGGGTTACGCTCATCATCTATAGCAAGCCGGTAAAAGAAACACACATGCTGGTTGGCCGCAGTATAAAGCTGGTAGATAAATATGAACAGTTACTAGCGACTATTGCTGCGCAATCTTTCCAGCATCCTACGCTTGCTAATATGCAGCAGGTAAGCCATACTTCCGTGGGTGCAGTTACACAGTTCCGCAAGTTGGTGCATCTTTTCGATAGCCGCGCCAACGGCATGGTGGGGCCACTCATGAATACCTTTTTCTTGTTTGATATCTATTGCGTGCTGAAACTGGAAAAGTGGAAACGCTCTAACAAAGAGCTATTAATAACCGCTTTCAATCATGTAGATGAAACCGACACCTACATCAGCCTTGCCAATTATGCATTCAATCATCCTGAAAATATCTATCCTTCTTTCAATGATGCCTTAGCCTTTGAAGGCACCACACTAAAACATCCATTGCTACACAGCGATAGCGTAGTGGGTAATGATATTCATTTATCAAACACCCAACGCCTCTACCTGCTCACCGGCGCTAATATGACGGGTAAGAGCACCTATATCCGCACCGTAGGTGTTACGCTTATTATGTCTTATACAGGCTTGCCTGTATGTGCGAAACGAGTAAATATGCCTTTGTTAGAGCTGTTCACTTCTATGCGCATAACCGATTCCGTTCAGGAAGATGTTTCTTATTTCAAAGCCGAACTGAACCGTATGCAGCGCATCATGCAGGAAACAGCAAAGGGCACTCCATACATGGTATTGGTAGATGAGCCCCTACGCGGCACCAATTCCGATGATAAACAGAAAGGCACCATAGCCATCATTCAAAAACTGCTTCGGGCTAATACCATTGGCATTGTAGCCACGCACGATACCGGCCTTTGCAGGCTGGAAGCTGAATATGCACCTGCCATTATCAATTATCATTTTGAAAGCACCATTATAGATGGCCGTTTACATTTCGACTACACTATAAAAACAGGCGGCTCTACATCCAGCAATGCTACCTTGCTGATGCAGCAAATGGGCATCATTTAGCCAGGTGTTGTTTAATCATACCCGTTAACCATTAACTAACCTACACATAACATTCACGCAACATGTTGTTTCGTCTTTTGCAGGATGAAAAACATCTATACCTTACTTTCAATCTTCACGCTTTCAGCGGGTGCAGCCAATGCACAGATCACCTGGAGCAAATATATCAATGGCAGCTCTGCCCCTATCGGAACTTATCAAGGTCAGGCTTTCCGCGAGTCGGGCTTCTCCGGCCTCTGCTACATCCCCGGTACAGAAAATGAGTTCTTTACCATTTCAGACCGCGGCCCGAATATAGATGCAGGCAACGCCAACTGTGCTTCGGGGGATGAAAAAATATTCCCTTTTCCTGCGTATGTTCCTAAAATTCACCGCATCAAAATAACAGATAGCATACGTATACTGTACACCAAAACATTCAAGCGCCCCGATGGTACGGGAATGACCGGCCTGCCAAACCCCAATGGTGCAGGCAATGCCCGCGAAATCGCATGGTCCGATACTTCTAACACCTGCCCTAATACCAAAACACTGGGTACCGATGCCTGGGGTATCGATCCGGAAGGCATCCAGATAGGTGCTAACAATACCTTTTGGGTGTGCGAGGAATATGGCACTACCATACAGCAACTCGATTCCAACGGTAAGGTAATAAACAGGTATTCACCATTTGGCAATGCGGCCAGCCAGGTAGGCATTGATACCGTGCTGCGTTACCGCACGCCCAACCGTGGTTTTGAAGGTGTAGCAGTTACGCCTAACGGAAAAGTGTATGGCATCGTTCAAAGCACAATGGAATTTCCAAAGGCCAGCGTAAGGGACACTACCCGCATCCTGCGCCTGGTCGAGATCGACCCTGCAACCAATACTACACGCCAGTTTGCTTATATCATCGACTCAGCAAAAGGTACAGGCGGCAATAAAATCCGTTTCAAAGACATTAAGATCGGCGACATGGTAGCTATCAACAATAACGAGTTTCTGCTGATAGAGCACGCCGTTCGCGGCACTACCGACAGGAAGAAAATATACCGTATCGACATATCGGGCGCTACGCCTATCACTACCAACTGGGTAGGTGGCAAAACTATCGAACAGTATTACGATTCTACCGGTCTGGCGGGTATCGGCATCACGGCTGTTAAAAAATGGGAATTCATGGATCTGCTGGCTAACGGCTGGGAGCCTGTATTGGATAAGCCTGAAGATATGGCTATTGTAAACGATAGCACACTGGTAATAGGCCAGGACAATGACTTTGGTAACACCAGTGTTCCTGCAAATGGCATCATTCTACCCACCAACCTGGCATCTACTATGTATGTTTACAAACTAGCAGGCAGCAATAAAATATCAGGTTATGTAAAATCTCCGTACACCTGGCCGTTGAGCAATACAGGCATCACTTCAGTAGATACTCCTGCGATGAAGATATATCCAAACCCTGTTCAGCGCGGCACTAACCTGCAGTTTAGCCAGCCTGTTTCAGGTATGGTGTACGATATGACAGGCCGCGTTGTATTAAGCATGCAGAATGCAGGTCATATCAATACGGCCAACCTTACAAACGGTATTTATATCATCAAGACAAGCAATGGCAGTATCAGCCGCTTCGTAGTTGAGTAATTTTGAGTTTTTTATACCATTACACTGTAAAGGCTGCCCGTAAGCAGCCTTTATTTATTCATATAAATACTGTATATTTGCTATTATAAATAAACCCTGAAAACTATAGCTATCGTCATGCCCGCAACAAAACACAACATTTCACAACAAAATACAGGTCCGGCATTTACAAGTACTATTGATTTTCAATCACTTATATTTTACATCAAAAAAGTAAAAAACAAAACACGAAAAATCACAACAAAACGCAACATTTTGCAGCACCATGAAAACCGGAAACAATCAGAAACAATTATGAGGCAGTTTCCTGCGGCGCACCAAACCAGTGTGTCTTCCATTGGTCAGGTGTCAGGGCATCAGCCACATCAAAATCACCTATTTTGGTACGGCGTAGCTCTTTCAGGTAGCCGCCACAGCCCAGGGCAGCCCCAAGGTCATTCGCCAGCGAACGGATATAAGTACCCGTACTGCATGCCACCCGAAAGTGTACCTCAGGCAGCGCTACTTTGGTAATCTCAAAAGCGGCGATGCGCACATTGCGCGGCTCCAGCACTATCTCCCTGCCCTTGCGCGCCAGTTCATAGGCCCGTTTGCCATCTTTCTTAATGGCCGAATGGATAGGGGGCACTTGCTGTATGTCACCTTTGAAGGCTTCAGTAGCGGCTATTATCTCCGCTTCTGTCAAATGCTCAAAAGGCTTGAAGTCTTCGGGCTCGCTTTCCAGGTCGTAGGTAGGTGTGGAAGCGCCCAATTGTATGATGCCCGTATATTCTTTCGGCAGGCGCTGGTATTCGGCTATGCGCTTGGTGAATTTACCGGTGCAGCATATCAGCAGCCCGGTAGCAAGTGGGTCCAGTGTTCCGGCATGGCCTATCTTCACTTTCGACAGGCGCTTTACTTTATTGATGGCATCAAAGGATGTCCATTTGTAGGGCTTGTCTATCAATATTACAGCACCATCTTTCAGCTCATCTATACGGGGCAATGCTTGCATGGCGGCAAAGATAGCAGCTTGGCACAAAAACTTGGGGAAAATTGAAAGGAGAGCATCATGATAATTATTACAATATAAGTTTAAACTAAGCAGGCATTTACAGCAATTCGCTCACCAACAAGTACCTTTGCACTATGTCTTTTTTCAATAACGGGGGTAACCCATTTGTGATAGCCGGCCCCTGCAGTGCAGAAACACGTGAACAGGTATTAGAGACGGCAGCGGCTATTGCAGGGCGCATACAGCTCTTCAGGGCTGGCGTATGGAAACCCCGCACCAGGCCGGGTAGTTTTGAGGGTATGGGCGAAGCAGCTTTGCAATGGCTGCAGGAAGTGAAACAGGTATATGGGCTTCCGGTAACTATAGAAGTAGCAGAACCCCAGCATATAGAGCTGGCTTTGAAATATGGAATGGATGTACTGTGGATTGGGGCCCGCACTACGGTAAACCCCTTCCAGGTGCAGCGCCTCGCCGATGCATTGAAAGGTGTGGACATACCGGTGATGGTGAAGAACCCCGTGAACCCCGATGTGGACCTGTGGCATGGCGCTATAGAGCGACTGGAACATGCCGGCATTACAGATATCGCGGCCATCCACCGCGGTTTTTCCAGCTACAATGCAGCATCACCTTACCGCAATCAGCCCAACTGGCCCATACCTATCGAGCTGAAAAGGCGCAGACCATCATTGCCCATCATTTGCGATCCCAGCCATATTAGTGGCAACCGCGAATTGGTGGCACGTGTAGCACAAAAGGCCATGGACATGGGCTTTTGCGGCCTGATGATAGAAACGCACCCCAACCCGGCTGAAGCCTGGAGCGATGCTGCGCAGCAAATAACACCGGATGCACTTATAGCGCTTATAGACAACCTGGTTGTGCGCCAGCTATATACTACAGATACAGGTAAGAGCCTTAGCCTCGAAAACCTGCGCCAGATGATGGATGGGATAGATGCAGAGATCATAGACCTGATAGCCCGCCGTATGGAGCTGAGCGAACGTATGGGTGCCGTAAAGAAAGACTGCAATATGACAGCTTACCAGCCGGAACGCTGGCAGGAAATAGTGGCAACCCGCAGTGACAGGGCTGAAAAGTTAAACCTGTCGCGCGAATTCATTGTGGCGCTATATGAAAAGATACACGATGAAAGCATCAAAAAACAGCTGGAGATATTGCAGGCTTTGATGAATGAAGTAAAAGGTTAATTTTATCCCCTTCAAAAACTATAAAGGACTTTGGCCCTAAAGCAACACAAAGACGAACGCGTACGGTACGAACAGCAGGTAGATAACTCCAGGCAGTATGTATTGCCTTTTATTGAGGAAACCCACCCTATAAAACCCGGCACCAATGTGCTGGAAATAGGCTGTGGCGAAGGTGGCGTACTAGTACCTTTTATGGATAAGGGTGCTCATTGTGTAGGGGTAGACCTGAATGAACTGCGCATAGACTATGCCAATAACTTTTATAAAAATGAAGTAGCCGCAGGCAAAATAAAGTTCCTGTATAAGAATGTATATGATGCCGACTTCCTGGGGATGTACAAGGGCTTCTTCGATGTCATTATACTAAAGGATGTAATAGAGCATATCCCGGAACAGGAAAAGTTTGTGCCCTATCTTAAAAACCTTTTAAAGCCGGATGGGCAGGTATTCTTTGGCTTTCCGCCATGGTACATGCCTTTTGGTGGACACCAGCAACTGTGCGAGCATAAGCTGGGCATGATGCCATGGTATCATATCCTGCCTAAGTCATTGTACAGGGGATTGCTGAAAATGATAGGTGAGTCGGATGGTGTGATACGTGAACTTTCAGAGATACACGATACACGCATCAGTATAGAGCGTTTCGAGCGCATCATAAAAAGCAGTGGCTTGAAAACGGTGAACAAACAGCACTATCTCATCAACCCGATATACAAATACAAATTTGGCCTGCAGCCCCGCAAGCAGCTTGGCATTATATCTGCCATCCCCTTCTTGCGAAACTTTGTGACCACCTGTGTATACTACACGGTAGGCATGTAGTCATTCCATATCTGCCACGATGCTTCTGCCTGCAGCACCAGCATCTCGTGGCCATTCTTTATGGTAGCGCCCTGTGCTTTGCCTTTGGCCAGGAAGGCCGTTTCAGCGGGGTTATATATCAGGTCGTATAGTAGGTGCTTATCGGTTATGGCTTCGTATGGTATATCAGGCGATGTTGTTACATCGGGGTACATACCCACCGGCGTGGTATTGATGATGAGTGTGTGCGTTGCGACATGTTCCGGTAGCAGGTCGGCATACACAATATCACCCACTGCTCTTGATACCTTTGTATAGCGTATGCCCAATTGCCCTAATGCATAGGCCACCGCCAGCGATGCCCCTCCTGTACCTAATATCAGCGCATCTGTATGATGTGGTTGCAGCAAGGGTTTCAGGCTATCGGCAAAGCCGATTACATCTGTATTATAGCCCTTTAGCTTACCGGCATGTATCGCAATGCAGTTTACGGCGCCTATCTTTTGGGCGGTGCTGTCTATTGCATCCAGGTAGCTTAACACCTGCTCTTTATAAGGTATAGTTACGTTAAGTCCCGCCAGTGATGGGTGTTTTTTTATCAGCTCGGGCAGCTCGTGTATGGTAGGTATAGCATAGGCATGGTAAGAAGCATCGATACCCAGCCTTGTAAATTTATCTTTAAAATAACCGGGTGAAAAACTGTGCTTCAGTGGGTACCCTATCAGTCCGTATACTTTGTGCATAGTATTCAGTCTTAAAAGACAGAGGACATACTATCATAGCATGTCCTCTGTGTATGTATTCAATATATTCATAGCTTATTGTGCTGCGCCTTTCTCTTTATCCAGGTACAGGAAAAAGGTATCGCCGCGAAGACCTACACGCATAGCTTCCAGCGGCAGCACCTCTACTGGTGCTATATTACCCAGGTTCACATTGGCACCCAGTAGCTCCATAAAGTATACCTGCTGTGCTTTTTGCGGTGCTTCCCATATTATCTTTTCAGAAGGTATCTGTGTCAGTATCTCCTGCACCAGGCCTTCGCGCACCTCGCCCGAACCACGGTAGATGCCTACGTTACCGGCCTCACGTGCTTCTGCTATCACATATGCAGAACCTGCTTCCAGCTCTGCACGCATCAGCTCTATCCATTTATAAGGCGGTATGATGTGGGCTGCATCTTTAGAACCTACTTCAGAAAGTACGGTTACATGCTGGGCCAGCTTTTCTATATATCCACACTTTTCAGCATGCGGTATGGTGATGGAACCATCCGATACTTCTACATACTTCAAACCGTAATCTTTGATAACCGAAAGGTAATCGTCGAACTGGCCGCGCACCAGGAAAGCCTCGAAAAGTGTGCCTCCAAAATACACGGGTATATCATGGGCGGTATATATATCTATCTTCTCGCGCAGGTTGTTGGTAACGCAAGCCGTACCAAAGCCCAGTTTTACAATGTCAACATAAGGGGCAGCTACAGAAAGAAAGTTCTTTACATCATCGTGTCCCATTCCCTTGTCCATAACCATTGTAAGGCCATGCTGGCGTGGCTTCTGTGTACGTTCCGGCAGATTCTTTAGGTGAAAATTCATTTGACTTTATGTTTCTATATCGACAACAAATGTACATCTTTCAATGTTCCATGTACAAAAATGAATTTTTGACTTGTATATTAGCGTTATATTTACGGCTATGAAACGTAATGTACCGTTGTTTGGCTTTGCCGCCGGTGTGGTAATGCCTGTTATAGGTTTCTTTATTGTATACCTGATACTGTTTCACAATTACAGTTTCGGCGACTTTACCCGTTACCTGATGCGCACGCACGACAAGGCTGCTACGGTTTTGAGCCTTTCTATACTCATGAATATTATTCCTTTCATATTCTTTACCAATAAACGCCTGGACCTTTCTGCACGCGGGGTACTGATAGCAACCATCCTGTATGCGGTACTTATTGTATTGCTAAAGTTTGTATGGTAGTATGCGCTACTACATCATTGCGGGAGAGGCCAGTGGAGACCTGCACGGCAGCAACCTGATAAAGGAACTGCATAAGCAAGATAACAAGGCGGAAATAAGATGCTGGGGGGGCGACCGTATGGAAGCAGCCGGTGCCACCGTGGTAAAACATTACCGCGACCTGGCCTTTATGGGCTTTGTAGAAGTACTGATGCACCTGCGCACGATACTTCGCAATATAGACTTCTGTAAAAAAGACATTGCTGCTTACAAGCCCGGTGTGCTGGTGCTGATAGACTATCCCGGCTTTAATATGCGCATAGCCGAATGGGCCAGGCAGCAAGGTATCAAAGTAGTATACTACATATCGCCACAGGTATGGGCATGGAAAGAGAACAGGGTAAAGAAGCTGAAGCGTGATGTAGATAAAATGCTGGTGATTCTGCCCTTCGAGGTAGACTTTTACAAAACATGGGATTATAAGACTACCTATGTAGGCCACCCATTGATAGAAGTGGTGGCACATGAAAGAAACGACGTGCCTGTACAACCATTATCAGACAAGCCTATCGTAGCCCTGCTGCCCGGTAGCCGTGCGCAGGAAATAAAAGTGAAGCTGCCTGAAATGTTGCACATGGTAAAGCATTTTCCGCAATACCAGTTCATAGTAGCGCAGGCTCCATCACTGCCCGATGAGCTATACCAACAATTGATAGGCGATGCACATGTATTGTTGGCAAAGGGACAAACATATAACCTGCTAAAACAATCGGCAGCAGCATTGGTTACCAGCGGCACCGCTACCCTGGAAACAGCACTGTTTGGCGTGCCGCAGGTGGTGTGCTACAAGGGCAACCCCATATCTTACTGGCTGGCAAAAAAGCTGGTGAAGATAAAATACATATCGCTGGTGAACCTGATAATGGATAAACCGGTGGTAACAGAACTGATACAGCACGAACTGAATGAGCAGAACCTGAAAAGGGAACTATCGCTGATACTGAACGATGCAGCACATATTGCCCGGCTGAAAGCAGACTATGCGCAGCTATGGCACCTGCTGGGTGATAGCCATGCCTCTGCCATTGCCGCCAAAGAAATCATTGAAACTGCTAATGCCTGATAAGCCTTACTATCATTACAATGATAGCAATAAGGAACATAAACAGCGAGATGCGGTTCATGCCATGCATGAATTTAATGCTCATGTCGCGAGGCGCACCGGGTTCTCGTTTCCTGATATAGAAATACGTCAAAATCTGCTTCCACATATCTTTTGCTGCTTTGCTACTAAAGTTAGCAACAAATTTGGATAACCTGCGCAAGCAATCTATATTTGCACCCCAACCATGGGGGATTAGCTCAGCTGGCTAGAGCGCTTGCATGGCATGCAAGAGGTCATCGGTTCGACTCCGTTATCCTCCACAAGCTTTAAGTCGCCCAATGGGCGACTTTTTTTATTTCTTCTTGTTAAAGAAATCGCGTAGCTCACGGCTCATTTCTTCACCTCTTTTCTTCAAGTCATTCAGTTCCTCTGTCATGTTACGCTGCATGGTATGAAAATTCATGGGGGTACCTGTGGTCATAAACCCCAGGTCGGCAGGGGTCTTAGCCACAGGTATGATGATCCATGCCAAGATATAGGCCAGCAGGCCGATGCCCATTGTAAGGAATAGCACTGCAAATATCAGGCGCACTATTACAGGGTCTATATCAAAATAGTTGGCCACACCACTACACACACCACCTATTATCTTGTCTTTAGGGTTGCGGAAAAGCCTGCGGCTGCTGCTATGATGATAATTGTCCTGAGGCATGTAATGCACCGGCAGGTAAGATTGCTTAGGTGCCTGCTGCTGGTTGTTATCTTCATTCAGGTCGGCAGCATTCCCCAGTGTATCTATCACCTTCTGCACATCGGCCTTATCAATGGCAGGTGCGCCGGCATCCAGCCTCGAGAAGAAGAGCTCTGCGATGCGGTATTCTATATCCAGTATTATTTCATCCTTGCCGGGTTCGTTCAAAAACTGGCGTTCGAGGCTGGCCATATAATTTTTAAGGTGCTGGTAGGCATCCTCTTCCATAGAGATGACGCGACCTGCGATGTTTATCTGTATGATCCTTTGCATAATGGTGTTTTTATATAGTTGTGGTTAAATGATTGACTGCGGTACTTAGTTCATCCCAGGTCTGCTTCAGTTGTATATAAAACTTGCGCCCGGTTTCCGTTAATGAGTAGTATTTACGTGGCGGGCCAGAGGTAGATTCTTCCCAGCGGTAGGTAAGCATATCTGCATTTTTAAGACGGGTAAGCAATGGGTATAGTGTGCCTTCCAGCACCACCAGCCTGGCCTGTTTCAATTGCTCCAGTATATCGCTGGGGTATGCTTCCTTCTCCTTCTGAATGATACCCAGGATACACAACTCGAGCAAGCCTTTGCGCATCTGCGATTCCGTATTCTCTACATTCATCTCTTCTGTTTATAACACAAATCTATGCAAAAACTTAGTACTATGCATTGCAAAGTACCTTTTATTAAATAAATATTTTGTTAACAGGCGCTATATGCCATGTAAAAAATGACGGTAACTTAGCGACACGAATGGTTATCTATCCGCAAAAAGCTTCATTTGTTGAAAGTATTAAAAACATTATCCGGTATAAGGACCTATTGGTGCTTATGTCAAAGAAATGGATAAAAAATAAATACGAACACTCTTATATCGGCTTAGGATGGATCATTGTGAGCCCACTGATAACAACCATCGTTTATACTGTTTTCTTTGGCATGGCCTTCGATGTAGGCATCAGCCGGAAAATGTATTTCCTGTTTATCTATAGTGGTATGCTTCCGTGGTTGTTCTTCAGAGATGTATTTCTTGAAGTGCTGGATATCTTTCCCAAAGAGCCACAACTGATAAAACGCACCAGTTTCCCCCGCATCATTGTACCATTTTCGCTGGTATTACTAAAGCTTGTCGAGTTCTTATTCGGCTTGGTATTCCTTTTTATCGTAGCCCTACTGGTAGGCAGGACGCCAGGCATCAGCGTTTTGGTGCTACCGATACTAATGCTGCAAATCGTATTGTTTTCAGTAGGTATGGGCCTTTTATTCACCATTCCCTGTATCGTGTACCGCGATATCAGGCACCTATTGAAATTTGTAGTACCCCTGGGCCTGTATAGCCTCCCTATCGTATATAAAATAGGTGTGGTGCCTGATAAGTGGATACGGCTTTATACACTGAACCCTATGGTATCTGTGATACAGGCTTCGCGTTCCATATTATTTCATGAGCAGACACCGTGGTACTTGCTGGCCAAAGGGATGAGCATTTCACTGTTCGTTTTCTTTTTAGGTTATGCAGTATTTGCACGGTACGAAAAACGTATAGCCGACTACATATAATCTTGCATGATAGTACTGGAGCACGTATCTAAGAGGTTCAAATCGAAAGAGAAGAAGTACATAGGCAAATATGTACTGAGAAGTATTTTCTTCAAGTTGGTGGCTTTGCTAAAAAAAGAAAGGATAGAAACAGGATATGATACTATACTGAAGGATATCAGCATAACCATAAAGCCGGGAGAACATGTAGGCATACTGGGACGTAATAAAGCGGGCAAGACTACCCTGTTGCAACTACTTAGTGGTATAACAGAACCAAGTGGTGGTAAGCTAAGGGTAGAAGGCGACATCATACAAGTATTTGCACAAGGCGATATACTGGGCGACCTGACGGGGCGAGAGTACATATACCTGCACGGCACAGCACTGGGCAAATCTAAACGCATGGTGGCTGAGCATGTAGATGAGATCATAGCATTCAGCGAAATACAAACCATAGACACACCTGTAAAATTTTATTCGACGGGCATGCGCACCCGGCTGGCCATCAGCGTGGCGCTGCACTTGCCTGCAGATATATATGTTCTGGACGAAGTATTTTCAGGCAGCGACATCTTTTTTAAAGAAAAAGTGATACGCTACCTGCAACAAATATTAATGGGCAAAACCCTCATTATTGTAAGCCACCACGAGGATATTATACGCTCTTTTTGTGAGCGGCTGATACTGCTGGAAAATGGCTTAGTAAAAATGGACGGCCCTATTGATGAAGTAATGCCGGTATATAAGCAACAAGTGTAGCACCACAATTATTACTGCCCCGGAAAAACTTTTCTTTTATAATATTGCATTCCAGCAGGCAGAAATGATAAACAGTCTTATTGACAATATAAACAGGAATAAAAGGTTTTATATAGACTTTACCATTACTGTTTCCTCATCGCTATTAATACTCTATTGCGGCATTTTTGAAAATCATTTTCTGCTGATTTCTGTTCCTTTCCTGATACTGAGGTTTTGCTACCTGTACAACACACATCTGCTACGCGAGCAGCAGCACGCTACTTTAACAACAACGAAAACACTGCCGGATTTTTCCATTGTCATCTGTTCATACAACGAAAAAGAAGAAAATGTAACAACGCTGCTGGATAGTATTTTTAGCAGTACCTGCCAGGCCAAAGAAATAATAATAGTGGATGATTGCAGCCTGCGCCCCGTGCAAATAGAAAAAGCCTACGCAGATAAGGTGCGCATCATAAGAAATGAAACGAACCTGGGGCTGCGCAGATCTCAGATACTTGGTATTTCAGCATTGCAACCTACAGATTATGTATTGTGTATCGATTCTGATATTTGCTTTGACAACCATGCTATAGAAACCAGCCTGCAATTCATACGCCTGCATGCCGATGGTAATGTATTTGGTGTACGCATTACACTGAAGGATTTTAAAGATGATTTTCTGAATACCTACATCAATACAAGCTATCATTCGAACTACTACAAACGCCTGTTTGAAAGCAGGATGGGCGCTACGGTGAACTGTAACGGGGCATTCATGTTCGCTAAATACAGCTTCATTACCAGCGTATTGGAAGCTTATAAAAATGATAGTTTTTTAGGAAAGCCTATGATGGCCGGTGAAGACAAAAGCATTACCAATATGGCGCTGCAACAGGGCAAAAGCTACACTATATATGGCGTAGCGGTAACGCATGAGAGATTTGAATTTGACCAGTACAAGGGGAAAGTGCAACGTACCTTTAAAACCGGCATCATTTACCAGATGCGTGCCATTTTCCTGAAAGGCGTATCGGGCTGGGTACGTTTGTTCTCTACTTTAGATGTGATATCTTTTTTCCTTTCGGTGCCGCTGCAGGTAGTATTGCTGGTAACACTGCTGCAATTAAGGTTCTTTTACATCCTAGCCGCCATTTACCTGATAGCACTAATGGTGCGCAACAACCGTTCTATTGTAAAAGTGATAAGCTATAACCTGTACCGCTTTGCTATGGGTATTTACTTGTACGTGCTGAAGTTGTATGCGTTACTGCGCATCCGTTCGATGGGTTGGGGCACACGTTGATCAGTTGCGAAGTATACCTGTAATTACATCTCTAGCATCGGCAGAAAACCATCTTACTTCTTTGTCCTTTTTGAACCAAGTCATTTGGCGCTTGGCGTAGTGGCGGGTATTCTGTTTTATCTTCTCCACTGCTTCGGCAAGCGTGCATTGCCCGTCTATTAAATCAAACAGTTCGGCATAGCCTACGGTTTGCAGGTTTTTTAGTTTGCGCAGCGGGTATAGTTCCTTTACCTCGTCCAGCAAGCCTGCAGCCATCATCATATCTACGCGGTGATTGATGCGGTTGTACAACTCTTCGCGCGGTAGCTCCAGGCCTATTTTCACTATATTAAAATCGCGCCGTTTGGCTTCACCCTTCCTGAAGCTGGTAATGCTTTCGCCAGTAGAGCGTTTGAAGGTGAGGGCGCGCAACAGGCGTGCAGGGTTTTGCACTTCGCCTACAGCAAAGAAAGCAGGGTCTTCTTCGCGCACTGTTTGCTGCAGCCATGTTATGCCGTGTGCATCGTACTGCTGCTGCACTTCAGCAGCTATAGCATCGTTCACCGGAGGCATCTCGTCCAGCCCTTCGCACAGGGCTTTTATATACAAGCCGGTACCACCGCATACTATTGCTGTATCTGCAGCAGCAAATATTTCATTGAGATAGCCTAATGCCAGTGTTTCATAATCGGCAGCTGTAAGATTATTGACTACCGAATGGGAATTGATAAAATAGTGCTTTACGGCCTGCAATTCATCGGCACCAGGCTTTGCCGTACCAATGGTCATTTCCTTGTAGCACTGTCGGCTATCGGCCGATATGATGGCTGTATGCAGGTATTGCGCCAGGCTGATGGCAATAGCGGTTTTGCCCACTGCTGTGGGCCCGCAAATGATATAAACCGTTTTGTTGTAAGCCGCCAATTATCTGTTATTCGTCGTAGCTATTGCTGCTGCCACCGCCGGTATCGAAGCCTTCGTTGCCACCTCCTTCTTCGCCTTCGCTGCCAAAGCCTTCTGCCATTTCATCGGCACCAAGGTCGTATTTCTCTTCTACTTCCAGCAGTTTATCCAGGTTTACGCCTTTTACACCATACTGTGCAGGCGCTACGCCCTCTTTACGCAATACGAAAGGATAAGTACGCTTAGGGTCTTCATCTTTCGAAACACCGATAAGCTCTACCAGGAATGTCCACTTCTTTACAGGATCGTATTCATATATAAATTTCTGGTCGGGCGTGGCCACCAATGCAGAAACCGGTGTGCGCATCATGGACAATGCGGGTGCATCTTTCTTGTTCACAAGCACTTCCGAATTCAGCTCGCGGCCTCTTAACCAGCGCTCGTTGCTTTCAAAAAACGAGGCTGTATGCTTTCCGTCGAACTCGTATGCGGAAATAATAGCTTTATGAAATTCCAAAAATGTTTGTGTAGGGCGTATCTCTATATCCCGGTACACCAGGTCATCTTCCTCCCAAAAAACCCTGAATCGTAATAGTGGCA
>CABHOP010000053.1 GCA_902168085.1 uncultured Bacteroides sp.
GTGTAGCCTGTGGCTTGCACACGCAGGTTGTATACCCCTTGTGCCACTTCTTTGAAGATGTAAGCGCCCTTATCATCGGTATAGGTACGTAGCGAAGTCGCGCTATCGGCATCTTGCAACAGTTGCACCAATGCCCCCGGCAGCACTGCCCCGGTGCTATCTTTTACCGTACCCGATACGGAAAACCCCTGTGCCCACGCACCTGCAGGCAGTAGCAGCAATAAGAATAAAAACCTTTGCATGATATGGAGATGATTTTTAGACAGATGACCGATAGCACCCTGCCCCGCAGCACAGCACTAAAGATATAATGGCGAAATGCCGACTGCACCCTTCATATTAGTAATTGGCGTAATTTTAACGCAGATGTTAAATCTATTTGAAACCGCTACAGGTAACCCAACCATAACATTATAGCAACATGCAATAATTAAAAATGTATTATTGCTATTTAAAAAAATTAAAAAGTCCAGTGTTTTAACGGGTTTTTTGAATACTATTTTCCATTTACCTTTACGTTCCTACTTACAGAGAGAGATTATGAACACGAGGAACCAGACCACCAACAAGCATTACAACGGACAATATCTTGCCGACACCTTTTCCATATACAATAATAAACAAAAATACCGCGCACGACCCTAACACCATGAAAGCACCTATAGCTTAAGAAAAGCCATGAAACGCTTTTTTTGACCAACAACACCGCATCACAACTCTATCGCCATGTGATACAATGCCTCCGCAAGGGAGGCATTTTTTTTACTGCCCTTCAAAACTATACTGGCCGCGGGGGGTATATACCTGTAGCGTAAAAGAACCGGCGGGCTTGTGTACCATATCGCCACGGTGCACTACCTGTGCAAAATCGTAAGGGCTGTCATCGGCGGGGCGAAACCAGAATACGGAATTATCGCTTACCATTACAATAGCAGGGTCGCCGGGTTTCATCACCATTATCTTGCCTTTTATCTCGAAATCGTAAAAGCGCTGGCGGGTGTTATAGCGCTGCCACAGCACCGTACCTGCCAGAAACAGCACGGCCACACAACCACAGATATAAGGTACGATCCACTTGTTCATACAGGTTACGATATTACAATACTATCGGCTTATTGGCTATTATCTTTTCTTAGGGCGCTTTTTAGGCTTGCCGTATTTCTTCATCATCTTATCGGCATGGCTTATGCGCACATTTACCTTCTTGTTCTTAGCCAGCTTTTCGTGAAAGGCGCCGCCACCGGTGTGTATATCGGGCAGCTTGATGAGCGTATCGGGCATGTAGGGCTTGTCTATCTCGGCATCGGTCAGCACGGCAGATATTTCGAGGGCTTCGGGCAATGGCTGTATGGGGATGGTGTATTGCATCAGTGCCTCGATGGCTGCACGCCTTGCGGCTTCCTTCTCTGTAATAAAGGTGATGGCGATACCCTTTTTATCGGCACGGCCGGTACGGCCTATGCGGTGTATATAGTCTTCCGGCACTTCGGGCACGTCAAGATTTATAACATGGGTTACCTCGCTTACATCCAGCCCGCGGGCTACCAGGTCGGTAGCTATCAGTATGCGGTAGGTACCATCTTTAAAGCCCGCTACGGTGCGGATACGGTTGTTCTGCTCCTTATTGCTGTGTATCACGGCTACCTGTTCGGGGTAGTCGGCATCGAGGCGTTCGTATAGCTGGTTGGCCAGTTGCTTGGTGCCTGCAAATACCAATACTTTGGTCATGCTATCATCGGTGCGCAGCAGGTATTCCAGCAGGTTGACCTTGGTATTGAAGTTGGGTACTTCATAACCCGTCTGCTCTATGTTTTCCAGCGGTGTGCCTGTGGGGGCGGCTTCTATGCGCGTGGTGGTTTCAAAGTATTCCCGCATCAGGGCTTCCACCTCGGGGGTGATGGTGGCGCTGAAGAGGATGTTTTGCCGCTTGGGGGGCAGCATGGTAAAGATATCGTTGAGCTGCTTGCGAAAGCCGAGGTTGAACATCTCATCCACCTCATCTATCACCAGTTTTTTGATGGTTTTGAGCTTGAGGATGCCGTGATACGCGAGGTCGAGCAGGCGGCCGGGGGTGGCTACCAGTATGTCTACCCCATCGGCTATGGCATTGACATGGCGGTTCATATTGACCCCACCGTACACGCCCGTTACGCTGACGCTCATGTATTTGGTAAGCTGCTGCACGGCAGTTACGGTTTGGTCTACCAGTTCCCGGGTGGGTACCAGTATCAGCATTTGCAGGTTGCGTTCCTTCGAATACTTCATCTGGCGCAGCACGGGCAGCAGGTAGGCAAAGGTTTTACCGGTACCCGTCTGGGCGATGCCTACTATATCTACCCCACTCATGATGGGCGCAAAGGCCTTGTGCTGAATGGTGGTAGGGGTGGTAAACCCAAGGTCGGCCAGGGCGTTGTGCAAAGGAGTATTCAGGTTCAGTTCCGCAAAAGTCATAGCTGCAAAAGTAGCTTAAATTATTTGGCGTGGCTTTTACGTGGCAGAACGCTATGTGTATTTTTATATATGTTGATAGTTTTTGATAGTTTTCATGCAGTTTTAAAATGGAACATTTTGGGTATGGTTGATTATCAATGGGTTGAGTGGAACAATTGTTACGGATTGTTTCCGGCGGGTGCTTTGCTTCCGAGCCCCTGAAGAGGTTTGTTTGGTGTGTAGGATATGTATGGTTGGGTTCATTTTCCTTTGGGTTTATGGCTGGCAGAGGGAATTGCCTGATTATAGCAAATATACGTTAAATAGTTTATGATTGAACTTTTAAAATGTTAGGTTTTACATCATTAGGATGCACTATAGTATTTATCTATACTGTGAAAAAAACGGGTGTTTTTGACATATGTGTTTTGTAGGTTTATTGTTCACCAAAAAATCACTTGAATCATGAAACATTTATTACTGGTTGCCATAATGGCAATAGCAAGCTTTACTACAAAAGCGCAATGGGTTGCCAACGCTTCAAGCTGTGATATTGAATACAGGCAAATATGCATAGACCTTACCACCTGCACGGTTTCATACCCTAGTACTACATGGGTGTCATCACCAGCCAATTCGCATCTGCCACTTACTATTTTACGTTGCAACCCGGGCGAAGTGGTAGGTTATGAAGTACGATATGATGCCGGCAGCACAGGTTGCACCAATACACCTGTAACGGTAATTGACCATAACTTTGGCCCATCTGCCTGCGGGATTAATGCACACGAAGATATGGGTACATGCGCATGCAATGTAAATCCTTTAGGCGCTCATGTACACTTTAACGGTACTAACCTCCATATCGATAATTAGGTGGAGACGATAATCCATTGCAAAGGCCTGTAAGTAGTTACAGGCCTTTTTTTATGCAGTATGTGATGGCAATCTCTCAAAAAATGTATCAGGGAACTGGGAAAACGTAGCTCCCATAATTCATACCACACCATCGGGAATGTGAAGGGGTTCTGTGTTCATGGTCCTTTTTTGTTTTTACGGTTTATGGTACAAATGTACAGTATTGGATAATTAATTGTACAAATGTGTAAATAGTGTGGAGAAGATTTTATTTAAAATTAATTCAAGTAAATGATAGTCATATAATTAGATGTTTTATCCACATATTAACATGCTCATTAGAGGGTTATTAACATTTCATTAAAAAGGAAACTTTTTTTTTGGACGGGTTAGAATTTATATTATTTTTACTCATAGTTTAAATATTTATGGCGGTTAATATCTCAATAAGCGAAAAAAATCTGAAAGCGATGATAGCATTGCTTACTGAGCGTTCTGCCAAGCTGAATGTTCAGATTACTGATTTGCTCAACGAGAAGGAGGAGGTTGACCTTTTATTAAAAGAACTACTGCCAAGTTCCTATAGTACGTCTAATAAAGTTCAACAACTGGATGATAATTATACTGCATCGTCTGGTTGGAGCATAACTGAGCTTCTGAACATCATTGACCGTACCAAAGGCCAATTAGCTGCAAAAAATGCAGAGGAGTTGAAGCCTACCATAAACGGATTTAATAAAGATTGGACGTGGGAAGCTAAAATCAGATTTATCCTTAAAGAAAAAGGCGAGGCAATGTCTACGGCCGATGTTGTAAAAAGACTAATGGAGATTGAACCTTACTTAACTGATAGAAGTTCTTTAATTAGTAGCATTTCCGCAACATTTAGTATAAAATCAAAACCAGGAGGCCCCTTTATATTAGCAGGTAAGAATCATAGAAATGAAGCTATCTATGAAATGCGACAATTCGCCTTAGATATAGATGATGATGATGATAACGATGAAGATTATGAAGAGGCATAATAATAAAGCCACCTTAAGGTGGCTCAAAATAGTTAGTGTCCAGCTAACACGACAGGTGGTGTATCGTCAACACATCGCCCTTTGAAGGCAAAGAACTGGTAGAAATCCAGCCTGTCCAATTTAACTGATGCTTGGTATAATCGCCTATTACGGTAGGGTTTGAACCTACAGAAGCGGTAAAATTCCGCAGCATCTTCTTTAAATAAGAGCCTCATCTATTAGCAGTAGATGGGGTTCTTGTTTTACAAAGATACAAAATTGCGCGAAAATCCAACTTTATCCACATTTGTGAATAAACTTTGCTAACCCCCACACACCCGTCATTACGAGGAGCGCCAGCGACGTGGTAATCTCAAGATATAAGTGCTACGTTACTCCTGTTACGCTTTACCCATGTTCTCGTGAGATTAGCTTCGCTGAGAAAAGTTGCCACGTCGTACCTCCTCGCAATGACGCGGCGTGTGTTCTCGTGAGGTTGCTTCGCTATCGCTCGCAATGACGCGGGTTGTATAACGCATTTACCTCCTCCTCTATCCTCCTCCAAAAGGAGGACATTCAATGTCCCCCTCGGCGAGGGGGTGTAGGCGGAGGCTACTCGTAGCGGTTTGTGTTATCTCGGGGTTGCTTCGCTATCACTCGCAATGACGTGTGGGGAGCCGCGCTGCAATGATGCAGAAAAACTGTGCATTCGTGCCGGTATGGCAAGGCTCTGGCTTACTCTTTCTTGCCGTTATTTTCTATTATTGACATTATCCAAGAATAGTAGGCTGCTACATTGCACCAACTCATGATGGAGCCATCATAGCCTTTTTCGCTGCTCAATACCGTGTGGCTACCGCTGGCAATGCCTGCCAGCTTGTACACACCTTTTTCCTTTATAAACAGCCCGCCACCACTATCGCCGCCATTTATCATGCCTTCCAACGGCAGCGAACGGAAACGCTGCGGCTCATGCGCATAAAAATCGGCATAGAGGTATAGCGCAGTACCACTGCCCTGCACATCGCCCAGGCTATCTATTATGTTTTGCGCAGCGGTACGTGTGCCTATGCCAATATTTCCGCTCAGCATATCTGATGGCCTCAGCGCTCCATAACCTACCATCGTTGCCGTATCTCCCATTGCAGGGTTCTTAGTGCACATACCCGCCGGGCTTATGCCTGTTACTCTGTCTGCCAATGCTATCAGCATCATGTCGTGGCCTTTTTCAGCATAGGTATGTATGGATGCTATGCGGTAGGGTGTATCCTTCAATATTACCTGTATGCATCGGGGTGGAAAGTGTTCTTGTTTAATATATGCTGCGCGGTTAATACGTAATTGGGGGCTATTAGTACACAGGAGCCTATGGGGCGGTTAATGCCGGCAGCGGTATCGCATATCATGCCTACACAATCAAATAACGGCTGGCGGGCAAGGTTTTGAAATTGTGCCAACGGTGTATCATAGCGATAAATGATTGCGCTTGCGCAATAGGGCAGCGCTAAAATGAAGAGGAGAAGCAGTTTTATACATTGCATAGCCTGCTGCTATAACGTTTTGCTAAAACACATATTGTGCTATGCTCATTTTGCGAGGTGCTTCGTGCCTCGCAGTTGCAATGACGCGGGTCGTGTAACGCATTTACCTCCTCCTTTATCCTCCTCCAAAAGGAGGACATTCAATGTCCCCCTCGACGAGGGGGGGCAGGGGGAGGCTACTCGTAGCGGTTTGTGTTCTCGTGAGGTTGCTTGCTGCTTAGTGCCTCGCAGTCGCAATGACGCGAAGGGTATATAACGTGGCACAGGTAGTCAACCGTTGTTATGATCTTAGCTTGCGGAGGTTTGCCAGGGTATATATCACAGCTATCACCCCAAATACGAATAGCACGTTGAAGGCCCTTTGCAGCAGGGTATCGGTGGGGGTATCGCTATCTATATAATACAGCCCTATGGTAATGGCTATGGCCAGCACTAGTAATAGGCCGAACCTCTTCATGCTGAATACTTCTCTATTGGTTTTTGCCATCGGTGTTACATTTTCAGACGGTATTATAACGCATGAAATAAATATATATTGCGTAGGCATCCTAAATGATGGCCATATCTATGCCGGGGAGAAACTTTAGCGGATGGAAATAACTACTTGCCTGTCGCCTATAAACACGGCTTCGGCTATAACGAGGGTGCCTTTCTTATAACGGTCGAGGTGATGGTGGGTGAGCGGGCTTTCCATGCCGTGGGCGCGGTAAAAGTCGTCGTCCATTATGTATACAGGTTCGCCCATCGTATCGGACAGGCGGAATATCCAGTCTTTGCCCGGCTTAAAGTTGGTATCGGTTACCGTCAGCAGCATGGTGTAAAGATAGGCTGTTGGCAGATATGGCTGCGCATTTACTACCCTTTCATGCTGGCTATTATCGGCAGGCAGATGATGAGCACGGTGAGGAAGGTATAGAGGATGATCTCTACCAGGTTGGGCTCTTTTACTTCTTCTTCCGGCTGCGGAATGCTGAGTGCTATTTTTTTCTTCTTCATAACTGTAAACGGCTGTTTTTGGGTATTGCGTAACCTGCCGCTACCAGTGGCTAAAAAATGTCGTGCCAAGTGGGGTTATGATTTGTGCCGCCTATACATAATACAAAAACAAACGCAGCCACTTTAGGGCTGCGCTGCTGTTTCACGGTTTCCTTATACAGGGGCTCTCTTATGCATGTAAATAATGCCATGCCAGCCCTGTAAATATTTTCTTAAAATGCATACTGTTACAATGCCAGCTTCATCATCACATCGGTCTGCGCATCATCGCCCACCATAAATATGTGCTTATCGAACACCTGCATGCCCTGCGCCTGGTAAAACCGGATGGCTTTGGCATTATGCTCCCACACGCCCAGCCACAGGTAGCTTTTGCCCTGCTGCCGTGCCTGCTGCATACAGTGGTGAAACAGTAGCTTGCCTACGTGCTGCCCCTGGTAGGCGGGTAGCACATATATACGTTCCAACTCAGCACCGGTATCATCTTTTATCTCTGTTTGTGCTGTGCCGGTGTTCAGCTTGCAATAGCCGCATATGGCATCGCCCTGCATGGCAAAGTAAAATGCCGACTGCGGGTGGGCTATTTCGTTGATTAGTTTTTCTGTTGTAAAGTTGGTATCTATATATGCCTGCATATTTGCTGCGGTGTTATCGGCGGCAAAGGCGGTGGTAAAGGTTTCTATAGAAATGCTGCACAGCCGTTCGGCATCGGCAGGCTGCACGCGGTATATATGGATTGGGGTATTCATAAATTGCAATTTACGAGGTATCGGCATGTATAGATAGTTTCTAACCAACAGGCGTTTACAGCCCTATATTGTCACACATTTATGCCGCGGCAATGCTTATTTATTTATCTTTATATATAAACCAACGCTCCCTATGATAAGACTTTATACACTTTTAGCCTTGCTGCTTTGCAGCTACACATCGCAGGCGCAAAAGATACGCTTTACAGACACTACGAATGAGTGGACGTATGTGGTTAAAAATCCGTTCAATGGGCCACTCCCAGCTACAGTTTACGTATTCAGGTATACGGGAGATTCTATCGTTAATAGCATCTCATACCAAAAGCTTACTGAAAACAGAACTACTGTACCCATATTACTGGTAAGAGAAGATACACTTGCCGGAAAGGTATATTATCGCTCTGTGAGAGATACTGCAGAGCGTATTTTATACGACTACAACATGGCCATAGGCGACACGCTGGGCTTTTCAGAATCCTGTCCTATAATATTGGATACGGTTTATACAATATACATTGGTGGCTATGCCCACAAACTGCAGCTATATGGCGGCCAAGCAGTTTTAGAAGGCATAGGCATACTGAGGGAGATATTTAATGTAGTTTGCACGCACCCAGATATGTGGGGTGCTGTAGAGTGCTTCAAGAACAAAGGAAATATTATCACTGTAACGGATTCACGGAGTGGCTTTACACTTTCCCCTGCCACCTGCTTGTTATCTGTAGATGATGCAGTAATGTCACCTGCCACCCTTTCCCCCAATCCCATAGATGAAACCAGCACCTTAAGGTTTAAAACGCCGGTGACGGGCACGCTGATGATTACCAATGCTATGGGGCAGGTAGTAGCGCAAGTGCAGTTGCAACAGCAATATGAAGTGCGCATCGGCCATAGGATATCGGCACCGGGGGTATATTTCTACCGCTTTTCGGGGGTAGATGGGGTGGCTACCGGTAGTTTTGTGAAAGAATAGGATAAAGACTATTTCAACAACGAAGGCAATAAAGCAGGGGGGATGGACGCATATCCATTTTGGGCAGACATAAGTATTATATAGCAAGTATCTTCTTTCATGATAATGGCAAGGGCTATACTATTGTCTATACGTTTTAATAATGGCATGTCTATCGATGCAGCTATATCAGGCTTAGAGTTATCATTTACCAAAATGCTTATTTCACCATTTTTCAAGTGATAATATAGCATGCTATCTCCACATTTCATTTTCGTTACGTAAGAACTTTTTAGCTGTACTTCTATTCTGCTTAAAGAGGTATCTGATATACTGTGAAGCAATTCAGGATTGTGGCTCCAAGCTACAGAATATACTCTCCAAGTAGGTTTGTTTACAGATCCGCGCATCACCTTCACATCGTGTATGTTTAATTTAACATTAGGGTATGAAAAGACAGCAATCGTATTGCTATTCCTATAGTTCAGTGTCGAAACAGGGGTGTGAAGTTTATAATAGCCAGTGCTTACATAAGTAATATTCTTTAAGCTATCGGAACGAAAAAGGCCAGCATAGTTATCCGGGATTTTTTTATTAATATTTGTGAGCACCTTGAAGCTTTTGCGTGCTTCGCTAATAAGTATCCACAGAAAATATAAGATTGCAATTCCAATTAACGTACGTATAATATACCTGCTTCGGTACAGGAATAGCCTGAAAGAGTAGGATAATAACTTAATTATATAAATGAAACGCCGCAACATAGTGTTGTTAACAAGATAAAAAAATCCATCATCATAAAATTTAAAGCATAAATCACAAATACCTATATATGCGGTGGTAGTTTCCCCCTACCTTTGCATGTTCTATGAAATTATTGTTACAGTATTTAGCTCGGTATAAATGGCTTATCGTTTTGGCGTTGTTGTTGGCGGCTATCAACCAGGTGTTCTCCCTGCTCGACCCGTACATCTTTGGTAAGTACATTATTGACCCCTACGCCAAACAACCCGATAAGTGGACAGAACAACAGTTCATCTCCGGCATCATCACCGGCCTGCTGCTGCTGGTGGGTACGGCCATGGTGAGCCGTATAGCCAAGGCCTTCCAGGATTATGCGGTAAATGTTATCATACAAAAATTTGGCGCCCGCCTGTACACAGATGGCCTGCGCCATGCCCTGCAGCTACCCTACCAGGAATTTGAAGACCAGCGCAGCGGTGAAACACTGAGTGTGCTGCAAAAAGTGCGTGCCGATTGTGAAAAATTCATCAATGCCTTTGTAAACATTTTGTTTACTACTATAGTAGGTATCGTATTCGTAGTGGTATATGCGCTAAGGCTGGATGCAGGCCCGTGGATCGTACTGCTATACGTAGCCGGTGCGGGTATATTGGGCTGGCTTACCAATGTGCTGAGTAAAAAGATAAAAGGCATACAGAAAAAGATAGTGGGCGAAACTACGGCACTGGCCGGTAGCACTACCGAAAGCCTGCGTAATATAGAACTGGTAAAAAGCCTGGGCCTAACCAACCAGGAAATAGACCGGCTGAATGCTACTACCATCAAGATACTGGGACTGGAACTGAAGAAGGTACGCAGCATACGCAGTATATCTTTTGTGCAGGGGACGTTTGTAAACTTCCTGCGCCAGTGTATCATGTTTGCACTGCTGTACTTCATCTTCCGCAATGAACTGACACTGGGCCAGATGGTGACCATGCAGTTCTATACGTTCTTCATCTTTGGCCCGCTGCAGGAAATGGGTAATGTGATAATGGCGTATCGCGAGGCAGAAGCATCGCTGGGTAATATGAAAACCCTGATGAGCAAGGAAACAGAACGCAAACCTGCCAATCCGCAAACACTGAACGAGATAGCACACCTACGTTTTGATGGCGTTAGCTTCCAGCACAATACAGCGAACCGCCCGGCGCTTGAGAATATATCCTTCGATGTGAACCTGGGCGAAACAGTAGCCTTTGTAGGCCCCAGCGGTAGCGGTAAAACCACGATGGTGAAACTGCTGGTAGGTTTGTATCACCCCAACAAAGGAAAGATATACTACAATAACATAGCTGATACAGATATAGATTTTGATGAGCTACGCCGCCAGTTGGGTTTTGTAACACAGGATACGCAGCTATTCAGCGGTACTATTAAAGAGAACCTGCTCTTCGTAAACCCATCGGCCACCGATGAGCAGATACTGGAAGTATTGACCAAGGCATCGTGCAACAACCTGCTATCCCGTGCCGAGAATGGTATAGATACCATGATAGGTGAAGGTGGCCTGAAACTGAGTGGCGGGGAACGCCAAAGGCTGAGTATAGCCCGTGCATTGCTGCGCCACCCCAGGCTGATGATATTTGACGAGGCTACCTCTGCACTCGATTCACTGACGGAAGACGACATCAGCCAGACGATACGCGAGATAACACAGCAAAGGCAGCATATCACCGTAATGATAGCCCACAGGCTGAGCACTATTATGCATGCCGATAAGATATTTGTACTGGAGAAAGGTAATATAGTAGAGGTAGGCACGCACATGAGCCTGATAGAAGAAAAAGGTCTGTACTACGCTATGTGGCGCCAGCAGATAGGCGAACGCAAAGAAGTACGCGCAGGCAACGGTATGGCTGCTATGCCACGCACTGCCAAATAAGAAGTTTAGGTTTAACTATAGACACTGCATCATTAGCCCCTGTAACAAGGGGCTTTTTTATTGTATTCATTTCGGTAATTTTAAAGAACCAACTGGTTTAACTCCCACCTTAAAAACATTGCATTATGAAACAGGCAGCCTGTTTTCTGTTTATGCTGGTAAGCTTTGGCACGTATGCACAACAACGTACTTATAACAAAGTACTGGCATCGGCGCTGGATAGTATATACTATGCGGACCAAAATGGCAGAATGAAAATTGACAGTATAGAAAAGCAATACGGACCCCGGTCGGCAGAGATGATGGCGCTATGGGAGGATATTCAATACCGTGATTCCATAAACGTTATAAAAGTAACAACACTGCTGGACACATATGGCTGGCCGGGAAAAGATGAAGTGGGAGAAACCGCAGCATCGGCAGTATTCCTGGTGATACAACATGCCGACCTGAAGGTGCAGGAAAAATACCTGCCCCTGATGCGCGAGGCTGTAAAGCAAAAGAAAGTATGGCCCCAACAACTGGCACTGCTGGAAGACCGCATAGCAGTGCGCAATGGTAAGAAGCAAATATACGGTTCGCAGTTGAGCGGAGACGGAAGTGGCACCTACCAGATAGACCCGCTGGAAGACCCGCGCAATGTAGATAAAAGGCGTGCAGCAGTAGGTTTAGGGCCTTTGGCCGACTACCTGAAACGCTGGAATATAGTATGGGATGCGGAAGAATACATAAAGAATGCACCCATTACCGAAAAAGCCTATTATGAAAAATATGGCGGCAGGCAATAATTGCAGGTTCACCTACACAATGTTTTATTATTGAAGACGCTACTGTTTTTCATTTTCTGCAAATAACAGTATTGCCTAACTTTAAGCACCTAATTCTGAGACCTATGTACGAGAAAAAGATAAAGGAGGACATGGATTGCGGCATCACAGTAGCAATGAAAGTATTTGGTGCCAAGTGGAAACCCTGCATAATAGATTGTATAGCCAAAGGCTATGGCCGCCCCAGTGAAATACACCGCCGCATACCCGAAGCGGCACCACGCGTACTGGATATGCAACTGAGCGAACTGTATGATATGGGCGTGGTAAGCAAAACCACCGGCACGGGCTTCCCGCTGATAAGTGAATATAAACTGACAGAACTGGGAGAAAGCATCGTACCCATCGTTACGGCGATAGATACGTGGGGTATGAACTATATACAAACGAACCAGGGCAAGCCGGGCAGGAATTGTGTAACACCTGCACAGGCTGCATTGCCTGTTTCCGTTACGATTTAGCCTTGCGGCTCAGCCACATTTCGTATACATACAGCGGCACCGACCAGCCCAGCCAAAAGAACGATGGCGATATATCCTCGAAGCTGCCGAGCTGCTGTACCATGCTTGTTTTCAATAACAGCCCCGATACCATGAATGCCATCGTTACCAGGTAGCTGCGCACCATCCACTGCCTGTGCAGGTTGAATTTCTTTTTGATAGCTGCATAGTAAGCGATGAAGGTAGAAGTGATCCATACCATAGCCCATACCTGTACAGAAAAGGCATAAGCCCAGTTGACATCGTATGCCGTAGTGAAGGCGAGTATCGCAGCCGTAACGCTACTGGTAAGCACAGCCAGCAAGTATAGAAATCCTATCAATCGGTGCAGCTTCCAGCTATAGTTGCGCAGCCTGGGCCAGAACTGTATCAGCCCCGATAGCAAAGCCCCTCCACCAGCAGTAATATGCAGGATAATAGCATAGCGCACCGGGAAGTATTTACCCATAGCCTCCGGTGTCATAGCCAGTAATCTATCTGCCCCGTGCATGAAGAGCCAGGTGAAGTAAAAAAGTACACCCCATAACAATATGCGCAGTATATCTTTCTTATCGGGGCGGAATGTTTTAGGCAGTTTCTTATCTCCATTCAATGTTTGCATAATCCTTTGTTTGCAGCAAACATCCTTTAACCATGCAAATCAGAAAATAACCGATAAAAGATTCGGTATGCGGAGTGGCTACAGTAGCTGGTTTCAGGAAATCATAATACTTCGTTAACTTGCTATCACTATGCGTATCTCTACAATACTACTGGCGGCTGCTACTTTATTTACCGTATCGTCGTGCGACCCTGCCGGCACGGAATACTTTATAGTGAAGAACAATACTGACAAAAAAATAGTAGTGACCACGGAAACCGAAACACGCACCGTACCTGCCCACGCGCAGTATGATGTAACGCAGAAATCGGGTGTAGGTAAGGGCGATGACAATAATGCAGGTGAGCAAACCAACACAGGGCTGAAAAGCATTACGCAGGATGGTAAAGAATACAAGAAAGCATACGCTACCTACCAAGATTGGAGCAGAGAACGCCTGGATGTACGCACCATGCGCTATACTATTTTTGTAGAGCAGAGTGATTTTTAAATAGCTATTCTATAGCACAATATTTTGCAGTAATTCACTTTTATTGGGGTAATCGGTATTATAGTGCAGCCCCCTGCTTTCTTTACGAAACTGGGCGCTTTTTACTATCAGGTAGGCGGTGGTTATCAGGTTGCGCAACTCGCATAGCTGTGGCGATACGGTAGCGCTTTTATACAGCTCTTCGGTTTCGGCATGCAGCAGGTCTATACGACTCAAGGCGCGCTGCAGGCGCACGTCGTTACGCACAATGCCGACATAGTCGCTCATTACCAGTTGTATCTCTTTCAGGCTTTGGGTTATCAATATCATCTCGCGTGGTTGTGTGGTGCCACCTGCATTCCAGTCGGGTATCGCATCGTTAAATTCCAGCGTACCTATCACAGCCGCTGCATCTTCAGCACAGCGGTGTGCAAATACCAGCGCCTCCAGCAATGAATTGGAAGCAAGGCGATTGGCGCCATGCAGGCCCGTGCTGGCACATTCACCACAGGCGTATAAATGCTGTATGCTGGTGCCCCCATGTTCATTAGTCTTAACACCGCCGCAGCAATAGTGTGCCGCAGGCGCTACGGGTATCATCTGCTCCATCACATCTATACCTATGCTTTTGCATTTGGCATAAATATTCGGGAAGTGCGCTTTGAATTTCTCTGCATCCATATGGCGGCAGTCGAGGTACACATGCTCGGTACCTGTGCGCTTCATTTCATTATCTATGGCGCGCGCCACTACATCGCGCGGGGCCAGGTCGGCACGCGGGTCGTAGCCGGCCATAAAGGCTTCGCCCTGTTTGTTTCGTAAAATGCCGCCATCGCCACGTACTGCTTCTGTAATGAGGAAGGATGGGCTGACCCCCGCCTCGTACAAAGCCGTAGGGTGAAACTGGATGAACTCCATGTTTTCTATCCTGGCCTTGGCGCGGTAAGCCATCGCTATGCCATCGCCCGTGGCTATTTTAGGATTGGTAGTAGTGCGATATACCTGCCCTACACCACCCGATGCCATCAGCGTAACCTTGGCCAGTATCTTCTCTATATTATTTGTCTGTGTGTTCAATGCATATACACCATAGCACTGTATATCGGGTGCCGACTTGGTTACCAGCATACCCATATGGTGCTGTGTAATGATATCGAGCACAAACCAATGGTTGTGTATCTGTATGTTGGGGTATTTCTTTACTTCTGCTACCAGTGCGCGTTCTATCTCGAAACCCGTAATGTCTTTATGGTGCAGTATGCGAAATTCGGAGTGGCCGCCTTCACGCCCACGCATATATGCACCGTCCGGTTCTTTATCAAAGCGCGCCCCCCAGTCTATTATCTCGTTCACACGTTCGGGGCCTTCTTTCACTACTATCTCTACTATCTTCCTGTTGCACAGCCCGTCGCCGGCTACCAGCGTATCTTCTATATGCTTGTCGAAGCTGTCATTCTCCGTATCATTCACCACCGCTATACCGCCTTGCGCATACTTGGTATTGGTTTCATCGGTATTGGCTTTGGTGAGTATGGTTATCGTCTTGTTGGGAAAACGTTGTGCTGTTTTGGCGGCAAACGTAAGCCCTGCAATGCCCGAGCCTATGATAAGAAAATCTGTCTTCAACATACTGTATGGGTATTAAAGCAAAACGGTTCCTTAATGAAAGGAACCGCTTTGCAATTTAAGTATTTATGACCGAAGTACTGTATTAGAACTGCGAGGTAAGACCGAAACGCACACCGCTAAAGGCAGGCTCATATCGGCACACACCACCCGTACAGTTGATACCTTCCACCTGTTTTACGTAAGATGCCGTAATACGGTGCGGGCCTGTTCTGTAGGCAGTAAATACGTTGTAGTAGTGCTTACCATCGCCGGGAGGTGAGGTAGGCCCCCTTTGAATGTTATACATGTCAGACACGGCAAATGACCAGTGCGGAGATACATTCAGCTCCAGCAGGCCAAACAGCCATGAACCGTAATCCTGCTCCGTATGCTGGTATTCCCATTCTGTACGGATAGATGTTTTGCTGGTAAGGCGTTTTGTAACCTCGAAGAAAGGAATCATCGATTCTACTATCGGCACACCAGGTTTCAGCTGATACACTTCCTGGTTATAGCGCATATATTGAAAACCACCTTGCAATATCCAGTCTTTAAAGCCACGGTATTCTGCTTCGATATAACCTTCGCGATATAGCTCTACATCTTCCAGTGTATTGATATAAGTACCATTCAGCGTGATGTCTAAGTTATCATTAGGTGTCACCAGCACATCGCCACCTATAGCCATTTCAGACAGGTCTTGAGAAGCCGGTGTGTAACGGGCCATCAGGCGTTGCGGGCGCATACGTGCTACGATAGGCTGCCAGTTCATCATACCACGCAGCAGCACCTCGTTGGGCGATGTGCGCATGATGAATTTTTCCGTGCGCTTACCTGTCAGGTTTACGGCGATGCCTTTACGTGCATAGCCCAGTGTAGTATACACTACATTGCCCGGTGCATCGTGCAATATGTTATCGCGCGTATCTACATAGGCTTCGTGCGTTTTGTAGGCACCTTCTACATACCATGAGAAATCGCCCACGGTAAGTGTGTTGTAAGCTGTGAAGGCATACATATTGTACCTGGGTACAAAGCGCGTGATGCTATCCTGGCTATTGATAGTACCTACTATCTTGTCCATATTGTTCTGGTCAAGTGTACGGTTCAGCGCACCTACACCGGGTATGATGTGTACTTTATCGCCCAGGTTGAAATCGCCCTCGATGTTCAGGCCCTTCACGATGGGTGCATAGCGCTCGTACAGAAATTTGTGCTGGCCGGTAAAGCCTTTGATGTATATATTGTTTGCTACCTGGTATTTCAGGTGCACGCCTACCAGTGCATTATCTATCAGCAGGCCACGGTCTTCGTATGCACGGAAGAGGATACCACTACCTATCTGGTCGTAAATGTAACCGGCAGTTACCGTAAGGCCATGTATCTCTTTACTCACACTCCATGCACCGATACCAAAACCGCTTAATGCCTGTACGGGATTGTACAGGTTTGAATTGTGAAAGGCATCTGCACGCAGTGTTGCCGTAAACCCTTTGTAATTATATCTGAGACTCAACCAGGCTTCACCACCACTAAGGTAGTTGTCGTATAACGGATTGTTGGCAGCATTGATAGCCGAATCGCGCTGAAAGAAATTCGCGTTCATCATCAGGTCGCCGGATAGTGTACCCTGCGCATGCAGGTTACTGTTTAACAGCAAAGCTGCTGTTAAAAAAAGCACGACTTTTTTCATTAAAAGGTTGTTAATTTTAACAAGATTGGCGAATTTAGTCTCTTTGCCAAACTTTGGCAAGATTTTGGATTACATTATACTAAAACAGACAAGTTTATGAAAAAAGTGTTGGCAACAGTGTTTGCCGTTGCATTGTCAGGAATAGCTGCCTATGCCCAACCCGCAGAATTACCCAATACGCAGATAAAGGATGTTAATTCAAGCAAAAAGATAGCTTTCGACCAAACGGTGGAGAAAGGAAAAGTAACGCTCATTAACTTTTGGGCTACCTGGTGTGTACCTTGCAAAAAGGAGATAAAGAATGTGCGCGAAAAGATGGCACAATGGAAAACAGAAGCGGACTTCAACTATATGACGATATCTATCGACGAGTCTCGTGCAGAGGGCCTGGTACGCAGCTACGCCAAATCGCAAGGCTGGGACTTTCCTTATTATATAGATGCCAATTCAGACCTGAAACGCTCGCTGAACTTCCAGACCGTACCTTTTACCATGATCATAGACAAGAATGGTAAAGTAGCCTACACACACGCAGGCTATGAAGAAGGTGGTGAAAATGAAGTATTCAACAAAGTGAAAGAACTGGCTAAACAGTAAAATCCATTTTTTAGATAGTTTGACGGTACCCCTGCCTTTTTGCAGGGGTATTTTTGTATATTGTAGTATACGCAAACCAAAGGACTATGTTACAGAAATCGATACAGGAAGCATTGAACAAACAGGTAGAAATGGAAGCGGAATCATCGCAGGCATACCTGGCAATGGCATCGTGGGCAGAAATACAGCCGGGCCTGGATGGGGTGACGGAATTCTTCTACCAGCAATCGAACGAGGAACGTATGCATATGCTGAAGCTGATACGCTATATAAATGAGCGTGGCGGCTTTGCAGTAGTGCCGGAACTGAAGCAGCCCATCATTACGTTTCAGTCGCTGCAACGTGTATTTGAAGAGTTTCTGAAACATGAAATAAGGGTATCTGAAAGTATCAACGAACTGGTAGGCCTTGCCCTTATGGAAAAAGACTTTGCTACGCACAACTTTCTGCAATGGTATGTGAGTGAGCAGATAGAAGAAGAACACCTGGCACGCACCCTGAATGATAAGCTGGAACTGGTAGGCGATGATAAGAGTGGTATCTACCTGTTTGACAGGGATATTATGCTATTCCGCCCTAAGGAAGGTGGCAAGAAGTAAACTTCGCAATAATTAAGTAAAAAAGAAGGCGCTATATAAATAGCGCCTTTATTATTTCTTATATGGATAATCAATTAATAAGCTGCAGAGCCGGTAATGGTAGGGTAATATGCCCTTGTCAGGTCGTAATACACCGGAGATGTTTGTACCGGACCATTGATATTATATTTCCATTTCAAAACGCCTGATGTATCGAAAGTATACATATGCTTATCGAAGCTGGCTGCATATACGGTACCATTGTGTACCAATGGGGTTGATTGTACCAGTGCTCCCATCTGGTATTTCCATTTCAGTGTGCCATCTATAATGTTAACGGCATACAGGTGAGAATCGTAGCTACCGATATACACTACCTGGTTGGCTGCTGCCGGAGAAGATATGATACGGTCGTTTGTTTTGAACATCCAGCGCGGCTGCTTGGCGGCTGTGTCTATGCAATAGAGGTAGTTATCATTGCTACCTATTATTACATTTCCACCATACATGATGGGGGAAGACAGCACCTGTGCCTGCGTAATGAATGACCACCTGATGGTACCACTGTTTACATCCAATGCATACAGGTTGCCATCCGGAGAGCCAACATAGATGTATGGAGGGCTCACCAATGGAGATGAGAACAATCCGAAACCAACAGTACCCAAGTCTGTTGTCCATAAAACAGAACCATTGGCCGTGCTAACGGCATGTACCTTGTTATCAATGGTTGCTACTATAATATTGCCGCTACTCAGCGCCAGCGAAGCCTGGATACCCGCAGTCAATTTAACAGTCCACCTGGGGGTTTTTGAGTTATAAGGCACGGCGCTCAAATAACCTTCTGTAGTACCGAAATAAACGCTGTTTCCATCGGCCACCGGAGAGGAAATGATACCGCCGGCCAGTGTGTCGGGCGGATTCAGATCGATGGTGTCTTTTAATTTAGCTGCTTTTATATCTACCGTAAACACAAGGTCATTACTTTCGCCTGCAACGTATATTTTATCTCCTACTACCAGTGGTGTGGCAAAGATATTATCGTGCATGTTTATTTCCCATTTGCGTGCACCGCTTACAGGATCTAAGGCATAAAAGATTTTATTTTGACTAGCTATGAATACCGATGCAGAATATGTAGGCTGCAGTGGCTCATCAGGGCTGTAAGTGTGTTTCTTACATGCAGAAAACAGTACGCATGTTGCAGTAGACACCGCTAAGGTTCTCATCAAACGTTGCAGCATGATTCGGATAGTTATATTATTAAGTTATGCAAAATAGTTGATTTAGTCTTTTATTGCAATAGCGGAAAAAATAAATCCGGTCTTTTTTGTAATAAAGACCGGATTTATTGTCAAATGGTTAGGATTTGCGCACTATACAGCCGCAGCCTTGTCTTTATGGCGCTTTATACGGTTTACCATAGCGTCGAAAGCCAGGTCGAAAGACTCTTCAAAAGCCTTAGACTGATGTTTTACAAAGAAGGACTGCTTCGGTACGTACACTTTTATCTCGGCTATCTTGTCTTTTATATTATGCACCACATTGTCGAGCACCAGGTACACTTCTACGCCAATTATCCTGTCGTGGAATGTCCTCAACTTCTCCAGTTTCTTATTCACATGTTCTAACAGCTTGTTATCCGCGTCGAAGTGCACTGACTGAATTTGTACGTTCATAATTCAACATTTAAAGGTTAAAAATATATATGGTTATCCTCTCGGATGATTCAACTTATGTATTTCTTTCAGTTTGTCTATATTATTGTGCGTATATACCTGCGTAGCTGCCAGGCTGCTATGCCCCAGCAGTTCTTTTATGGCTTGTATATTAGCACCATTGTTTAGCAAATGAGTAGCAAAAGTGTGCCGCAAAATGTGCGGGCTGCGCTTTGAAAGCGTAGTAACCTGTGACAGATAATGCTTTACCACCCTGTAAACATAACTTTCGTATAAAGGTCGGCCTGTTTCCAGCACTAATAAATGATGCGTATCATCCACAGGCAGGCTTTTCTTCTCTTGTATATATGCCTTGAAGGTATTAAGCATTTCGCTACTAAGGGGCACCAGGCGTTCTTTATTGCCTTTACCCAGTACGCGCAGCTGCTTCAGGCTCCATTCGATGTCATTTTCTTTAATATTTATCAGCTCGCTGCGGCGTATGCCCAGCCTGTATAGCATTTCGCATATCAGCCGGTCGGTAGCGCCTTTAAAGCCCTCCTCAAAGGTTATTTCTTCCAGCAGGTTTTGCATTTCCTGTTCTTTCAGGTACATGGGCAGCCTATCTGGCAGGCGCAGGGCATGCAATTGCTTTACGGGGTTCTTTTCTACCACCCCGAGGCGCAATAAATATTTATAAAAGGAATTAAGCCCCGATAGCTTCCGGTTGATGCTGCGTGGTGCCAGCCCTTCATCTTTGAAAGTGGCCAGCCAGCTGCGTATATGAAAATGGGAAATATCAGCTACGGCATCTATATCGAATTGTGCCTTTGCGTATTGCTGAAATTGAGACAGGTCCGTTTCATAAGCGGTACGGGTATGCTGTGCATATCTTTTTTCAAACCTCAGGTATTGCAAAAAGTCCGTGATCCGTTGTCCTATCATAATAAAACCTGGTACTGTAAATATACAATATTACAGTACCAGGCACAATTATATTCCTGACAATTTTGTTAAATCGGATTAATCCAATTGACCTGTCATCAGTTGCTGGCGATAAATCGCTTTCAGCACTTCTGTACGACGCTTAACAGACGGTTTTGTAAACGCCTGACGGCTGCGTAATTGATTAAGGGTGCGTGATTTCTCGTACTTTTTCTTGTACTTCTTCAGCGCCTTGTCTATATTCTCGCAGTCTTTAGAATCAATGATCAACATAATGTATACCTCCCTTTTGGTAATTTGGGAAGGCAAAGGTAGTAAAAATAATTATCTGAACCAACTTTTTAGGCACGGTGTTTGAAAACAGATAATTATAATGTCATAACTTCGTTTATAATAACGAGATGCAAACCCAAGCGGCAGGCAATATGTATAGAAGTTTAGTGTTTATTGTGATGGTGACGGTTTTAGCGCTATCCTGCAAAAAGGAAGAACCTTCGGCCAATATGAATATAGATGGCCTGGATAGACCCTACTGCAACGATCCGGATGCTATCAATTACAACCAAACCTTTCCCGGCAAGCCGGATAACAGCATTTGCTACTTTCCTACGCAGCCATTTAAGGGTTCTTTTCTTTTCAAAGACTCTATATATGATGCTGATAATAAATTCCGCAAGGTGCAGGAGCTTTACATAACCCTGTCTGCCACTTCCAATACCAAAATGGAAATGTTTGGCTTTTGCGGCGGCAGTGAACCACTGAAAATAACAGCCGACAGGTATTATAAAGCCACCATGGACTCTACCATTGTGCTGGTGAACAATATAGAATACAACCTGTATGGCCAGTACCTGTGCCGCACGACAGATACCATCAGCGGCTACCTGCTGAAGGACAAGGTGGACTCCAACAAACTAACCTTCTTTTTTACCGTGGCCAGCGATTCAGGCGCCAGCTACCACAAGGGTATCGGCATTAAGCAATAATACAAGACCATACAGCATGTTTACGGGCATAATAGAAGCTACAGGTATTATTACAGATGTAATAGCATCGGGTTCCAACATAGATTTTTGGGTAGAAAGCAAAATAACCCCCGAACTGAAGATAGACCAGTCGGTAGCGCATAACGGCGTGTGCCTCACCGTAGTAGCTATAGAGAACAACAGCTATAAAGTAACCGCAGTAGCCGAAACGCTGCAAAAAACCAACCTGGGCTGGTGGAAAGCGGGCGACATGGTGAACCTGGAACGTTCGCTAAGGCTGGGTGACCGGCTGGACGGCCATTTTGTACAAGGCCATGCCGATGCTACGGCTACCTGTGTAGAAAAGCAAATACTGGATGGTAGCTGGCTGTTCCGTTTTACTTACGATGCACAGTTTGCACCACTGGTGATAGAAAAAGGTTCGGCCTGCATCAATGGCGTGAGCCTTACGGTCTTCAACATCAAGGAAAATGAGCTGACCGTTACCATCATTCCTTATACTTACGAGCATACTAACTTTCAGCAAATAGAAGCCGGGACGGTGGTGAATATAGAGTTTGATGTGCTGGGCAAATACCTGCTGCGCCAGCAAGCGCTTACAAAAGCATAGCATTACATTCATTTTCCATAATTTAGGACGGGCGTTTACCCCACGCCCTTACCCCAATTGATGCAAAAGCCCAACGTTAAACCTTATTATGACGTGGCCATAATAGGAGCCGGTATAGGCGGCCTTACCGCAGCTGCCATACTCAGCAAAGCTGGCATGCGCGTGTGCGTGCTGGAAAAAGAACCACATGCCGGCGGATACCTTGCCGGTTTCCGGAGAAAAGACTTTCGTTTTGATACCGCCATACACTGGCTGAACCAATGTGCCCCCGGTGGCATGGCCAGCAAGATATTCGACCTGCTGGGCAGCGACCACCCCACGCCTGTATCGCAAAAAAGGATACGCAGGTATAAAGGTGAAAGCTTCGACTATTTGCTGACCAACAATCCCGATGAATTGCGCGACCAATGGATAGCGGAGTTCCCGCATGAACGGGAAGGCCTCATCCGTTTTTTTAAAGCGGCTAAAAAGCTGGGTAAATCTTTTCATGACTTCAGCAAGATATTCCGTACAGAAGAAAGTATGGGGATGCAGGAACGCATGAAGAACAAAATACCCCTGCTAAAGTTTGCCATACCATTCATCCCCTACATTAGCTATACAGGTGAAAAGGGATTGAAGAAGGGATTGAACAAATTCTTTAAAGACGAAAAGCTGCACCGGATATTCACCGGGGAAACAGAACTTTTATCGTGCCTGGTGCCCATAGGCTGGGCCTACTACGGCGATTTTCAGAGCCCCCCTGCAGGTGGCGGACAGGTAATACCTGAATGGATGGAGCATATAGTGAAATACTATGGCAATGATATTTTTTACAAAGCGCCGGTGAAAGAGATATTGCTGAATGGCACCACTGCCGTGGGCGTATCGTTTGAACATTTCAAACATAGCTATACCGTGAACAGCAAATACGTAATAGCCGCCTGCGATGTGGAAACGCTATATGAAAAAATGCTGCCGGAGCACGCCATTCCTCAAAAGCTGAAAACGAAACTAAAAGATGCAGAACTGTACAGCTCATCGGTAACCATATCTGTAGCGCTGGGTTGTACACCACAAGAATTAGGCTTCAATGAAGAACTGGTACACATCGTATCTGAAAATACGCCGGCAGGCCAGCATTGTGATGGCAACCCCTATACCAGCGAAATAAGCATACTGGCCCCCTCTTTCAGAGACCCTTCTTTAGCACCTGAAGGACAGGGGACGCTTACGCTCTTTATGCCCGCCTTTATGGATTATGATGGTGAATGGCAAACAGGGAAAGATGCAGCCGGCAACTATGAGCGTGGTGAAGCCTACAAGAAGCTAAAGGGCAGTATTGCCGAGATAATAATAGACCGTGTAGAGCAGGCGGTAGCACCGGGGTTGCGAAAGCATATCCTCTTTTATGATGTGGCCACACCCGTAACACACTGGCGCTATACAGGTAATCGGGGCGGCACCATGATGGGCGCCAAACCGGGGAAAAAGAACATGCAAGGTAAAGTAGCGCACTACCAAACACCTGTGAAAAACCTGCTGCTGGGTGGCCATTGGGCAGAGCTGGGTGGCGGTGTGCCCATAGCTGTAAAAGCAGGTACCAATGCATCTCTGCTCATTTTCAGGAAAGAGAACAAAGCAGCCTTTAAGCTGCTGGCCGATTATATGGATGATAAGGCTGGGCTGGATACGATACAACAAAGCGATGTATTTGCACACTACCCCAATAACTGGGTGCAGCAACCCACACCTGCCCAGAAGAAGGCGGCACGCATGCAGGATGAAGAAACAGCTTAATTACCGATTTTATACTACTTTCGGCGCAGATAGCAAGGATGATACATGCGCATAGCATTTGATGCAAAAAGGGCTTTTCAGAATAATACAGGACTGGGTAATTACAGCCGTATGCTCATACAATCGCTGGCAAGCGATTATGCAACACATAGCTATTACCTGATGGCCCCTAAGCCGGGGCACCTGTTCAAACCCGACATGCCCAATGTACAAACCATATTGCCTACCGGCTTCTATAAAAACTTCCGTTCACTATGGCGCAGCTATGGGGTAACGCAGGACCTGAAGCAATTATCCATAGACCTTTATCACGGCCTTAGCAATGAAATACCGGCAGGTATTAACAGTAGTGGCATCAAATCTGTTGTTACTATACACGATTTGATATTTGAACGCTACCCAAACCAATACGGCGCTGTTAACACAGCTATATACCGTCGCAAGTTCAGGTATGCAGCGCAGCATGCTGACAGAGTGATAGCCATCAGCGAACAAACCAAACAAGACCTGATAGATTATTATAAGATACCTGAACATAAAATAGAAATCTGCTACCAGAGCTGTAACCCGATATTTGAAAAGCAGGCAAGTCTGGATGAATTATCACGCATCAAACAGAAGTATAACCTTCCAGATCATTACTTCCTGTACGTAGGTTCCATAATAGAACGAAAAAACCTGCTGACCATATGCAAAGCCCTGAAAGCTATAGCACCATCATTAGACATACCACTTGTAGTGATTGGCAATGGCAGCAGCTATATGGAAACAGTAAAATCATATATAGCGCAGAACGGCCTTGGCAATCGCGTCATTTTTCTTTCAGAGCAGGCTACTAAGAACGATACAGGGTTTCGCAGCGGCAATGATTTTCCTGCAATATACCAGCAAGCCTCAGCTATGATATACCCCTCCATCTTTGAAGGGTTCGGGCTGCCCATATTAGAAGCGTTATGGAGCCGCGTACCTGTTATCACATCCAACCTATCGTGCATGCCGGAAACCGGTGGTGATGCTGCGTACTACATCAATCCTTTAAACGTGGAAGAAATGGCAACTGCAATGGAACGTGTAGCTACTGATACTACGTTGCGTACAGACATGACAACAAAAGGCATCGCCCATGCACATCACTTTACAACACATGCACATGCTGCTGCTGTAATGCAAGTGTATCAATCTTTATTTTAACTCAGTTTATTTTTTAGGTACAAACTTAGGTTCCGGTGCAGGGCGCCATGTCAGTTGTGTGCTAAGCGTAGGGAATACCGTGCGCCAATTGGCCAGTGTTTTATCTGTAGCATCTACAAAGTACCAGGTCTTGCCCCTGTCCATAGAAACGCTTATGAGTGTGGTTTGTGTGGTAAGTACGCCATTGCTTAGTTGCATTTTCATGTATTGAGGAATGGTACATTGCAATTCGCCTGCCGTATCAATAATAGCAGATGCTTCGCCGGGCCATGCAGATAGTATTTTAGAACCCTGGCTTTCCATGCTTTCTATTTGTTTGGATAAATCGCTTATCAACTTATCAGCACCACCTTCAGCAGTAGCTATTACTTTAGGGTGTGTGGTAGCCATAAAAGCTTTAAGGTCTTTTTTCACCAGTGCTTCGTTCATCTTCTTTGCAGCAGCTTTTACAACAGGTTTCAGGTTGCTGTAATTCTGTGCATATGCCGTTCCTGTACCATACATCATCACCAATGCCAAAACAGGGCCAAGTAAATTCTTCATCTTTCTGTGAAAATTGTTTCTCAATATAAGAAAGATGCCGCATTCAAGCCTGTAAACGGTTGTTAAAAAACAACAGGCACATCACATATCTTCATCTTTTATTTGAGAAACATCTACACCTAATTTCTCAAATGCCTTTTTACCCTTTGACGTGATATAATAATGTTTATCGTTCTGATGTTTTTTTGCTATCCACTCTTTCTCTGTAAACATATCGAGCAATAGCTCTCCTAGTTTACCTCCTATATGACTGTAGCATGTTTTAGCCGGCTTTTCCATAATGCTTTTTTCGATTGGTTAAAATACAAAATGAACGCCTGATATACCTGGCCTGTAAATACAAAAATCTTATAACAGCAAAAAGCCTGCAAATATTTGCAGGCTTTGTTTTTTATACCTATTCAAAAAAATCAATAAAACACAGGGCAGATAACGCGGGCTTGCTTGCGCTCAGGATCGTTGAAAATACCTGTTTTGATAACTGATATTTCATAACCGCCCTGCAGGTTGGTAGCTGCCCTTAGCCTTGAAGTGTTTACATCGTAGCTGAAGTTGAATGCAACATCTTTATAACGCAATTTGATAGTAGGGATGAATGCATCTTTAAAGCGATAGAATACGCCACCGAATAATACAAAACGCACATCACCGCCTGCATCTTTTTTATTCCAGCCAATAAGGCCGCCGGCTATGGTTTCGTTATAATCGCCCTGGCGCATATAGTTGGCATGTATTTGGAAACTGAAAGTTTCGTTTAGCTCTTTACTTACGGCAGCATTTACATTCCAGCGCATATCCAGTCTTGAATCTGAATTATCAGCAAAAGAAGTATTAGGCTGTGTAAAGTGATAGCCGGCTACACCTACTACATAATTCAGCCTGTTTGCCTCTTCCCCATCGCCCGATGTGCTGCTGAATGTAATACCGGCACCAAGGTCCCAATAGCTGTATTTCGGATTATTAAAGTTTTCCCCCGTTGGATTGTCGGGGCTGTATGAGCCATTCACAAACTGGTTATTCAGTGTTGCCTTTGTAGGGTCGTAGTTGCGCTGCGTGTAGCCACCCGTAAACCCCACAGACAAGTATGAGTTGTGGCCATCTTCTAACGACTTGCTATAACTTACAGCAGGGTATGCAGAAATGGTTTGCATATTAATACTACCCGCCCTGTCGTAGTATCCCAGCAACCCTACGCTTACAAAATCGTTCACGTTGTTTACCGGGATACGCAGTTCAGCATTTATCAAACCCGTTTGGTACGGTTTGCTGATGCTGCTCCACTGGTTCTTATATATAGCCCCCACTTTATAATCGCCTGTAAAGATACCCGTCAATGAAGGGTTTCGCAGGATAGAAGTTTCGTAGAACTGCGAGAAGTGAATATCCTGTGCCTGCGCTGACAGTGGCAGGATACATGCTACTGCAAGTATGTTTCTTAATTGTTTCTTCATGTTTTTCATAAGCTCGCTTTTTCTTATCGCACAATAGTTACATCCCCTTTCCACGATATGGTTTGCCCATCTTCGCAAATGGCCTCCACTATATATACAAATACATCCGGTGCCAATACCTGTCCTTTAAAGGTGCCATCCCATCCTACGTTTGCATCATTGATGGTGATGCCATTCCTTTCATAAACCATTTCGCCCCAGCGATTGTATATCCTGAAGGAGCGTATCTTATCAAGCCCCGACCCACGTGGATAGAAAACATCGTTCTGGCCATCGCCGTTGGGTGTAAATGTATTAGGTATGAAAAGCTGGCTCTTATCGCACAGTACTGTTATACGTACGATATCAGAATCGACACAGCCGTGGTCTGTATATACCTTCACTACATAATCCGTAGTTTTCATGGGTGATGCCGTAGATACCGGGCAATCATCACAACTGAGCGTTTCTGAAGGTGTCCATTTAAAGCGGTTTATCAAAGTACCTGTAGCCTGTATGGTTGTGCTATTACCTGCTATGATGGTAGCCTCACCTGTGGCTTTTACCGTAGGCAGCGGATGCACTGTTACATTCACAAAGTCAGTATCCGGTATGCACCTGCCTTCGTAAGCTACTACCATATATCTGGTAGTACCATCGGGCGAGGCCACAGGCACCGCAGAATGGCTGTTTGACAGCCCCGAAGGCGGTGTCCAGATATATCCTTTACCCCCTTCTACCAGCAGCTGCACACTGTCGCGCTGGCATATTTCTTTATCGCCGCCGGTTATGGCTGTTACCTTGGTTTTAATCTTTACTTGCACCGTATCCTTATTGGTACAGTTATGTTCGTCTTTACCGGTTACTATAAAATTGAAGGCTTCTTTAGGATAGGCATACGGGTCCGGACAGTTGAGGCAACTGAGATAAGGTGTGGTATTCCAAACATAAGACACACCACCTGTAGCACTTAAGTGTGCCGAATCTGTAAGGCAAATAATGGTATCACCACCTGCATTGATATCCGGTGGCGGATATATTGTTATTTCTTTAGTAACGCTATCTACGCAGCCACGCATGTTTTCTATATACAGCTTAACCGTGTATGTGCCCGGAGGACCGTAATATTTTGTAGGCGATTTTGTGTTTCTTATATCTCCATCATGGAAAGTCCATACCCATTTTTTCTTTTCGGAAAAATAGGAAACGGAGGTGTCTACAAACGTTACATCACTAAACTGGCAAGGCGCATCGGGTATAAAGTCGGCTTCCACGGCATCTACTTTAATAGTATCGCTACCGGGACTTACGGCCCTGCAGCCACCATTGCCTTCCACCACCAGCTTGGGCAGATATGCGCCGGGGTGCGTGTAGGTATGTGTAACCTTGCTTTGTGTGGTTTTCAGTGTAGTGCCATCGTTAAAATCCCAGGTCATGCTGCTTACATTCAATGTTGTGGCATCGAAGTTTACGGTAAGCGGGTTGCAACCCTCCAGCGGGCCATAGGTAAAGGCACCTGCATAGCCCAACACCCTAACCGTAGCCGTATCATATGCCTTACAACCATGCCTGTCGGTTACCGTATAAGTTATAACATACAGGCCCGGTGCAGTATATACATCGTCTTTAGCTTTGTGTAGGGTTGATTTATTACCATTACCCAGGTTCCATGCATATTTCTGTGTAGGGTCGGATGGTATGTTATTAATAAACTTCACCGCCAGCGGTGCGCATACTGCCAGCGAATCGCTCACAGCAATATCAGCATCCGGCCTTACGGCATTTATGTTTTGTTTGAATAAAGTATCCTTACAACCTATATCATCTGTAACAATAAGCCTGATATTGTAGGTGCCCCTGGCATAGGTATGTTTCGGGTTGTTATCCGTAGATTGCTGACCATCGCCAAAATCCCAAGCTGAAGTATTGTAGTCTGATGAGGTATTGGTGAAAATAGTTTCTGCATCGGCACACACCGTATCGGGTATCATAGCACCTGCTACCGGTTTTTTGGCTTCTACGTATTGTGTCTTTATCAAGGAGTCTTTACACCCGATGTTATCGGTTACTACCAGCTTTATATCAAATTTACCGCGCCCCGGATACAAATTGGTTATGGTAGGAGATGCCGTGCTGGCATTACCATTACCGAAATACCACACCCTGTTGCTGATGCTGGCACCTGTAGTAACCTTACTATTATCCGTAAAAGATACATTCAGAGGCACACAACCTACCAGCGGGCTGGCCGTGAAATTGACATAAGGTTTTGAAACCAGGATGTAATCCACCCGAACTATTGAATCCCAGCAGCTGTATATATCCTTAGTAACTACTTTTATTTTATAGTGGCCGGTATCTAAGAAGGTGTATGTAAAATTATTCATACTATCCCCCACCCAAGCATCATTGACGTACCAATTAAATTCTACGGGTGTGCTCCCCGTCATTGTAGATGAAAACCGTACTTTTCCATTTTTACAAACTGCCAGCTTACTTGCCGTAAGCGTAATAGCGCGGTTTACCAATGTCATTGTTTTTCGGGCAGTATCGTAGCAATTAGTTCTGCTGCTAAAAGTCACAAGCATTACATCATATGTACCCAGGGAAGCATACTTATGAACCGGATTCATATCAGTCGATTCTCCTCCATCACCAAAATACCATTTATGCCATGTGAAGCCCTGCGACCTGTTGATGAAATATATTTTAGTAGCTGTGTCGCAATCCGGTTTTGTTTCCATTAGCGCCCAGGGAGAGTCAACAGTTATATATTGCTGTTTGATCAACGTGTCTTTGCAACCATTATACCCCACTATGAGGCGAACATCATAAATCCCTGGCTGTGAATAACAAAACGTAGGATCCTTAAGTTTTGATATTCCCAACTCAAAATCCCAATCCCATTCATTTACAATACCGGTAGACAAATCTGTGAAATGGATGCATTTGTTATTACAGATGTGTGTATTGTCTTCGGTAAAATTCGCATCGGGCTTTGTACCCACCTTTATATACATACTATCGGTAGCTGTACAACCTGCACCGGTAGTTACCGTTAGTAATACACGATAAATGCCGGGTTGTGTAAATGTGTGGGAAGGAGTTGCCAGCGTAGAGGTACCACCATCGCCAAAATCCCAGTTCCATGCTGTAATGGGGTAGGGATATCTTCTTTTAATGTTATTGGGTGTAGTAGTGAAGGCAGAATCTGCAAAACGTACGGTTAATGGCGCACAGCCATCCTGCCTGTCAGATGTATCTTCTATAAAGAAATCGTGTACCTGGACATAATGTTCCTTGCTCACCGTATCCCTGCAGCCATCTGCCGTTGTTACTACCAGTGTAGGTGTGTAATAACCGTTTAAAGTGTAGGTATGTGTAGGGCTGGTTGCTGTGCTTGTACCGGTAAAATCACCGAAATCCCACAGGTAACTGGCATAAGAGGCATTAGCAATAAACTTAGTGGTAACAGGTGCCGGGCAAAGTGTATCGGGGTCTATTATAAAATCGGCCACCGGTTTAGGAAAAACATTTATGGTCTTTGTGGCTGTAGCGCTACATCCACGATAAGTATACGTTACAGTTATGGTTTGCGACCCCGAAGTATAGAATACAGGACTTGGGGCTGCGTTGGTAGACCCAAAGCTCCATGAATAAGTACCGCCCGCAGGTGTGCCAGTTGCTGTTGTGATGATAGGTACGCCTTCGCATACACCCGTAGCTGATGCAATAGATACTTGTACGTTATGGATATTTACATAGTTGTTCTTCGTCAATGAGTCTTTACATCCGTTACCATCGGTAACTACCAGCTTGGGAGAGAACTGTGAGCCCGGTCCACCTGTATATGTATGCGTGGTACTGCTACCTCCATTAAGTGTTGAACTAAAGTCGCCGAAATACCAGTCGTAAGTATAAGGCGGTGTACTGCCTGGTGTAGTATTAAATGTAACCACAGCTGGTGAGCTGCAGTTATCTGCCGGTGATGCCGTAAAACTCGGATCCGGCTTAGGGTGCAGATTGATGTATGCAGGCCGGGTTTTTCTGCCCTGGCAGCCCCAGCTATTGGTAGCCACCAGTGTTACCGTATTAGGTCCTGAATTGTAAACTACAGATGGTGCCGCAAGGCTGGATGAACCCGGGGTAGCACCGCCCCCCAGGTACCATGTAAAGGTTGTGCTCGATTGGTTATTGGTATTATTGGTGTATACTACATTCAAAGGGGCGCAGCCTGTTACAGGTGAAGCAGAAAAATCAACAATCGGGGTATCGCGTATGATAACGGTGCGGGTAGTGCTACCGCTGGCGGCGCCATCCCTGATGGTAAGTGTAACCGTATATGTGCCGGGGGCTGAATATACACGGCTGGCGTATGTTTTATTATAGCTTTTAGAAGACCTGTCGCCGAAATCCCATTCCCAGTTACTGGAAGATAAAGTATAGCCACTGGATGCAGAGCCATCAAAGTTGATAGTTTCTCCGGGGCAGGCAGCAGTAGGCGTGGCTGTAAAGCTGGCACTTATCTGTGCATACGTAACAGTATGCAGTAATAAGAAAAGAGCAATGAAGGGTATCTTCCTTAGGTTGGGCATGGACGATATATTGTGTATTTAAAGTTAAATAATCCTTAAAAGAAATATTGTATATAATGTCAATTACTGTGTATTTAAACCTTATTTTAATCTCAGTAATTTGGCATTTTGAGATTGTTTAATTACCAGTTAATATTATTTAATGCATGCTGTTTAAATATTAAGGTGATAACTGCTATTTTTGCAGACTTTTTTAAAATATGTATCAGCCTTTAAGCAACCAGCAACTAATTGATGTGGCCAATGAATTTGGCACACCCGTGTACATTTATCATGCTGAAAAAATAGCAGAACAGTACAATAAGCTGAAGGATGCATTTAAGAACCACCCTACCCGTTTTTTCTATGCCTGTAAGGCACTTACCAATATCAACATACTGAAATACCTGAAGAGCCTGGGTGCATCGGTAGACTGTGTGAGCATACATGAAGTGCAACTGGCACTGCGCGCGGGCTTTGCACCAGACGACATATTATACACACCCAACTGTGTGGATTTCAACGAGATAGTAGAAGCACAGCAATTGGGCGTAAACATCAATATCGACAATATATCGATATTGGAACAATTTGGCAACCGTTTTGGCAGTGGCTATCCTGTTTGTATCCGTATCAATCCACATATAGAAGCAGGTGGTAATTACAAAATATCTACCGGCCATATCGATAGTAAGTTCGGTATCTCCATACACCAGTTGCGCCATATAGAGCGCGTGGTAAAAACCACCAAGCTGCATGTGAAAGGCCTGCATATGCATACCGGCAGCGAGATAAAAGATGTAGATGTGTTCCTGCGCGGGCTGGATGTGATGTTTGAGATTGCCCGTCATTTCGAGCAACTGGAGTTTATAGATATGGGTAGCGGCTTTAAGGTACCCTATAAGGAAGGCGACCCGGAAACCGATGTAAAAACACTGGGCGAAAAACTGACCACTGCCGTAAAAGAATTTGAAGCAGAATATAACCGCACACTGGAAGTATGGTTTGAACCGGGCAAATACCTGGTGAGTGAATCGGGCTACTTTGTAGTAAAGGCCAATGTCATCAAACAAACACCGGCTACGGTATTTGTTGGGGTCAACTCAGGTTTCAACCACCTGATACGCCCTATGTTCTACGATGCTTATCATCGCATAGCCAATATATCGAACACCAATGGTGCCGAACGCATTTATACCATAGTAGGTAACATCTGCGAGACCGATACCTTTGCCTGGGACAGGGTGCTGAATGAAGTGCGCGAAGGTGATTTCCTGGCATTCTATAATGCGGGTGCCTATGGTTTTGAGATGAGCAGCAACTTCAACTCTCGCCTGAAACCGGCAGAAGTAATGGTAAAAGATGGCAAAGCCTTCCTGATACGCGAGCGCGATACATTTGATGACCTGCTGCGCAACCAGGTAGAAGTTTTGTAATCATCCTTACTGAATATCCTATTTTTGGCTTTATTTACATGACGATAATTTTCGCTTATGAAAAGTATAGCTGTTTTTTGCGGGTCGAAAGAAGGATTCAATGAAGCATTTAGGGAGGCGGCCTATCAACTGGGGGCCATACTGGCTGAACGCAACATTACCATAATATATGGCGGCGGCCGCATAGGCCTGATGGGCGCTGTGGCAGAAGGTGCCTTGCAGAATGGCGGCAAGGTGATAGGCGTGATACCACACTTTCTTCAAACCAAAGAAATAGCACATGAAGGCCTTACCGAACTGGTGCTGACAGAAACCATGCACGAACGTAAGGTGAAGATGCATGAACTGAGCGATGGCGTCATAACCTTGCCGGGTGGCTGGGGTACTATGGATGAAATGTTTGAAATGCTGACATGGGGCCAACTGGGGCTTCATAAAAAACCCATAGCCTTGCTGAATGTAAATGGTTTTTTCGACAGCCTGAAAGTATTGATGAATAACATGGTGCAGGAAGGCTTCCTGAATGAGTGCACAAATGAAATACTACTCAGCAGTGAATCGATAGATGAACTGCTGGATATGATGCACCAGTACGTAGCACCGCCATCAGAACAATTCCTGAATAAGGCAGATACTTAATGACATACATGCTGCGTATCTTGTATATGCATGCATATCTATTCTAATTCACAACACACACTATGGCGCTAAGCAGGATATGGTCGGCTTTTATCATCATTGCTATTGCAGTAGCCGGCTTTAAATGCTTTATTGCAGACGATAACAGTATTTTCACCCGCATGGTTACCGGCAAGGCCGATGATGCACAAGATACTGTTTACTACAAAGCAGCCGGCGTCCCTGCATCCGGCTTTCATTCTGCAGAAAACTTCCATAGCTATATAGCTGCATACGGCTATAAAGAAGCAGATTCAATACATCCGGCTACTGTAATTGTAGCCAATAGTGAGCAGGAAGCTGCCGTACTGCAAGCGCAATACCCACTAGCAGAAAGGTATAGCTATCAATCCATGCAATATCACCTTACAAAGCGTGCAGATGGCATCATAGAAACCTGCAAGGGTGCTGTAAACATCTGTATCGGCCTGATAGGCATTATGGCATTGTTCATGGGCTTTTTAAGTATTGCAGAGCGCGCAGGTGGTGTGCAATTGCTATCGCGCATCATTGCACCTTTCTTCTCGCGTATATTCCCCGGTGTGCCCAAAGGCCATCCTGCATACGGGCATATGATGATGAACTTTTCGGCCAACCTGCTGAACCTTGACAATGCGGCTACACCCTTTGGCATCAAAGCCATGCAAAGCCTGCAAGAGCTGAATGAAGATAAAGAAACAGCCAGTAATGCGCAGATCATGTTCATGTGCCTGCATGCATCGGGGCTTACACTGATACCTGTTACCATTATTGCCTGGCGCTCTGCACTGAAAGCTGCCAGTCCTACCGATATTTTCATCCCCTGCATGATAGCTACTTTTGCAGCTACCATGGCAGCGCTTATCATCGTATCCATCCGCCAAAAGATAAACCTGTTTCAACCCGTGATACTGGCATGGATAGGCGGCCTTTCGGCTGTGATAGCAGGACTTGCAGTTTACCTGCGCTCGTTAGATACAGCATCTATGCAGTCCTTTTCGGGCATATTGAGCAATGGATTGATACTGCTTATATTTCTTGCCATCGTATTGGGTGGATTGTATAAACGCATCAATATCTTCGATGCTTTTGTAGAGGGTGCAAAAGGTGGATTTGAAACGGCTATCAAAATCATTCCCTACCTGGTAGGTATGTTGGTGGCTATCAGCCTGCTACGCACCAGCGGCACTTTCGATGTAGTGATTACAGCTATCAAAAGCCTATTCACCGCTATGGGTACCGATACACGTTTTGTAGATGGCCTGCCTACAGCACTCATCAAACCGTTGAGCGGCAGTGGCGCACGCGGCATGATGATAGATACCATGAAAACGCTGGGGCCTGATTCATTTGCCGGTAGGTTGTCGTGCATATTGCAGGGGTCTTCCGATACTACTTTCTATGTAGTGGCGGTGTATTTTGGTGCTATAGCTATCAAAAACACACGCTATTCTATAGGCACTATGCTGCTGGCCGACCTGGTTGGGGTCATCACTTCCATACTGCTTTGCTATTTATTCTTTGGCAATGTTGCATAAAAAATGGCTTCCTTTTCTGGAAGCCATTTTAATATTATTCGTTTATGTTTACTGTGCAACGCTTGTAGTATCGGGCATTACGGCAGCGCTTGTAGTATCCTGGGTAACAGGCTCTTCTTCAGGGCCTTCCTCACCGCCTATATTATCGTTCTTGGTCAGGTTCACCAGCCATTGGCCATCCTGTTTTACCAGGTTCAGTTGCTTTTCATCTTTTATGTCAGATGTAACAAAGGTTACGACTGCTTTATCACCTTCTTCTTTCACATCTTTCACGTCCACTTTTATGTTGCGGGCATGCACTTTATCAGAATCCGGCATGGTAGTAGACAATTGCTCCAGCATATCCAGCATATCTTTCGTGTCTTGCGTAGCATATTTCTTGGCTTCTTTATAGTCCATATGCCAAAAACTTATCAGGAATTTTTCGGCTACGGGTTTCGGTGAGTTGGTGCTGCAACTTACCATTCCAACAATCATTAACAGGGCGGCTAAACCAAGAAATACTTTCTTCATAAATGTATATTAAACGCTATTTGCGGCAAAGGTATCACTTATATCTAATTTGACAAATGAGTGTTGTGTGCGGGCTACGGCTGATATTATCTACAGCTATGTATGTATATCCCAGCCTTTCGGTAGGCGTTATATAGGCTGTGTCACGCGTAGCATTATTTAATACCTTATATATAAACTCGGTGCAATACAGCTTGTCGTCATTTGAAAGGTCGAAGTCGAGGTCGAATTTCTTTTTAGCACGATAATATCGGCGCGCTATCGCTACTGCAGTATCTATCTGTTCAGTTGTCAACGGAAACCTTGCTATACCCAAACCGTTATTATGCGCCGGGGAGAACCAGCGCGCAGCAGAATCGCGACGCAACACTTCATCCGGGTTATCCTCGCCACCTATGCTGTGGTAGATGAAAGGATGCCCATCTTCTATTATCACAATGCCGGTATGCGAATAAGTTTTGTCCTGGATATTAGCCCTGCAAAACATGTTGCTGGTCACATCATTGCCCGTACGCAGCACTATATCACCCGTATGCAGCAATGCAATGCAGGAATCGATAGCCCGCTTATTGGCAGGGTTCTGCACTTTTTCTGCTATCGTACGTACACGACTATCGTTCTTTTGCCTGAAATATATCCAGATAGCAAGAACAAGCAGCAGGCCTATTATGTTATATACCCATACCTTCCTCATCATATCGAGGATGCAAAATTATCATATAGCGGCTACTATAACGTATTTTTGCACCGTCCGGAATAAAGGTTATTTCTTCCGGCAAAGCATTCAGATATATGGCATATAAATCGTTACGGGCATTTGTAGATGCACTGGAAAAGGCGGGAGAACTGGTAAGGATAAAAACCTTTGTAGACCCGGTGCTGGAAATAGCGGAGATAACAGACCGGGTATCGAAAACACCCGATAGAAATAAGGCATTGCTATTTGAGAATACAGGCACAGGCTTCCCGCTGTTGATAAACAGCATGGGCAATGAACAACGCATGTGCATGGCACTGGGTGTGAATGAACTGGACGATGTGGCCAAAGAAATAGAGGGACTGCTGAAAACCATGACAGCACCTAAAAACGGCCTGTTGGAAAAACTGGCTGTATTGCCACAACTGGGTAAGTTTGCATCATGGATGCCAAAATCGGTAAATGGCCGTGGCGAATGCCAGCAGGTGGTTATGGAAAAACCCGACCTGTCTAAGCTGCCTATACTGAAATGCTGGCCTAAGGATGGCGGCAGGTTTATAACACTGCCTGCTATACACACTAAAGACCTGCTGAATGGTACCCGCAATATAGGCATGTATCGCATGCAGGTATTTACAGATACCATGACGGGTATGCACTGGCATAAACACAAAGTATCGGCCCGCCACTATAACGAATACAAGAGGCAGGGCAAGATAATGCCGGTAGCCGTAGCACTGGGTGGCGACCCTGTATATACCTATTCCGCCACGGCACCACTGCCTGAAAATGTAGATGAATACATGCTGGCAGGCTTCCTGCGCAAGAAGCGCGTAGAGCTGGTAAAGTGCCTTACCCAACCGGAAATAGAAGTACCTGCCGATGCAGACATCATTATAGAAGGCTATGTAGACCCTAATGAGGAACTAATATGGGAAGGCCCGTTTGGCGACCATACGGGGTATTATTCCTTGCCGGATTTTTATCCGCGCTTCCATGTCACAGCCATCACGCATAAGAAAGATGCTATCTATCCGGCAACTATTGTGGGTATACCACCGCAGGAAGATGCATGGATAGGGAAGGCCACAGAACGTATATTCCTGGCACCTATCAAAATGACGATGGTGCCGGAGATAAAGGATATGAACATGCCGGTAGAAGGTGTGTTTCACAACCTGGTGATAGCTACTATAGATAAAGAATACGCGGGGCAGGGGCAGAAGGTGATGAATGCCATGTGGGGTGCCGGGCAAATGATGTTCAACAAGATACTGGTGCTGGCCGATGGCAAAGTGAAAATAGATGACTACAAAGCACTGGCTAAATATGTATTCGACAACCTGAACCCTGCAACAGATGTGTACTTCAGCCAGGGGCCTATGGATGTGCTGGACCACAGTTGCAGTAAGCTGGGCTTTGGCGGCAAGATGTGTATAGATGGCACCAGGAAATGGGAAGAGGAAATGGCCGCTACATTGGTGCCTTTCAAGCTGAACAGTGCATTTAATGCTAAAGCCTTGCAAAGTCAGTATCCTGAAGTAACATCTCTGAATGATAAGCTGGCGCGCGAATGGGAAATACCTGTGCTATTTGTTGGTGTTCATAAAAACCGGAAAGGGCATGTGGAAGAACTGCACAATGCACTGTGCAAAGAAGCATCGCTGCAAGGCATCAAAATGATACTGTATGTAGAACATACGGTAGAAGCAGATGATATTGCCGATGTACTATGGCGTTTCTGCAATAACCTGGACCCACGCCGCGACCATTTTTACGGTGGTGCCGATAAGCACATCCTTGGCCTAGATGGTACGCGTAAAAACAAAGCATTTGACGGTTTTGAACGCCCGTGGCCGAATGTAATAGCTGCCGATGCGGCTACTATACAAAGTGTAGATGCCAAATGGAACGAACTGAACCTGGGTGCACTGATAAAATCGCCTTCGCTGAAATACCAGCACCAGATGTATGGTGAGGAAGCCGAGGTGACGGAATAAGCTATATAAAAAAGTTAAGTCTTACCCCTATTCATGCTTATGAATAGGGGTTTTTAGTATTTTCACGGCTGAAATAGCTAAAACCAATTTTGTGAAAGCCATTATCCCGGTAGCAGGTGCAGGTACTAAATTAAGGCCGCTTACATATACACAGCCCAAGGCATTGATACCTATAGCGGGTAAAACCATCCTGAGTGTTATTGTAGACCAACTACTGGAGGCCGGCGTTACAGAATTCGTTTTCGTGATAGGCTACCTTGGCGAAAAGATTCAGCGCTACATAGCTAAAACATATCCCAATCTTTCTTACACCCTTGTTACCCAAAGCGACCGTAAAGGCATTGGCCATGCTATATGGCTTACTAAAGATGCCGTGCAGGATGAAGAGGTAATAATAGTACTGGGCGATACCGTTTGCGATTATAATGTAAAAGATATCATCAGCAGCAACATATCGCAGATAGGTGTAAAGAAAGTAGATGACCCGCGCAGCTTTGGCGTGGCCGAACTGGACGGCAAAGACAATGTGCTGAAGGTGGTAGAAAAACCACTGATACCAAAGTCGAACATGGCGATGGTGGGCATCTATTATATCAAGCAAACTAAAGAGCTTTTCGCAGCACTGGAAAATAACCTGAATACCGAAATAGAAAAAGATAACGAATACCACCTTACCGATGCCTTGCAAACCATGATACAGGAAGGTGTGCCTTTCGCTGCTTTCAGGGTGAATAACTGGTTTGACTGTGGCAAGAAGGAAACGCTGCTTTCAACCAATGCCACTTTGCTAAGGCAGATGAGCGAAGAACGAGGCGAAGAAAAACCTTATCATTACGATACCAGTGTTATCATACCGCCGGTAAGCATCGCAGAGGGCTGTAAGATTCACAACTCTATTATTGGTCCTAATGTAACCATTGGTGAGTTTACTACCATACAGTCGTCTATCATTAAGGACACCATCATTGGTTCGTATGCAGAACTGGAAGAAGTAGTATTGCATTCATCCATCATTGGCAGCGACGCATTTATACGCGGTCTTAGCCAAAGCCTGAACATTGGTGATAATACAGAAATAGACTTAGGGTAGACTGGTTAGTTCATCGAAACTTTAGCTGCTTCCCTCTTCATGTTTTGCTCCCAGCGCCATGCGGTGTCCATCATCTGGTCGAGGGTATATTTAATATCCCAATCCAGCAGCGCACGTGCTTTGGCATTGTTGGCATATACCTGCACTACATCACCTGCCCTGCGTGGGCCAATAACATAGTTCAGCTTTTCGCCCGATACTTTTTCGAAAGCATGGATAAGCTCCAGCACCGTTACGCCATCGCCGCTACCTAAGTTGAAGACTTCACAATTAGAAGTATTATTCCCATCTAAAGTATATAGCAACGCCTTAGTATGTGCATTGGCTATATCCATCACATGTATATAGTCACGTACACAAGAGCCATCGCGTGTAGGATAATCGTTGCCAAACACCTGCATTTCCTGGCGTTTACCTATCGCCGTTTGTGTAATAACGGGCACCAGGTTCTCCGGTTTTTCCTGCAGCTCACCTATGATGGCCGAAGGATGTGCACCTACAGGGTTGAAATATCGTAACAGCGTTACATTGAAATTAGGATGCTGTCGTGCAAAGTCTGCACAGATAGCTTCCCCTATCTGCTTAGTACGTGCATAAGGCGATTCCGGTTCTGACAATGGTGCTGTTTCATCCACAGGTAGTTTGGTAGTATTGCCATATACCGAACAGGAAGATGAGAATACAAAGTGTTCTATCTTATAGGTTTCGGCACACTGCAACAGGTTTACCAGTGAGTCTATATTGTTCCTGTAATATCTCAGCGGGGCTGCAACAGATTCCGGTACGGATTTGTAAGCAGCAAAGTGGACGATACCCACTATATCAGGGTTTTCAATAAATATTGCTTCCGTATCATCCGCATCACACAAGTTCACCTTATAGTTCTTTACCGGTTTGCCCAATATCTTTTCAATACCTGCATGCATACGCAATGATCCGCGCGACAGGTCATCTACCGATATTACTTCAAAACCATTTTCAACAAGGTCTACAATGGTATGCCCGCCTATATAACCACAGCCGCCGGTAACAAGAATTTTCTTCATCTACTCCTTTTGTGTAGTACAAATATACCGTATCTATTTCACCTGCTGCATTTCCACCAGCTTTTTATACAGGCCATTTCTCTCTATTAACTGCTGGTGTGTGCCACGTTCCATTATTTTACCTTTTTCCATCACTACTATCTCATCTGCATGTTGCACGGTAGATAACCTATGTGCTATCACAATACAGGTACGGTTCTGCATCAGCGTATTGATAGCATCTTGCACAATGCGTTCGCTTTCTGTATCCAGTGATGAGGTGGCCTCATCCAATATTAGTATCGGCGGGTTCTTCAGCACGGCACGCGCTATGGTTACACGCTGGCGTTCGCCACCACTCAGCCTTGCACCACGGTCGCCCACGTTTGTTTCATAACCATCTGCTTTCTGCATTATAAAGTTGTGCGCATGTGCAATGCGCGCCGCTTCCTCTACACGCTCTTTATCTGCACCACCGGTACCCAGTGTTATGTTATTATAAATGGTATCATTGAACAGGATAGGGTCCTGACTCACTACACCCATCAGCCTGCGCAGGTCATATAGCTTCACATCTTTCACATTCACCCCATCTATCAATATCTCACCGCTTGTTACATCATGAAAGCGCGGTATCAAATCTACCAGTGTAGATTTACCCGCACCCGATGCACCTACCAGGGCTATGGTCTTACCTTTCTGTATTGTAAGGTTTATATTGCTCAGTATTGTTTTATCGCCATACTTAAAGTCAACATTCCTAAGTTCAATAGATCGTTCAAAAGCGCTTACCGATTTCGCAGCAGGTGCTTCTGTAATGGTATTATCTGCATTCAGAAGATATTCTATCCTATCCAGCGCAGCTGCGCCTTTCTGCACATTATTCAATGCGGTAGAAAGGTTTTTCAATGGATTTATTACCATGTAGAACAGTGCGATGTATGTAAGGAAGAATGGGCCTGTTAATGTAGACTGGCCGGAGAATATCAATTTACCACCATACCACAATATCATACATACTACCACCACGCCCATCGTTTCAGACATAGGCGAGCCCAGTTCTTTTCTGCGCGATATCTGGTTGCGTGTTCTGAATAAAATATTGTTCGTTTCCCTGAATTTCAGTTGCTGGTGGCGCTCTGCATTGAATGCTTTTACTACACGCATACCGGCTATAGTTTCATCTATAATGCCGAGTATAGAGCCTAGATATTCCTGCGCCAGGTTGGATGGCTTTTTCAATGATTTACCTACACGGCCTATCACGATACCTGCGATAGGTAAGAACAACACCAGGAATACAGTTAGTTGCGGACTAATGATTACCATTGAGCCTAAAACAAACAAAATGGTCAAAGGCTCCCGAATGAATGATTCTAATACATTCATAATAGACACCTCTATTTCATTGATGTCGTTGGTCATTCTCGATATCAGGTCGGCCTTACGTTCTTCTGTAAAAAAGCCGATGGGTAGCGATAATATCTTAGTGAACATATCATCGCGCAGCTTTCTCAGCACGGCATATCGTATCGGGTTCAGGATATTCAGCGAAAGATAAACGAACAGGTTTTTCAGGATGGTAAACACCGCTACTACTATCACTATATAAGTAAGCGATGTGAGTTTGTCATGCTCTCTTACGAAATTGTTTATCCATTGGGTAGCCTGGCCTACAATGTCCCATTTATTCGTTACCGGTTTAGCTGCATCGCTGCTCCCGGATGTACCCGCACCAAACAATACCTGCAATACAGGTGCCAGCATAGAAAATGAGAACAATCCAAACAACACCGATAGCAGTGTAGTAATACAAAACAGGCCTACCTGCCCCTTAAAATCACTTATATATTTAAACAGCTTACCTGCTTTCTTCATCTTCGTTTATTCAATGGTGTAAGAGACATTGCCATCTTTTTCATCTTTCAGCACTATACCTGCTTCCTGCAGCTTGTTCCTTATCTGGTCTGATGTAGCAAAGTCTTTACGCGTACGCGCATCTTTTCTTATTTCTATCAGCAGCGATAGCACCTGGTCCAGCTTATTACTTTGTTGTGCCTGCAATGGCTGCATACCCAGTATATCTTCCAGGTATGTTTTAAATGTATCCAGCAGCAGCTTATGCGTGCTTGCCGATAGGGCATTGGCTTTCACCTGTCCACCTTTTATGCTATTTATAACCGGTGTCAGCTCAAACAGGTTGGCAATTACTTTCGCTGTGTTCAGGTCATCGTCCATAAATTCGCCACACTCTTTGCACCATGTTATTACCTGTGCATCCAGCTTCGCATCTTCAGCTACTTCATTTCCGGGATGCGTTAATTTCTTCAGCACTTCATATGCTTCCCACAGCCTGCGGAAGGCGCGCTCTGACGCCTGCAATGCTTCGTTGGAAAAATCGAGCGTACTACGGTAGTGTGTTTGCAATATATAGAAGCGAACCACCATCGGGTGATACGGCTGCTCCAATATCGGGTGATTACCACTAAACAGCTCAGTAAGCTTTATAACATTATTATAGCTCTTACCCATTTTTTTGCCATTTATGGTTATCATGTTATTGTGCATCCAATAACGCACCGGCGCATGGTCGTGTGCAATGGTCGACTGTGCTATTTCACTTTCGTGGTGTGGAAATTGCAAGTCCATACCACCACCATGTATATCAAATACCTCACCCAGGTATTTGCTGCTCATGGCAGAACATTCTATATGCCAGCCGGGGAAGCCCTCTCCCCATGGGCTTGTCCAGCGCATGATGTGCTCTGGCGGTGCTTTTTTCCAAAGAGCAAAATCTGCCTTATTGCGTTTTTCATCCTGTCCATCCAGTTCACGGGTTGTTTCCAACTGGTCTTCCAGCACTCGACCTGAAAGTTTGCCGTACGGATAGTTTTCGGCGTATTTCTTTACATCAAAATATACAGAGCCATTCACCTCGTAGGCATAGCCTTTTTTCATGATGGTCTGTATCATGTTTATTTGCTCTATAATGTGGCCGGTTGCTGTTGGCTCTATGCTTGGCTCTATATTATTGAAAAGGCGCATGCCCCAATGAAACAGGCTGGTATATTTATGCACCAGTTCCATCGGTTCCAGTTTTTCCAGTTGCGCTTTGGTTGCCACTTTATCTTCTGCTTCCCTGCCCTCTTCTTCAAAGTGGCCGGCATCAGTGATATTCCTTACATAACGTACCCTGTAACCCAAATGTTGCAGATACCTGTTTACAAGGTCGAAAGTGATATAAGGACGCGCATGGCCAAGATGCGACTCGCCGGATACCGTAGGCCCGCACACATACAGGCCCACATGGCCGGGTACAGAGGGTTCAAACTTCTCTTTCTGACGCGTATAAGAATTATATATATGGAGGTTTGACATATAGTAAAATAAAGCGCAAAAATAAGGCTTTAGCGGGCAGCCTTTGGTATTATTTCAAAATTTACAATAACCGGGTTGTGGTCGGAAAGCGTAGTGTAGTTACACTCAAAGCCTGCCGGTTTCAGCACCGTGGGGTCGTAAAACACATGGTCTATACGTATGGTAGGCAATATCTGGTTGTAGGTACGGCCCAGTCCGCTACCCATTTCGGTAAAAGCATCCTTCAGCTTACCTCTAAATTTGGTATAGGTATATGAACCGGGCAAATCGTTAAAATCGCCGCATATTACCACAGGATATGGGCTTTCTGCTATCACTTCTGCGGCCATGTCGGCTTCCATAGCGCGCTTTCGGTAGGCATTGTTAAACTTGGTAAGAAATGAACGGGAAGTATTTTGCCCATCGTTCAGCGATTTGCTATTCTTCTTTACCTCTTCAATGAAAGCTTTATCATCATCGCTCAATCCAAAAGTGGTAAGGTGTACAAAGAAAAAGCGCACCATCTGCCCACCCGGCAGTTCTACATCGGCCTGCAGCAGGCGGGTATAGTAGCTCAATTTATGTATCACGTATTTCCGGATAGGGTACTTAGTGAATACAGCAGTACCTAAAAATGTCTTGGTCCCTAATGTGTTGTCTTCTTTAAACCTATAATCTTCATAGCCGCTATTCCGAATGATTTTTTCAGCAAATGGCTTCATCACATTCGTCTTTGGTGTGGAATATTCCGGCAGGCATAGTATGTCGGCATCTGTTTGCTGTATAAAATCGAGCAATGCCGCGTCAAAAGCTTTATCCTTCGTTTTGTTGAAGATACCCATACCGTGCGCATTCCAGCTCATCAGCTTTATACGGTTGGCCGCGGGTGCCATATCCTGCTTTGCAAAGAAATGGAAGCCAAAGATGGTAAGCACCAATTTATAACAAACCGCCAATGCTATCAGAGAAAGCAGGGAACGTAGCTTCTTACTAGAAAACAACCAGAAGCATACAAAGAAAACATTGGCCAGTATAGCAAAAGGTGTAGTAAGGCTGAATAAGGCAATGTATTTAACCTCCAGGGGACTTGTAACAGCGGCGAAGGCACACAATGCCAGCCATGCTATGGTGGCAAGGTTCAGCAACAGGAAGGTGTAACGAAATATCCTGCGCAATATATGGGGGCCTTCATTTTTCAAGTATGATGCGTTTATGATTCGTTGTCCTTACTCGCTTTCATCAGTATCTCTTTCTCTTCATTTGTCAAAGCATTATAGCCTTTCTGATGTATCTTTTCCAGTATCTCGTCTATTCTGTTTTGTGTAAAACCGCGGTCTTGCATTTTATTCAGCACACTGTTACGCTTCCTGCTATTCTTCTCGCGCAGTTGCTTTTCATCGGGCGAAGCCATACGGTCGAGCTTTGCAAAAATATCATAGGGCCAGGTACCCGGCTTAAAGCCACTCTGCAATAGCTTTACATAAGTAAAGCCCGTAACCGCGCCACCCAGCAGCAGGAACAAAGATGCGCCATGAAGGTCTGAGTTCATGACCATTAATGCAAAGAATATAATAGCTATCACTGCTATAGGTATGCTGAATGTAGGCGCCAGGTGGAACCTGTAATTAGGGGCCAGCGTTAGCGCTGCTACGGCCAGTGCCACAATGCCTGCCTGTGCTCCTATCACATAGCCGCGGGCCATAAATGTTTCGCCGGGTATCAGTTGGCTCAGTTCGTAAAACAGGCCACCCATTATCAGTGCATATACAAAAAGTGGTATCACCTGCTTATAGCCTATTAACGTCTGCACGATAACACCGAAAGCATACAGCCATATCATATTGCTAAACAGCTCCCAAAAGCCATTGTGCGTCCAGCCATAGGTAGCCAGTGTCCACACCTTACTGCCAAATGCCTGCCATGGGGGCAAGGCCAGATTGGGCGTAAAATGTTCACCGAAGAAAGACATTTTGGCACCTCCCAATACAGTAATAACCCTGATGAGGTGATAGGATATAAAACCAACACCCGATGCTATGATGAGCTGTAATACTGCATTTTTGCTATAGCCCGGTATAGATGATAATGGTGATCTTTTATGCGCCGTATTCATAATCTTTCTCTGCTACTATATTAATAAAAATCCCGCCTGTTCTGTTTGCTCCATATTTTCAGCAATATGAAGCCTACCAGCATACCACCCAGGTGGGCAAAATGGGCTACATTATCTCCTGCCGAGTTTTGTATACCGGCATACAACTCAAACAATGCATAGGCTGCCACAACATACTTAGCCTTGATGGGTACCAGGAAATACAGATACAGCAGCGTATTAGGAAATAAATACCCGAAGGCGAACAGGATACCAAACACCGCACCCGATGCACCTACTGTTGCTTCATCATAAATACCTTCAAAATATCTTGTCTCATTTGCACCAATACGGATATTGGCTCCATTCAGATATTGATTGATAGCCGATATCGATTCGTTGGAAAGATCTTGCGATGGCAGATTATTCCAAGCTTGTTGTATCTGGTATAGTTGTATACTTAAGGGGTTACCGGGACTCAGATCTGCACGTTGACGCAGAAACAGGTTGTACTGGTCCAACGTCGGATTGTGTTGGTAATCATTAAATGCCTGTTGTATGGTACTATATTCATATGCCAGCACACCCATATGCAACACGGCCGCTCCCAGCCCGCACACTAAATAAAAAGTGATGAACTTCTTCGGCCCCCACACGTTCTCCAGTATGCTGCCAAACATCCACAGGGCAAACATATTGGAAAACAAGTGCATGATGCTACCATTGATATCGTTGTAGCTGCCATGCAGGAACATATGCGTGAAATATTGCCAGAAATGAGCATAGTGAGACTTCCAATAGTGTAATCCAAAATAATCTGCTATGTCAATACCAAACTTACCTAATACAAACTGCGCGAAAACGATGATTGAATTGATTATGATCAGGTTTTTCACTACAGGTGGCAGTATCTGGAATCGTCCGGGCCTGAATTCTGTCATATTGTTTTATTTCGTCTTAACTTATATGTGCACTATCGCTATGTAACCTCAAAATTAACGGTTAATCAGTTCACACCCGTCAAATTAAAATTCTTATATTATAAGGTAATGCCGGGGAGATTAACCTATTGTTTTGCTTTTATCCAGCAGGCTTAATACCCCTTGTTGTTGCAGTATGCGGTAACCAATGCGGTCGTTGGAAATACCCTCCTTCAGCCGGTAGGTAAAATAGAACTGTTCGCCTTCCCGCATCTCCGTTTCAAAATAGGCAAAACGGATGGATTCATTATTGCTGAAATGTTGCGCTACTTCATACAGATGGGTAGATAATATCATCAGGTGATGCGGATGATTAAGCAGGCCATTTATCACGGCACGTGTACATTCATAGGCATCGTGCACATTCGTACCTTTAAAAAGCTCATCCATCAACACAAGCCTTGACCCCTCATTTTGCAGTTGTTGCGCGGTCAGCTTCATACGTTGTACTTCTGCAAAGAAGTAACTTTCCCCTCTTATAATATTATCCTCCACATGCATATTGGTAATGACCCCTTCCAGGAAGCTCACTTGCATAGCCTTTGCAGGTACTGCCATGCCCAGGTGTGCCAGCAATGCCCCTACCCCTAGTGCACGCATAAATGTGGTCTTGCCAGACATGTTGGCACCTGTAAGCAATAGAAAATTTTTCTTACCGCTTAGCTCTATTGTATATGGCACCGGCTGTTGCAATAAAGGATGGTAAAAATCTGTTGCCTCTAATACACTTTGTGTTTGGGACAACAATTTCGGAAACACCCAGCCATATTTATTACCGGCATTGGCCATAGACTGCCAGGCATCCAGTTTGGCATAGGCATCTATCAGCCGTAGCGTAGGGCTTTTCATTTCCCTGCGGGCTTTATAGCTCAGCTTTGCCAGCTCTCGAAATGGCGTATGTTTATCTACTTGCACCAGCTCGTCCGTCAGCCTGTGCTGCAGCTCCTGCTGCATACTTTCCAGGTGACGGCGCAACATTTCCGGCAGGTCGTTTTCACTTAATAGCTTTGTTAACTCCACACAGCCTTTCAGAAAATCGGACAGGTGCGAAAGGGAAAACTGCGTAAAGAAATACTCGCCTTTATTAAAATACTTTTGGAAGAACTGCCCGAAAACCAGGCTGAAGCCTGCCGGTTGAGACGACATAGCATCTGCCGCATCAAAGAATTTTTCCAGCATCACCAGCGTACCGTTGGTTATTACCGACGGCCACTTATCCGTATGGATTGAAAAGTACTTTATCACATCCTGCATCTGCTGCAGTTGCTCATAGGTAGCAGGCGGCTTTTGTATATGCCTGCGCAGCATATCCTTACCTGCCTGCGTAGTCGTATTGCTCAGCAGGCCGAATATGCTGCTCCCTTCATCGGAAGAGAAAACAGATAGGTCTTTTAATGTGATCTTGTCATTCAGCATTACCTGTCGAAAGAAAGCCTTTGGCCGCGAACTGTTTCATTTACCTTACCATCCTCATATACCACCTGGCCATTTACCATTGTATACTTTACAGCCGCAGGGAAGGTATGCCCTTCAAATGGCGACCAGCCGCACTTGTACAGTATATTGTTTTTCTGCACTGTCGTAGTGTCATTCATATCTACCAGCACCATATCGGCCCAGTAGCCTTCGCGTATATAACCACGTTCTGCCAGTTGGAAGCAGATAGCCGGCGCATGGCACATTTTCTCTACTACTTTTTCAATACTGATTTTGCCTTCTTTGGCATATTGCAGCATCAGTAGCAGGGAATGCTGCACCAGTGGCACGCCCGATGGTGCCTGTGCATAAGGTAGTTGCTTTTCTTCCCAGGTATGTGGGGCATGATCGGTAGCTATAATATCCAGCCTGTCGTCCAGCAAGGCTTCCCAGAGGGCTGCTTTATTTTCGGCTGCTTTAATAGCAGGGTTACATTTTATAAGGTTGCCATATTGTGCGTAATCATCGGCGGTAAAGTGCAGGTGGTGTACACATACTTCAGATGTGATGCGCTTATCTGCCAGCGGAAACATATTGGTGAATAGTTGCAGTTCTTTTGCTGTGCTGATGTGCAATATGTGCAGGCGTGTATTATGCTGTTTGGCCAGCTGCACTGCAGAGAATGAACTTTCAAAACAAGCTTCCACATCACGTATCAGCGGGTGAAATGATACATCATCTGCATCCGGGTATTTTTCTTTATTGGCTTTTATCACTCTTTCATCTTCGCAGTGGGTAGCTATCAGCAGCTCACTTTCAGAAAAAAGCCTGTTCAGTGTTACATAGTTATCTACCAGCATATTACCCGTGCTGGAACCCATAAATATCTTCACACCACATACGTCACGTTTCTTATCGTTGGTGCGCAGCACTTCATCTGCATTATCATTAGCTACCCCCATAAAAAAGGAATAATTGGCTACAGATGTATGGGCTGCTATATCATATTTATCTTCCAGCGCTTTTTGCGATAAGGCAGGCGGATTGGTATTAGGCATTTCCATAAAAGAAGTAACGCCACCTGCAACCGCGGCCATAGCTTCTGTTCCTATGGTTGCTTTATGGGTAAGGCCGGGCTCACGAAAGTGTACCTGGTCGTCGATAGCACCGGGTAGCAGATGCAGCCCTTCTGCATTTATTTCGCGCACATGGCCCGGTGCCAGCAGGGCAGTGCCTATTTTATCTATCCTTCCGTCCTTTATATATACATCTTTTATTTCCTGCTTACCTTCATTTACTATAGTAGCGTTCTTTATTATCAGCGATGCCATAAACAATCCGGATTATAAATTTATTTTTACGGCAAGTTAGCGCATACACTGGTAGAAACCGTATTTCTATGTACAAAAAAGCAGCCTCTTTACTGCTGTCCCTTGCTGCATTGCAAGCCACAGCACAAACTACCTACCTACAGCTCAACCAGGAAGATTATCACGTTTTCGACAGGATAGAGACCCGCTCCGGTTCACTGTCTGACGATCTGTTCCTGTTTGTAAAACCTGTAGCCCGTAAAAATGCAGTAGAATTCCTGCAAAAACAACGTAAAGATGCCCGCTTTACCGGGCTTACCGAGATAGACAGGTATAACGTGAACCATGCCATATCCGTTAGCGGCGAATGGGCATTGGAATCGAACGGCGCACTGGATTCTAAAAGGCCTGTCCTTAAAACCTTTTATAAAAAGCAGCCCGATTTCATATATGTAAATAATGATAACTTCTTTCTTTCTGCAAACCCGGTAATTACCGCACAGGGTATGTATGAAAAAGATAATGGCACGCTCTTCACCAGCAATCGTGGTATGGAAGCCCGCGGCCTGGTAGCTAAAAAGGTAGGTTTTTATACCTTCTTTACAGATAACCAGGAAAGCATGCCATCATTTGCCGGGCAGTGGGCCGATAGCGCCGATGCCGTACCGGGTGCAGACTTTTATACGCGCAAAGGTGCGGGCAAATACGATTACCTGCTGGCGCGTGGGTATATAGCTGTCTCTTATACACATCTGACGCTGCCG
>CABHOP010000054.1 GCA_902168085.1 uncultured Bacteroides sp.
AATTACTTTTTTCACGGTTTGTGCATAAGCACCAATTGAACCCATCAGCAGCGATGCGAGTAAGATTTTTTTCATGTCAGAAATGATTTTTTTGTTAAAAAACACTTATTGAATACTTACAATTTAAACAATTTTTCAATTTTTAAATAATTATGATGTCTATTTTCCAGTTTTTTCAAAAATTAATTTCAGTGTATTAATTTTTAACCCATAGCATAAGTTCTGTTTTGGCAATCGAATACATTATTTTTGCCGCCAGTTATGGCAAACGAGAATCAACTGCAAAGCATTATAGCCCACTGTAAGGAATACGGCTTCATCTTCCAGAGTAGCGAAATATATGATGGCCTCGGCGCCGTGTACGATTACGGCCAGTATGGTGCCGAACTGAAAAAGAACATCCGCGACTACTGGTGGAAAAGCATGACCCAGATGCACGATAACATTGTGGGTATCGATGCGGCCATTTTCATGCACCCTACCGTATGGAAGGCCAGCGGCCACGTAGATAATTTCAGCGACCCGATGATAGATAACCGCGATAGCAAAAAACGCTACCGTGTAGACCACCTGATAGAAGCCCATGCCGAAACGCTGGAAAAAGAAGCAGCCGATGCCCTGCTGCAAAAAATGGATAGCCTGCTGGCTGCCGATGATTTTGCTGGCCTCAAAACCCTGATAGAAGAGAATAAAATAAAGTGCAGCGTGAGCGACACCGCCAACTGGACAGATGTGCGCCAGTTCAACCTCATGTTTGCTACTGAAATGGGTGCTGTAGCATCAGATAACCCGGAAGAGAATAAAGTGTACCTGCGTCCTGAAACGGCACAGGGTATTTTCGTCAACTTCCTGAATGTACAAAAGACCGGCCGCATGAAGATACCTTTCGGTATTGCACAAACAGGTAAAGCTTTTCGTAATGAGATTGTTGCCCGTGGCTTCATTTTCCGTATGCGCGAGTTCGAACAGATGGAAATGCAATTCTTCGTTCGCCCCGGCACGCAAAAGGAGTGGTACGAATACTGGAAAGAAACCCGCATGAAATGGCACCTGAGCCTGGGCATCCCGCAAGAACATTACCGCTTTCACGACCACGTAAAGCTGGCCCACTATGCCGATGCCGCCTGCGATATTGAGTACGATTTCCCGATGGGCTTCAAAGAAGTAGAAGGCATCCACAGCCGTACCGATTTCGACCTGAAAAACCACCAACAGTTCAGCGGTAAAAAGCTGACCTATTTTGATACCGAGCTGAACCAACACTATATACCATATGTGGTAGAAACATCCATCGGGCTGGATAGGACGGTGATGATGCTACTGAGCGAGGCCTATAAAGAAGAAGACCTGAGTACCGAAGAGAAGAAAGATAGCCGTGTGGTGCTGAAATTTCCGCCACTGGTAGCGCCTATCAAGCTGGCTATATTGCCATTGCTGAAAAAAGATGGTTTGCCCGAAATAGCCCGCGAACTGCAAAACGAATGCAGGCCCTATTTTAAATGCTTTTACGAAGAGAAAGACACCATAGGCAAGCGCTACCGCAGGCAAGATGCTATTGGTACACCCTTCTGCGTAACAATAGACCACCAAACAAAAGAAGACCAAACGGTTACCATACGCTACCGCGATGAAATGACACAGGAACGCATACACATTTCGCAGGTAAGAGAACTGGTAATGAAAGCCATACAAGCATTTTAAATACATACGCCGGTTAATGCCCGGCGTTTTTTTATGGATACGCAACAACAGGTAAACGAAGCACTGCAGCGCGACTGGGGCATACAACTGCCCGCTACCTATACGGAAGCGGAAATATTGCAAGCGCTGGCATTGCGAATAGCAGTGCTGGTAGAAAAAAGCCCCGAAGCTTTCTTTCAGCTTATGTACCGGCTGGATATTCCGGAATCGAAACTGAATACTGCAGTACCGGATGCCGATGCCGCCATGCACATAGCGCGCCTTATATACAACCGCCAGTTGCAAAAAATAGAAAGCCGGCAAAAATATCGCCGGGATGATACCGATCAGGATGCGGATACAGATTTGAGATGGTAATTTTTGTAACTTTATAGTTCACCCATATTTTAATATGAAGAATATACTACCGCTGCTATTATTAGTAGTTGTGATAGGCGCATGTAAAAAGAAGCCTGATCCGATAACCCCGGAGGTGCCTGTAACTAAAAATACGAATGGCGAATTGCGTATCAGTATTTCGCATGTAGCGGGCAACCAGGCATTGCAGGTTGGCAAAGGCTGGTACAAAACAGAGAATGGAGATTCATTGCAGATAGACAAGCTGCTGTATTTCCTTTCCAATTTCAAACTGGTAAAGGCTGATGGCAGTATGTATATAGAGCCTGAAAGTTATTACCTCGTGCAGCATAAAAATGATACAGACTTTACTATAGTGATAGAGGATGTGCCCCCCGGCCAGTATTCAAAACTAGTATTCCTGTTGGGCGTAGATAGTGCCCGTAATACCAGCGGTGCGCAAACAGGTGCATTAGACCCCAACAGCGGTATGTTTTGGGATTGGAATACCGGCTACATCATGGCTCGGCTGGAAGGCAAGTCGCCGCAGTCTACCAACCATGGTTCTGTTATTTACCACCTCGGTGGCTATAAAGGTTTTTACAGTGTGCTGCGGGAAATATCGCTGGATGCGGCGATGAAGATAGAAGTGGGAAAGCCGGTAAACATGCACATAAAAGCCGATGCACTGGAATGGTTTAAAACGCCTAACAAAATAGATATTGCCAAGACATCAGTAATGATGAGCGCTGGCGCCAATGCTGCAAAGCTGGCAGATAACTGCACCGATATGTTTAAAATAGACCATATAGATTAGTGATGAAAAGAATTGTTTTTGCAGGTATAGCTATAGGTTTCAGCATATTGGTAACTATGCAGGCATGTAAGCCAGACCCTAACCTCGATGTAGTGGCCGATGCGCCTTTGGGGTTCACCATACCCGAAGGCTGGCCCAAGCCATTTTACAATTTTGAGAATAATGCGGTAACGGAGCCAGGCTTTGAATTAGGGCGTAAATTGTTTTACGACCCGCGCCTGTCGCGTACCAATGAAGTGTCTTGCGGTAGTTGCCATCAGCCGTCGGCAGCCTTTGCACAGCTCGACCACCCCATTAGCCATGGTGTGGAAGATAAACTGGGTACACGCAACTCACCATCCATATTCAATATGAACTGGCACACCAGTTTCTTTTGGGATGGTGGCGTAAACCACCTGGAAAGCCAGCCCATCAACCCCATCCAAAACCCGGTGGAAATGGATGAAACGCTGGATAATATTATAGCTAAGCTGAAGGCCGATGCTAATTATCCTAAAATGTTCAAAGCTGCCTTTGGTGATGAAACGATCAATTCGCAACGCATATTCAAAGCCTTTGCCCAGTTTATGGGTATGATGGTGTCCAGCAATGCTAAATATGATAAATATAAACGGGGCGAAGCCGGCGCAAATCTTACCCCCGAAGAGCAGTCGGGTTATACCGTATTTAAAAATAACTGTGCTACCTGCCACATAGAACCCCTCTTTACCGATTTCTCATTTCGTAACAATGGTATAGCCATTACCAGTGTAAACGACAGCGGTAGGGCACACATTACGCTCGATGCTGCCGACATGTATAAATTCAAAGTGCCATCGCTACGCAATTTGCGCTATACATGGCCTTATATGCACGATGGACGTTACAATAACCTGGACGATGTAATGAACCATTATACAAAAGGTATTACACAATCCGCTACGCTCGATCCGGCATTGAAAAACGGAGTACAGCTTACAGATAAAGAAAGATCAGACCTGTTGGCTTTTCTGAATACACTGAATGATGAAGAATTTGTGCGGGACCCCAGGTTCCAGGAAGTGAACTAAAACGGTATCAAACGATATAGCATTAAAAAAAAGAGACCTGGATTAATCCAGGTCTCTTTTTATGTCTTTGATTTCTATTACTTCTATAAATTTTTTGGTGGGGTAGGTTTCGCATACTTCACCCTCGCCATCTGCTGCATATTTTACTTTTACCCTGTAACCATCATGCTGGTAAGCGCTGGGCAGGTAACTGGGCCTCACCAGCTTGCCATCTTCCAGTAACAACAGAAAGCCACAACCGCCTTTAGCTATATCTCCCGAATCGGTAACGGTAGCCTTTTTCATATCCTTATCCTTCTTGCACGATGATACCGCCACAACCGAAAGCAACATAAAAGCCGATAGTAAATATTTACGCATGATGTAAATCGTTTGATACAAATTTGGCTATGAAAATACTAAAAACTTTTAAAGGTGCAATCATGCCGTAAACTTATATCCGATACCCCTAACCGAATGGAAATGACGGGGGTTACGGCTGTCTTTTTCAAAGTATTTGCGGAAGTTAAGAATGAAATTGTCTATCGTGCGGGTGGTGGGGTACACATTATAGCCCCATACCACCTGTAATATATGCTCGCGGGATACTACTTGTCCCTCATGTTCTATCAGCAATTTCAGCAGAGCAGCCTCTTTTTTGCTCAATTCCTGTGTTTTTCCCTTAATGTCTTTACACTCATGCGCTGCAAAATCTATAGAGCAGCCATCAAATTCATATACATCTGGTACAGACTGGGGGGCTTTTATCTTTTTATCCTTTACCAGCAGCTTATCTACGCGCAGCAGCAGCTCTTCCAGGTTGAAGGGTTTGGTCATATAGTCGTCGCCGCCTTTCTTCAAGCCTTCTACCCGGTCGGCACCCGTATTTCGAGCCGATAAAAACATGATAGGTACATCATTGTGCTGCATGCGTATGGTTTCACAAACCGTTATGCCATCCATATCCGGCAGCATGATGTCCAGTACTATCAGGTCAAAGTGCTCATTTTTTACCATTTTGATGACCGCAGGGCCATTATCGGCAGTAGTTACTTCATAACCTTCCAGTTCCAGGTTTAGTTTCAGGGCTTCCCGCAGGCTCTCTTCATCTTCAACAACCAGTAGCGATGCTTTTTTTTCTTTCGTAATCATAACGGTTCTGTTTTCTTGATATAAAAATAATGACAATTGGTATCGTGTGTCAATACCGGCGCACAGATATGGTTATTTCATGACAATGCAAAAATTGTTTAATATAAAAATCCGTTTAAAAACAATTCCATAAATAGACTGTGTAAGAAGTTTGCTCATTCAAAAAAATCGCTACCTTTGCCGTCCATTTTGCGGGTGTGGTGAAATTGGTAGACACGCTAGACTTAGGATCTAGTGCTGCGAGGCTTGGGGGTTCGAGTCCCTCCACCCGCACTAAAAAATGATAGCCGATACATGTATCGGCTTTTTTTAAACCTCTAAAAAACAATAAACAATATGGCTACGGTAACACGTGAAAATATTGGTAACCTGCACGACAAGATAGTAGTAAAACTGGGCAAGGATGACTATATGCCTACGTTTGAAAAATCGCTGAAGCAGTATGCTAAAAATGCAAACGTGCCGGGTTTCCGTAAAGGAAATGTACCTGCGGGTATGGTGCGCAAGATGTATGGCCAGTCTATCTTTGGCGATGAGGTACTGCGCGCTGCAGGTACTAAGCTGGAAGAATACCTGAAGAGCGAATCAGTTGCAATATTTGCACAGCCAATGATACTGCCGAATGAGCAGCCGTTGAAGCTGGATATGAACGATCCGCAGGAAGTTGATTTCTCTTTTGAAATAGGCCTGAAACCTGAAATAGAGATCACCCCGCTGAAAAATAAAACTGCGCTGACACGTTATAAAGTAATCGTGTCTGACAAGATGATTGAAGATGAAGTAGAGCGCATCAAACGGCGCTACGGCAATGCTGAAACACAGGAAGCTGTGGCCAGCAAAGACGATATCATCTATTCTAAATACGAGCGTTGCGATGCAGATGGTAATGTGTTGCCTGAATCGCAAATGGTGGAAGACACCGTGCTGCTGGAAAAGCTGCCTGCTAAACTGCAGGATATGCTGATGGGTAAGAAAAATGAAGAAACACTGGTTATACGCCCGTCAGATGTTTGTACGGCTGAAGAGCTGGAAGGCTTCCTGAAAGACCCGCTGAAACAAGGTGCTGAAGCAGCTGATAACTATTACAAACTAACCATCACACGCGTAGCCAAACTGATACCGCGCGAACTGGATGCTGAACTGTTTGCCCAGCTGTTTCCTAACGATGAGATAAAAGACGAAGGCACTTTCAAGGAGCGTATCCGCCAAGAATTGTCTCGTGAATACGACCGCGTAGGCCGTGAGCGTTTGCACAATGAAATGTACGAGTTGCTGGTGCACCAAACGCCCATACAGTTGCCTGTAGATTTCCTGAAACGCTGGTTGAAAGAAGGTGGCGAAAAACCAAAGAGTGCTGCTGAAGTAGAAAACGAATTTGGTGGCTTCGATCATCAACTGCGCTGGACGCTGATATCTGATAAGCTGATAGGCGACAACAATATATCTGTAAGCCTTGAAGAAGTAAAAGACCATGTAAAGGCACAAGTGCTGGGTTACTTCGGCATGGCATCTGATGACGATGCACCTTGGCTGGAAAGCTACATGCAAAAGGTAATGAAAGACAATAAGACGATGGATGAAACATACCGTCGCCTGTTGTTCGATAAACTATTCCAATTCCTGGAAACACAATTCAGCATTGCTGAGCAGGAAATAAGCGAAGAGGAGTTTTATAAATTACAAGATCCGCACGCTGCACACCATCACCACCATTAATAGTGTTACATATCTATTATACAATAAGGCTTGCATATGCAAGCCTTATTTCTTTTTAGTGTATCTGAAGTCTATTTGTTTTTCTTTCCCCGCCTCTTTGGAAGGGCCGCTTATATAAGCGTGAATGCTTGTTGCCGATGTTTTGATATATCCTATTTGCTGAGGAAAATCGTGCGCTTTATTCTCAAATATCATAGATGTATCTGTAGCGTTGGTCAATTTAAAACGTACCTCTTTACCTTTATTCTGGTTGCTTACATCCGGTATATACCACCAGGTATTTTTGCTGCGTATTAGTTTTATATGCTCGTAGCTGGCAGTATCTCCCGATGGCAGGAGAAAGGCACTAAAGCCCTTATAAAAAGTATCGTTTACCTGTTGCCACGATTCCCTGACGATGCCTTTCGGGGAATGCATCTCCCAGTTGCCTTGCAGCCATGCTGCTTTTATCTCTGTTTGTGCAGATGCGGTTTGCATTACCGGCAGGCAACAAAGCAATAAGATATATCGGTAGTGCATCATGCAGGTTATATCCTTGCCCTCCACGGCAGGTCTTGTGCACCGTTGATATGTGCTATATAGCGTGCCAGCACAAAGAGGAAGTCTGATAACCTGTTCAGGTACCTTACTATCAGGTCTGGTATGGGCTCCCGGTGCTCCATCATACCTACACAAATGCGTTCGGCCCGGCGGCACACACAGCGTGCCACATGGCAGGTAGAAGATGCCAGGTTGCCGCCCGGTATGATAAAGGACCGCATTTCAGGCAGTGATTCATTCATTTCATCTATACGTTGTTCCAGCCAGGTTACATCTTCCTCGTGCACATCGGGCAGTTTCATTTTTACTTCTTTATCGGGCGTAGTAGCCAGTACTGAGCCAACAGTAAAAAGCCTGTCCTGTATCTCGCGTATCCATCCACTCAGTTTCTCATCCCCCGCCATGTCATTTACCATGCCCAGGTAAGAATTCAGCTCGTCAACCGTGCCGTAGGCTTCTATGCGTATATGGCTTTTAGGTACGCGCACGCCACCTATCAGGCTGGTGCTGCCCTTATCGCCTGTTTTGGTATATATCTTGAATGCCATCTTGTTAGTTTGTTATTGCAGCAGTTACTTCCCTGCGTTTATCTGTTTCTACCACACCATCGCGTATCCTTACTACGCGGTGCGTATAGTTTGCAATGTCTTCTTCGTGGGTTACCAGCACTACAGTATTTCCCTGCTCATGTATCTTGCTGAACAGTTCCATGATCTCTACCGATGTTTTGGTATCCAGGTTACCGGTAGGTTCATCGGCCAGTATCAGCGATGGGTTATTTACAAGCGCACGGGCTATGGCTACACGCTGGCTTTGCCCGCCTGATAGTTCATTCGGTTTGTGATGTGCCCGTTCCGCAAGGCCCACTTTATCCAGTATATCACGGGCGCGTTCTTCGCGCTCCTGCTTGCCTACACCCGCATATATCAGCGGCAGGGCTACGTTTTCCCATGCCGTTAGTCTTGGCAGCAGGTTGAATTGCTGGAATACAAAGCCGATTTCCACATTGCGTACCTCCGCCAGTTCATCATCCCCCATACGGCTCACATCTTTGCCATTCAGTATATACTGTCCGCTGGTAGGGGTGTCCAGGCAACCTATAATGTTCATCAGGGTCGATTTTCCCGAACCCGACGGCCCCATCAGGGCTACATATTCATTGTTGGATATAATCAGGTCTATACCTTTCAGTACAGGTAGTTCCTGTTTCCCAAGGTAATAGCTTTTGCGTATGTCTTTCAGGCTGATGACTTCTTTCATGCGGATGGTGTGTGCCATTTCAAAAATACAGATAATTTTACGCTTTGCTTTCTACAGTTATGCTCTCTTTCCCCAATTGTAAAATAAATATTGGCCTGTATATCACCGCCAGGCGTCCGGATGGCTACCACAACCTGGAAACGGTGTTCTACCCCGTAGCATTGACGGATGTGCTGGAAATAGTACCTGCCGACGTTGCCGATATACACCTGCATGGAAAGGGTATAGCAGGCAATAAGCAGGATAACCTCATCTGGAAAGCATATGAACTGATGCGTTCCCGTTTCCCTGCAATAAGTACGCTTGATATCCATTTGCTGAAGAATATACCTATGGGTGCGGGCATGGGTGGTGGTTCGGCTGATGGGGCTTTTATGCTCCGCATGCTGAATGATTATTACAAACTTGGACTTGAAAAGCAGGAACTGGCTGCTATAGCATTGGAATTAGGCAGCGATTGCCCCTTTTTCATTTACAATACGCCGCAATTTGCCACCGGCAGGGGAGAAGTAATGCAACCTGCTACGGTAGACCTTTCAGCCTATAGCATACAGCTTATTTGTCCGCAGGTACATGTATCTACAGCAGCAGCATTTAAATTGCTCACACCGAAAGCAGCGCCATTCGATTTAAGAAAGTTGCACGAGCTGCCAATAGAGCAATGGGTAGGATATGTAAGCAATGATTTTGAAGAGCCTGTATTTGCCCTGCACCCTGAATTATCGGCTATCAAACAGCAATTGTATGAGCAAGGGGCTATATATGCATCTATGAGTGGTAGTGGTAGCACCCTATATGGCATTTTTGAGAAAGGGAAACATGCTGAAATAACGTCTGACCTGGCTTTTGAGAGCCATTATATAGAATAGAAATAGCCGCTTGAGTAACAAGCGGCTATTGAATATAGTAACGGTAGCTTATTTTACTTCAGCAACCAGTTTTTTGAAAGCTTCAGGCTCATTCATAGCCAGGTCAGCCAGTACTTTACGGTTCAGCTCGATGCCTTTAGCAGACAGTTTGCCCATAAATTGAGAATAGCTGATACCTTCTTCACGAACAGCTGCGTTGATACGGGCTATCCAAAGAGCGCGGTAATCGCGTTTTTTGATTTTGCGGCCTACATATTTGTAACCAAGACCTTTTTCAAGTACGTTTTTGGCTACTGTATATACGTTTTTACGTTTGCCGTAGAAACCTTTGGCTTGTTTCAGTATCTTCTTCCTTCTCGCGCGTGATGCAACCGCATTTACCGAACGTGGCATATCTTAATTATTAATTCGTTTTTACTTAAAAATGTTTAATTAGCGCAGGCACAACATGCGTTTTACCAGGTTCTCGTTCGCTGGGTGAACGAAAGCCGCCTGGCGCAGGTGGCGTTTGCGCGTTTTAGATTTTTTGGTCAGCAAGTGGCTCTTAAAAGCTTTATACCTGCGTATCTTTCCGGTACCTGTTACTTTAAAAGTTTTTTTAGCACGGGAGTGAGTCTTCACCTTTGGCATGATCTCAATTTTGGGATGGCAAAGGTAACACTTTTTTAAAATCAACCAAATATTAATTTAAGTTTTGTTGGCTGCGCTACCATTGCTGTGCAAATATCGTATAAAATACTGTTGTTTAGTTTTTTATAATCCTTCCTTCAAATTCGCGCAAATCACTATTTTTACGGCATATGCCACTATTACGATTCAGGGTTTTTTGGGAGGAAGATGACCTGGTGTACCGGGATATAGAGATACGCCCTACACAAACATTTTTGGAATTTCATAAAGCTATTATTTCCGCATACGAGTTCGACGG
>CABHOP010000055.1 GCA_902168085.1 uncultured Bacteroides sp.
GTGGTTTTGGGGGTGGAAGCAGCGGCGGCGGTGGCGCCAGCGGTAGCTGGTAATTTGTTGTGTTTTGTTGTGAAAACTGCAGTTTGATTTCCTTCTTGTTTATTGCAATTGAAAATCAATAGGTTATTTTATTGACTTGTTGCGATTTGTTGTGTTTATTCATTTTTCTCAAAGTTTTTCCACTTGAACCGATAGCGGAAGTGTTGTGGGCTGCCGGTAGTTTTCATGTAATGTTTTATAGTGCAAATATACGTTAAATAAACGTATGATGAACTTCTTTAAGCGTCGTATTCTAGACAAATGCATACCATAGCTGGTAACTTGCTTCTATACATGGTAGCTTATCTATCGAAGTTCTATTGACTATAAACCAGCGTCCGATCTGTAGACGACGGAAATATGGTTTTTTAATTAATTCGTAAATTTATACATGGAGTACTCGAAAGAACACGATACCTACCTGAAAGAAAAATATAAACCTGTCCTTTTGGAAGCTTACAACAAAAGCAATGAAGCGTTCATTAAAGAACTATCCTTTATCAGCTCTGGTGCAATAGGTGCTACGTTTCTATTCCTTGACAGCGTGGTTAAAGACTTTGCAACTTGCCAAGATAAAGAGTACTTATTTGCGTCTTGGGCATTTTTGATATTCACACTACTCGCTAATTTATTTGGCCATAATATTACTATGCATATCCTCTATAATAGCATGTCGGATATTGATCATAGTAGATTTAATACTGATAAGCACAGAAGCCATTCCTGGTGGATGCGCCTGATAAATTGGGTCTTGCCTGTTACCTTGGTAGCTGGAATAATTCTATTCCTTGTATTTTCTCATTCTAATATGTATAAAATGAAAGCAGACGCAACAAAACCAACACCAAACACAGAAACGGGACAAAAGTCGTACGTACCAGCAGCACCTGCGCCGCCACCACCATCACATACGCCAGCTCCAGCAGCACCGCCTGCTCCTGCTCCTGCTCCTGCTACTCCATCTGACCCTACAGGTCCAGGGCAATAAAAAATACCTACCAGCCTTCTACTAACCTGTGTAAAGCAGCTATATGTATGAAGGCTGGTGACTTTATTACGATAGGCCCGTGTGTCATATTTTGGTGGGTAAATTAGCTTTTCCACCTTTTATCGCCTACCTTTGCGCTACTTTTTCATTAATCTTCTGTTAAGGAATGTTGCAGGAAGCGCCAATTAAAGCCAAAGAGAGCCTTTGGGTAATGGCTAAGTTTAAGGACTATAGCCAGCTTTTGAAGCCTAATCTGAGCTTCATGGTCGTTTTTTCAAGCGTTATAGGCTACCTGCTGGCCCCTAACACCAGTTTTGAGTGGGATAAAGTACTGACACTTTTCATAGGCGGCATCCTGGTTACCGGCGGTGCCAATACCATCAATCAAATATTAGAGAAAGAAGGCGATGCTAAAATGAAGCGTACCATGTACCGCCCCTTGCCCGATGGCAGGATGAGCGCTGCAGAAGCGTGGATTATAGCAGGTATAGCCGGTTTGGCAGGTGCCCTGCTGCTGGCCGTGGTGTTCAACCCGCTGGCGGGCATCCTGAGCTTTACTTCCCTGATGCTGTATGGTTTTGCCTATACCCCTATGAAAAGGGTGCATCCCGTGGCGGTGCTGATAGGCGCTATTCCCGGTGCTTTGCCCCCGCTTTTGGGCTGGGTAGCAGCTACCGGTTCACTAGGCGTAGGCGGCTGGATACTTTTCCTGATACAATTCTTCTGGCAATTTCCGCACTACTGGGCTATAGGCTGGGTAGGATATGACGAGTATAAAAAAGCCGGCATCAGCATGCTGCCATCACAAGAACGCAGCTCCAGGTTCACAGCCTTACAATGCATGTTCTATAGCATTATACTGGTGCCCCTGGCCATAACACCGCGCGTGATAGGTATGGCCGGAAATATAGGCATGTGGGTGAGCATTGCCTGCGGAATATTTTACTTTATAGCTTCGGTAGCCTTTTATATACGTAACGATTATAAATCGGCCCGACGTGTAATGTTCGCATCCTTTATATACCTGCCGGTAGTATTGCTGGCATTGTTGTTTGATAAGATGTAAAATAATTAATAAAATGATGCAGGGAGCCGTGCCTTCAACAGCAGAAAGAAGAAAGATACATCCGCATAAGTTTGCCCTATGGGTAGCTATGGGCAGCATTGCCATGATGTTTGCGGGACTGACCAGCGCCTATATAGTAAGGCAGGCGCAGGGCAACTGGGTATATTATCATTTGCCCAATGTTTTTACCATATCAACAGTAGCCATCCTGCTTAGCAGTGTGACCATGATATTGGGTGTGCGGGCTTTCAAACAGCGCAAAATGCCCCAATACCGTGTATTGGTAACAGCTACCCTGGTACTGGGCATCCTGTTCATGGCCTTGCAATGGGTGGGTTTTAAACAATTATATGCCAGCAATGTGCGTGTAGATGGCAACCCGAGCGAGTCTTTCCTGTTCATTATAGCCGGGCTGCACCTTTTGCACATAGCGGGTGGCATTATTGCGATATTAATAGTATTTTTCCGTGCTTTTAGAACACACATAAAGGTGTATAATACCACCGGGCTGGAGATCGTAGCATCGTACTGGCACTTCGTAGATGTATTGTGGATTTATTTATTTGTGTTCTTTCTGGCAAATCAATAAAAAACTTTAGAAATTAGCACCCAAATTCGCAACCAATAAATAATAGTAACTAATAAAATCTATGGCACAAGCTTCAGCTACAACAGCCGAAACGAAAGTATGGGGAGGTGGACGTTCGCCGTTCAACGTGAGTTATGGTAAAATGATGATGTGGTTCTTCCTGCTTACGGATGCATTCACATTCGGCGCTTTCCTTATTTCTTACGGTACTACCCGTTTTTTCAGTACAGTGTGGCCCGACCCTAACCAGGTATTCCATGCATTCCCGTTCATGGGCCATGCCAACCTACCACTGCTGTTTGTGAGCTTGATGACCTTCATCCTGATCATGAGTTCGGTAACGATGGTGCTGGCAGTACACGCCGGTCACTATGGCGACCGCCAGGGTGTTATCAAATGGCTTTTGTGGACCATCATAGGTGGTATCTGCTTCCTGAGCTGCCAGGCATGGGAGTGGACGCACTTACACCATCAAGGTGCATGGTGGGGGTCTTTTACAGATTCTACTGCTCCGTTATCGAGCATAGAGCATTTCTTTAACATGAAAAATCCTGATGTAGTGGCCGCCTTACCTGCCGGTGGCATGCAAGCTACACACGATTTCTATAACTACTTCTTTACCATTACCGGTTTCCACGGTGGCCACGTAGCCAGTGGTGTGGTGCTGCTGATAATGGTACTTATCAATACCATAAATGGGGTGTATGATAGAAGGGGCCACTACGAAATGGTAGAAAAAATAGGCCTTTACTGGCACTTTGTAGATCTGGTGTGGGTATTCGTATTCACTTGTTTCTACCTGCTGTAATTTTCATTTTTTCACAACTACAAATCTTGTATTAAGCATGTCAGCTCATAATCATAGCAACGATATACAACACCTGTACGAAGGAGATCAGTCTAAATTGTACTCAGGCGTTATGTCTCATCATACAGACATCAACTCTTCTGAAAGTAAAAAACAAATAGGCCGCATCTGGAAAGTATTCTGGATACTGCTGGCCGTAACAGTGGTAGAAGTAGTACTGGGTATGTTCTTCAGCCACGCCATGCCTAAAGGCCTGCTGGCTTTCTTCTTCCTGGCACTTACACTGTTCAAAGCGGGTTACATCGTATCCGTTTTCATGCACCTTGGCGATGAGGTTAAGAGCTTTATGATAACTGTACTGATACCGCTGACGCTGTTTGTATGGTTTATCATTGCCTTCCTGATGGACGGTGGTTTCTGGCTGCATATGAATAACTGGTCGGGCCTTAAGTAAGCAATAGCAGATGCGTATTTTGAAAAAGTGATGAATAAGAAAAACTCGAATAATAAATTTATAAAAGGCCTGGCGGTAGCATTGTTGCTACCGCTCGCTTTTTTTATATACTACCAGGTAAAGGTGCAGCGCTCTGTATCTAAGAAAATCATATCGCTGCCGGCATATTACGGTGTGGACACTGTAATAAACGGAGATACCGTATACCAGAAGGTAGATGATCTGACCCTTACTAATCAACTGGGGCAGCTGGTATCCTTGAATAAAGACTTGAAAGGGAAGATAGTGGTGGTGAATTTTTTCTTCACTACCTGCCCGACCGTGTGCCCAAAGCTGACCAATAACATGACCCTACTGCAGAAGGCATTTCGTAAAGATCCTAAACGCGAAAGCTCCCTTCAAAACACGGTGCATTTGGTTTCCATAACCGTTGACCCGGCGAAAGACAGCTTCCAGGCCCTGCGCACCTATGCTGATGGCTATCATGTGAACCATGATAACTGGTGGTTTATGACCGGCGACAGAAATGCCATTTACAACTATGCCCGCCATGAGTTGAAAGTAGTAATGGCACCAACCACCGGCGGCGCCGAAGATTTTATCCATACACAAAAAGTAGTGGTGCTGGATACTGCCCGGCATATACGTGGCTACTACGATGGCCTGAACGAAAAAGAAATGAAGAAATGTGCGGACGATATCGTGCTGCTGACATTAGAAAAAAGACCAAAAAAATAAGGATATGTTATCCCCCGTTTTAAAGAAGAATGACAAGCAGGCAAGGCTATTGATATTTGTAGTATCGTTTGTGGTATTTGCTGCGGTAGTGATACTATCGAAAGTGAAACTGGATGTGGACCTGGGTTTTGATGTGCATGTATTTGCCCTGATAAATGCCGTTATCAACTCTTGTGTTTCCATACTGCTTATCCTGGCTCTGATATCCATCAAACAGAAAAGATATGTGGCGCATAAGAAGCAGATGTTGGCGGCTATGTTCCTTTCCATACTGTTTTTAGTGTCTTACATAGCACACCACCTGCTGGCAGGCGATACGAAATTTGGCGGGGAAGGTTTTATCCGCTATTTCTATTTTGTGATACTGATAACGCATATTTTCCTGGCGGCGATTATATTGCCGTTTATCCTTTTTACTGCTTACAGGTCGCTGACGGGTGAGTTTGAGAAGCATAAAAAGCTGGCAAAATATACCTGGCCTTTATGGTTGTATGTGAGTATCACCGGGGTATTGGTGTACCTGCTGATATCGCCCTATTATGTTTAGTATATTTGTAAATACAATTGCCTTAATTTTATAGTATGAAAAAGTGGTTGTTGATATTGGCACTGACTATGACTGCCGCCCCTGCGGTGCATGCACAGGGCTGCGCTATGTGTACCAAAACAGCTGCCGGGCTTGATGATAAGAGCGCACGTGGCCTGAATGGCGGCATTTTATACTTGGCTGCATTGCCATTGATGATATTGGGTACGGTAGGCTTTGTGTGGTGGCGCAGCAATAAAACACAGATCTAAGCATCTTCTATTAACACCTGTATATATCTCATTATGAAAAAGAGCCTGGCATTTGTATTGTTGTTTGGTATTGTATTGCTGGCCGCATCGTGCAAGCGTAATGTAAAACACGGTAAAGGGCCTGCCACAACCGTAACCCGTACCGTAGCCGCGTTTACAGACGTGGAAGTATCTGCACCCGTTACAGCAATGATAAAAGTAGAGCCGGGTGCTACGCCTGGCATACAGCTTTCGGGCTATGCCAATATACTGGAAGATATAAAGACGGATGTAGTAAACGGTAAGCTGATAATAGATAAGGACGAACTGATACACTTTGACCTGGATAAGGATGTAGTGGCTACCATAACCGTTCCGTCGCTGAATAGCCTGTCTATAAAAGGCGCTGCAGATGCCGAGATACAAGGCACGATACAAAATGACTTCAACCTGAAAGTGAGTGGCGCCGGTGATATTACCATTGCCAATGTTACAGCGCAGAGTTTTACCGCAACCCTGACCGGTGCAGGCAGCCTGACAGTGAATGGCGGTACTGTAAATACGGCGAGCTATAAAGTAAGTGGTGCCGGCGATGTAGAAGCATTTCCGCTACAGGCCAAAGTGGTAAAAGCGAAGGTAAGCGGTGCGGGCGATATACAACTGACCGCTACCGAAAAGCTGGATGTGACCATCAATGGGGCGGGAGAGGTGAGCTATAAAGGGCACCCTACTACTACATCAGACATCAATGGTGTAGGTTCGCTGGAAGATGCCAACTAAGCATGTGCTATAAATTCAGTATATTAGGATAACAAAACATATCCTTTTATGCTGAAGCCATTCTTTTCTTATATAGCACTGACGGTTATTGTTTCCTTTGCTTTCCAATTGAGCACGCGAGCCCAAGACCAGATAGAGAAGGTATGGTATAACCAGGAAAAGACATCGAAAATACAGGTGTATAAGGCCAAGGATGGCAAGTTTTACGGCAAGATCGTATGGCTGAGCGAACCGCTGAAAAACGGTAAACCCAAAGTGGATGAGGAAAACCCGGATAAGGCCAAACGTGCCCAGCCTATAGTGGGGTTAGTGATACTGAGAGGCCTGAAAAAAGACGGCGATAAAGAGTATAGCGATGCTACCATTTACGATCCTAAAAATGGTAAAACATACTCCTGCAAAATAACTTATAAGGGCAACAAACTGGACCTGCGTGGATATGTGGGTATTTCCCTGATAGGCCGCACTTCCACATGGACATTGGCGGACTAAAGATGTGAAAAACTAACCCAAAATGATTGAGGACATTCGCTAACAAATCCTTACCTTTGCGCAATTTGTTTTTTTATGCCCGCTACACAATCTGTTAGTTTTCCCGCGTATTTATTGTTAGAAGACGGCACTTTCTTCACAGGTAAGGCCTTTGGAGCAAAGGGGACCAGTGGGGGAGAGCTTTGCTTTAATACCGGTATGACCGGTTACCAGGAAGTATTTACCGATCCTTCTTACACAGGACAGGTGTTGATAATGAACACCGTGTATATAGGCAACTACGGTGTGAAGAATGAAGATGTAGAGAGCGATTCTGTAAAGATCCGCGGGCTTATCTGTAAAAACATTACCGACCGCTACAGCCGCATGACGGCCGATGACAGCCTGAAAAACTACCTGGTAGAAAATAACATAGTAGCCATCTACGATGTAGATACCCGCTCGCTGGTGCAGCATGTGCGCAACAAAGGTGCCATGAATTGTATCATCAGCACAGAAATAAGTGATCCTGCCCAACTGAAAGCAGAACTGGACAAAGTGCCGAGCATGGATGGCCTGGAGCTTTCTTCTGAAATAAGCACCAAAGAGCCTTATACTTTCGGTAACCCGGATGCTGAGCTGCGCATAGCGGTGATGGACTTCGGCGTAAAACGCCACATACTGCAATGCTTGTCGGACAGGGGCGCCTACCTGAAAGTGTTTCCTGCTAAAACGAAGTATGATACTGTAAAAGAATTTGACGCACACGGCGTATTCATCAGCAATGGCCCAGGCGACCCGGCATCAATGGAATATGCTGTGCAAACGGTAAGGGAAGTGATAGCGGATGAAAAACCCATGTTCGGTATATGCCTTGGGCACCAACTGCTGGCCCGTGCCAATGATATACCTACCTTTAAAATGCACCACGGCCACCGCGGGCTGAACCACCCGGTAAAGAACCTGATAACCGGTAAGAGCGAGATTACTACCCAGAATCACGGTTTTGGTGTAGAGCCGGAAGCCGCGCGTAACTCTGATAAAGTAGAGGTTACCCACATCAACCTGAATGATGGATCGATAGAAGGTATCCGCATGAAAAATAAGCCGGCCTTCTCGGTGCAATACCACCCCGAAAGTACTCCCGGCCCGCACGATTCGCGTTACCTGTTTGATGATTTCATCAAGCTGGTAAAAGAAAAGAACGGCTTGTAGTATATTACAGCAACAACAAACTTTAAACACATTTTACACCCTTCTTGCAGTTTCAAATGAAAAACGAGAAAATCCTGATAATGGGTGCCTGCGGGCAAATAGGCGTAGAGCTGACACTGGCATTGCGTAAGCTATATGGTGAAAACAATGTAATAGCCAGCGATATACGCCCAGTGCAGCATGCCTTATTAGAAGGGACGGGGCCATATGTGGTGCTGAATGCCATGGATGCTGCCGCAACATTGGAACTGGTAAAGAAAGAGGGTATTACACAGATATACCTGCTGGCAGCATTGCTGTCTGCAACGGGAGAAAAAGACCCTAAGCGCGCATGGGATATCAACATGCAAAGCCTGCTGCAGGTGCTGGATATAGCCGTGCAGGAAAAACTGACCAAAGTGTACTGGCCCAGCTCGATAGCTGTATTTGGCCCTACTACACCAAGGCAGGAAACACCACAAAAAACTGTAGTGGAGCCACGTACCGTATACGGTATCAGCAAATATGCCGGTGAACTGTGGTGCCAGTATTATAACCAACGCTGGGGACTGGATGTGCGCAGCATACGCTACCCGGGCCTCATCAGTTGGAAGTCTGAACCGGGTGGTGGTACTACTGACTATGCAGTGGAAATATATCATGAAGCGCTGAAAAACGGTACATACACCAGCTTCTTGTCAGAAAATACATACCTGCCCATGATGTATATGGATGACGCTATACGTGGCACCATAGAACTGATGGAAGCACCTGCTGAAAAAATACTATCGCGCATGGCTTATAACCTGAGTGCTATGAGCTTTTCACCCAAAGAAATAGCTGCCGCCATACAAAAGCATATACCTGCTTTTGAAATAAGCTATGCCCCTGACTTTAGGCAGCAGATAGCTGATGGCTGGCCTCAAAGCATAGATGACAGTGCTGCAAGGACAGACTGGGGCTGGAAGCACAACTTCGACCTGGATAAAATGACCGCAGATATGCTGAAGCACCTGAAGGAAAGCCTGCAACCGGCAGGATAAGGTGTTAAACAGTGGTTAACAGAAAAAGAATATTTGAAAATGCGGCTATCAAAGCCGCATTTTTACGTTATGAACACCAGGAAGAAAACATCTGAAAGGCAGCGGAAGCTGAGAAAACACCACGAATCACCCCAACGCCAGCGCAGGCAAAAAGTTATAGCCCTTACGATATCGGTGCTGGTAATAAGCATCCCTGTTTGCATAAAAATGATAAGCAGCTAAAAAAACTGCAAGTCCATTATTTTTGTTGAAAGCCGGTATCTATGGTTAGACAAAAATTAGTGGTATTGACCGGGGCAGGTATTAGTGCCGAAAGCGGCCTGCGCACCTTTCGCGATAGCGACGGGCTGTGGGAAGGATACAATATAGAAGATGTAGCCACCCCGCGTGCCTGGAAACGCGACCCGCAGTTGGTGCTTGACTTTTATAACATGCGCCGCCGCGGTGTGCGTGAAGCGCAGCCCAATCATGCCCATAAAGTGCTGGCATCGCTGGAGGCCGACTACGATGTGCATATCATTACCCAGAATATAGATGACCTGCACGAGCGTGCGGGATCTACCAACGTGCTGCACCTGCATGGGGAAATATTTAAAATGCACAGCGAGCGCAACCAACAGCTTTCTTACCCGGTATACGACGATATAAAACTGGGAGATACCGCAGAAGACGGGGCACAGCTAAGGCCCGGCATTGTATGGTTTGAAGAGCCTGTGCCTAATATAGCCGATGCCATACCTGTGATGCATAGTGCTGATATTTTTGTGCTGGTAGGCACATCGCTGGTGGTGTACCCCGCGGCAGGATTGGTAGATTATGTAAGGCCTGAAGTTCCGAAGTATGTTATTGATAAAAAGATACCTTCGATAAGCATTTACAGCAACGTAATAGCCATAGAAAAGCCCGCAACAGAAGGTGTTAACGACCTTTTAGAAATGTTGCGCGAAAACGGAAAATAGAATTGCCGGTAAAGTACATAGCCGATGCATAAACGGTAACCGGCATCAGTTGCATCAGTACCCGCTGGATAGAGGTTTGCAAATGCCATTCCAGGTCGATAGGAGTGATGATATATACCAATAGATAACACAAGCAGCAGGCAAGTACTAATAATATATTCATCCCGGGCAGTTTGTTGCGTACCAGTGCTACCAGGATGCTGAGGCAAGCAGCGCAGGCCGGGAAGTAAAAGTATTGATAGATGGCAGCCTTGAATGAATGGTAAACCAGCTTGTAGCGCGATATATCTGTAAGCTTGGCAAGGGTGCTTTGGTCCTGCCCGTTTATAATATCATTTGCCGGTGCATAAGCTATCTTGAAAATAAGTAGTGTAATCAAAGGCAGTGCTATGCCTGATAATGCATGCCAGATATGCGGCTTTGAGAACAAGGTGCGTGCATGAAAGATGAGGAATAGGCAGGAGAATAGAATGCCTTCGTTCTTGGTCCACATAGCAGCACCGAGCAGAAATGCAGTGACAGCAACCATCTTTTTATCATCCTTAATGCTATCAACAGCAATGCATGCAGCGAGATAGAAGAACCCCAATAATACATCGGCCAATTGATAAGCACCCTGCATTATAAATGTATCATCGGTAGCGAAATACCATAGGGCCAGTATGGCTAAGATGAAACTGCGGGTATGTAGCTGCAGGTATATAAGCAGCGGTATGAGTAAGGTGATAGCAAAATGAAAACTGAATGCTGTATATATCACGTTGCCCTTACCAAAAATATTGTTTAGGAAAGCTATTGTATTTGGTAGCAGCAAAGGGTAGTCGGGGTGTGCGTGCAGTGTGTTTTGAAACATGTTTTGCCACGTAGCAGCGTTTTGCAGGTAGGTAGCATGCAGGTTCCAGATGGCCCAGGCATCCCATACGCCATGCTTTTGCGCCAGTTCCAAAGTCTTTGTGGCAATGAGGAATAAACCGATAACAATGATGGTCAGGTGGGTCCTGTTGGGTGACGTGTCCGTTTCTGTTTTGATACCGGCACCCCATCTGCCTATACTGTAGCTACCTGCAAGAAACAGTAGGACAATTACAAGGAATGGGAGGTGCAAGACCAAGCCATAGAAATATACTATGCTTGCAAAGCATACTAAAACACCCGACAGTAATATGTATAAAGATGTCCTCTGCATTACATAGGTATAACCAGCCGGTAAATATAAAAGCTATCAGCAGCACTATATAGCACTTGCGTAGCCGCAATGCGGTTTGTATCTGTAAGCGGCCTTATCTCTAAAACAGTATCTGCTTTAGAGAAAGGGCGATGCTGTAATACGATGGGTGCAAATGCATAGCGGGTTTTGAGCAGCAGTTCTACATTATTGCTATCGCCGCCGTAAACGATATTACCATTGTGTATGAGTGGTGTGATGCGCGATGCCTGTTGTTTCAGGGCATCTATATCTGTATGCTGCGTGCTTACCTGCTTGTAATAAAGCAGGGTAGTGACCGCTATTACCAGCGCTACTATCGATATGACATGCCATGGCTTCATTAATGCTAAAAGATAAGCATTAAATCATTTACAGGAATAGATAAACGGCTACGCTTTTTCCAGGTTGAAAAGGCTATCCACAAACTCTGCTTTGTTGAATATCTGCAGGTCTTCCATCTTTTCGCCTACACCTATATATTTTACAGGTATCTTAAACTGGTTGGCAATGGCCAATACCACACCGCCTTTAGCGGTACCATCCAGCTTGGTGATGGCGAGTGATGTAACATCTGTAGCGGCAGTAAATTGTTTGGCTTGTTCCAGTGCATTTTGCCCCGTACTACCATCCAATACCAACAATACTTCGTGCGGTGCATCGGCCATTTTTTTGCCTACTACACGGCGTATCTTGCCCAGCTCATCCATCAGGTAGGCTTTGTTGTGCAGGCGGCCTGCGGTGTCTATGATAACCACATCGGCATCTTTAGCTATACCGCTTTGCACGGCATCGAAAGCTACAGAGCCGGGGTCGCTGCCCATTTCTTTCTTTACGATATCTACACCGGTGCGTTCGCTCCATATGGTCAGTTGGTCTACAGCCGCAGCGCGGAAAGTATCTGCAGCACCCAGTACTACTTTTTTACCATTGCGTTTGAAGTTGTATGCCAGCTTGCCTATTGTGGTGGTTTTACCCACGCCGTTCACACCAACTACCAGTATCACATAGGGCTTCTTTCCGGGGGGGATATCAAAGGTTTCAAATTCGTGAGAGGGGGCTTCCGTAAGCATGCCCATGATCTCTTCCTGCAATATCCGGTTGAGCTCAGATGTGCCCAGGTATTTATCCTTCGCTACGCGCTCTTCTATACGCTTGATGATGGCTACGGTGGTATCTATACCCACATCGGCACCTACCAGGGCATCTTCCACCTGGTCCAGCACCTCTTCATCTACCTTATCCTTTCCGGCAATGGCTTTTGTTATCTTGGAAAAGAAGCTCTCTTTCGTCTTTTTCAGTCCCTCGTCCAGTGCCTCTTTCTGTTCCTGCTGTTCTTTATTTCGCTTAAAGAGTTTATCGAATAAGCCCATGATCAATATAAAATGTAAAAGGTAAACATGCTTAGCGCAAGCGAAGTTAGTGTTTTATAACATGTAATGTAACCGCTATACAGCCGCATATACAGTAAAAAGGCTAAACCGGAGTTTAGCCTTTAGTATCATTATGGGTCTATGGCCCCTTCCAGGATGTCTATTTTTTCTACAAAAGCCATCGATTTCTCCATGTACACATCTGCAGGTTCAGTGTTTTCTATGCCCACATCTTCCAGCAGGCGGGTATTATCAAACACATGGCCCAGCTCCATAAAGCCCAGGTAAGGGTCAAGGCCGGTGAAGAGCAGCCTCAGCTTGCCTTTGTCTTCAAAGGTTTCGTGCCAGTAATCAAGGTAGTTCTTATAAGTGTATAGTTCACTCTCCGGTGCCAGCCTGTCTTTGGTCCAATGTTTTACCTGGTTCAACATCGAGTTGTTGATGAAATTGAACGGCGGCATGTCATCAAAATAAGATGACAGCATCTTAGAAAGCCTCAGCGCCGTAGTGGCACCGGCTTCGCCCGCAGATATATGGTAAACTGTGTGGTTGCGCTTTGCAAACAGCAGTGCCACAATAGCATCGGCAGCATAGTTTACCGGTATAATGTCGAGCTGCGAATGTTCGTTGACCGGTATCAGGCGCAGGTGGTTGATAGTCGCCATTGCCCACAGTATAACGGGGGAGCGCGGCATAATAGGGCGGCTATCGCCCATGATGATGGACGGGCGCGCTATCAGTATTTTATCTTCAGGCAGATGCTCGCGTATGATGAGCTCTCCTTTCATTTTGGTGTAAGTATATTTTACAAGGTGCGTGGCCTCCAGGTTGGGCGACTCATCCTCGTACACCACGCGGTGTGTAACATCTTTGCCGCAAATAGTAGCCGTACCTATATACAGGAAGGTTTGCAGGTGTGGCAGCTGTTTTGCCCACAGCAGTATTTTAGTAAGCCCTCCAATATTGGCTTTTTCTACCTGCTCATCATTGAAACGCGAGAACGATGTATTGGCTGCAGAGTGCAGCACAACATCTACATCATCCAATTGTTTAGTATGTTTCAGCGTTTCGGTAAGGTTGTCATCAAACAAATTTCCCAATACAGGTACTATTTGTTCTTCATTATATACATCACCATGCAGGGAGAATACTTTCTTTAAACGCTCGGTGGCTTGCTCTATAGTAGCAGAACGAAGCAGGCAATATATCTTCTTTACCTCACTGCGTTTTGAAAGGGTTACCAGTAATTCTCCGCCTACAAGTCCTGTTGCTCCTGTTAAAAATATATTCATAAATGGGGGTCACGCTAGGCGGGTATATAGATATACCCGTCGTTTCATAATATAATAATATAAATAAGTGAGCGGCAAAGTTAACTTTTTATAGGCATTTTATTGAATGCACTCATAACAAAAAGGCCGGTATAGAAACCGGCCTTTTGTTGTTGGTAATGGATTACTTATTTGCCCAGTTTTTTCTTCAGGTTTTCATCCAAAGCATCCAGGAATTCTTCTGTGTACAGGTAATGTTCACCATGGCTCACTTTATTGCCATGTACGCATACAGCCAGGTCTTTGGTCATTTTACCACTTTCTACGGTTTCTATACATACTGCTTCCAGTGCGTTACAGAAATCTATCAGCGGCTGGTTGTTATCCAGCTTGCCACGGAAAGCCAGTCCACGAGTCCATGCGAAGATAGACGCGATAGGATTGGTAGAAGTAGGGTTGCCTTTTTGGTGCTCGCGGTAGTGACGTGTTACCGTACCATGTGCTGCTTCAGCTTCCATTGTTTTACCATCAGGCGTTATCAATACAGATGTCATCAGGCCCAGTGAACCAAAACCTTGTGCTACGGTATCGCTCTGCACATCACCATCGTAGTTTTTACAAGCCCATACAAAGTTGCCGTTCCATTTCAGTGCGCTGGCTACCATGTCATCTATCAGGCGGTGTTCGTATGTCAATTTGCTGGCATCAAATTCAGCCTTGAATTCGTTTTGATATACTTCTTCAAAGATATCTTTAAAGCGGCCATCGTATTTTTTCAGGATGGTGTTTTTTGTAGACAGGTAAAGCGGCCATTTCTTTTGCAGCGCCATGTTAAAGCAAGCACGTGCAAAACCACGGATAGATTCATCTGTATTGTACATAGCCATTGCTACGCCATCACCTTTGAAGTTATACACTTCATGCTCGATGGTTTCGCCATTCTCACCTTCAAATTTGATGGTCAGTTTGCCTTTACCTTTTACTACGAAATCGGTAGCGCGATACTGATCGCCGAAGGCATGACGGCCTACGATAATAGGCGCATCCCAGTTGGTAACCAGGCGAGGGATATTATTGATAACGATAGGCTCGCGGAAAACCGTACCATCCAGTATGTTGCGGATAGTGCCGTTAGGGCTCTTCCACATTTGTTTCAATTTAAATTCTTGTACACGGGCTTCATCGGGGGTGATTGTAGCACATTTGATACCCACACCATATTCTTTAATAGCGTTGGCCGCATCTATGGTTACCTGGTCGCCTGTAGCATCCCGATGCTCTACGCCAAGGTCGAAGTATTTTATGTCAACATCTATGTAGGGAGTTATCAGTTTATCCTTGATGAATTTCCAGATGATGCGTGTCATCTCATCGCCATCCAGTTCTACTACAGGATTAGCTACTTTGATTTTGCTCATATATTAAGTAAATGTTTTTTAAACGTAAAGCGCCTCAAAAGTAGTAAAACTGGCAAATAACAGGAAACCCAATGTTTTCAAAAAAAGAAAAACCCCGCCCGAAGCGAGGTCTTTTATGGCCCCTTAGCCCTATGCCTATTGCTTGCGTACTTTTCCCGAGCCGCTTATATCCGTGCTTACAGATGGGTTGCCCCAGTAGTAAACGGTACCCGAGCCTGATATTTTGGCATACAAAGTGTTTTCTACCGTAATATTTATATCGCCCGAGCCTGATATAATGGCTTCGACATCTTCGCCCACGCCCCTGCGGCTTTCGATGTCTCCGGAGCCATTTATTTTCAGTTTCATTTTGTCAAAATGATTATTGCCGATCGTAACACTTCCCGAACCATTGATCTCAGCTTCCATATAGCTGCTTTTCATATCATCGTCTATGCTTACAGAGCCTGAACCATTCATTTTTACCGTGTTTACATCTTTACTATATACTGTTACCCTCAGGTTGTTGTTTTTTATGTTGATGTATTTGTCTTTAAACTGGAGGCGCAGCACCCCTTCATGTGTTTCTGTTTCATAAGCAGGCACCAGGCTTTCGTACCCGGTAACTACTACGCGGTTTTCATTAGATGGGCGTATTTCTATAGCAGTGCTGCCATCGGCTATTATTTTAGTAAAGTTTGATACATAACGTGTATCACTAATGGTAGCACCTTCTCCGCGTAAACGGTGTTTTGTGCAAGAGGTGAATGCTACAGTGCTGAACAGGATGCTTAATAATAGAATGCGTTTCATTTCAATGTATTTTTTTGTGTTTAACTAATTGTGTTATTGTGGTTTGTTTGTATTACTACCAATGGAAATCGATACGGTAGCTCAGGTTTGGCAGGATGCCCAACTGGTTTACGCGTTTTATGCTTTGTGTTCTGTCATCATAATAAGAGAAATAATAGTTTTCGCGATTAGTCAGGTTCTGCACTTCAAACTGGATGGTATGTGTAGCGCGTTTGTTGTTTATCTTATAATACAGGGTAGCATCGGCACGGAAGTAGGCGGGTGCCTGTTTGGTGTAATATAGGCCGGGTACGGCTTCCATTTCTTTTGATTGTATAGATTTTTGCAGGTCTATAGGCGATTCGCGCAGGCCACCGCTGAATAATACTTTACCATTCAATCCTATTATACGCCTGCCGTTCGATGTTAGTTTGAATTCTTTACCACCTATCAGGTTCATCTGATAGCCGCGATTGTATTGTGTGCTGTACCTTTCGCCTTTGTAAGTAGTGAATGTAGAGTTGAATACAGAGCCGGTAGCTATTACATAATAGTTGTTAGCAAACGGGCGTTCCAGGCTGATATCAATACCATAGTTGCGTCCGGTACCTTCATTTACCAATTGTTTTTTAGTTCTCATCAGTGAATAGATATCGTTTGCATTGATGATGGAGAATGCGCTTGAGCTATCTTTTTCTACAGGTACATCATACAGGTATTGGTAGTATGCTTCCAGCTTCAGGCGTAGCTTCAGCGGCAGGCTTATTTCGTAACCTGCTACGGTATGGAAGGCGCGTTGCATGTCCAGGTTTTTATTGGGATGTGTAATGTTATCGCCCACCACAGCATTTTGATAGAAGTATGTAGAGATATGCTCGGGTTTGCTATGCAGGCCGGCAGCAAGGGTCACTTTGCTTTTCCTCATTTGATACGTAGCAGATGCACGTGGCTCGATAGTGTATTTGCCATTCAGTGACAGGTAAGATGCATGTATGCCGGCAACCGTTGTCAGTTTTTCGGTAATGCGGCTTTTCCATTGTGCATAGCCTTGATAAAATTGTGTGCTACCGTCGCTTGTCAACAGGTCTTTCCACTGGTTCTCGTTGCTGAAATAGCTTTTCATAGAAAAGTCATAATTCCATTGTTGTGCTATTATACCTGCGCGGAGTGTATTACGTGCATCCAGCTTTTGGTTATACACTACAGAAACACGGTATGCAGTGTTTTTTAAGGTGCTGTTTTGAACCGGTACTTTCTTGTAATTATCACCGGGGTTCAGTGTATCTGCACCTTGTATAGATTGATCTGTAGAGGCAGAAACGATGGTTTTGATATAGGCGTCTTTTTTCAGGAAGTATTGGTGAGATATACCGCCTATCATCATGGTACCTTTATTATTAAAGGATACGTGGTTTTCATCATCCTCTTCTTCTTTGTGCCATTTGCTGCTATCGGCTACCGCATTTTGTGCTGCAACGTTATGCCCACCTAATCCGAATACCGTAAATGTACCGGCTTTTGCTGTTGGCAGGTTCACCTTAAAAGAGCCATCCTGGTACTTAGGTATCATGCCACCCAGCTTAATAAAAGGTTCCAGTATAGTAAGGGTAGAGTAGCGGTAGTTAAGGATATAAGATGCTTTGCTGCCTTTTTTGAAAGGGCCTTCTGTTGCTATTTCTGCACCCAGCGTACCTATCTGCACGGTATGTTCATAACGATCGGTATTGCCATTGCGCAGGTTCAGATCGAAAGCGCCTGATAATGCATTGCCTATTTCAGGAACAAAAGCACCGGTGTAAAAGTCTGAAGTGCCCAGCGTATTTGCATTCAGCATGCTGATGGCACCGCCTGTGGCACCCAGGCCGGCAAAGTGGTTGGGGTTAGGTATCTCGATGCCCTCCAGTTTCCAAAGCACACCCTTAGGCGAGTTGCCACGTACCACCACGCCATTATCCATATCACCACCGTTCGATACACCGGGGAAGTTCATCACCATGCGGGCAGGGTCTGCAAAAGACGCGGCATACCTGCGTGTTTCTTCTACAGAGAAGGAGCGTGCACTGATGGCAGCAAATTCATTTAATGGGCGCACACGGTCTTTATTCGCACTAACGGTTACTTCATCCAGCTTATGCAGGCTTTCTACCATGCTGGCATTCAGTTCCAGTTCCTTTCCCGATATTACCATCACCTCGCTGGCGGTATACGTATCGAAACCTGCCATCCTGAAGATGAATGACTGCCTGCCTACAGGCACATTGTTGATGATGAAATAACCGTTATCATCGGTGATTGCATTCAGCGCATTGTTCGATTGCAGCACTACTACCACACCCACCATTGGTTGTTTAGACTCTGCATCTATTACCCTGCCACGAACATTTTGCTTTAATACCTTGGCTGAGGTCGTTGTCTGTTCAACTGTTTCTGTTTGTGCAGAAGCTTGATACTGGGCAAACAGCGCGCAGGCAGCAAACAATATTGATTTTTTTACAAGTGACATAGAAATGTTTTTCGGTTGTTTATTATGAGACTGTTGAGATAGACTTTACCCCTATGGGTGTAACAAATATTTTTTTGAAAACTTTTAGAGATGAAACTGGATGCCCGCCATGCCACCTACATTGATGCCGTTGAAATAGTCCCAATAGGTATCAGACCATAGATAGTTATTAGACATTTCATCACCGTTATAATCATTGCTATGATAATGATTGAGCGTAGGGCCGGCGAATATTTCCACCTTGTTGCCTATCATAAAGGCTGGTAATACGCGCAGCGAAGACCTCATATAGCTGCCTTCATAAAACCTGGCAAAGGCGCTGCTGGTAGCTTCTACATTTATCCGGAAGCCTTTTGATACCGGGATATGCACACCCAGGCCGGCTTCTAATGCATACATTTCTTTATTACTGCGCAGGTTGGCACCCACACCTATCACACCATACATTACACGGCCACCGGAACGGAAGGTAGTGAGTGCTGTAAGGTTTTCATCTATGGTAAACCCTATGGCTTTTTCACCTTTCTTAATGATGTTGATGATACCTATCGGGAAGTCGCTGCTGTCGGCTATATTGATGAAACCTGCTGCCTGTACGCCACGTACCTCTTTCGCTACGTTTATAAAGCCTGCAATTTGCATGTTGGCATCTTCAGCCACATTGATAAAGCCTGCCAGTTGCGGGCCTTCGGCATGCTTGGTTACATTTACAAAACCGGCTACCTGTGTGCCGTATACGGCCTTTGTAGCTACATTGGCAAAGCCTGCACCCTGGAAGCCGGTAACAGCACCTGTGGATACATTGGCAAAACCAGCCAACTGTGCGCCTTTTACGTCTTTAGCCGTATTCAGGAATCCCGCAGCTTCTACGCCTTTTACATCATTCTTTACGGTATTCATAAAACCCGATGCTACAAGGCCATTTGCATTGTTGAAGATGTGCGTAGAGAAACCACCTAATACAACACCATCTGTATTGTCGAATATGATATTGCTGACACCGGAACCGCAGAAGCCTATCTCTGAGCGGGATACGCCGGCTATGGCATGTAGTGATAGCACATTGGTATATTCTTTTGCATTGATACCGTTGCTACTGATTGGATAGATCAATCCTATATGTGCCATACGCAGTTTTAATGGCTGGGTAGTTGCAGAGGCAGATATAAGTAACGCAGCGGCGATAGTAGCTAATCTTTTCATCATAATTCTTTGTTTAGAATTATGACACCGTGCTATGTTTTTACCCCTATCGCGTTATTGCAAAATTTTTAAAAGAAGGTGAGGCCTACATTCCAGCCTATCCAGCTATACCAGTTCCTGTCGTGCTGCGTAGGTGCTATGCCGCTTGTACGCAGGTCTTTTCGGAAGGCTTGCTGAAAGCTGGTCTGATTGGTATTATAGAAGTTGTAAGATGGCCCGCCAGTAATAGCAATGAATTTATGTAGTTTATAGTTAAGGTTAACCTGTCCTTTGTATAACCAGTTGCTGGCTTCCCAATCGCCGAGGTGCAGGTATTGCATAGATATTTCGGGGCTTATGGAAAAGCGCTTGCTTATTTTCCGTTCATACCCCAGACCATAACCCAGGCCGAATACCTGTTGGAAAGAACCTGCATTGAGCCCAGCAAATAGTATGTTATACAGTTTTTTATTGCCAAGCTTGATGGCAGCGTTGACATTCATGGCTTCGTTGGTAGATATGGTCAGCTTATGGTAGCCTTTCCATATGAAGTTGATGAAGCCTATGCTCATGCCCGAAGATGTATCGGCTATATTAATAAGCCCTATTTGCATGCCCCTTACATCTTTTGCAAAGTTGAAGACACCGGATACCTGTACGCCTGTCATCACACCGAAGGTGGAGTTAGCAACACCTGCCACCTGTACGCCATCAGCGTCTTTATTAACATGGTTGGCTACGCCTGATACCTGCACACCATCCAGTTCGCCAATAACGGAATTGGCTACACCTGCTACTTGCACACCATCTGTTTTCTTATTGGTATAATTAAATACGCCTGCTATCTGGCCGCCATCTACACCGTCTTTTGCAAAACTTGCCACACCGCCTACTTGCACGCCACGCACATTGCCCGATGAATGATTATATATACCGCTGACCTGCGAGCCTATTACTTTGCCTTTGGCATAATTGCTGATGCCTGCTACCTGTACGCCCGTTGCGGTATCCAGTATGTTATTGTGCAGGCCTGCTATCTGGAAGCCATCCAATGCACCGCCTGCCAGGTTGAAAAGGCCTGCTACCTGTGCATAGCGCACATCTTTCTTTACGATGTTGAACAATCCGCCCAGTTCAAAACCGTTGACACCGGCCGTATAACCGCCCAAAAGATTGAATGAGAATTTATTCACTACTTGTGTGCTGAGCTTGCCTTGCGTACTAAGCCCCGGTAGCACAGAGCCCTGGTATGGCTTGTTTACAAAGTATTTACTCAGGTTGATACTTTGCATACGCTGGCGCGATGAGAGGAATAAGCGCCCGAACCAATTGCGCTCTACGCCTGTATGTTGTGTTACTACGAAAGAGTCCAGCTCGAAAGCCTGTGATGCCAGGACAACCGAAAGCTCTGTATTATAATTGGCCTTGCAAATAATCATAGTATCATGATACCATGATTTGCTTATGTATAAATTTGCTGCTGCCTGCCTGTCTTTCAGCTTTAGCTTGAAGTAGCCTTGTTCATTTGTCATGGTGCTAACAAACTGCCTGCGTTCATATACACTGGCGTAGGGTAGTTTTTCGCCTGTAGTGGCATCGGCCACGTATCCCGTAGCATACCAGTATTGGTTGGCGGTGCTTTCTATAATGATATGGTTGCCCGATTCGCTATAGTCATACATGCCATCAAAAAGCATGTCCAGCACTTGCCGGACAGTTTTATTGCGGATACTAAGGTTTACTGCGGTATCGCGCCTTATGATATTGCTATTGTAAGAAAAGTAGAAGTTGCCCTGCCTGCTGATGATCTTTAATGCTTCGGTTACCTTCTTGCCTTTTATATCTATGTTTACTTGCTTGTTTAGTAAAGATTGGGCATGGCTATGGCCGGCAATAATTATAAATAGTAATAAAGTGACTAAGCGGTGTAAATAATTCATGCAGGCAAAATGCTATTTGAGTATGATACGGTCGCCCGTTTTTTCAACCTGTATATTGAATGTTTCACTAATGACCTGCAATATACTATCCAGCGATTCATTGTGGAATGTAGTGGTCAGTGGCAGATTATAAAGCTGCGCATTGGCTATTTCTATTTTCACATTGTACACTTCGCTCAGCACATCGGCCAGTCGCCAGAGTGGGGTGGCATTGCATACAAACTCTTTGGTACGGTAATAGTTATAAAGCTCATCGGTGCTTTGCTCTTTTACAGGTGCGTCGGCATTCCTACGTACGGTGGCTTTCTCTTTCGGATTTAATATAACTCCTTTATTGTTCTTGCTTACCTCTACTATGCCGGTTTCTACTACTACTTCTGTTTTGGTATGATTACTCTTTACATTAAAAGAGGTGCCTACTACTTTTACCGTTACTTCATCCACTGTTATATAAAAAGGCTTGCTTTTATCTGGCGCTACGTTGAAGAAGGCCTCGCCATCCAGTTCTACATCACGGGTATTACCTTTGAAATGCTTCGGATACTTTATAGTAGAGTTTTTGTTCAGTGTGACTACTGAGCCATCAGGCAGGGTTTGCGTAAGGATATTATTGTCTGAGTGCAATGCTATCATTCGCCCACTATCTATGGTGTAATAAGTAGCCCAGCCTATACCTATCATTAATATAAGTATAGCTGCTACGCGCATCCACTGCATGGGCCTGAAAGACACTGTTTTGGCCTTATGGCTATCCTGCTGTGCTACACGTTGCTGAAAGCGTAACCAGGCAGCATTTTCATCAATAGTACTGTTTACGGCCAACTTTTTACTTTCACTCCATATCAGGCTAAAGTGGTCAAACTGTTTTTTATTGGCCGCATCGGCTGCTATCCATTGCTGCACATGCGCCGCTTCCTCACTGGTAGCCTCGCCCAGCAGGTGTTTCACCAGCAGGTCATCTGTCATCGGGCTTAGATTTCTGTTCACTTTCTTCTTCTTTTTACATGTTTAGCAATATCACCCATAGTATAGGTAAAAAGTCGGCCAGTTTTATGCGCATCAGTTTCAGGGCTTTGCCCATCTGGTTTTCCACCGTTTTTATCGAAAGCCCCATTTTATCGGCTATTTCGCGGTATTTCATATCCTCAAACCGGCTCATGTGAAATATGGTGCGGCACTGTTCCGGCAATTCGCTCATGGCTTGTGCTACCCGTTCTTCCAATTCTACTATTCTGCCTTTTCCTGCATTTTCGTCGGCCTCGCTCATACTCTTTACTGCAAATGACTGATAACTGGCTTTTACTTTTTCGTGCTTCAGGTAATTCAGGCTTTCATTGTATACCGCCCTGTACAGGTAGGCCGATACCGACTGCAGAGATTGCAGCTGTTCTTTTTTCTCCCACAGCTTGCAAAAGATGTTCTGTACCACCTCTTCGGCAGTGTCTTCGTCTTTTACAATCGTGCAGGCATAGGCGTGCAATCTCTTAAAATGAGATTTGAAAACCTGTTCAAATACAGCATCTGCATCGGCATTTACCAATACTATGGGGCTGGTACTGTTTTCCATTCTGTAGGCCGTGAGTCTGGCATCAAAGATAATTCCTTCTTTCAACGCGCGCACTTTATAGTACGACAACCACTTATGCAAATACCCCTATGCGGATGCGGGATTTTTTTCAGGAAAGAAAAAAGGCCGGATGATTCCGGCCTTCCTGGTTTGTTTATAGTTTGATATTCTTTTATCGGATCAGCGAAATATCGCCTTTTGTAAATATTCTTTCACCACTGGCACATTGTGTTTCTATCATATATACGAATACATCAGGTGTCAATTCCTGGTTTTTGAAAGTACCATCCCAGCCATAGTTAGGATTATTGGCGGGAAAATCGTAGGCTTCAAACAGCATCTGGCCCCACCTGTTGTACACCTTCATTGCTTTAATAGTCTTTACACCCCTGATAGAAGGGTAGAAGCGGTCGTTCACGCCATCGCCATTCGGGGTAAATGTATTGGGCACAAATAATATAGACTGGTCGCAATTTACCGTGATGGTAATATCGTCTTTGGCTTCACAGCCCAGGCTGTTATATACGGTAGCGGTATATTTTACAGTACGCTCCAGTATCAGTTTGGGGCTGTAGCAGTCTGCACAGCTAAGGCCGGATGTGGGCGACCATGCTATGCGGGTTGCGTTGGTCACTTTAGCATCCAGTGTTATTTCCTGCCCCGCTACACCTTCCCTGTCAGGACCCAGATCGATAGTAGGCATTGGTACCACATTCACCATTTGCGAGAGCGTATCGGTAAAACACTCATTTTGCTTGATGGCTACGTGGTATAGTGTTGGGGTAGTGGCACTGGAAAGTGGTGTGGCGCTGTTTGCGTTATTTAAAGATGCGCCGGGCCACCATGTATATTCACTACCACCGCGTGCGTATAGTTGTATGTTGGTGCCTTCGCAGACTTCCTGGGGAGGCCCTACTGCTACTTCGCCTTTGGTGAACACCGTAATGGCTACTTTGCCCGTAGCAGGGCAATTATTGCTGTCTACAATGTCCACCGTATAGGTTGTGGTCACAGTTGGTTTGGCATTGGTTTTAGGACAAGTAGGGCAGGTAAGGGTAGCTGGCGGGGTCCAGTTATAAGTAACACCGCCCGAAGCCTCCAGGCTTATATTGTTGCCAATACACAGGTATTGATCCGGTGTTAAAGCCAGGTCCGGTTTAGGGTAGTTTTGAACATCTGCAGTTGCTATAGCTTCGCAACCGTTGGCATCCGTTACTTTTACCGTATAGGTACCTGCAGGCAGCTTAATAGCAGAATCTGTTGACTGGGCAGGGGTTGTGTTCCAGCTATATACAAGCGGCATTGCGCCACCACTGATGCCGGTAACCTTTGCAGAACCGTCGCTGTATCCTTCGCAGGTTTTTTCCATGCCCGCAGCCGTAATAGTGAAAGGCACAGGTTCCGTTATAACCGCTATGGTTGTATCGATACAGCCATTAGCATCCGTTACCGTAACTGTATAAGTACCGGCAGGTAAAGAGCCGGCATTTTGCGTGGTTTGCGGGGGGGCTGTGTTCCAGCTATATGTGTATGGAGCCGTACCACCGCTTACAGCGATATTTGCTGCACCATTATTATCGCCGTTGCATTTGGCATTCGTAGTGCCAGTAAGCACAGCATCGAGTAACGGGGGCTGGGATATTGTAGCAGATGCTGTATCGGCACAGCCTTTAGCATCCCGAACTATTACATCATAATTACCCCCACGCAAACCCGTGGCCGATGCTGTTGTTTGCACAGGTGCTGTATTCCAACTGTATGTATAAGGTGTAGTACCACCACTTACAGATACACCTGCACTACCATTGCTGCCTGCATAGCAGCTAACATCGGTAGTAGTGCTGATGGCAGCTACTAAAGTAGCAGGCTGTGTTATCGTAATGTTTACGGTATCAAGGCAACCTTTGTTGTCGGTAACGATGACACTGTAGTTACCTGCCGCTAACCCGGTTGCAGTGCTACCGGTTTGTGGGGGCGTTGTGTTCCAACTGTAGGTATAAGGACTCGTGCCTCCGGATGCGCTTACTGTGGCGCTGCCATTAGTACCTGCATTGCAACTTACATTAGTGAAGCCGGCAATTCCTGCATCTAAAATAGTTGGTTGTGATATAACTGCTACCGCTGTGTCTGTACATCCCCTGCTATCGGTAGCAGTAACAATATAAGTGCCGGCAGCAAGATTTGTAGCTGTAGCTGTAGTTTGCACCGGAGTTGTATTCCAGCTGTATGTATAGCCGGGCAAACCGCCTGTAACCGTTACCGTAGCGCTACCTGTTTTAGTGCCGTTACAGCTTACATCGCTTTTGCTTGTTATAGCAGCATTCACAGCTATAGGCTGCGCAATGATAATAATAGCAGTATCCGAACAGCCCTTGCTGTCTGTAACCGTGACTATGTAAGTGCCGGCTGCCAATGACGTAGCTGTGGCTGTTGTTTGTACAGGACTCGTGTTCCAGCTATAAGTATATGGAGCAGTACCACCGGTTACACCCACCGTAGCCCAGCCTGTAGCACTGCTGGCGCAGTTGGCATTGCTGCTGTTAGCAATGGATGCACTTAGAATGGCGGGTTCAGTAACTGTAGCCAGTGCGGTATCTGTACAGCCTAAAGCATCGGTAACCGTGGCTATATAATTACCGGCTGTCAACGATGTTATAGTAGTTGTTGTTGCAGCAGGAGTTGTGTTCCAACTGTAGGTATAAGGGCTTGTGCCGCCTGATACCGATACCGTGGCTGCGCCATTATTACCGCCATTACAATTAACATGCGTTATAGCGCTGATGCCGGCTGTAAGTGTTGTAGGCTGGCTAATGGTAACCATTGCCGTATCGGTACAGCCTTTGTCATCGGTTACAGTAGCTATATATACACCGGCAGGAAGGGTAGTGGCAGTAGCAGTAGTTTGTGCGGGTATCGTATTCCAGCTATAAGTATATGGACTTGTGCCGCCGGTTGCAGCTACGGTAGCGCTACCCGTGTTGGCAGGATTACAACTGGTATTGGTAAATGAAGTAATAGATGCATTCAGCGCAGTTGGCTGTGTTAAAGTAATAGAAGCCGTCCGTGTACAATTATTGGCATCTGTGACTGTAATGTTATAAGTACCTGCCGTTAAACCGGTGGCGGTGGTGGTAGTTTGTGCGGGTGTCGTATTCCAGCTATAAGTATATGGAGCAGTGCCGCCTGTAACCGTTACCGTAGCGCTACCATTGTTGCCGTTATAACAACTCACATTAGCACCGGCAACAGATATGTTTAGGACCGCCGGTTGCGTTATACTTATTGTAGCAGTGTCAGTACATCCGTTGGTATCCGTTACGGTAGCTATATATGTGCCTGCTGCTAAGTTTTTAGCTGTGTCGGTAGTTTGTGCAGGGGTAGTGTTCCAGCTATAGGTATAAGCACCGGTACCGCCAGTTGCCTGTACAAAAGCCCAGCCGTCACTATTGCCGTAGCAACTTACATTTTTATTGCCTGTAATATTGGCTATAAGTTGTACCGGTTGAGTGATGGTTGCTACTGCCGTGTCGGTACAACCCTGGTTATCTGTTACAGTTACTATATAAGTGCCTGCAGATAATCCTGTAGCTGTACGGGTAGTTTGCGAAGGGGTAGTGTTCCAGCTATAAGTATATGGAGTAGTGCCACCATTTACCACAGCTGTTGCCGTACCGTTATTGCTGCCAAAGCAAGTAATATTAGTGGCAGTTGCAGATGCGGTAAGGGCATTGGGTTGTGTGATGGTAACAGCGGACGTATCTGTACACCCTTTACTATCAGTAACCGTTACTACATAATTTCCGGGTGTTAACGACGAAATAGAAGTGGTTGTCTGCACAGGTGTGGTGTTCCAGCTATATGTATAGGAAGGTGTACCGCCCGATACTGAAACAGTAGCACTGCCGTTATTGTTGCCGTTGCAATTGATATTGCTGCTGGCACTGATGTGTGCATCTAAAAGTGGCGGCTGTGCTATTATTACTAAAGCTGTATCTGAACAGCCCAGATTGTCTGTAACTGTTGCTATATAGTTGCCCGCGCTTAATCCTGTAGCTGTAGCGGTTGTCTGGTTAGGTGTAGTGTTCCAGCTATAAGTATATGGACCGGTACCGCCTGTTGCCGTTACAGTAGCAGTGGCATTGGAACCTGCAAAGCAGTTCAACCCCGTAGATGCCGTAACGCTGGCATTCAATGTAGATGGCTGAGTGATAACTATTATAGCGGTGTCCTGGCAGCCGTTGCTATCTGTTACGGTAGCTATATAGGTGCCTGCCGGCAGGTTTCTTGCCGTGTCTGTAGTTTGTACCGGCGTAGTATTCCAGCTATAAGTATAGTGCCCGGTTCCCCCTGTGGCGCTTACTGTAGCCCAGCCTGTACCGCCATTGCAATTCGCATTGCCATGGGCAGTAACATTGGCTGCTATTGCTACAGGTTGAGACACTGTGGCATTTGCTGTGTCTTTACAGCCTTTGTTGTCTGTAACTGTAACGGTATAGTTACCGGCATTCAGATTTTTTGCCGTATCACCGGTACTGGCAGGAGTGTTGTTCCAACTGAAAGTGTAGGGAGATGTACCACCTGTTGCAGTGGCAACAGCCATTCCATCGTTGCCATTATAACAGGTTGCATTCTTTATTGTACTGATAGCTGCATCTAGTTGTGTAGGTTGTGTTACTGTACCTGTATCATTTTTGGTACAGCCTATACTATCTGTTATAGTTACTATATAGGTGCCTTGTTTCAGGTTAGTGGCAGTAGCCGTGGTTTTTATAGGTGTAGTGTTCCAGCTATAGCTGTATGGGTTTCTGCCTCCTGCAGGAGTAACGGTTATACTACCTGTACTGTCGCCATAACAGCCCACATTCTGAATGCTATGAGAAGATGATAAATTGCTGTAACGGATGCGTACACTATCTGATTTGCTGCAACCGTTGGCATCTGTAACCGTTACCCGGTATAAAGCATCGCCATTAATGGTAGCTACAGGGTTTGCACAGGTGCTGCAGCTAAGGTTGGTAGTGGGTGTCCAGCTATAAGTAAGCGGGGTAGCGTTAGCAGTGGCACCTGCATTTAGTTGCAGGGTAGTATTGCGGCATATGCTGGTGTCGTTGGTAGCATTTACGGCCAGGTTGTTGATGGTTACCCTTGTGTACAACGTATCAGGACAACCGAAGCCTGTGTAAGGATTCAGAATTACAGCATAAGTGGTGGTGGTTGCCGGTCTTGTGATGGAAATAGACTGGCCGGTACCTACTACACTCATTGTTGAAGAATCTCTCCACGAATAGCTGCTGAAGCCCGGAGGTGCACTTAATGTAACTGTTGAAGCTGTATCACATGCGTTATAAGCTATCTGGAAAAGGCCGCAGTTAAGATCTACATATCCATAGCCGAAGTGGGCACCTAAGTCGCAGTCTCCACTGGCGAAGTCTATTGCAACAGTTCTGCCGGCATAGCCCGAAAGGTTGATACTGGCGGTAGTCCACGATTTATAATAAACATTTAGCCCCATGCTGGATAAGGTAAAACCCGGTATGCTGGATGATGCTACATAAGTGAAATGGCTACATGGAATTACAGTATTCGTAGCAGAATCGTATGCTTTTACCTCAAACCTCGGTTGCTCAGATGCCGTATGTGATGGGTCTTCAAAAACTACTGCATACCTGAAAATAATGCTATAATTATTAACGCCGCTTGGCACACGTACATAATACCGTGCACGTTCTGCCTGTGCACCAGTGCCAGTATTGCCTAGCTTTAATGAATATACACCGCTTGATGGTGCTACTACCGGAAAACCACCATAAAAGTCTGTTGCTGAGCCGCTCATCAGGGTATGCCTGCCTGTAATGGCACCGGATAGTGTGCCGGTACTTATAGGGCAGCAAGTACCGGTATATAAATTCCAGTTGTTGAAATTCCCCGCTTCAAAATCTATATTAGGCGGACAACTAACCGTTTGGGCATTACTGTAAATTGAATAGAGTAATAGGTTGATTAGTAGTAGAATAGTTAGCCTCACATTTACCATACAAGAATGGTTTATAAATTATCAGATTCACAATTGCCACTGTAGTATAAAATTATAAGATTATCCACAATTTATCAACAGTAGCTAAAATTTCGCTATTCCGTAAAAGTATTATTTGTAATTAATAAAAATAATACGTAATAGCACTTTTAATAAATATATAATGCTATCAGCTACAGGTATTCCTACCTGTACTGGTTATTTGTGTGGATTTCGTAAGTTTTATATGATGTGTGGTGGGATGTATAAAGTATTACCCAGTGCCGCTCTGAATGTCACTTAATCTATTATCCTGAAATCTTTTGCAGGAATAAATCTCTCAACCTTTCCGTTCTCGTACAAATATAATTCATTATTATTACGTTGGTCGCCAAATATTAAAAAATTGGGGTTGTTAGCTATCTGGATGCCATAAGGATGTTTTTCATCTACGGCTTTGCCTTTAAAACTAATAACTACTACATCATATTTGTTGCCCTTGTAATTCAATTTCGCTTCTTTATAGGTAGGATAGCTAACTCCTTCATATTCAGGCTGTATAAGTGTTTTTTTCCACTGCATTTTTTTATCAGCAAGTGGGGCAATAAGATACATGGTTTGCCATTGCCCGCTGGAAGGGTATACCAGCAGCTTTTGTTTTTTGCTGCCATATACCTGGCATACTACTTCCGGTACCGATGCTATTGAAACCAGTGTGGCTTTGGTTGGTTTTTCATTGTCTTCTTCATCACCTTCTCGCGGCTCTGGTGTAGTTATTTCAAAATAAGGAGGTTCTTTTACAGGCACCAGGCTTTTAATGTCTGAATCTATTCTTTTGTTCTTCAATGCTTCTGCCTCTTTTGTATTGCTATGTGCTACGGTTGTAGAGTCTATCGTATTATTTATTGCTATTGTATAGTTACTATCAATAGTGTTGATGATAGTAACTGCAGTTTCTTCGTGAAGGTACTTGTTATTATTAGCTGTTCCGGGGGCAGGCAATTTTTGTAGTACAGGTTCCTTTACCTGGCTATAATAATATACAGCACCGCCCATGCCAATCAGCAATAGCAGTAACAGGAAAAATGCGGGGTCTTTTTTGGGATTCATATTATTGAATCACTTTCGTTTTAGAGTTACATCAATGTGGTAGGGTACTGTTTGCTTATTTGATTTCTATTTCTACCTGTGCGGCTTCCAGCGGTATATCATCATCCAGTGCATCGGCCAGCGCTACTAAGGTATATTTACCACTTGGTACGCTTCCCTTGGGCAATTTAAAGTCGAGCTGCCTTACTTGTTTCGGGAATAATGGCACATCGTCTTCAAGAAATGTTTTCTTTTCACCGGTTGCATGAGAAGAAAGCTCTATAGACATATTGCACCTTATTTGCGCGCCACCCTGGTTTTTAACCATGATGCGGTAAGTAGTATCATTCACCGGCTTGAAGCTCAGCATTTTCAAATCCTTTGCCATGCCGGGAAAGTTTATGTAGACATGCGAACCTACTTTTATAGCATTTTCTATAACCGTAGTAATATTACCTGACTGATGAGGTGGCAGGTTTTCGCGTGGCATTTCTGCTACTATCATAGCCCACTTCATTTCATCGGTATCAATAGAGTCGGGCACGGATACCGTCACACCAACATTGCCTACCTTACCGGCACCTACCTCTATGTAAGTTTTATCCAATGTTATCCAATTAGCGCAAGAATTCTTGATAGTCCCGGGCTCATAGAATACGATATTGCCACTGCTATCCCTCGTGAAATCTTTGACTGTGAGATTTATCTGGTAAGCTTTTGACTTTCTGTTTACTATATAAAAGGTTTGTTTACCTGTTTTTCCACGGTCCAGGTTGAAATCAAAAGAAGCTGGGCCAAAAGAAAGGTAAGTTCTCTTCTTTGCAGTGTCTGTAGCGAGTTGCGCCGAATCGGCAGCTATTACTTTTTTGATGCCTTCATCAGACTTTTTAGACTGTGCCGTAGCAGAAAGGGTGCATAATGTGCAAAAAATTAATGATGTTATTTTATTTTTTGTAAGCATTTGATAACTATATTTGTGGGTGAGGTTCCGTATTAATTTTTTATAATTTGGAAGCGAAAATAATAGTTTTTATAAAATCTTATGAAAAAAATTGCGTTCGTATTATTACTAACAACACCTATCGTTGGTAAAGCCCAAACGGCTTACACCAGTTCGATTAGTAATAATACGCCATCTATAAGCGCATCTGCATCCCCTAACAAGCCAAACAATAGCATTGAAGTAAAAGTCAACAATCCTTTGTTCTTTAATTATCGGACGGTTGATGACCTTTTGCAGCCGCAGGTTGTAAACAATGCTTTTGAAATAAAGCTTAAAGCTCAGCAGTCTGCCAATAAGGTGTATGCCCAGGTAAACTTTTCGGGCAAAAAGCATAAAGCAGTGCCTGATGGCTGGGTGTCTTTGTTATTAGTGAATAAGACATCTCCCAATGCCATGGCCAGCGCTACTGCTGTTCCTTTATCTGAATATCCTACCTTGCTGCTAACACAACCCATCGCGGCAGATAATATGGAGTATTACTCTTTTTATTATAATGTAGTACTAAATCCATTGACACAGCACATACGTCCTGACAACTACAGCTTTTCTATAACCTTTACAATGACACAGCCATGAGGATAGCCTATATATATATAATAGGGCTACTGTCTCCGCTAACAGCATTTGCCCAGAACAACGGCACATCTATACAGGGTAATGTAAATATGCCGTCGCTGATACAACTGGATGTGAATTATCCCGAAAACCTGAATATCGGTTTCGATAACCTGGAAGAGTTTGCAAAAGGCAAGGTGTACCCTAACTGTATAAACCTGGCTGTAAAAAGCAATTGTCCATGGGTTATAACTGTAAGAAGCGGTAATAACGATTTTGCGGCAACTGCTAAAACATCTACTACGGTTCCCAGCAGCATTATTAGCGTGAAGCCAAGTAACAGTAATGAATATGTAAGCGTATCCACTACACCCAAGCCCTTGTTGGTAAGCGATAATGATAACGTTATTAATAATTACAACCTCGACCTAAAGATGGGTACCCCATGGAATGCGGAAGGTGGTAAGTACGATCTCAATTTCATTTTCTCTATTTCCGCACAGTAACCGTTATTACTTTTAAATATTATAAAAAAATAAAGCGCAGTTTTCACTGCGCTTTATTTTTTTGCCACCTTGAAGTTACTTTTTCCTACTTCCATTACTGTTTTCTTTCATGTCAGTCGCTGGCATGGCATTTTTATTACTATCAACCGGGAATTGCCTGCTTCGAAAGACTGAATCTGCTCTTTGTGTGGCATTATTATTACTGATTTGCACGGTAGTATTGACGGTAGTACTAACAGAACTGCGTTCTACCTGCGCAAAAGAGGCATAAAATGCCATTATTGTTACTGAAAGGAATACTATTTTTTTCATAACGGGGATTTTTTCGAACAAATATACCCCAAAACAGGTGCTAATCAGGCACTTTGCATTATGTTAATGTATAATATATATGCAAAAACGTTAAAATTCACCAACCTAAATTTTACCTTAAAATTGTTCATTTCCTGTGGAAGGGTGTGGATAACCCATCGTGTTTTTAAATATTATGGCTAGCTGCAAAGCCCGATCCATTCATTTTAAATTTTACGTTAATACTTTTTGTTTTTATAAACTCTTAGTATTCATCTATTTAGGTTTTGATTTTTTACTTGAAACGGTTTTGTATTATATATTAATATAATAAAATTGAATTTTTGTGAATATCCACGTCTGCCTCCTAGATACGACTGCAAATACCCCTGTTTTGTGAATTCTTTAAAGTTTTTTCAAAGATTTTCGAGGCCGTTCCTATGCTCTTGTCAAATGCACTATTGGTGCAGGTTTTAGCAAATATCTGATAGCGTTTTCTTATCCATAGTTATCTTCTTTTTCGCATTATTGATTGAAAAACAAGAATTAATAGCAATTCTGTGGTTATTAGGTTAATAAATGAGTGTACTTCTGAGCCCCGTTTGATAGAGATTTGCAGTACAAACTTTTTTTAACCATTTAAAAACAAAAACAATGAAAAAAATCGTTCTGGCTTCTGCCATCGCATTCGCAGCTATCTCAGCTAACGCACAAAGCATCATGCCATCTACTGCTGATCGTTCAGAAGATGCTGCTAACCTGAACATTACAATGACTCTGCACAACTGGATTGACATCGACAACGAAAACACTAACCTGATCAGCGCTGAGCCTAACTCTTGGACTGACCTGAACAATGGTTGGAATGTAGGTTCTGCTCCTTTCCACCTGTCTGCTTCTCGCAAATGCAAAATCCAGGCTCTGGCTACTAGCATGCGCGAACAAACTGGTACTCACGCAACTAACGATGTTCCAGGTTGGTTCTTCGGTGCTCAATACCTGTCTCTGGAAGCTGGTCTGTCTGGCCTGTCTACATTTCCTTTCATAGGTGTTACTGGTCCTGGTTTCTCTGACAACTGGATCCAAGATAACAACCTGTCTAACGCTAACGACGTTTACACAAGCAACCAAGGTATGTTCCTGCGTCGCCTGACTCCAGTTATCGGTGCGTTCAAACAATCACCTAGCGGTACTTACTACACTCTGAACCTGAACGGTGGTACTTACAAAGGTACAGTTACTTTCACTGCTACTCTGAACTAATCAACCTTCAGTTCAATAGATAATTAAGCCCTTCCTTCCTTAAGGGAGGGCTTAATTTCTAAACCACCTACCCCCAACCACATAAAATGAAAAGCAGAGAGATGGGAACAATAGAGAGTTCAACATATAGACACATATATCTCTTTCGTTTTTTAAATGACCCCCGTGAACAAAAAAGCACATTTCCTAAGTCTCCTTCTTTTACTCACGATTGCAACAATCACCCCTGCGATCGCGCAACTTTCCACTGCATTTAAAGCCAGTTTTAAAGATTCACTGGTTGCAAACAAACAAAACCGAATTTTATACAATGCTATCGCTATCACAAATACAGGTAATGATACGCTTGTAATATCCGGAAGGGTGGTTATCCCTACCGGTTGGAGAACACTTACAGGTGTTGCCCCTACCATTGCACTTACAATTCCCCCACACAGTTCAGGCAATGTCTCTGTTAACCTGATGAAACATAATAATACGCCTGCTACCTGGCAGCAGGTACAATTGCTGTTTTGGGAGCAAAAAACTACGGATACACAAAAATACGCCTATAATGTAAAGGCTGAAGCGCAACCGGCATTCAGGGTAGAGCGTACTACTGAAGATATAGTATTGACAGACAGGCCCGATATCGTGCATCTGGGTGTGCATCTTAAAAATACCGGCAATGTGCCGGATGAATATACCCTGAAGTATAAAAATGCCAACCTGGATATAGACGTTATTCAAAAAATAAAAATAGATGCAGGGAAAGACACTGTATATTATTTCCCGCTGAAAATGAATAACGCAGAATGGAAGAAGCTATATAAAGAAACGATCAACCTTCATATTGCGGCTACTAATAATGTGGCGGTTGTTGATTATAAAGTGAGCAGGCCACAAAGCTCTTTAAGACAAAACGAATCTGCATATAATAATATACCTATAGCTGTAGAAGGCGGCGCCATGGTATTTGGCAATACGTTGGTATATACTTACGGTGGTCGCGGCCTTTTCAGGTTTGGGGAGCACTCTCTGAATTTGTCATACCGTAGCCGCCAGTTCGGTGCCGTACAAAGTGTTATTCAAAGAGATGTATTTAACGCAGAATACGCATACCGTAACTGGAAAGTACAGGCAGGGCAGGTAAGTGCCAGCGATAACTTTATGACTATAGGCAACGGTGCCCGTATCATTTATTCAGAAAAATCGGGAAGAGAGTTTTCTATAGCCGGTGTTGTTCACGATCCATCTACCATGAGCATTTTCCAAAGTGATGGTTTATTGGCCACTGCCCGCTATAATGTAGGCAAGTATAAAGTATACCAAACAGCAGAGGTAAACTCTGACAAGGTGCAGAAAATAGATGGGGGTACTGTAAATAACACTGTACAGATTATTGACAAAGAAAAACTGAAGCTGGATGCCAACATCGGTGCCGGTATTGAAAATAATAGAATGGCCCCGGATGGGAAACAAGTAAATGGAGACCTGTCTTTTGGATACCACCTGAACTATAGCGTGAATAAATGGGATTTCAATTCAATGATTGATTTTCATGGCCGCAATTTCCCCGGTTTCAGAAAAGGTATGAACAATCAGCTTCATACAGCTACTTACAAATTTGGCAGAACATACCTGGGCGCTTTGTATGGCATCAGTAATATAAAGCGCAACTATTTCAAGGATACGCTGTACAACACAGATGTTATGGCGTTCAATAACTCTAAGTATGGTTTACAAACAGGTTATGCTGACAAGCATATGAACCTGAACCTTAGCTCCGGCATCTTTAAGCAAAATGGTAATTCATCTATATATATCCTCAACAGGTATTATTATGCCGACATGAATTACTTTTTGAAATTCAATAAAGATGGTAGCAGTTCACTAACCCTTACTTCCCAAAATGTGTTTAGCGATGAAGATGGCTCCTGGATATCAAGTGATATGCTGCAGTTCAATACACCATACGGCGGCTTGAGTGGTGTATATGTACGTACCCCGATTATAGGTATCGAAAATAATAAGCCCTATGTATCATACTATTCTGAGAATTTTAACGGCGGGCCATATGTGAGCTTCAGCCTTTTCAAAAAGTCACTGCATGGTAATATCCGCTATATGGTATCGAGAACCCTGCGTGACAATTATACCAGAACCGGTATAGAAACCAATATTAATTACAGCACATTAAGAACGGGTACTAACATCCAGTTATCGAGCTACATGCCTTTAAAAGACAATAGCTCCCTGCAGGGTCTTCCGCTCAATCAAACCCGTTATGCATTCCTGGCGGTAAGCCAGCAGTTGAAAGTCCCTGTTATTACGAATCGCAAATACTATGATCTTAAAGTAGTTGTATTCTACGACGCTAACAACAATAATAAAAAGGATGCTAATGAAAAATCGCTCCGTGCTGTAGATATCGGTATTAACGATGAAATATTACTGACAGATGTAGATGGCGTGGTTGAATATGAAAATATTAAACAAGGCAGCTATAAGCTAGACCTGATGAATACCCATGCCGAAGACCTGGTGCCGGTTGAAGGGCCTATACAGTCATTAGTTGTAAATGGTAATACTACCTATGAAGTGCCCTTCAAAAAAGGTAAAGTAATTAATGGCAGCATCAAAGTTATTAATGATTCCTTCAGCACTGCTAAGTACAACGCGAACCTGATAAAAGTAACAGCAACCGATACCAATAGCAGAGCATACGCCACTCTTACAGATGAAAGCGGAAACTTTACCATATATGTTCCCGAAGGGCTATACACGGTTTCCCTGAATGAAGGTGCCTATGCCGGTACCGATTTTAAACCGGCACAAGTATCCTATACTATCGACTTACTTAATCACGAAAACAGCTTCGTCGTTTTTGAAATAAGGCAGAAGAAGCGGAAAGTTCGCTATTTGAGTAATAACCAATAAAAAAAAACATTGTATGAAAATCCTTTTATTTATAGCCATCTTATTATCTATAGCCCTTGCTTCTTACGGGCAAAGCTATACTTACAACAAATTAGTCGTGATGCAATATGGCGACGACAATTTTGGGTATGACAATCGCATTGAGAAGGATGTGACGGGAAGTATCGTTTTGGGCGAGGGTGAAATAACCATTGACGATAAAACGATTAAGTTGAAGCGTGAAGTTTCAGAGAATGTGTATGCCGGTAAAGGTTGTACCGTAAGGTTGTTTTATCGTGAGGAAGATAAACTGCGTGGCATACAGGTAAAGAAGCTGAATAGGGATTATTACTACTGTATAGATTGCAATGCTAAAAGCAGTATCGTTGCACAAAAATAATTTCAGGAATACTGCAATACTTCTGTTATTTTATATATATTTACCTCTGAAACCCATTAATTCAAACAAACAACCACCAAACACTAACGCCGTAACAGTTTTACCCCCAAACCTCTATATTCCTATGGTTTCGATTACTGATTTTTTCAACCAGAGAATCTTTGGAAGGCAATTCCAGGACTTGTTTGAGCAGATGGCTAAGACCATTACCCGCGAATACATCCAGGAAATTTATGATCACATTGAAGCAAACGGTACTGCACCTTCTTTCGAATACATTATGGGCAAAGTAAAAGCACTGACTACAGAGCTTACCATGCGTGCAGAGTGGATTCGTGAAGATTACAGGGAAGGCAGAGGCCACAAGTCTATCAAGCTGACTACCGGGTGCAAACGTATCATAAAAGCTTCTGTAGATGAATACTTACGACAGTCAAAAACGGTAATGTCTATACGGCCGCAACAAGCCAGCTACGCATATTGATTAGCATTAAATAATAAAAGGCTGTTTGGAAAAACAGCCTTTTAATTTTTTTATTGTTCTACTGAATAAAGACTTATTATAAAACAATGAAAAAAATCGTTCTGCTGCAAAGATAGCAGTCAGTTTGACTTTTTGTCCATATTTTTATTTGCAATATATTCAGAGTTGTCCGATATCTGATTACTGGCATATGTAAATGGCTGGTTAAGGTTGCCATTTTGTTTCTTTACAGTTTTTTTCCTTACCATATTTGGGCATAAATAAAAAACACACTTTATGCCTATTCAATCTTTTGTTGTAAATGAAGGTACTTCTGAATTTGAACGGTACGCAGTTAAAATAGCCATTCATGCCGGTATCCATCAAGATGAGTTTATTAAAACTTTTCCATTTTATCATAATGCGCGTAATGCTTCAGTATTAGCGGCTATGAAAGAAGAACTGCCGCCATTCAAAAAACGTTCTTATCTAGGAATAGGGTTCACGTCATATCCTTACAATAATTATATACAGTTTTATTCTACCTATAAATCCTTCCTTTTGAAGAAAGGCGACAAAGTAATTCTGCATTTTGAAGATAAGGTGAAAATGGAACTTGAGTTTTTTTATGCTAATAAAAGTGTTGGCTTTTTAAGCTCGAACGTATGTGCAATAAAAGATGCCGACCTGGCATTTCTATCGGAGAACAAACTGCTGAGCTGGCAAATGGTAAACCAGGAGAAAAACACAACACTGCATGGTGGCTTTATGTATCATGAGGGCAACAAACAATATGTTTCGGAAAAAACGGGACAGAATATGTTTCGGAAAATGGCCCAGCACATTCTAACTTCTAAAAATGATGTGTTCACCAGCCAGTCTACGCTGCCCAGGTATAAGGCAGGTGCTTAATAATCTGTAACACAGCATCTTAATATATAGTCATTAATCTACAATGATTGCGGCATGATTCTTACTTGTATATGTAACTGATAACCTTACTTATGGATAAACGATTGGTGAAGGCCGGTATAGTAAATGAAAGTCATACACAGGTTGAAAGGCTGGCAGCAAAGATTCTGTCGCTACCGGGCGGTAGTAGCACATTCATCAAGACCTTTGCGTTACCTACGCATCCACAAAATATAAAATTCGCTAATAAGCTAAAGAATGCCTTAAGTTTTAGTAATGGAGGGCATTTGGGCATCAGTGTAAGTGTTTACGCCGGCTTTAATAGTATAGATTTTTATTCCGCTATGAAGGAGTTCCCACTGCAAAAGGGTGATGAAATTATACTGGAATTTGAGGATGATGAAAGATTACAATTTGTATTCTCGGCCATAAATAAAACTGCAGGATATATGAAGCGGAACAATTGCCTGGTGCCGGATGCGGTTTTACAGCATCTGGCAACCAAACGGTTGAAACATTGGATTGTAAAAAATGCTAAAACCAATCTAGAGATAGTTGGTGGTTTCGATACGAATGACCACAACAAACAATACGGATCTAAAAAGGCCGGACAGCAACTATTAATGAGTGCTGTGTCTGAAGTATTGCTTTTAAAGGATCATCTTAAATATTTGTGATTTAAGATGTTATCTTATAGTGTATCTAACTCCTGCAAATCCTCTTATACCTTGTAGGGAAGCATAATTATAAGCAGGATCGAAGGTATACCCATAAGGGTTATTTACAGGATCATTCACATACTTGTCAAACGGATCATATGGCCTCATGATAGGGTTGGCGGGTACAAAATTGAGCAGGTTCTTCACACCGCCATATATTTCAATCCCTTTATTGAATTTTTTGGTCAATTGTATATTAGCTATACAATACCAAGGTGAATACTCCGGTCGGTAGTCATTGGTCAGCACAGGTAACCGCATAGGTCCGTTTATTTTGCCGGTAAAATCAATGGTCAATTGCATAGGAAGGGTATAGCTCACTACAAAGTTGCCACTCCATTTAGGTGCATGTAGCTGTACCGACTTTTCAAGCTGCCCTGTCGCGTTTTCTTCCATTTGATATACATCCATATAAGTGACACCTAATATCATCTTTAGGGGAAAAGCAAAAGCGATATCTGTATTCAAGGATACACCCCTTGAGATAGCGTAACCCTTCAGGTTATCATATATTATTTTATTTGGGTCTGTATCCAGGTCGGCATTTATCTTATTGGTAAAGTAGGAATAAAAGCCGGTTGCATCCAGACCCAACAGGCTGGTGCCTATATTTGTTTTGAAAGTATAGTTTAGGTTTCCGTTGTAAGACCTTTCAGGATCAAGCTTTTCTGTAATAATTACTTCGCGCGCGCCCGTCAATGCAGCATGGTCTTCCGTGAATAGGTTTACTACCCGGTAGCCTGTACCAAGGCTAGCCCTGAGGGTGTTTACCGCGTCGGGGCTCCATTTATAGGCGAGGCGAGGGGAGTGAACGCTACCGTGATTCTTATCATAATCATACCTGTAGCCGCCCAATAGTTTGTGTTTGGGGCTAATAGTCCACTCTTCCTGTATAAACACGCCGGGCAATGGCGTAATAGCCGGTTGGTTCCCATCGCCATCCGCGGTTTTAGTAGCAGGGGTATTATCGTCATACCAGGTATAGCGAAATGAGGCACCGGTTAAGATGCTGTGTTTGATATTCAATTGTTTATCATAGTATACTTGACCAAAAAATACCTGTTGATTTGCTTTGTAAGGAACAGTGCCATAATAGGAATCCTGCCAGTGGCTGTTGTAGGATACCTGCGTCATAATCCTTTCTTTAAACGGTAGCTGGTATTGTCCTATTATTTCCCACCTCCTGGTGGCTATCGTTTCGCCATATATGCTGTCACTTCCTTTGTATGCAGGGCTCCAGTTTAGCTGGCCGCCCCACCTGTCTTCCCATACATACCTGCCGGCAATGCTGGCCAGCCGGTTATGCTTTCTCACAAGGCTCCATTTGTCAAATACAGATATCCGGTTCTGCAGGGTTACATCAGTGAAATAATCTTTATTCTTATCGATTGCATTACTGTAGTTAAAATAATTGATTCCTAGTAAGTTATGGGAATTACCTAATCTAAATTTTACAGATGCATCGGCACTATATTCCTTCCAGGAAGTAACAAAAACGTCGGCACTTATAGTGGGTGCCTTAACCGGTGCTTTAGTTATTACATTAATGATACCGCCCATAGCTTCCGATCCATATAAGGACGATGCGGGGCCTTTTACCACCTCAATACGCTCTACTATACTATTGGGAATACCACTCAATCCATACACGGTAGATAAGGCGCTTACAATGGGCATGCCATCTATCAGTATCATAGTATATGGCCCTTCCATACCATTGATGTGTATATCGCCCGTATTGCACACATTGCAGTTCAATTGAGGCTGGATACCGTTCACCATGCCTACGGCTTCAAAAAGGCTGGGAGTAGGGTTCTTTTGAAAGAACTTGGATGTAATGACTTCTACCGGTATAGGGCTATCCTTTCGCGTCATCTCTTTCATGGTACCCGTAACTACTACCTCATTCAGGGTATCATTTTTATTGGCCTGCGCATGTAGTAGGTAGGGGGTTATGGATAATGCAAAAGCATACAGTTTCTTCATGACTCTAAAATATCGTGAAGCAAATGTAATGCATATTTTTAGATTGACCTAAAATTATGTTTAGTGTATGGTATAAATAAGAAAAGCCGCCCTTTTCAGGACGGCTCGCTATGGTAGTCTGGTTATAATTAAACTTTAAAGTGAGAGAACGCTTTGTTGGCTTCTGCCATACGGTGCGTATCTTCTTTCTTTTTGAAAGCACCACCTTCACCCTTAGCTGCTGCTACTATTTCGTTAGCCAGCTTATCAGCTATAGTTTTACCGTTGCGCTCGCGGCTATAACGGATCAACCATTTCATGCTAAGAGATATTTTGCGGTCAGGGCGTACTTCTGTAGGTATCTGGAAAGTAGCACCACCTATACGGCGGCTACGAACCTCAACTGCAGGTGTAACGTTTACCAGTGCGCGTTTCCAAACTTCGTATCCTTCTTCACCGCTCAGTTGGCTTACTTTATCCAGTGCATCGTAGAATGCACTCAGTACCACTGTTTTGTTACCACCCCACATCAGGCAGTTTACAAAACGAGTTACGTTTTTATCGTTAAACTTAGGATCTGGTGCTAAAGGGAGCTTTTTCGCTTGTGCCTTCCTCATCGTTGCAGATTGGCTTTAGTATTATATTAAATATTATTTTTTAGCTTTTTCTTTCTTCGTACCGTATTTAGAGCGGCTTTGTTTACGGTCTTTTACACCCGCAGTATCCAGCGCACCACGTACGATATGGTAACGTACACCCGGAAGGTCTTTAACACGACCACCGCGTATCAGCACGATGGAGTGCTCTTGCAGGTTGTGGCCTTCACCGGGAATATATGCTATGATCTCTACCTTGTTGGTAAGACGTACTTTCGCAACTTTACGCAGGGCAGAGTTTGGTTTCTTGGGAGTAGTAGTGTACACACGCGTACATACGCCACGACGTTGAGGACAAGCATCCAAAGCACGAGACTTTGACTTGGCGCGAATTTGCGTACGACCTTTACGAACTAATTGTTGAATAGTAGGCATTTGCTATACCGTTGATGAAAATTTGTGGAGTGCAAAGGTAACCTTTTTTAATAAACCAACAAAAAAAGATGAAAATATTTGTTGGCCTGTTTGAAGGCCCTGCAAAATACAAAAAAGCCGGCTCTCAACTGCCAGCTTTTTTGATAACATTTCAGGGCGGGTGTAATCGATTTCCATGGCTGATAAGAGGTTAACGGGGCAAAGGGTTATGTTAAGGGCTGATGGTTCTGAAGGGTTGGATAAGCACAAAGGTGCCAGTTACCTGTTAATATTTGAATGTGAAAAAACATCTTTCCTACCCGTGAAAAAACACGTGAAAAGTTCTTGAATTACTGGCTTATGTGTTTAATCTTTACACTATAACAAACAAATACATATGAGTAAAAGGAAGAATGTAGTATGCACGTGGCTGATGGCTGCAGCTATAATGAGCGCCGGCTGCGGGGAAAATAATTCAGCCACCCAAACGGATACGGTAACCCATCCACCCCTGGACAGTGCGCTGGCAGGAAAACTGAAAAGCCCCTATACCTGCACGCCACCCAGCAAGCGCGACCTGAATATGCAGCCTATGGTATTGAGCAATACCGAACGGCAACAAATGTCACTGATGTTTGAAGAAAAATATGCCTTTGTTAAGAATGGCCAATACCAACACTTTCAGCAAGTGCAGGAGCCTGTTAAGGAAGCAGAGCTCACGCTTATGAAGTCTTTTACTACGGATGACTGCACTACCTGGCCCGCCCTCCGGGTCTATTATGGGCTGGAGCCAAGCATAAACAGGTTTTGCTATATATATGAACCGGTCAACCTGGTATTGGCGGGGCAGAGTGCCTATTATGATACCTTCAATGTGGTGACTACTACGCCACGACATTTGTTTATGATGCAGAATGGCAATTTTGGCGAGGTGCCTGAAGTACAAGCCATGGCATTGGTAGATAGCTATATGCAGCTTACCTACATCCGCAATGTGGGGGCATATGAGCACATGCAGGTCACTACCGATCCTCACGGTATCGTATTCCCGTTCGAGGAGCTGGACGAACTGGTTGAACAGAACTATATGGTATTACTGGAAAGACTGGGTAGGGTATTGGGTGAAAACGGTAAAAAATTGACATTGAAAGAAGTGAAAGCCACCTATCCGCTCGAAGGGGTTATATTCCATTGTGGCGCTAAAATGAGCAATGGCCGCTGGGTGCAAAACCTTACCATGTCGCCTACCATCAGCATGCCGCCGCCAACACCCGGCATATTCACAGGTGCATCGGCTGATATGGGGGCTTTATGTCCTCCAAGCTGTGAGAAAGCTGTCTACAGGGTATTGACTGAATAAGACATTACTTTTGGCTCATGGATGTTTTTAGCAGGGTATTGATTGATTCGAATGCAGTAATAAGTTATATACCACTATTAGTTGGTGTTTCATTATACAATAAGCTACCATTCTATATGAGGCTGGTATTGTTGAACATGTTTCTGTCTTGTTGTGCTGAAACAATTGGATATGTTTTTAGAAATAATAATACATGGTTCTATAATATTTATATCATAATAAATATCCTGTCCTGGATTGGTGTTTTTTATGTTTTAGAGCAGAGGCATGCGAAGGTTGTAATTGCTACGGCAATTGTTTATGCTATGTTATGGGCTGGATATGTGATAAAAGACGGAATAAATGTACTAGCCAATTTACCCATGGTGTATGGCTCGGCTATCATACTCGTCTTCTATTTTATGCTTTTGCTGAGCATATTTAGATGGTATAATGGGAATATAAAGCAGCACCCACTATTATGGATTTGTATTGCTACGTTACTGTATTATGGTTGTAGTATGCCTATGTTTATACTGCTGAATTATGTGATTAGGGAAAGGTTTGAATTAGGTATTCATATTTATAAAATAAACTTGTTTTTTAGTATCATTCATAGCTTTTTATTGGCGTATAGCTTTTATCTCGCAAGAAAACCACACAATATCCAATTCCTCAAGCAACCATATGTCCGACATTGACCTGATTCTTGCCATCATTATCCCCACATTGATAATCCTGCTGCTTATAGCGGGGGTTGTTATTGTCATATTCATAGCCAATCGCCAGCGCATCCAGCAGGAAGTAAAAATGGCCCAGATAGAAGTTGGTTATGAAAAAGAGTTGCGTGCAGTGGAAAGCGAAGTGCAGGAACAGGTGATGCAAAATATATCGCGCGAATTGCACGATAATATTGGCCAGTTGCTCACCTTCATACACCTGCAGTTGGAAAGGCATAAAATGGATGCACCGCAACAGGCAGCAGAGCTGAAATCGATAGATGATACACTAAGTACTACCATACAACAGGTAAAGCTATTGGGCCGCAGCCTCAATAATGATATGCTGGAACACCATGGCTTGCTGAAGGGTATAGAACAAGAGGTAGAGCGCCTGAAGCAGTTAAAGCAATATGCCATTGTTTTTGAACATGATGAAACGGAACCTGCCCTGAATAAAGACCAGCGCCTGATGGCTTTCCGCATCTTCCAGGAGATAATAAATAATGCACTGAAGCATTCCAGGGCAAAAGAGATAAAAATTGACATGAGGGGAAATGCAGCCTTCCGTTTATCGGTAACGGATAATGGTAAAGGGTTCAATCTTGAAAAAATGATGGGGAGCGCAGGCGGTATGGGCCTCCGCAATATTATTAAAAGGGCGAACCTGGCAGGATTTCAGAGTAATATTGATGCTGTTGAAGGTAAAGGGTGTACTTTTACGCTGGAGCATAAGGGCATTTAAATCCGCACGTTATGAAGAAAAACGTATCCATCTTTTTAGTAGATGACCATACTATAGTGCGCAATGGTATTAAAGAGCTGATAGAGAGAATAGGGGATTACGAGGTCATTGCACAATTTGATAATGGACAGGAACTGATAGACGCCATTGATAACGGGGAGCGGGCCGATATCATTATTATGGACCTGGCCATGCCTGTAATGGACGGCAAAGAAGCCGCCCGGCAACTGCGCGACCGTAATACAGATATCCCCGTGTTGATACTTACCATCGATTCCACAGAGAAAACGATCATAGAGCTATTCAAGCTGGGCGTAAGGGGGTACCTGCCCAAAAACTGTACGGCAGAGGTGCTGCGCAAGGCTATTGATGATATTACCAATACAGGTTACTATCACAATGATTTGCTCATCAAAGCATTGCAATCGGACGAGAAGGGTGGGGTGAGGCGTAATGATGAAAAACAGAAGGTGCTGAAGCTGATAACAGAAAGAGAACGTGTGTTTCTGGAGCTGGTTTGCAGCGAGGAAGAATATACTTATGAGCAGATGGCGGATATTCTTAAAGTACACCGCCGCACCATAGATGGCTATCGGGAATCCTTGTTTGATAAATTTAATATCAAATCAAAAACAGGCCTGGTGCTGTTTGCCATAAAATATGGCCTGGTAGAAATACCGCTGAAATACTAAAGGTTTTGTTTGGCAGGTTGCCTGTTATCCAGTATGCTATTTATAATATATAGCATAAAGTAGGGTACGGGGCTGCATAAGAAAAGACGCAATGCACTGATACGGTCGAGAAAAGACGTACTGAAAAGTTGTAGTTTCCACTGCAATAGACCGGTAGCAACTAACAGGCATATGCCGGCAATATACAAGATGGCCCACCAGTATTTTATCGTCTTAAGATAATATTGGCTGCAACCGATATAACCCACCGGCAATACAACAGTAAGTATCGTAATATGCCCCAGTTGCCTGACTATAGGAGAAAAACGCTGTGCAGTGCCCTCGGTAAAAACCTGGTAGTCTATCCACGATAGCGCGCATATCAACACAAACATTAACCAAAAGAGTAGCTTATGCCTCACTTGCTAAACGTGGTTTGCGTGCATACAATACCCATCCATAGAATACGGCTGCATACACTACCATTTTAAACGCGTAATGATGAGCAAAATCGGCCAGCGCATGTTGCTCATAATACATAGCACCTAATAGGGTGCACCGGATGATGTTCAGAATGTAAATAACTGTAATGCCTGCCACAGAATACAGCAGCATTTTTTTAGCATTGCTGGGTATGCAAATGATAAAGCCCACATACAGCACCATCAATTCCAGCCCATTGCATTGTGGTGCAATGTTGATAGACTGTATGCCATTGATAAATACACTGGGGCCTTTCAGTTCAATGCTGGGGTATAACAAGGTTAGCAGCTTGGCTGTGCCAAACTGCACGGCTGCCGTCAGCTGGTTATCAGGAACACCCAGTGGCGCTAATAACAGGTGATATAAAAGATTCCAGCCCACCACTAATGCAAGACCCCTCAATAAGAAAGGCCTTACGTTAGCCGGTATCAGTTCTTTTATTTTACGAGCAGCTATGAGCATATTGGGTTGCCGGTATAATTATTTTTCCTGCGTTTCGTTTCCGGCTTCTTCGCTTTTCTTTTTGCGGGCCTGGGCATCGCGCTTCACGCCATAGCCAACGCCGGCTACAAATAACAGGCTAAGGCCACCATCCAATGGCACATTGGTACCGCCACCG
>CABHOP010000056.1 GCA_902168085.1 uncultured Bacteroides sp.
CCACCGAGATCTACACCTCTCTATTCGTCGGCAGCGTCAGATGTGTATAAGAGACAGAACTTAGGTTATGTACTCAAAAAGCTTCACAAATCTATCTCGAAATGAATGTGTTGAACAAAGTGGAATATTATATCAAAATTCAAAAGCGAAGTGGGAGTCAGCAATAGCTATTTCAGAAAATGGCACAGATTATGGTGCCGCGATAAGTTTGGCAATTATTAGTATTGAGGAGCTAGTTAAGGCCTTGATATTATACTTAGATGGTGTAGGCTTTGAATTCAGAAAAATAAAAGGAGTATCTGCTATTCTTAATAAAAATCATGAGGTAAGATATTTTATTGCATGGGGAATATTTGCTGGAAGTTTTTTAGTAGAGGAAACATTACGGATTTATAATAAAGCAAACTCTGATAATAAGTTTGCTGAAATGTTAAGGAATTTAAATGGTGATAGTTCGTTCATTAATGTAAAGTATTTCGCCTTTAGACGCTTGGTATTATTGCGCAATCATTTTAATTATTTTGAAAAATTAGATGTTATACGCCAAGACGGCTTTTATACCGACTACAGAAACCAATTAAAATCTCCGTTGTTTTTAACTTTGGAAGATTATAAAAGTGCAACACAAGGGTTGGGCAAGTTGTATTTAATTGGGATAAGTACTTTTGAATCATTCGCTCACAATAAGAATCAACCTCAAACCGATTTAGAACAAAGGATTATTAAGAAAATTAAAGAAGAGCATTGGTATGAGAAAATAGAAATTGCATTGAGCGTTATTCGGAGAAATAAGAAAAGTCCTTTTGAAGCACTGCGAGAATATCTATATACTAACGTTATACAATAATCACTAACCCATGCGCATCGGTCAACTCTCCAAACTCTCCGGTTTCTCAAAAGATACTATTCGTTACTACGAAAAGATAGGCCTTATAGTATTACCCAAACGTTCGGTTCTAAGCAATGGCTACAAAGACTATCCCGATGAAATATTGCAAAAACTAAAAGCCATTCGCAAATACAAAGACCTCGGCTTCACGCTCGAAGAGATACGCGAACTGCTGGTGCTGCAATCCATCAAAGTGCTCGATGTTTCTAAAGTATTGCAATTGGTAGATATCAAGCTCACCGGCATCGACGAGCAGATAGAAAAGCTGCATGCCTACAAAATGAAACTTAACCGCGAACGACAAATACTCAGTACTAAAAAGAACCGTGTGCTCGACCTGCCAGAGATGAAGCTGGCCGCTTAGCTATCTGCCAGTTTATCTACTATGCCATAGGCTATCGCCTCCTGCGCATCCATCCAGTAGTCGCGGTCGAAGTCTTTCTTTATTTTTTCTATCGGCTGCCCGCAGTTTTCTGCCAGTATCCTTGCCGCTATATCTTTCGTCTTGATGATTTGCTTGGCCTGTATCTCTATCTCCGGTGCACGCCCCTGGAAGCCACCCATACCGGGTTGGTGTATCATCACTTCTGCCAGTGGGTATATATACCGGTTACCTTTTTCTCCCGCCGATAATAATATCGACCCCATAGATGCCGCAAACCCCATGCAGTAGGTATATACAGGTGCCGCTATGCTTTGCATGATATCATAAATAGCATACCCCGACGTTACTACACCACCCGGGCTGTTGATGTAAAAATGTATCGGCTCCTTCGGTTCATTGCTCGATAAATAAATCAGTTGCTCTACTATTTCTTTTGCTGTGTTATCCTCCACGGCTCCCCATAAAAATATCTTGCGTTGTTCCAGCAGGTTTTTCTGTAGCAGAGTGCTCACTCTTGTGCTGGTAAATAAGTCCTGTTTCGTTGCCATAAGTTTTACTCTTTGGCACAAGTATAAGGGGTGGAGTATAGTCCACACTTTACATTGGCATAATAAAAAAAGCCACGCACAGTGCGTGGCTTTTTTATCAGTATAGAGATATTTATTCCTTCACAAACTTGCTGGTATGTACATTGCCATTTTCCAGCACGCTTACAAAATAGGTGCCTGCTGCCAGTGCCGATATGTTGATGTCTGTTTTATACTCATTCAGGTTGCCGTTTACCAGCGCGCGGCCTGTTACATCTGTTATGGTATAGCTGCCTTTGTTCATACCCGATATGGTAATGGTATGGCCGGCAGGATTGGGCGACAAGGTATAATGCACCTGGTTCTCCACAGAACGTACGCCGGTAGTCGATTTAAAGGCAAATGCATTGCCCGAAAATTTGCGCATAATGGTATTGCCATCAAACCATACTGACAACAGGTCGAAGCCCGAGTTGCTGGAACTGGTCATGCCAAGCGGACGGTAAGAGCCGCCCACAGGGTTTTGGTTGATAGCATAGTAATCATTGCCACCGGGTATCAATGGAAAATCTCCTGTAGTAATGTCCAGTTGCCTTCCGTAGAAGTAATTGGTGCCATCTATATACATGCCTATGCTATATACCGCATTGCCAATATTAGCAGGTGTACCGCCTATACCTATACCCGCAGCTACTGCCGGGCTTAAATATTGGGCGCTGGTACCAAACAGGGCCGCATTGGCATTGCTCAAAGGGCCACCATATACTAAGGGGTAGTAGGTGTCATTACAACCTTCTACATCGGCGCCCATAGGGGTGCTACCTACTACCTGGTATTTGGTAAGCGGTGGCATAAAGGTGGGGTCATACAGGTTCATTGCTTCTATGCGGGGAGATGCCTGGCTCATGGCCAGCATGTAAGATGTGGTGACCGATGAAGTTGCTACATCAAACTCTGCATACCGCACACCACCTGAAAATGAGTGGGCGAACAATGCAGTTTGTGCACCGGTATTCACATCTGTTATACAGGCCACATCGGGCATTTCATTACCGCCCGATCCTGTACTTATCTGGTATGTAGTCAGGCCGGCAGGAGGGCTATCTATAGGGCCTATAGCTGTAGTAGAGATGATGCCGGAAGGGGTATGCTCTTCCCAAGTAGCAGCAAATGTATAGAGGCCCGGTAAACCACCTACGGTATTTACATTGTCGGAAAATGCATCTATATGCGGGTATTTGGACTGCGTGCCGTTCAGCAGGATGGTACCGCCAAGTGTCAATCCCAGGGACCCACCTACACCGGTCACATAATACCAGCTATAATAAGTGTCATAGTTTGCGCCATCCTGGTATATCACGCCTACCACGTGCGATGCCCTTTGTTCGCCAACGCGCCTGGCATTGCCAATAATCACATCGGGCAGGTAAGAAGAACCGGATGGGGTAGGCGGTAGCGCTACCTGCACAGGGGTAGGATTTCCGGTATAGTCTACAAACAAAGAACATACCTGCGAAAAGCCTTCATCCCATACTACGGCGCTCAGGCGCACACCGCCTTGCAGCGGGCATTCCACCATGTCGCAATTGATATGGCCAACCTGCGTACCACCTGCAATTGGCTGGTCGGGTATGGATGCGCCAATGGTAGTTTGCGCATAGCCCGCATAGCTCACGCAGGCAGCAATAATCGGGAGACAACTTTTTAGCAACCTCTTGAGTCGGATGTTTTTCATAACTGATGGTTTTTAGATGTTTAAATGGATATAATAACTGCTTGGTGCAGCTTTTTCAAGTGCTTATATCATGCTGTAAAAATGTGTGTCGGAAATAAAAAGACGTATAGGCACAAGGATGCCCGGTAAGAGTTGTTTCATGGTTTGGTGCGAATGATGATATGTATTAAAGTTATATAAAAAGCATGGTATTTTGCAACCATGCTTTCAAACTTAATAGGCTATTGGCGAATAGATCACACCGCCATCTGATGTTTGCTGCGTTGTTTTTGCAGGAATGCCTCAAAGGCCTCACGTCCCATGCTACTCAGGTTATGCTGCACGGTAAGGCCGCCTTTCTGTGCAGCCATTACACCAAAGGTCACATCTTCAAAGCCACCTATTACGTGCGCATCGGGGTTGATAGATAGCATAGCCCCGCGCTCCAGCGCATAGGGTATCCATGTCCAGTCGAGGTCCAGCCTGCGGGGATGGGCATTTATTTCTATCACCACATTATGCGCTACGCAGGCATCTATAATGGCCTTATGGTCCAGCGGGTAACCTTCGCGCGAAAGCAGCAGGCGGCCTGTTGGGTGGCCCAGTATGGTAGTGTACGGATTGCGTATGGCGCGCAGTACGCGTTCCATCGCTTTCTCCTGTGTCATCTTCAGGTTGCTGTGTACCGATGCTATCACCAGGTCGAAGGTGGCAAGCACTTGGTCGTTATAATCCAGGTTGCCATCGCCCAGTATGTCAGCCTCTATGCTCTTGTATATTTTAAAGGGTGCCAGTCTTGCATTCAGCGCATCTATTTCCTGGTGTTGTGCAGCTATGCGTTCGGGCGATAAACCATTAGCATAGTATGCCGACTGCGAGTGGTCGCTGATAACAAGATATTCCAACTCCTTCGCAATCGCAGCATTGGCCATCTGCTCCAGCGTATTCATACCATCGCTCCATACGGAGTGGGAGTGTATGATGCCCTTAATGTCCTCAGGTTGTATCAGTGCTGGTATGGCGTTGTTGGCGGCCATTTGCAGTACTTCTGCATCTTCGCGCATAGGTGCAGGGATGGGTTGCAGGTTATTATGCCTGAAGATGTCATCTTCACTGCTGGCTGTTTCGGGCAGGGTATACTGCTCGTTGAAAGCTGCAAGAAATGCTTCACTGCCGCTGTTCAGAAATAACGTTTTGTAAAAGTTTGCGGTGTCAGTTAGGTGTACTCTTATCGCCGGTTGGTTAGGTGCATTTATAAGCAAGGTGTTATCTACCGTGTCTATCTTGATGCCGGCCGTAACGCTGAACTGTTGGTGGATAACAGCACCCGGTGTGTCGGTCACAATGTCTATGCATTCCAGCGTAGGTAGCTGCCTGCGGTAAGCGCCTGCATGAGAGAACAGCTTGCCGGGGTTGGCTTTTTGTAGTTGCGATACCAGTATGGTAGCCACGCTTTCTACCTCTGCCCACAAATGGAAGCCGAGGTTCGATTGCATAAAGCGTATGTTTTGCAGAATGCTTTCCTGTGTCTTCGCACCGAAGCCTTTATAGTTGGTCAGGCGGTTTTCATTACAGGCATATTCCAGTTCCCCCACCGTTTCTATTGCCATCTCTTTCCATATAATGGAAACTTTCTTCGGCCCCAGTCCTTTTATCTGCATAATATCCAGCACACCTGCAGGTGTTTTTGCCAGTATGGTATCTAATGGTTCCAGCCTGCCGGTGTTTTGCAGTTCACGTATTTTCTGGCCCATGCTATCGCCAATGCCTTTTATGTTAAACAGCTCAGCATCATCCATTTCAGTCACTTCCTTTTGCAGTTTTTCAAGGTTGAAAGCCGCAATGCTGTAAGATTTCGCACGAAAGGAATTTTCCCCGTGTATGTCCATCAGCTTGGCAAGCAATGTAAAATGGTCGGCGATTTCGTAATTGGTCATGATTACAAAATAAAGAGAACGGAATCAATCTTGTGTAAAATAAAATTAGGCGGTAACGGCAGTCCTGTCCTTCACCCATTCCAGCACTTTCTCCAGTTGTTCTTCACGCGTCAGGCTGCTGTTGTTCAGTACTATAGCATCATCTGCCTGCCTCAGCGGACTTTCAGCGCGGTTGCTGTCTATATAGTCGCGCATTTCCAGGTTGTGCTTCACTTCTTCCAGGGTTATGTTGGGGTTGGTGGCATACAGTTCTGTGAAGCGGCGCTTTACACGCACCTCCGGGTCGGCGGTCATAAATATCTTCAGCTCCGCATCGGGGAAAACCACGGTGCCTATATCGCGGCCATCCATCACAATACCTTTCTTCTTGCCCATGCGTTTCTGCTGGCCTACGGCAAAAGCGCGCACCTCTTTTATGGCTGCCACTTCGCTCACCTTTTCTGCCACTATCATATCACGTATCATATGCTCCACGTTCTCTTCGTTCAGGTATATGTCCGATTTCTGTGTCTTTTCGTTAAACACAAAAGAGAGGTGGATATTGGCCAGTGCATCCAGTATTTTGCCGCTGTCATTCACATCCACAGCATTCCGCAGAAAGTATAGCGTTATGGCGCGGTACATAGCCCCGCTGTCTATATAGTTATAGCCCAGCACAGCGGCCAGCTCTTTGGCCAGCGTGCTTTTTCCGCAAGATGAAAACCCGTCTATCGCTATGATTATTTTCTGCGCCATCCCTGCAAATTTCCGTTATCTGGTTGGGAAATAAAATAGTGTTTGCATTATAAAAAAGTGGTAAATTAAAGAGGCACCCTACTATGGGTGCCTCTTGCAATATATAGTGTAATGGCAAATGTTACTATTTGCTCATTTCAGCCAGGTATTTATGGAAGTATGGTATTGTTTCGATGCCTTTGTAGTAGTTGAAAAGATCATACTTCTCATTAGGCGAGTGTATGTTGTCATTATCCAGCCCGAAGCCCAATAATACGGTTTTCAGTCCGAGCACTTTTTCAAACAGCGCTATTATCGGTATGCTACCACCACCGCGTGTAGGTATCGGCTCTTTGCCAAAGGCGGTTTTGATAGCCTCTGCTGCTGCTTTATAAGCTACAGAGTCTGTTGGTGTTACCACAGGTTCTCCACCATGGTGTGCTGTTACGGTTACTTTTACGCCTGCAGGTGCTATGCTTTCAAAATGCTTCTGGAATAGGGCAGATATTTCATCCGAACCCTGGTTAGGTACCAGGCGCATAGATATTTTAGCATTCGCTTTTGAAGGCAATACCGTTTTAGCGCCTTCGCCGGTATAGCCACCCCATATGCCGTTCACATCCAGGGTAGGGCGTGTGCCGGTGCGCTCCAGTGTTGTGTAGCCTTTTTCGCCCATCACTTCTTTAATGCCCAGTTCGTCCTGGTATTCTTTCAGGTCGAATGGTGCACTGTTCAGCGCTTTACGTTCTGCTTCCGTCAGATCTTGCACGTTGTCGTAAAAGCCCGGTATGGTGATGTGGTTATTCTCGTCGTGCAGGGAAGCTATCATTTTAGCCAATACATTTATCGGGTTGGCTACCGCACCACCATATACACCACTATGCAGGTCGCGGTTAGGGCCTACCACTTCCACTTCCATGTATGCCAGTCCGCGCAGGCCGGTTTCCAATGAAGGGTGCTCCATGCTTATCATAGAAGTATCTGATACCAATACGATGTCTGCTTTCAGTTTTTCCTTATTGCCTTCAAGAAATTTGCCCAGGTTCGATGAGCCTACTTCTTCCTCGCCTTCTATCATGAATTTCACGTTGCAGGGCAGGGTGTTGGTTTTCACCATCACTTCCAGCGCCTTTACGTGCATAAACATCTGGCCTTTATCATCACACGCACCGCGTGCATATATTTTCTCGTCTTTTATCACAGGTTCAAACGGGCCACTGTGCCACAGTTCCAGCGGGTCTGCAGGTTGCACATCGTAGTGGCCATATACCAGCACGGTAGGTAGCGATGCATCTATCAGCTTTTCGCCATATACTATCGGGTGGCCTTCTGTAGGGCATATTTCAGCGGTATCGCAGCCGGCTTTCAGCAGGTTTTCTTTTACAGCCTCGGCACAGCGTGCCACATCGGCTTTGTATTTGCTATCGGCGCTTACAGATGGTATGCGGAGCAGGTCCAGCAGTTCGTCAAGAAAGCGTTGTTTATTCTGCGACAGGTAGTCGTTCCAAACTTGCATGTAATTAATTTTTAGAGCCCAAATGTACAGAACTCAAAATTTTACTGCACATTTTCTTTGCCGGCATCACCCCAATATCACCCCTTGTTTTTATCTTTTTTTAATGTGAAAAGCTGCGTGCTGGCATGGTTTTATACCCATACTGGCTGATAATTTCTGTTACTAACTTTTAAAACGAACAAATATGAAAACGAGATTTTGGGTTCTTACGGGTTTAGGTGTTGCCGCAGCGGCAACTGCTGCTTTTCTGGCTACAGAACGTGGCAAAAAATGGAGGGGTTCTGTAGCAAGCAGCCTCGATGAATGGCGCAACAACCTGACCCACCTTGCAAAAAGCAACGGCGATGGTTTAGGCGAAACAGCTAAAAATTTGAAAAGCAATGCCAGCAGGCACCTGAAAAACCTGCCAAGCTAAAACTACGCAAAACGAATTGCAGAAAAGCAGTATAAGATAGCACCTTATACTGCTTTGTTTTTATGTGTTACGATAAGTTTGTTATCTGTTCAAAAACAGGAAATTGCCAAATTGTAATTTTTGAGCTAACTTTGCACACTTTTAAACTATTCTGCTATATATGAAGTTGTCGCAATTTAAATTCGACCTGCCATTAAATCTTATAGCACAGCACCCGGCCAAGTCCAGGGAAGAAAGCCGGTTAATGGTCGTACATCGCGACACAGGTAAAATCGAACACAGAATCTTCCGCGATATCCTCGAATATTTTGATGATAAGGATGTGATGGTGGTAAATAACACCAAAGTGTTTCCTGCACGTCTTTACGGCCGCAAAGAAAAGACCGGTGCCAAGATTGAGGTATTCCTGCTGCGCGAGCTGAATAAGCCCAACCGCCTGTGGGATGTTATCGTAGACCCTGCCCGTAAAATACGTGTGGGTAATAAGCTGTATTTCGGTGATAATGATGAACTGGTAGCAGAAGTAATTGATAATACTACCTCTCGCGGCCGTACCATCCGCTTCCTTTTCGATGGTGATGATGCTGCTTTCCGCAAAATGCTGGAATTGCTGGGCGAAACACCGCTACCCAAATACATTAAGCGCAAGCCTGAAGAAGAAGATAAAGAGCGTTACCAAACCGTATATGCAAAATACGAGGGTGCCGTAGCGGCTCCCACTGCCGGTTTGCACTTCAGCAAAGAGCTTATCAAACGCCTGGAAATAAATGGTGTAAATTTTGCAGAAGCCACGTTGCATACAGGATTGGGTACTTTCCGCCCCATCGAGGTGGAAGACCTTTCCAAGCATAAAATGGATGCAGAATACTTCCGCGTAGATGAGTTTGCTACCAAGATTGTAAATAAAGCCAAGCTGGAGCATAAACGCATCTGCTCGGTAGGCACTACTACCATGCGCGCACTGGAAAGCTCGGTAACGGCACAAGGCCTGCTGAAGGCTGAAGAAGGCTGGACGAACCTGTTCATCCACCCGCCTTACGATTTTTCAATAGCTAACGCACTGGTTACCAATTTCCATTTGCCTAAAACAAGCCTGCTGATTATGGTGTGCGCCTTTGCCGGCTACGAGCTGACAATGGAGGCTTACCAAACGGCTATCAAAGAAAAATACCGCTTCTTTAGCTATGGCGATGCCATGTTAGTTATATAGATAATATTTAACTGGTCATATCATTTTTTTGCACAGCGCACGTATCATATCGTGCGCTGTTGTATTTTTGAGCTATATGCAACAACAGATTACCGATATCCTTAAGCAGTCTATAGCCGTAAAGCAAAATATCATTCAATCACCTGCCCTGATAGCTGAAATTGAATTAGTTGTAGAAAAGCTGGTTACCGCATTTTCCAATGGTAATAAGGTTTTATTCTGTGGTAACGGCGGCAGTGCGGCCGATGCACAACACCTTTCTGCCGAGTTCAGCGGCCGTTTTTATACAGATAGAGACCCATTGCCTTCAGAAGCCCTGCATTGCAATACTTCTTACATCACGGCTGTAGGCAATGATTATGGTTTTGAATTGATTTACAGCAGGATAGTGAAGGGTATAGGCAGGCCCGGCGATGTGCTGATAGGCCTCAGCACCTCCGGCAATTCAGCCAATATTACAAATGCATTACAGGTGGCTAAAGAAATTGGTATGATTACTGTAGGATTTACTGGAGAAACGGGTGGTAAAATGAAAGGCCTTTGCGATCACCTGCTGAATGTGCCAAGCAATGACACCCCAAGGATACAGGAATCGCATATAACTATAGGCCACATCATGTGCCAGCTGGTAGAGGAGAAGTTATTTAAAAAGTAGAGACGATGAGCGCATTCAACATCCAGGCACCTGTAGACAAATCATGGACCCTGTTCCTGGACAGGGACGGTGTAATAAACGAAGAGATATTAGGGTCTTACGTTACCAACACCAGCGAATTTATCTTTTGCGATGGTGCCCTGCAGGCATTGGCAACCCTCACCGAGGTTTTTGGAAATATAGTGGTAGTGACCAACCAAAGGGGAGTGGGCAAAGGCATAATGTCAAAAGATGCCCTTCGCGATATTAATGAGATGATGACCGAAGCCATTGCCAATGCCGGTGGCCGTATCGATAAGATATACGCCTGCACCGCGGTGGATGATAATGACCACAACCGGAAGCCTAATACCGGCATGGCCATACAGGCACGCGAAGATTTCCCGCTGATAGATTATAAACGCAGCGTAATGGTGGGTAACAGTGTTTCCGATATGGAATTTGGTAAGCGTATGGCTATGCATACCGTGTTCCTCACTACCAAGCACGAGCCATTTGTGCTGCCGCACGATCTGATTGACGAACAGTACCCCAGCCTGCTAAATTGGGCCTATAGCCTGAAGGTTGCCACTGCTGAAGTCATCAAATAGCACCATTACATACCGCTACAAAGCCGTATTGCAGGGTATTTATAGCAGATATTCCCGATTTATTCAATTTTTTCGGATGAAATTTGTTATAAAATAAAAGTTTTCTTTACCTTTGCAGTCCTTTTTAATATGGCTAAACAGTCTTTGATCAAACAGGACGGGGTAATCGTGGAGGCACTGTCTAATGCAATGTTCCGCGTACGTCTTGAAAACGGACACGAAATACTGGCAACAATATCTGGTAAAATGCGCATGCACTACATACGTATCTTACCCGGCGATAAAGTAGGTGTTGAAATGAGTCCGTATGATCTGAGCCGAGGTCGTATAATATACAGGTATAAATAACAATTTAAAAAATAACCAACCAGTCATGAAGGTTAGAGCTGCTATCAAAAAGCGTAGTGCCGATTGTAAGATCGTTCGCCGTAAAGGTAAACTTTACGTTATCAACAAAAAGAACCCTCGTTTTAAACAACGTCAAGGTTAATCAATTTAGTAATTAGTATTTAAAATTTATATCATACATGGCTCGTATAGCTGGTGTTGACCTTCCGAAAAACAAACGTGGTGAGATAGCCCTCACTTACATCTACGGTATTGGCCGTAGCACTGCTCAGTATATCCTGACAAAATCAGGTATAGATTTCGATAAGAAAGCTGTTGAATGGAACGATGATGAGCAAGCTGCCATCCGTAACATCATCACCGGTGAGTTTAAAGTGGAAGGCCAACTGCGCTCTGAAGTTCAGATGAACATCAAACGCCTGATGGATATCGCTTGTTACCGTGGCCTGCGTCACCGTAAAGGTTTGCCTTTGCGTGGTCAGCGTACACGTACCAACAGCCGTACCCGTAAAGGTAAGCGTAAAACCGTTGCAGGTAAAAAGAAAGCAGCTAAGAAATAATCTTAGGGCCATTGCCGGATCTGTTGAGCTGCGACAGGGAGGAATGGCACCGGGCCGCATAATACCGGCTTACATATTTTATAACGACTACCTTTATTTTAAAGCAAAATGGCAAAAGGACAATCGTCTGCAAAGACCGCTGCTAAAAAGCGCATAGTAAAAGTAGATGCGCACGGAGATGTGCACATCAGCGCTACGTTCAACAACATCATTGTTAGTATCACTAACAAACAAGGCCAGGTTATTTCTTGGTCTTCAGCCGGTAAAATGGGTTTCCGTGGTTCTAAAAAGAACACGCCATATGCCGCTCAAATGGCATCTCAAGACTGTGGTAAAGTAGCAGCAGATGCAGGTCTGAAGAAAGTGGATGTTTTCGTGAAAGGACCTGGTTCTGGCCGTGAAGGTGCTATCCGCGCCCTGGCAGCTGTAGGTATCGAGGTTGTATCTATCAAGGATATTACCCCACTGCCGCACAATGGTTGCCGCCCTCCTAAAAAACGTAGGGTATAATAGTAAAAATCGACAAATCAATTCATTAATCATAAATAAGCTGTTTCGTATCGGGATTTACGATTTTAAATGAGACGAAGCAGGTAAATAAAAATCGAAAATGGCACGTTATACAGGACCAAAGAACAGAATCTGCCGCATCTTCGGCGAACCAATTTTAGGCTCAGGTAAAAACCTGGGTAAAAACAGCAACCCTCCTGGTCAGCACGGTGGCTCTCGCAAGCGTAAAGCTGCCAGCGAGTACGCTATACAGCTGAAGGAAAAGCAAAAAGCAAAATACACTTATGGTGTGCTGGAAAAACAATTCCGCAACACATATGTAGAGGCTTCTCGCCTGAAGGGTGCAACAGGTGAAAACCTTATCAAACTGCTGGAAGCTCGTCTTGACAATGCTGTTTACCGTCTGGGTATTGCCCCTACGCGTCCTGCAGCCCGTCAGTTGGTTTCTCACAAGCACATCATGGTAAACGGCGAAATCGTAAACATCCCGTCTTATCAACTGAAAGCTGGTGATATCATCGAACTGAAGCCTAAGAGTAAAGTAAACACTACAGTTACCAGCCTGATGCGCGGTAAAAACCCGAAGGTCAACTGGATGGACTGGAGCGAGAAAGACATGAAGGGTACATACATTGCTCACCCAGAGCGTGAAAGCGTTCCGGAAAACATCAAAGAGCAACTGATAGTTGAATTGTACTCTAAATAATAATAAATATCTTTAGTAGCCCAAAGTAGAAAGACCACCTTTCTACTTTGCTACTTGATACAAATACTCAATTTAAAAAAAACAAATCTCAATATGGCCATATTGAATTTCCAGAAACCGGATAAAATTGTTCTTCAGAAAGCTACTGATTTCGAAGCCCAGTTTGAATTCCGTCCGTTGGAACCCGGTTACGGTGTTACCATTGGTAATGCATTGCGCCGCGTATTGCTGTCTTCTCTTGAAGGATATGCCATCACAGCTATCAAAATAGCCGGTGCAGACCATGAATTCGCTACTATCAAAGGTGTGTTGGAAGATGTGACTGAAATCATCCTGAATCTGAAACAGGTGCGCCTGAAAAAAGCAGTAGAAGGTGATGTGACTTCTGATAGGGTTGAACTGACTATCAAAGGCCAGGAAACATTTACCGCAGGTATGATTGGCGAGGCACTGCCTAACTTCGAGGTGATGAACCCCGAGCTGGTTATATGCACAATGGATGCCGGTACTACTTTCCAGATAGAATTGTTCATCGGCAAAGGCCGTGGTTACGTTCCTTCTGACGAAAACCGTCAGCCAGATGCGCCACTGGGTGTAATAGCTATCGATTCTATTTACACGCCGATCAAAAACGTAAAATACAGCATCGAAAATACCCGTGTTGAACAACGTACGGATTTCGAAAAACTGATAATGGAAATCGCCACAGATGGCACCATCCATCCTGAAGAGGCTGTAAAAGAAGCTTCACGCATCCTTATCCAGCACCTGATGATCATCACAGATGAAAACATCTCTCTGGATACCAAACGTGAAGAAAAAGAAGCAGTAGTAGATGAAGAAACACTGCAACTGCGCAAAGTATTAAACACGCCGCTTGAAGATCTGGAACTTTCTGTACGTGCATTCAACTGCCTGAAAGCTGCTAAGATCAACTCTCTGAGCGAGCTGGTACAATACACACAGGAAGAACTGATGAAATTCCGCAACTTCGGTCAGAAATCTCTGTCTGAAATTGAACAGGTACTGGGCGAGCGTGGCTTGCACTTCGGTATGGATATCAGCAAGTTTCACCGCAGCAACGATTAATAATCAAAGCAAATTCAAAAGTCAAAACACAAAATTTTGGCTTTTGAATTTTAAATTTTTACTTAACAAGTACCTCATATACCCTGACTACGGTATGAGGGAATTAAAACAACAACAGTCATGCGTCACGGAGACAAAATCAAAAACTTAGGCCGTACAGCCTCACACCGCAAGGCATTACTTTCTAACCTTGCCAGCCAGCTTATCGAGCACAAACGTATCGTTACTACTTTAGCTAAAGCTAAATCACTGCGCGTTTACGTTGAGCCCCTGCTGACACGTGGTAAAGAAGATACAATGCACAACCGTCGTGTCGTGTTCAGCTATCTGCAAGACAAAGAATCAATAAAAGAATTGTTCGGCGTTATAGGCGATAAAATAGCTAACCGTCCCGGTGGTTACACACGTATCATCAAATTGCCTCGCCGTATGGGTGATGCTGCTGATATGGCAATGATAGAACTGGTTGACTTCAACGAGATCTACAAAAAAGATAGCAACGAAGGTGCAGCTAAGAAAACACGTCGTAGCCGTCGTAGTGGTACTGCTACTACTGCAGCTCCTAAAAAAGAAGCAGCAGCTGAAACTACAGCACCGGTTATCGAAGAAGCCCCTGCAGTTCCTCAGGTTAACGAAACACCTGCTACTGAAGGTACAGAAGAAACAAACGCATAGTTTAATTCTATCTTACAATATAAAGGCTGCCAATTGGCAGCCTTTACTATTTTCATACATTTGGTACTCAATCATTGTTATATGAGCGATACTAAAGTTTTTGAAAGCAGCTATCTTATCCGCTTTCCCGATTGCGATCCCTTCAATCACCTCAACAACTCCCGTTATCTCGATTACTTCATTAATGCACGCGAAGACCACCTTGCGCAGTATCACAACTTCAATATTTACCAGTATGCTAAAGAGCATGGCAAAAGCTGGGTAGTGGGGCAAAACCAGATAGTGTACCTGAAGCCTGCTATGCTCATGGAAACCGTAGTCATACAATCCACCATCCTGGCCCTGCGCGAAAAGGATATACAGGTAGAAATGATGATGTGGAACAAGGACAAAACACAACTGAAATCTATCTTGTGGAGTACGTTCGTCCATTTCAATTTTACAACACAGCGTAGCGATGTGCATACCGCAGAATTGATACAGCATTTCAAACCATATGAAAACCCTTTGCCCGTACCTATGGATTTCGAGCAAAGGGTGCAACAAATAAAAGCAGGTAAATAATTACCTGCTTTATTTTTATAATGCTGTCATGTGTGCTATCCTTCTGTATCCTCCGGCTCGTCTTTCTTCTTCTCTTCCTTCTTGCGTCCGGCCTCTTTCAGTGCTTTGTCTATAATGTATTCCAGTTGCCCGTTGGCACTGCGAAACTCATCCGCAGCCCATTTCTCAATGGCTTTGAATGTATCCTCATCTATCCGTAGTACAAAGCTTTTTTTAGCCACTATTCATTCGTTTATTGGTATAAAGAACCGGTATTCAGTACAGGTTGTGCACCGCGCTCGCCACACAGCACCACCATCAGGTTGCTCACCATCGTCGCTTTTTTATCTTCATCCAGCTCTACTATATTTTTCTTGCTGAGGTGTTCCAGTGCCATTTCCACCATGCCTACCGCACCTTCTACTATTTTGTACCTTGCAGCAACTATAGCGGTAGCCTGCTGGCGTTGCAGCATGGCACCGGCTATTTCCTGTGCATAGGCCAGGTGGCTGATGCGGGCTTCTTTTATGATGATGCCCGATGTGGCCAGGCGCTCATTCAGTTCTTTTTCCAGCAGTTCATTCACCTTTTGTCCGCCATCGCGCAGGGTAATGGTAGCCGTTTCATCCTCTATATTGTCGTAAGAAAAGCTGGTAGCCAGGTTGCGCAGCGCAGCCTCGCTCTGTGTTTTAATGTACGATACGTAGTCTGTTACTTCATAAGTGGCTTTATAGGTATCTTCTACCTGCCATACTATTACCGATGCTATTTCTATCGGGTTACCCATCTTGTCGTTCACCTTCAGGGTAGGGGTCGATAGGTTTGAAGCCCTATGCGATACTTTGATGGTAGCATACAGCGGGTTCACAAAAAACAGACCGTTGTCTTTCACGCTACCTACATACTTACCAAAAAAGTTCAGCACACGGGCGTGGTTGGGCTGAATGATCAGCAGGCCTTTCCATATAAAGAACGCTACAAAGGTGCATATACTCGCAGGAATGCCCATCAGCGGCATCACCGGTATCTGAGAAAACATGAGGATGGCAGCTGCTATTAAGACTATCGATACGATTAATGCTAAATAGCCATTTACGGGTTTGATCACTTTTTCCATATTGCGTAGTTTTTGGTTAATTTCTTTTTGATACTATTTTGATATCATAAAGATATGGTAAAATATTTCCAATTTCCAAATCATTAACAAAAAATCACCCCGTCATCCCTCACTCATTACATCACCATCTTCATCATTTAATCACAGCCATCATTCACATCATAGTCAGCTATTTTCTCATTACTTTTGAGCCCTCACAGTTTTTCATCGCATGCAGTTATCGCAGGTAGTAGGTCAGCAGGCAGCCAAGCAGGGGCTGCTCCATATGTTCAATAGTGGTCATTTTCCCCACGCTTTGCTGCTGGCAGGGCACGAGGGCACCGGTGGCTTGCCATTGGCACTGGCGCTGGCCAAGTATGTCTTTTGCGAAAACCGCACGGCTACCGATGCCTGCGGCACTTGTGCCAGTTGCGGCAAGGTAGAAAAACTGGAACATGCCGATCTGCACCTCAGCTTTCCATCTATACCGCCCAAGCCGGGCACCAAGGCGATGAGCAAGTACTATATCAGCGACTTTCGCGAGTTTGTGGGGCAAACGCCCTATGGCACTACTTACGATTGGTTGCAGTTTATAAATGCAGAAAACAAGCAGGGCAACCTGACAGCCGAAGAGTGCCGCGAGATGATAGAGCAGCTCAACCTGAAATCGTACGAAGGGGGAAAGAAGGTACAACTCATCTGGCGGCCCGAATACCTGGGTAAGGAGGGCAACATCCTGCTGAAGCTGATTGAAGAACCCCCTGCCGATACCCTGATGATATTTGTGGCGGAGGCTACGGAAGATATCCTGCCTACCATCCTGTCGCGCACGCAGATAGTGCGGCTGGCACCCATACCTGCGGCTGATATTGCCGATACACTGATGCAGCGTCGCATTACGGATGAAAGGAATGCCGCACAGATAGGCCATATGGCCGGGGGCAGCTTTACCGAGGCGCTGCGCCTGGTGCAGCATACGCAAAACGACCTGTTTGCCGATGTGCGCAATTGGTTCAATGCGCTGTTTACCAATAATGGTATAGCCATCGCCAAGTTCTCAGATGATTGGAGCAAGGCCGGCCGCGAGCAGCAAAAGAATTTCCTGCACTATGTCATCAGCCTGCTCGAAAATGCCATCCGTTGCCGTTACCTGCCGCAGCTATCACCCGCATTGCCGCCCGATGAAGCCCAGTTTGCACAAAAGCTGGCGGGCATGAAGCTCACCTTCGAGGCCATGCAGCAAATGACCGAAGAAATATCAAAGACCATCTACCATATAGAGCGCAATGCCCATAGCAAAACGCAACTGCATGCCCTTTCGGTACGGCTGGTATATGCCATACAGAACAGGCCGCTGCCGGTATAGCCGTTTTGCACGCACATAACGATATATTTGTATGGTAAAATTTACACCATGCGTTTAGCCATCATAGTATCCATATCACTTCTTGGCATAGTAGCCTTTTCTGCCTGCAATCGTAAAGCCGCTACGCCTTTTGTAGAATGTAAAGGCGATTGTATTACCGTCAGGGGCACCTTGCAGCAACAGGGCATGACCACCTACCAATACGGCACGCATACCATCTCTACGGCAGAGGGCAATGCCTACGTCCTGAAAAGCGATGTGGTGGACCTGAAGAAGTTTGAGGGCAAGAAGGTAAAGCTGACCGCCCAAAACCTGCATTATACGGTAGAGAATGGCCCGGAATTGTATAATGTGGTGGTTATAAAAGAGGTAGAGTAGTATCTGGTTAAGGATTTTTAAAAGCTTTTTTCTATGTATGTATAATACGAAGCTAAGCTCTTATCAACTCCTGATGCATCGGGAAATACACAATAAATGTAGCGCCGCTACCTTCATTGCCATGGGCTTTAATAAAACCATTATGGTATTCCATAATCCGTTTACAGACGGCTAACCCAATACCTGTGCCCGCATACACCTGCTTACTATGTAGCCGTTGAAATACTGAAAAAATCTGTTCAGAATACTGCTGGTCGAATCCAATACCGTTATCAGTTACAGATATTGCATAATAAGAGCCTCCCGCGAGTATGGAAGCGTTGCTGTCTATGTCTTTCTGATGGACAATTTTGCATGCTATTGTTATCACCGGCTGCGTAATACAAAACTTGATGGAATTGTTGATAAGATTGGTAAACAGTTGTACCAGTTGCATGACATTACCGTTAACCATAGGCAGGTTATCCACCTGTATATCAGCCGAAGTTTCTGCTATTGCCAATTCAAGGTCTGTTTTTACCTGCTGGATGATACCGTTTAAGTCAACCGGCTCCTGGCTTTCAAGACTCAGGCGGCTGTAATTAAGAATAGATGCAATCAACTCACTCATTCTTTGTGCAGAGTTATCCAGCTTTTCAAGGTATCTGATCGCCACAGCACGGTCATCCATGTTTTGCTGAATGATATCTGCGAATGTTCTTATTTTTCTAAGGGGCTCCTGTAGGTCGTGGGAGGCTATGTACGCAAACTGTTCTAATTCCTGATTTTGCATTTCAAGCGTGCGCAGGTATTCCTGCAATTGCTCTTCAGTTTGCTTGCGCTCGGTCAGGTCTCTGGTCACTTTGGAAAAACCTATAACATCACCATTGTCATCGTGCAACGCAGTTATGACGATGCTGCCCCAAAACATGGTGCCATCTTTCCTCACGCGCCAGCCTTCATGCAATGCTCTGTTTTCCCTGATGGCCGTTTCTATCAACTTTTCGGGCAGTCTGTTTGCCTGGTCCTGCGGTAGGTAGAATAAACGGAAGTTTAATCCGATTATCTCGTCTGCTTTATACCCTTTTATTTTTTCTGCCCCGGCATTCCAGTTCAGAATATTGCCGTCTTCATCCAGCAGGATAATGGCATAATCCTGCACCTCTGCTATCATTTTTTGGTAGCGTTCTTCGCTTTTTACAAGTTCTTTATTTACGCGTTGCAATGCTTCAGCCGTATGTTTCAGCTTGTCTTCGGCTAGTTTCTTTTCAGTGAGGTCGCGTGTTATTTTTGTATACCCGATGATGCCCCCTTTCGCATCGTGTAAAGCAGTAAGTATAATATACCCCCAGAATTTCGTACCATCTTTCCTCACACGCCAGCCTTCATGTACAGCCCTTCCTTCTGCGGCTGCCTGTTTTAGTAGCATATGCGGTATGCCGGCCGCGCGGTCTTGAGGCATGTAAAACATTTGAAAACTTCTACCCACCACCTCTGTTTCGGTGTATTGTTTTATTTTCTCTGCCCCTTTGTTCCAGTTTTGTATGATACCCTCTTTGTCTAGCAGAATGATGGCATAGTCCTCGATTTCTTCTATCATTTTATGATAGAGCTGGTCGGGTTTAAGTTGACGCATTTCACCAGTTAAATTGGTTTGAACCTTCATTATTGCAGAAATGTTTAAGGTTTACAAATCTCATGCCATTAAAGTCTAAACAAAATAGCCGTTCGGTATAGTCCTATGTTTCATTATTCTGTAATCTTCTGTTAGTTGAGGACAGCGAATATCATATTTGCATAAAAGTGTTGTGTATGTGAAAATGCATATGTATTTGATTTTGATAATACAGCAATAAATGCAGGAACTATCTTTTTGTTTCATTTTTTGCGTATATTTGTCATAGATGAAATGCGGATGGTTTAAGAAATATATCCATATGTTACCCTAATACTATGATAGACAGCTAAACCATCAGTAAAAAAGTTTATTTTCGCAAAACCATGCAGAAAACCGGTACCGTGGCGATAGGTTAAAATTCCATTTGTTTCTGTGAAAACCGGAAACAATCGGAAACAAAATGAGAGGTGTACACGGCAGACTGCAGTCAACATAAATTATATATATAAATGGGATGTGGCAACTGTGGGACAGGCGCTAACGGAAAACCATCGGGATGCAAAGGAAACGGAGGATGTAGTAGTGGCGGATGCAACCGGATGAATGTTTTTGATTGGCTCAGCGCACTGCCCCTGCACGATAGTGCGAAACCTTACCCGGTAATAGAAGTAAGTTTCAATAAAGGTAGCAGGAAAGATTTTTACCGTAATAATAGTCATCATATACTCGATAAAGGCGATTTAATAGCCGTAGAAGGGGTAGGTGGCTTTGATGTGGGCGAAGTAAGCCTTACCGGCGAGCTGGTAAAGCTGCAGATGAAGAAATACGGTGTTTCCGAAAACCAGGAAATAAAACGGGTATTACGCAAGGCAACCGATGAAGACATTGAGTTGCACAATAAGAACAAACAACGTGAAGGCGAACTGCTGACGCGTTCGCGCGCTGCTGCGCGTACCCTGGGCCTCGAAATGAAGCTCTGCGAGGTAGAACTGCAAAGCGATGGTAAAAAGGCTACTTTTTTCTACACAGCCGATGCGCGTGTCGATTTCCGCGAACTGATCAAAGTATATGCCGGCGACTTTAAGGTGCGGGTAGAAATGAAACAGATAGGTGCCCGCCAGGAAAGCGGCAAAGTGGGTGGTATTGGCAGTTGCGGCCGGGAGCTGTGCTGCAGCACCTGGCTTACCGATTTCAAGAGCGTGAACACCACCGCGGCCAGGTATCAGAATTTGTCTATCAACCAGACAAAGCTGAGTGGCCAGTGCGGCCGCCTGAAATGCTGCCTCAACTACGAGCTGGATACCTATATGGATGCGCTCCGCGTATTCCCCGATAGTGCAGAGGTGCTGGAAACGGCAAAAGGCAGGGCAACACTTCAGAAGCGCGATATATTCAAAAGCCTGATGTGGTATAGCTTCAGCGATAGCAATAAGCAATACCCGCTGAGCATTACCCGTGTAAATGAAATACTGCGTGCCAACAAGAACGGTGAAAAGCCCGAAGAGCTGCAACCGGTAGAACTGGAAGTAAGCACAGCAAAAGCAGCCGTAAAAGTAGATGTAGGCTTTGTGAACGATGTAGGGCAGATAACTCTGAAAGCGCTGGAAAAAGGAAACAAAAAGAAACAAAAAGGCGGCCAGAAGGGCGACGGTAAACCACAGCAACAGCGTGGCGACCGTCCGCAAGGCAACCGCCCGGATAATAGAGGTGGCCAGCAAGCCGGTGGACGTCCGCAGCAAGGCGGAAACAAACCGCAACAAAATGCGGAAGGCCGCCCCCAACAACAGCGTGGCGATCGTCCGCAACAGCAGGGCAGCAACACACCGCAACAACAGGGTGGCACACCACGTCCTCCACAGCAAGGTGGTTCTCGCCCGCAACAGCAGGGCGGCAACAAACCGCAACAAAATGCAGAGGGACGTCCGCAGCAGCAAGGCGGTAATAGGGAACAACGCCCGCAAGGCAACCGCCCGCAACAAAGTGGAAGCAATCGCCCGCCGCAAAATGCAGGTGAGAAACAACAGGGAAACAATCCGGCACCGGGCGGAAACAATCCGCGCCCGCCGCGTCCGCAGGGTAACAGGCCACAAGGACCTAAGCCACCTCAGCAAGGTGGTGGAGAGCAACAACCTCCGCAGCCACAAGGCCCGGCTTAAGATATACAACAAGAGGTTGCCCATGGGCAACCTCTTACGTTATAAAGAAGATGGGTTAAAGCGCTACATGCAGCCTGGCCGAAAAGATGTGTATCGGCCCGCGGTCGCTGTTATAGCCGGGATTGGCGCAAAATTGGTAATCGCCGCTAAACCAGATGCCGGCATTCAAAGGTTTGAAGCTGTAGTAGAATTCGCCAATGAACTCAGGCGCATAGTTCAGGCGGCCATCGCCCAGCATAAGGCCCAGCCCGCCATGGGCCAGGTAGCTTTGGTGCTCTTTAGAAAGGCCGTTGACCACAAAAGCCAGGCCTATGTTATCGTTAGGGCGTTTCCACTTACTGCCATTGGCGCTCAGCCCCAGCGATAAGGTCTGGTCTATCTCGGTAAAGCACCAGGTTTGGTTCTGGCCATCGTTCCAGCCTATGCGGGCAAAGACACCGAAGGTATTGCTCAGTTGCTGGTCATAGTTCAGTCCGAAGCCGTACTTGCTATTGCCTGCCTGCTGTACAAGGTTTATATCAGGGCGAACCACGCCATAGGCCATGGCTACAGCCTTCTGGTAGTTACCCATATTGGCCCTGTTGTAGTAACCCAGCAGGCGTATGTTACCGGGGCGCTTCTTGATGGTTATCGCCCTGCTGATCTCTGCATTGGCCGATATGGCTTCGCCAAAGTCGGTATTGAGGTCGGGGCCATTGGCCGTAAGGGGCAGGGCAGCAGCGGCCACCTTATAGTTCATCTTGCCCAGTTGCAGCTCGGTAGCAAAGCTATAGGTATAGCCACGGGTATTGGCGGCAAAATCCCAGGCACCGTTGTTCATCAGTGCCCAGTTCATAAACTGGGTACGAGGGCTGTGGCTGTATTGATTGTTATCAAACAAATCGGTAAGTGATAGCTTCCCTATGTAGAAGCGCAGGTAGTTCTTAGGTTCATAACCTGCCAACCGGTTCTGGCCGCTTTCTACCTCCTGCATGTTCAGCACACCTACCTTGCGGGCATGCTTATTACGCAGTTCAAAGGTCTGCTTAAAATAGCCCCTTGCCAGGTATAACGTAGGGCTGGCCGTGCTTATACGAAAGGTTTCCCCGTTGGAAGAGCCACCCATGCCTACTGCACGGCTCAGGCCGTTACCACCGGCCAGTTCGGGGTTCAGGTATATCTCCGCGCCTTTCCACAGGCGTGCACCCAGGTAAAGCGTAGCCGTCAGTGAATTGGCATTGGCCTCTGCGCCGGTCAGGCTATTGGTATCTGCATATGCGCTGGCAAATGAAGGCTTGTACTGGTATATATACGTGGTTTGAAAATGGATGTTGAACCATTCGCGGCCGGAAGCGTCGGTACTTACATCGCGTTCCACCACGCGGGCATGCTTGTTTGAAAAGCCATACTGCTGAGCTGTTGCCGGTATAGACGATAATAACAATAAAGCTGCTGACAGTTTTTTCATCAGGCAAGGTTGAATGGGCTAAAATAAATAAACCGCAGCTAAAAGCTACGGTTTACAGTGGTTATCTTCTTATTAGTTAGCGTATTCGCTCATAAACTTGATGCGCATCATCTGTAGTTGCTCTATGGTCACATCCCTGTCTTTAAACTCTTCGTAAGCGCTATCCAGGTCGTCATCATGGCTGCCGCGGAAAAAGTCGAAGATGTCTTCCTGTTCGTACTCATCCAGTTCCTGCTCCAGACAATAGTCTAGGTTTAGCTTGGTGCCGCTGGCCACGATGGTTTCCATTTCTACCAACAGGTCTTGCAGGCTCAGGTCTTTATTGCGGGCTATGGTTTCCAGCGGTATCTTCTTATCTATATTCTGGATGATGAAGACCTTCATGCCGCTCTTGTTCACCACGCTCTTCATCACAAAATCATCGGGCCTTTCTATGTTGTTGTCTTCTACATACTTCCTGATAAGCTCTACGAACTTCTTACCGTAACGTATCGCCTTACCCTTGCTCACACCTTGTATCTTTTCCAGCTCTTCCATTGTAGTAGGATAGCTGATAGCCATATCTTCCAGCGAGTTTTCGAGGAAGATAACGAATGGCGGCAGGCTCTTTTCTTTAGCTACCTGGCGGCGCAGGTCTTTCAGCATATCAAACAGCACAGGGTCGGCAGCAGCCGTACCACCGGCACCGCTTACTTCCTCATCATCACCATCAGCATCTTCATAGTTGTGGTTCAGCACCACCATGATAGAGAATGGCTTCTTCAGGAATTTATGTCCTTTGTCTGTTATCTTCAGTAAACCATACTCTTCAATATCCTTGCGCACCAGGCCTTCCAGCATCATCTGGCGGATGAGGGAATACCAGAAATTGGCTTCCATCTCCATGATAAGACCACTACCGAACAATTTCAGTTTATCGTGGCGGAAGGTCTTTATCTGCGGGTTGGTTTTGCCCAGTATTACGTTTACTACGTAGTCTATATTAAATCGTTCGTCCAGCTCGTTGATGGCATCCAGCACTATCTTAGAGCTATCGCGTACTTCCAGTTTTTCTTTCGGGTTCAGGCAGTTGTCGCAATTGCCGCAGTTATCCTGTTTCAGCTCTTCGCCAAAGTAGTGCAGCAATAACTTGCGGCGGCATACACCGCTTTCGGCATAGGCAACGGTTTCAGATATCAGCTGTGCGCCCATTTCACGTTCGCTCAAAGGCTTATCGCGCATCAGGTGTTCCAGCTTCTGCACATCTTTATGAGAGTAGTACAGTATGCATTTACCTTCCAGTCCATCGCGGCCGGCACGGCCTGTTTCCTGGTAGTAGTTTTCCAGCGATTTAGGTATGTTGAAGTGTATCACAAACCTTACATCGGGCTTATCGATACCCATACCGAAGGCTATGGTAGCTACGATCACATCCACATCTTCCATCAGGAACTGGTCTTGCCTTTGTGCCCGTACACCGGCATCCAGCCCCGCGTGGTAAGCTACGGCAGATATACCATTGGCTTGTAGTGTGCTCGCCAGTTCTTCCGTTGTCTTTCGGTTGAGGGTATAGATGATACCACTCTTGCCCTTCATAGTGTGGATGAACTTCACAATGCTTTTCAGCACCTGTTCTTTATTCCCCTTCGGCATTATTTCATAATACAGGTTGGGGCGGTTGAAGGAGGATACGAATATATTAGGCTCGCGAAGGGCGAGGTTCTTTACTATATCATCCTGTACTTTGGGTGTGGCCGTCGCCGTAAGTGCAATGATAGGCAGGTTGGGATTTATCTCTTCTATCATATCGCGCAGTTTGCGATACTCCGGACGAAAATCGTGGCCCCATTCAGATATACAGTGCGCTTCATCTACCGCTACGAATGATATATTCATATCGGCGAAGAAGTCGATATTCTCTTGTTTGGTAAGTGTTTCGGGCGCTACATACAGCATCTTGGTACGGCCTTCCAGCAGGTCGGTCTTTACCTTTTTCTGTTGTGCTTTGGTGAGGGTAGAATTGAGGAAGTGCGCCACATGGTCTTTACTGCTGTAGCCGCGTATCAGGTCTACCTGGTTTTTCATCAGGGCTATCAGCGGCGATACGATGATAGCAACCCCCTCGCTGAGCAGTGCGGGTAATTGATAGCACAGTGACTTACCACCGCCCGTAGGCATGATGACGAATGTATCGGTACCCGAAAGGATACTTTTAATAATTTTCTCTTGATCCCCTTTAAAAGCATCAAAGCCAAAATGCTCCTGTAACGACTTTTTAAGGTTTAGTTTTGATTTCGAGGTAACAGCACCCATATATCACAATTTTTTACCAGAGGTAAAGGTCAAATCATCCGCAATATTTAATAAAACGTGAAGCAGCGGCCCTCCTGAAGGCGTGCGAAATTAACGAATATCAAGTTAAAAAAGATAAATCTAATATGCAAGCTTTTTTAATAACAGCTTGCCGACCAATGTTCTAATCTGCGATAAGTGTGGCGGGGAGCGGGTCTGTGCAGTCTTCCAGCAATTGCGCTATCGTTTTGTTAAGAATTGGATGGATAAAGTCCGGGGCAATATCTGCAAGTGGTGAAATGGCGAAACGCCGCTCCTGCAGCAGCGGATGGGGGATTGTAAGCTGCGGGTCATTTATTACATCGTGGTTGTAAAAGAGGATGTCTATATCCAACGTGCGCTGTCCCCATTTCAGTGTGCGTTGGCGGCCCAGGTTCAATTCTACCTGCTGTATGGCAGCTAACAGCTCTAGCGGCGATAATGCGGTTTCAACGCATATTGCCATATTCAGAAAATCGGGCTGGTCTTCGAGCCCCCAGGCGGCAGTTTCGTATAGGGAAGACTTAGTAACGATCTTGCCTACGGTTTGCTTGATTTGTTGCATCGCTTTTTCAAACCAATCGAAACGATTGCCTTCGTTGCTGCCGAGGAGGAGGTAGGTGGTGTTTGATATTTCAGACATTCTCTTATGCGCCGGATTTTAAGATGTTATTATACAGCTGATAGTTCTCATCGTCAAAACAAACGAATACAATCCTGGTAAAGCTGTAGTTGTTTATAAAGTCTGAAACCGTGCGGATAGCAATAGCCGCAGCCCTTTCTTTAGGGAACCTGTAAATACCCGTGCTGATATTTGGGAATGCAATGGTTTGCACATTGTTATCTACCGCTAATTTCAGGCTATTGTTGTACGCCGAAGCCAACAGGTCTTCTTCATTGCTATCGCCACCATTCCACACAGGACCTACGGTATGGATGACAAATTTTGCCGGAAGATTACCTGCAGTTGTTATCACTGCTTCGCCCACATCGCAACCGCCTTGCTTATTTCTTATTTTGATACATGCTTCCAATATCGCACTACCGCCGGCACGATGAATAGCGCCATCTACACCACCGCCACCCAGTAATGATGTGTTGGCCGCATTTACTATCGCATCCACTTCTACTTTTGTAATATCGCCCTGAATAACCTGTAGTATCTCCCGATGCATGTTTTACTTAGTTGCTGTTATAAATAATACCCATCACGGTATCGGTATGAGTGGTATACAAAGATAGATTTTTGGCGACAGCAGCTTATGGGGCATTCCTCACCACATCACCTATCAACTTGTTGTTGCGGTCAACACCGCCTTGCGGCATCCCTCTTTCAATGTATTGATTGTTTTTGTAGTAATTACTAAAATATAGAGGTATGCCTTCGCCGAAAGAAAGCTGTTTGCTGTCTTGCAGATGCACATGCAGGTGCGGCTCTGATGTATTGCCACTATTGCCGACCCGACCTATTTCCTGTCCTTGTGCTACTACATCGCCTTTTTTTACAAGTATGGACTTTGGTTTCATGTGGCATAATATCATGTATTCCTTAGGGGCAGTTTCTATGATTACATGGTTGCCATGCGCAGGTTCGGCACCCAGCTCGCCGATTTTTACATTTTGCATTTTATCGTACACCGCTACCACTTTCCCATCTGCAGGCGACAAAACCGGCAGGTTATAGCAATAATAATCTTCCACATTCTTGCCGCTACCCGTGTGTGTGGAGCCGTTCTTTATTACTAATAAATCATAAGCCCAGCGCTGGTCAGGAGCTATTACGTGGTAGTTTACGTCCGCACTATTGCCACCCCATGCTACGGCAATATCACCATCCAGCGGCAACCTGTAGCTGACTTTGCTTTTATAGTTGGCATGTGTAGATGGGAATGCGGCCATAATATTTCCATTGGTATTCATAAGCACAACAAAGCTGATGGGGAACAACAGCAGCAATCCAAAGCTGATAAGCCTTTTTTTATTTAGAAAAGGCCTTTTTACCAGTGCATGTATGATGCCTATAAAGATGAAAAGAATAGCAAGTGCACTCACCAATAGCGGCCCCAGGTAATATATAACCACCCGTAGTATTCCGGGTGCATTATACAATCCGTAATGAAATAAAGCGGATAATACGAACAGGACCGGTATGATATAAAACCACCAGTCAAACTTTACTTTGTTGGGTTGCGGCATGTGACAATGATTTATTATCTTAAAGATAATATCATCATTTAGTTCTTCACCGCCTTTATAAACAAATAATCGCCCAGTTCATCGCTATACTGCTGCATCACTTCATTGATCTTTCCGGACTGTATATCGGCCTCTAATGCTATTAACCCTGCTTCCAATTCTTTGGGTGTAGAAAATGCGGTGAAAGAGGATGCGCCATTGCGTACAGCCGGGTCGAGGTAGCGTTCGGGCCTGCGCTTGTTGGAATAGAGAAAATGATCCTGCAAATCATCGTGCACAAAGTATTTTTCAGTGGCGATGTCTTTAAAGCCGGCGTTCTTCAACATGGTTTCCATTGCATCCCATTCCGGTATCACCTGCGATGATAGCTGCATCATCTTGGGAAAGTAATGGCACAGCCAATAGTTGAGCAACTGCTGTGGGGTGAAGCTGAGGAATACCAGATTTGCACCGGGTTTCAGTACACGGTACAGTTCACGCAGCCCGCTTTGTATATCATCCCAATGATGCAGGGTGAAATTGCCCATAGCGCCGTCGAAGTAATTGTTTTCGATGGGTAAGGCTTCTGCTTTGCCTTGTATGAAAGTTGCGTTGCTGCTTTTGGTGCGCGCTACGCTCAACATCTTTTCAGATGGGTCTACACCGTAAAAGTGCATCCCTTTTTCTTCCAGAGCCACAAGATAGTTGCCCGTGCCGCAGCCTATATCCAGGAACAGGCCATCGGGGTTGCCATTTATCAATTGAAACAGCCTGCCGGCAAGATATGGATCGGCACGGCGGGTAGTGTTGTAGCCCGTGCCTATGGTGTTATATATCGGTTCGTTCATATTTAGTGTGTGTTTACCTTCGACCGCGTAAGCAGGCCCGCAATATTGTGCGCGCCTATTTTTTGCAGCGTATCCGTCAGTGCTTTGTATTCAGGGCAGGGTGGGTTGCCTTCCACATCGGCCAGGAAGGCAGCGGCTGCTTCACGCTCCTTTCTTTTCAGCAGGTATATCTCGTTCACAAAAGATTCGGGATTGGCAGCAGCAACAGATAGCATCATATGCTGCAGTTTATCTACCGGGCCACTGCTCCATTTAGCTGTTTTGCAAATGCCCAGGCCGATGCGCAACACACTATCGGGCAGGATGCCGGCAATGGTTTGCAGCAGGGCTATGTGTTCCGTGCTTACACTATAGAGCTGTTTATTGTCATCGGGATTGAAGACGGCTATGAAAGTATCCTTGTCTTTAGGGAAAGCCTCCAGGTATTGCATTTGGGAAATGATGGCCCGAGGGTTTTTCAGGACAACCTCGTATGCCCGCTCTACCTTTTTTGCAGGCCAGATGAGTTGCTGTGCCTGTATATGAAGGGCCGTCAGCAAACAGATGAACAACAAGCAGCAATGCTTCATAGGATAAAGATACTTATCAAACCGCCATTTACCCCCTAATTCCCCCCTGTTTACCGATTATTGCTACAGGGGCGATAATTTAAGCGTGTATATTTGCTACGTTCAAATAACCAACTATTCTGAACTCAAAGAAATAACTGATGAAACAATTTTTTAAGATGTTCTTCGCCTCGATGCTGGCGATGATCGTGACCGGTGTTATCATATTTGGTGTGGTAATAGGGCTGATAGTGGCTGCGGTATCTAAATCCATGAAAGCGGAACCGGAAGTGGTAGTGGCACAAAACAGCGTGCTGCTGATAGACCTGAAGAACAGGTTTCATGAGCAGAGCGAGAGTAATTCGCTGGCCTTTTTTGCCCGTGGCAGCTCTTACAACCCCGGCCTGTATGATGCCACCCGTGCTATAGAAAAAGCAGCCGATGATAAAAATATCAAAGGTATATTGATAAAGCTGCAACCTACGCCGAATGGCTGGGCTACGCTGCAACAACTGCGCCAGTCGATAAAAGCATTTAAGAAGAGCGGCAAATTTGTATATGCCTATGGCGAGAACGTATCGCAGGCAGCCTACTATGTAGCTACATCGGCAGACAGCATTTACCTGAACCCCGTGGGCGATATGGAACTGAAAGGCTTTGCAACTATAATGCCTTTCTTCAAAGGAACATTAGATAAACTGGAAGTGGAGCCGGAAATATTCTATGCCGGTAAATTTAAAAGTGCCACAGAACCTTTCCGTGCCGATAAGATGAGCGATGCCAACCGCCTGCAGGTAGCAGCGTTCCAGAAAGATTTCTGGGCAGAATTCATTAATGCCGTGGCTACGCATAGCAAGCAGGATACAGCAGCCATACAAACGCTGGTAAATACGGGTGCCATAGAATTTCCGAACGATGCGCTGAAACATAAGCTGGTAGATGGCCTTACCTATTGGGACCAGGTAGAAAGCCGCATCAAAGCAAAGACAGATGTAAAGGATAAGGACAAGATAAAATACATATCGCTGGATGAGTATGCACAGCATGTGAGGGGTGGTGCTAAAGGTGATACACGTATAGCCGTACTGTATGCAGAAGGTAGCATTGTAGATGGTGAAGGCGATGATGATTACCAGATAGCATCGCAGGATTTTATTGAAAGTATTCGCGCAGTGCGTAATAATGATAAAATAAAGGCAGTAGTAATGCGTGTAAACTCACCGGGGGGTAGCGCGCTGGCATCGGATGTGATACTGCGTGAACTGCACCTGCTGAAACAGAAGAAACCATTGGTGGTATCGATGGGTGATGTGGCGGCATCGGGCGGGTACTATATAGCCTGTCAGGCCGATAGTATCTTTGCTATGCCGAATACCATTACGGGCAGCATAGGCGTATTCACCATGATGTTCAACACCGAGAAACTGATGAAAAACAAGCTGGGTGTAACATTTGATGGGGTGAAGAACGCGCCGTATGCAGACTTCCCGAATGGTATACGCCCCCTTACTGCCGATGAGGCGGCACGCATGCAACACTCTGTAGATAATATATACGAAATATTCAAGAGCAGGGTTGCCGCCGGCCGTAAAATGACAGTAGCAGATGTAGACAGCATAGCCCAAGGACGCGTATGGAGTGGTACGGATGCCCTGCAAATAAAACTGGTAGACGCACTGGGCGGACTGGACAGGGCCATAGCAAGTGCCGCAACACTGGCGAAAGTGAAAGATTATAAAGTAGTTACCTACCCGGAACCGATTGACAGGTTCGAAACCATGATACGCAGGCTGAATGGTAACACCGCCGCAGCCGCTATGGTGAAAACAGCTGTAGAAAAAGAACTGGGTACGGAGTATGAGTGGTACAAGCACATCAAGCAACTGAAAAACATGAATGGTAAACTGATGATGTTGCTGCCATTTCAAATGAATACGCAATAGGTGTAAAAAAATAATAGTGCGGAAACGCCCTGCAGGAATGCCTTGCAGGGCGTTTTTCTATTTTTTAAGCATTGGTAAAACCAAAAATAAAAACAGCGCGTATCTGTATCTGTAACACAATTATTAACCAATAAAACAACAGATGTATGAAACGTATCATGTTAATACCTGCATTGGCAATAGCTGCGGTGGCATTTGCACCTGCGCAGGTTTTTGCCAAAGGAGAAAAAACGGTGATGGTAGGCGGGGCTGCGATGTACCCATCTAAAAATATTGTAGAGAACGCGGTAAACTCTAAAGACCATACTACGCTGGTAGCAGCGGTGAAAGCTGCAGGCCTGGTAGAAACGCTGCAAGGTGATGGTCCTTTTACTGTGTTTGCCCCAACAAACGCAGCATTTAATATGCTGCCGAAAGGTGCGGTTGATAACCTGCTGAAAACGGAGAATAAAGGGCAGCTGACATCGGTACTTACTTACCACGTGGTACCGGGCAAATGGAATGCTAAAGAACTGATGGCCAGGATAAAAGCGGATGGTGGCAAAACAACTGCTAAAACCGTGCAAGGCGAAGATCTGACCTTTATGATGAAAGACGGCAGCGTATGGGTAAAAGATGCGAAAGGTGGTACTGCCAAAGTGACGATTGCCGACGTAAACCAGAAAAATGGTGTGATACATGTGATAGACCATGTGCTAATGCCGCAATAAGGAATAGTGAACAATTTTTTGTGAGCTTCATAGTATCTTTAGGGGGAAATTTATATTTCCCCTTTTTATTAATACCACCTCAAACAGTGAAAAAAGAAAATATATCGGTATTCGATATTTTTAAGATAGGAATAGGCCCCAGCAGTTCGCACACTCTTGGCCCATGGCGTGCCGCAGAACGTTTTGTAAATACCATCAGACAGAAAGGCATAGCGCATGTAAAATCTGTGCGTGTGCTGCTATACGGCTCACTGGCGAAAACAGGTAAGGGTCACGGTACGGATGTAGCGGTGATATTGGGCCTGAATGGTGAAGACCCTGTAACATTTGATGTGAACCAGATAGGTCCGCGCATCATGGAAATAGGGGGAAAGAAGAAAATGATGCTGGGGCTGGAAAAGGAAATAGATTTTAACCCTGCGGCAGATGTGGTATTCCTGATGAATGAAAGCCTGCCGTACCACCCGAATGCAGTTACGTTCCTGTGCTCGTTTGATGACGGGGAAGAGATAGCCGAAACATATTATTCTATAGGTGGAGGTTTTGTGGTGAAGGAAGGTGAAGAAGGTGGCGCATCGAATAACATTGAGCTGCCCTTCCCGATAGATAATGCAAAAGACCTGCTGCACTGGTGCCGAAAAACGGGGCTGAGCATATCGGAAGTAGTGATGGAAAATGAGCATGCATGGCGTAGCGAGGCTGCTACCCAAGCCGGTGTGCTGAAGATATGGGAAGTGATGCGTGACTGTACCTATCGCGGTTGCCATATATCTGGTGAACTGCCGGGTGGGTTACATGTAACACGACGCGCAGCAGGACTGAATAAAAAACTGCTGCAGGGGCGTGCGTATAGTAATTATAGAGAATGGATAGATGCCATACGCAGTGGCGGACAAGGCTTTCAATATACGCTGGACTGGGTAAGCTGTTTTGCCCTGGCGGTGAATGAAGAGAATGCCTCCTTCAGCCGCGTGGTAACGGCACCTACCAATGGTGCTGCGGGTGTAGTGCCGGCGGTGCTTCAATATTACATCGCCTTCTGCGATGGTTATGATGATGAAAAAATCATCCAATTCCTGCTTACGGCATCTGAAATAGGCAGCATCTTTAAGAAAGGTGCTACACTATCGGCCGCTATGGGTGGTTGCCAGGCAGAAATAGGCGTTTCCTCATCGATGGCGGCGGCTGCGCTCACAGAATGCCTGGGGGGTAATGTCCGCCAATGCCTGATGGCCGCGGAAATAGCTATGGAGCACCATCTGGGCCTTACCTGCGACCCTGTAGGCGGGCTGGTGCAGGTGCCATGTATAGAACGTAATACAATGGGCGCTATCAAAGCTATTACGGCATCGCAACTGGCACTGCAAAGCAATCCCGATAATGCACGTGTGTCTTTAGATAACGTGGTAAATACCATGTGGGCAACCGCGCTGGATATGAACCATAAGTATAAAGAAACGGCTGAAGGCGGACTGGCTATGCATATACCTATCAGCTTGCCAGAGTGTTAGGAAGTTTATATTTTACGCCCCAAATTTAAATCCTATGAAACGATTCCTATCGCTAGCCCTTCTATGCGTATTTGTTTTTACTTTGCCATCTGACGCACAAGAGGTCGATAATGATTTTGTCAAAAAATACATTGCCGAAGATGTTTATTTGTCTGATACGGATGCGAGTGCGGTAGTGCTTTATGAAAAAGGTAGTATAGAAATAGCGGAAATAGCCAATCGCTATATGCAGGTATATAAAGTGAGACGCATGCTGAAGGTGCTGAAAGCTGATGCCGTAGATGAGGCTAATATATCTGAATTTTACCGCAGCACAGCTATGACCGGCTATGTGAGCAACGTAAAAGGCGCTACATATAATTTAAATAACGGGCAGATAGTACAGATACCGCTTGAGAAATCGGCTATATACAATACAGACCTGGGTAATGACTATCATGAGTTCAAATTTGCATTGCCACAAGTAAAAGTGGGTTCTATTTTCGAGTATTCTTACGAGGTGTATACAGCGGCAGTTATGTTGTTGCCATCGTGGTATTTTCAGAATGAATATCCTACATTGAGGACAGAATATGAAGTGACAATACCAAGAGGCTATCCATTTGCATATGTCACACAATCCACACCTACGTTCAAACATTTTAATTCAAAAAAAGAAGCAGACTATGCATCTTCCGAAGCTTATACCTTATCTATATATCATCCCAGCGAGCGTAATGCCTATATGCTGTGGGGCAGGCGGAATGTGCCTGCTATGCGGCAAGAGCCACATGCGGGAAATGTGGCAGATTATGCTGAAAAAGTAGAAGTGCAAATACAATCACCGGATGCTAATGTGTCGATGCTGGATAGTACCGGGCTCAAAAAGCTATGGAAAGAATATACCAAGGAACTGCTATCAAGGAAAAAGTTTGGGAAACAGCTGGAGTATGACAACAACTTTTTAGATCAAACAGTCAGTAGCATTACCGCGCAGCAAACGGATAAACTGGCAAATGCTAAGAGCATATACCGGTATGTGTGTAATAATATTCGCTGTAGTGATAGTATTTCTATCAACCCTCAAAGGGATATTGAAAAAGTATTTGCATCAAAAGATGGTGATGCTGCAGAGATGAACCTGTTATTGGTGGCCATGCTGAGAAAGGCGGGTATCCGGGCATCGCCCGTAATATTGAGTACATGGGGAAGGCCGAAAGCGTATCATGCATACCCGATGTACAATAATTTCAATCATACGGTGTGTGTAGCCAACATAGATGGTACAAAATATTTTCTGGATGCCAGTAGTAAATACAACGCCTTTGGCCGGTTGCCCTACTACTGCTATACCGGCTATGCAAGGGTGATAGATGAAGAAGGTGACTATGCAGTTATCAGCAGCAAGCAGAACCGGGAAAAGAGTGTGTTTGCTATTAAAGTGACGGAGTTTACCCGTAATAGCATGGTCATGCAGGTAACACAACACCTTGGTATGAACCAGTCGCGGTTTATGCGGAAGCTTTTGGATGAAGACTCTGTAAAACTGGCCGGCCTTCTCAATAGCCGTATCGAAATGATGAATGACGGAGGGGAAGTATCAAAGATTACAATAGAAAACAGTGCTGATCCTGATACAAACCTGATATTCAGATGTACGATATCTAAAAAGTTTGAAAAGCCTTTCGATGTGTTTTATTTGAATGCTGACCAATTGAGGCTTGTATCAACCAACCCATACAAGCCCATGAAGCGCCTGATGCCGGTAGAAATGCTACTGCAAGAAGATGAAAGCTATGTAATGAGCCTGCAGTTGCCGGAGAATATGGAACTGGAAGAATTACCTAAATCTGTAAAAGTGAATTTTGAGGATAAAATAACTTTTCGCCACCTGATAAATTATAGCAAGGAAACGAATTTTCTTTCCATTACCGCGCAGTTGAAACGTACAGAAACCTTTTTTACACCGTCCGAATATGAATTGCTTAGCCAGTTTTATGAAAAAGTTCTGACGGAGCTAAACCATGTTCTTGTTTTAAAAAGTAAAAGTTAATGCGATCTATATTACTGCTTGCCACGCTGCTTGCCACCATATTTTGCCATGCAGGAGAGAGGGCAGATTACAACGTAGCTAATATTTCGCCATCGATTCTTAAACAGGCGAATGCTGTAATACGGAATAGGGATATAAAGGTAAAAGTAATGTCGCCTACAGAAATATATACCTATGAAAAAGTAGCTGTAACTGTGATGGATGATAAAGGTGCCGATGCAGGAAGAATAGAGGAGCATTATAATAAACTGGTAACGATAGAGGAAATAAAAGCGACACTATACGACAGGGCGGGCAAGGAAATAAAACGCGCAAAAAGGCGTGATATGCAGGATATAGCGGTATATGGAGAAGGGTTTGTGGTTGATACGAGGTATAAATCGTTTGATTTTCATTATGCGAATTACCCTTACACGGTAGAATATGAAATAGAACGAAGAGTTTCCTCTTTCTTTTTTATACTTGACTGGGAGTTGCAACCTGACTATAATTGTGCCGTAGAGCATGTAACTCTGGAAATGAATTATCCTGCAGGGCAGGATGTAAAGTATAAACTGTATCACATAGCAGAACAGCCACAGCTTAAAACAGTAGGCGAACAAACTGTATTTTCAATAACTGTAGCCAACCTGCCAGCCGCAAAAAATGATGCTTTTGCTGTACGTGAAACCTATCCATTGCCTGCTGTTGTTTTTAGTACTAATAAGCTGGAAATGGGAGGTGTAGCGGGAACCATGCAAAACTGGAATGGGTTTGGCAAGTTCTATTACGACTTGAATAAAGAGCGGGATGTATTGCCCGAGGAAAGGAAGACAACGGTGCATCAACTTACGGATACATGCCGTAGTACCAGGGATAAAGTAGATGTGCTATACAAATATTTGCAAAAGAATACGCGATACGTAAGCATCCAACTTGGCATAGGCGGCTGGCAAACTTTGGATGCGGCATTTGTTTCCAAAACAGGTTATGGAGATTGTAAGGCATTGAGCAACTATATGATGGCATTGCTGAAAGAAGCAGGAATACCTGCTTACCAGGCATTGGTGTACGCAGGAAGGAGTAATGCTGTGCAAATGGACCCGGATCTTGCGTCAAATGTATTCAACCATGTGATACTATGTGTGCCGATACAAAAAGATACCGTGTGGCTGGAATGCACCAGTGGCGAGCTGCCTGCCGGTTATTTATCCGATTTTACACATGACCGGCATGTGCTGCTGATAACACCAACAGGAGGTACTGTAGTGCGAACCCCCCACTACTCATTTGCTGATAATAAAGTGGTGCGTAAAGTGCAACTAAAAATGAAAGAAAGTGGAGAACTGACAGGTGGCGCAGCTATAATGCAATGTGGTAGTTTTGGCTATAAGGCCGATATAATACTAAGAACCGGTACCAGCAGAGATAAGGAAAAGTTGCTGAATGAAGTTTTCAATTTGCCTGCCTATAAAGTTGAGAAACATGAATACAATATTCAGTCGGTAAGAAAACTACCAACGGTCAATGAAACATTACATATCAATGGTACATCAGTAGTGACCAATTCGGGTAAACGTATTTTCTTCGACCCCGTAATAACAGATATAAATATTGCAACATTAATACCCGATGAAAACAGGGTCAAGCCTTTTAGCATACGTGAGGGTTATGAAATAGTAGATACAACAGTAATAACATTAGAAGGTAAATACGAGGCCGAACACCTGCCCAAAACGATAACAGTGAAACATCCTTTTGGGGAATATGAATATACACCAAGCTTTGAGAACGGTAATACTTTGACGGTAATACGCAGGTACAGGCAAATAGACGGGGTGTACCAGCCTGAATTATACAGTCAATTTGTTAAGTTTGCCAATAATGCCGGCCGTGTTACAGAAAAGGTGGTGCTTGTGAAAAAAGAAAGCTAACCCGGCCGGATAAACTAATTACGTGCAGGTTTTTCTCTACAATATATTTCTTGCCTTATATGCGCTGGGTATAAGAGTTGCATCGCTTTTCAATGAGAAGGCGCGTAAATGGCTGCGTGGCAGGAGGGGTATTTTCGGGCAGATGGCGAATGCCTTGCAAAGAAAGGACGAGAAGCGTATCTGGGTGCATTGTGCATCGTTGGGAGAGTTTGAGCAGGGGAGGCCAGTTATAGAAGCCATCAAAGCGCAACACCCCGGTTATAAAATAGTGCTTACTTTCTTTTCGCCTTCGGGATACGAGATACGTCAAGATTATGATGGTGCTGACTATGTGTTTTACCTGCCGATGGATGGGGCGGGCAATGCAAAGCAGTTTATAGAATTAGTGAACCCGTCACTGGCCATCTTTGTGAAGTATGAATTCTGGTATCATTACCTGAACCAATTGAAAAAGCAGGGCGTGCCTACCGTGCTTATCTCTGCGGCTTTCCGTTCTTCGCAACCGTTTTTTAAAGGGTATGGTGGCTTGTTCAGGGAAATACTGAAATCGTTTGCCTACATCTTCGTACAAGATGAAAATTCAAAGCAATTACTAAGCAGCATAGGTATCACAAACAATGTAGTTGTATCGGGCGATACCCGCTACGATAGAGTTGTGCAGATAGCAGCGAATGCCAGGAGTTATGACCTGATAGAGCGTTTTAAAGGGGACAGTAAATTGCTGATAGCGGGTAGCACATGGCCCGATGATGAAATGGTATTGAGGGAAGCGTTGCATATTTTACCTGACGATTGGAAAATGATAATTGCACCGCATGAAATAGATGATAAGCACATCCAACAGTTAGATGAGATGTTTCAGGATACAAATACTATTTATTCACAACTGCCGACATCTCATACAGGGCACCGCGTTTTGATAATTGACAATATAGGTATGCTTTCAAGCCTTTATAGGTATGGAGATATAGCCTTTGTGGGCGGCGGTTTTCAGAAGGGCGGAATACATAATGTACTGGAACCGGCAGTATTTGGGCTGCCTGTATTCTTTGGCCCGGAGTATGATAAGTTTGTGGAAGCGAAAGCGTTGGTATCCAGGTTGTATGCATTTCCCATAAGCGAGAAGGAACATTTTAATAGCCTGTTGCGGAAATTGATGGAAGATGATAAAAGACGGTTATCTATGCATAAAGCTATACAGGCATATGTAGCAGGGCAAGCCGGCGCTACGGATAAGATAATGAGTGTATTGGGCGATAAATTCCTGTAATTACACTGCTAATAGGTTAGGCTACCCAGCCTGCTTATGTTATCATAAGCAGCTAATTCTTCAAACCAGTTTTTGTTGTAGTATAGGTACAAAGCCCCATCACCACATTCTTTACACTTGGGGTTATTTAGTTTTAATATTTGTAACTCTCCTTTTACCGAAATCATTTCTTCGACGTCTGCATTAGTAGTGCGTTCTTTCAAAACTTTATATTGCTTATTCAGGTTTTCCCTTCTATTATAGAATAGGTTTGTCGCCGTATCGAATTTTACTGTTGTGGCTATTTTTTCATCGTACAATATTTTAGAAGAATCATCTAAGTCGCGGGCAAAAATGTGTTCAGTAACAGTGAGCTTAAATTTATTCTTCAGGTCGGGTTCTATTTTTAGGCTTACCCGGCTAAAATCGAAAAACATCCCATGTACAAAGCTTTCAGAGGTAGTAAACACAGGGAGTGGTATGTGTAGTTTATTATTGTAGATGCAAACAACTGCTATGGCTCTGCGTTTTACTTCGCTGCCACCACGCATGGCATATGTTATCTGCAGAAACTATGGATTTAAAAGCTTTACATCCCTTATGCCAAGCTTATTTCCATAAAAGGTTAGTGTATCAGATTTATGAATAACCATAATCGTTTCGGAATGGGTATCCCTTATCAGCAACTTTTCTTTTTTGCCTTTAAAGGATTGAATATCGTACGTGGTGTTATCGAATCCAGCCGAAGCCTTGAAGCAGCAAATAAGCAGTACTGATGTTAAGGTGAATAGTTTGCTGATGGATGTTTTCAAGCAGGCGAATTTACATGCATTAAAATACTATATAATTCATTTTCAAGGATGTAAAACTATGATTATAACAAAGTATTAGGGTTTACCCTCTCGGTTTAAATCAGTAGTTTTGCCATCTAAATTTTCTACACATGCCCGGTACTGAACTATTTGGAGCAGAAGAGCGTAAAGAGGTGAATGATGTATTGGAAACAGGTATCCTGTTTCGCTATGGCCACGATGCACAACGCAATGGCCACTGGAAAGCCAAAGAATTTGAAGAAGAAGCAAAAAAGATAACCGGCGCTAAATATGCCCTGGCCACCAGCAGCGGTTCTACGGCTGTTATTACAGCCCTGGCTGCGGCAGGTATTGGTGCGGGCGATGAGGTGATTGTTCCTCCATTTACATTTATAGCTACAATAGAAGCCGTACTGTTCATAGGTGCGTTACCGGTATTTGCAGAGCTGGATGAAACCCTGTGCCTGAGCGCTGAGGGCATCCGCAAAGCCATTACCCCCAAAACAAAAGGTGTATGCCTGGTGCATATGTGCGGTAGTGCTGCCGATATGGATAGCATTATGGAAGTGATAAACGAGCACAACCTGACACTGGTAGATGATGCAGGACAAGCATTTGCCGCATCGTACAAAGGCAAAGCAGCCGGCCTGTGGGGTAAAGCAGGTGCCTTCTCGTTCGATTTCTTTAAAATAGCAACAGCGGGCGAGGGTGGTATACTGGTAACCAATGATGAAGAAGTTTATAAAAAAGCAGAGTACTATTCAGACCACGGTCACTCGCATGTAGGCGCTAAGCGTGGTATGGAGCCGCACCCGGTACTGGGCTTCAACTACCGTATAGGTGAGCTGAATGCTGCTGTAGCCGTAGCGCAAACGCGCCGCGTACCGCAGGTGCTGGCTGCTAACCGCAAGCATAAAAAAATGCTGACAGAACTATTGTCTGCAACGCCAGGTATTGGTTTTGCAAAGATTGCAGACCCGGATGGCGATTCTGCCACATTCCTGAACCTGCTGATGGAAACACCGGAAGCAGCGCAACGCGTGGTAGATGCATTTAATAATGATGGCGTTGTTGGTTTCGACTACTGGTTTAAAAACATGTACCACTTCATCAACCAGTGGGACCATGTGAAGAACCTGGATACGGCATCGAAACTGCCGATACAAATCCTGGGTGCACCACAGGATTATAATAACCTGGACCTGCCTAAATCGCAAAACGTGATAGGCCGCCTGATATCATTTGGTATACGTTGTACATGGACGGAAGAGCAGGTGAAAGAACTGGCAGCGAAAATTTCAGAGAGTGTTACAAAAGCATTAGCAACAGCACATGCATAAGAATTTTAAAAACATTGAGAAGGTAGTTTACGGCCGCGGCAGCTTCGAGACCATGGATGCTATACTGGAGCCCGTGCGCAAAGAGAATAACCATTTTATACTTTTTATTGTAGACAACTACTTTACAGATAAACCGCTGAAAGACCGCATACCTGTAAAGGAAGGGGACGAGATACGCTTTATAGATGTAGATCCTAGCGAGCCTACAACAGAGCAGATAGATAGCCTGCGCGATGAGATATTGAACAGCAAAGGCATACCTGCCGGTGTGGTGGGTATAGGCGGTGGCAGCATTATGGATATTGCCAAAGCCATATCGCTGATGTTTACCAATGAAGGTTCGTCTACCTTATATCAGGGCCTGAACCTGATTAAGAAACCGGGCATTTATCACCTGGGTGTGCCTACTATATCCGGTACGGGTGCAGAAGTATCTATGACGGCGGTATTGACAGGCCCTGAAAAGAAACTGGGTTTGAAATGCGACTGGACGGTTTTCAACCAAGTAATTCTTGACCCTGAACTGATAGCCAGCGTACCTACCGATAAATGGTTTTACACAGGTATGGATACTTATATCCACTGTATAGAATCGGAGAACGGTATGCTTAACAATGCATTCAGTCATGCTTATGCAGAGCAATCGTTAAAACTTTGCCGCGATATATACCTGGGCGATCATGCCGGCCAAATACCGGAGAACGATGATAAGCTGATGGTAGCATCGCTGATGGGTGGTTTGAGCCTTACGTATTCGGAAGTGGGTGTATGCCATGCACTGTCTTACGGCCTATCTAAAATACTGGGCGAAAAGCACTGCTATGCCAACTGTATCGCCTTCCAGCATTTGGAAGACTACTATACCAGTGGTGTAGCGGAGTTTAAGACCATGCTGCAAAAGCATAACGTTACCCTACCGCAAGGCCTGAGTAACAACTGGACCGATGAGCAGATAACTGCTATGGCACATGTGGCATACAACCTGCCGCATATGTGGAACCATGCCATTGGTGCTGACTGGAAAGAAAAAATAACTATTGATACTATAAAAGCGCTGTACAAGCGCATGTAATTATGAGCGCAAAGAAAATTGCCGTAGGTAATATAGAGTGTGGTGCCGATGAGCTTTTCCTGATATCGGGCCCATGTGTGATAGAAGATGAAATGGTAATGATGAAGACTGCCGAAAAGCTGAAGGAAGTAGGCGAACGCATGAACATCAAGATCATCTACAAATCATCTTTTACAAAAGACAACCGCAGCAGCCTGAAGTATTACGATGGCCCCGGCCTGGATAAAGGCGTGAAGATGCTGGCGAAAATAAAAGAGCAGTTTGGCTTCCCGTTGCTGACGGATATACACTATCCCGACCAGGCGGCACCTGCTGCTGAAGTGTGCGATGTGTTGCAGATACCTGCCTACCTGTGTATGCAATCGGGCCTGCTGAAGGCTGCGGCTGCTACGGGTGCGGTTATCAACATCAAACACGGCCAGTTTCTGGCACCGGAAAATATGAAACACCCGGTAGGCAAATGTGTGGATGCAGGTAATGATAAAATCATACTGACAGAGCGCGGCTACACCATGGGTTATAACGACTTGGTTGTAGACCCGCGTGCGTTTTACCATATGGGCCAGCTGGGCTACCCGGTGGTGTTTGATATTACCCACTCTATACGCAAATACGGCATACCAAGTGCCGATGCGAAAGGCGGTGCGCGCGAATTCCTGCCGGTATTGGGTAGGGCAGGCGTAGCAGCCGGTGTAGATGGTGTATTTATAGAAACACACCCTGAACCGGAAAAAGCCCTGTGCGATGCAGCCAGTCAATTGTGTGTGTATGATCTGGAAGAGTACCTGAAACCACTGATAGAGATACACAACCTGGAAGTTAAATATCGTGGGTAATGCATTGTGTAATTGAGGATTATCCTGATACGTGAATATTAGGAATTTGAAGTTACTTTTGCATACGATTTAGAAATCAACAAAATGGAATTATACTTAGATTCTGCCAATCTGAAAGAGATTGAAGAAGGTTTTAAACTGGGCTTTCTGAATGGTTTGACCACTACGCCCACATTCATGCAACGCGAAGGTATCACTGATATAGATGGTACTATCGTAAAGCTGAGCAAAATGGTGCCTGTACTGCAAATAGAGGCACTGGGCAATACGGCTGAAGATGTGCTGAAAGAAGCACACCGCCAACTGGACCTGGGGCTGGATCCAAAGAAAACTGTCTTTAAAATACCGGTATCGCTGGAAGGTGTACGTGCCTGCAGTATGCTGCGTAAAGAAGGCCTGCTGGTGAATGTACACCTGGTATATACCCTGCAACAGGCATATATGGCCATGCATGCCGGCGCTACATATGTATGCCCGCTGGTAGGCCGCCTGCAAGACCAGGGCCACGATGCGCTGGCGCTGGTAGAGCAATGCGTAGGCGCTGTAGAGAACTACGGCTACGATACCAAGATCATGTTCAGCTCGGTGCGCCATGCAGAGCACGTGCGTAATGCCATCAATGTAGGTGTGCATACCATCACCGTACCGCTGAAAGTACTGAAAGGCCTGACTGAAAATAACTTTACAACCATTGGTACAGAACAATTCCTGACCGATACGCGCCTGATGACCGTACGCGTAGGTGAGGCTGCCAATGGTATCAACCCGATAGTAGCTGCTGATGCTACCCTGCAGAGCGCATTGGTTAAAATGACCGAATATGGCTTTGGTGCTATTACGGTTACCAATGCAGATGGCAGTGTGAAAGGTGTATTTACCGATGGCGACATCCGCAGGTTGCTGCAAAAAGAAGGCGAACACATACTGGGCAAAACAATGGGTGATATGGAGTATAAAGTGCCTATCAGCATTGAAGCCAGTGCATTGCTGAATGATGCAGCTACCCTGTTCAAAAAGACAAGTGTAGATACGATACTGGTAACGGATAATGGCAAGCCTGTAGGTATGCTGGATATCCAGGACCTGGAAGGGCTATAATTTTCAAATCCGAAATACTAATTTCTAAATCCTAAATAGCAGATGCTGTTTAGGATTCTTGTTTTTTACCTTTGAAATTGTTTAGGTTTTAGGTATTCGATTTTAGATATTTAATACATGGATGTACAAAATATAGCTAGTCATTTTAAAGGTAGCTTCATCACGCCCTGGGAAGCGATAGCGGGGAAACTGAAAGGTATCAAAGCCTTTGTGTTCGATTGGGATGGGGTGTTCAATAACGGGATGAAAGATGAAAAAGGCTCCAGTCCGTTTAGCGAAGTAGACTCTATGGGTACGAACCTCTTACGCTTCGATCATTACCTGCTGAATGGCCATAACCCTGTGTTTGCAGTGATATCAGGTGAGCATAACAAAGCTGCTGCATCGCTGGCCAGGCGCGAGCATTTTCACGCATTGTACAGCGGCATACGTTTTAAGGTGGACGCTTTGAAGCATTTATGTGAAGCATGTAATATACAGCCATCGGAGGTAGCTTTCTTTTTTGATGACGTACTCGACCTGTCGGTAGCTATGCAATGCGGCCTGCGTATTATGATACCACGTGCGTGCAACCCCTTAATGGTGGAATATGCTGTACAGCAAAATATGGTAGATTACCTGACGGCATGTGAAGGTGGAAACGGCGCCGTACGCGAAGCTGTAGAATTGCTGACAGGCCTGGGTGGGAGATATGCCGACGTGCTGACACAGCGTATGAACTTTACGGAAACCTACCAGGCATATTTTGCAGAACGCAATGAGATACCGACGACCTTTTACACCATACAACAATCAACCATAACAGAAGACCAGAATATATGATAGCAGGCATCATTCCCGCACGATATGCATCCACACGTTTTCCTGGTAAACCGTTGATAGACATTAAAGGCAAAACCATGATACAACGAGTGTATGACCAGGCGAGCCAAACACAATCGTTGGATATGGTGGTGGTAGCAACCGATGATGAGCGCATATACCAGCATGTAAAAAGCTGGGGTGGTAATGCCGTTATGACCGCCGAACATCATCCAAGCGGTACAGACCGCTGCTGGGATGCTTTGCAACAAATCGACGGTAAATACGATTATGTTATCAATATTCAGGGAGATGAGCCTTTTATCGATCCATCGCAGATAGATACGCTGGCTGAAGTATTAAAGGATGGAAGTACGGAACTGGCAACACTCATTATACCGGTAGATAACCACGAAGTACTGTTTGACATGGGTGAAGTAAAAGTAACGCTGAATGAAAATATGGAAGCACTATACTTTAGCCGTATGGTGATACCCTATATAAAAGGTGTAGCGCAGGAAGAGTGGCACAAACATTTTAACTACTTCCGCCATGTAGGTATGTATGCCTATCGCGTAGATATACTGCAACAGGTAACACAACTGCCTGTATCATCGCTGGAAAAAGCAGAGTCGCTGGAACAACTGCGTTGGTTGGAAAAGGGATTTAAGATAAAATGTGCCGTTACTAATTTTGATAGCCACTGTATAGATGCGCCGGAAGATATAGAGAAGGTGCTACGATTAATGGATATTTAAAAAGAGATAATGCTGCTGAACGTAAGTTTCGGAATCTTTGCATTTCTTCCCCAAGGGTGGGTTTTCATGCTTTCTGTTATGTTGATAGAAAGCCTTCTGATGTCGCGCCTGTTAATGAAAAAATGGTTTGAGAGGCAAGCGTACAAAGCAGTTTTTGTATCGAATGTTGTTAGTGGTATTGTTGGCATTTTTGGTTCTATGTTGCTGAATGGCGGATGGTGGCTTGTTGTTTGGTTTCCGTGGGTGAGCCGTTACGAGGTTAAAACAAAGGCTGACTTTCAATGGTTAGCTGTTTATTACCTGTTCGCCTTTTTATTATCTGTGCTTATTGAATGGGTCTTCAATAATTTTCTGCTACGGCGCCATTATTCCAAAAGAAATATATTCAGAGCTACGGTAATAGTAAATGTTGTTAGTTATTTAATCGGGTCATTTATATTGTATGCCTACAGCTTTTATCGTTAAGGCAATAATTCCCAACCTATTTTTTTAAAGTGAGATACGGCGAACTGCTTGTCGTTTGTCAGGTCGGCAGCATCGCCGTGTAGTATGGTGCTGTAATACCTGATGGCAGCAGGCTTGGCAGGTTGCCTGCCCGGTATGGATAGGAAGTTGCTATGGCCACGGTCTACCAGCGTATTGAAGTTGACATAGATAGCTTTCCTGCTGATATTCCTTACCGGCTTTTGTCCCAACTGTATCTTTTTACTGGCCAGGTAAGCACCGCCTAAAGTGAAATCGTTGTTGTTATAGTTTACATAAATGCGTTTAGCAAAGGCTATTTTGTTTATCCATTTTTTATGGCCCCGGCGTGGTACACAAGGGGCGTTCAGTACCAGGTTTTCTACCCACACCTTGTCATTTATTGGTGCCAGCATATGGTGTTTTACCAACTGCCTTATAACATGATTACCCATACTGTGATATAGCATCGTAAGCTTGCCGGTTCCCATTTTCTTTTCCGTGCGTAGCTGCATTACGTTCTTAAAAGCATCTCCAAAATCGAGATAGGCCGTGCTGGCATTGCCGATGGCAAAAAAGTAATTGCCCAATTGCTTTTTGGTGGTGCTGATGCTGGGGTAATCGAAGAGGATGACATTCAGTTTGTATTGTCCGGCTACCGTCAATCCGCGTGCCAGGTCGGAAGTGAATAGCTTGCCCATACCCTCGGTATACAGCAGCCAGTCATTGTTAATATCCGGTACATATTTAAGTGCTTCCCCGAGGCTATTAACAGGTAATACATTCCATTTGCCATCGTGGGTAAAGACGAAGAAGTAATGTAATTTTTCACCATCACGCTCTTCGCTCATATAGCGCAGGCTATCGGTGCTTGTTTTGCGGTTGCTGATAACAATTAAGCAAGTATCGGTAGCAGATAACTTGTGTGCCGGCATTTCAGATATACGTGGCGCATGTATCCATGCAGCTTCGCTATTGAAATTGCCTATAGGGTTGGGTTGTGCCATAGAAACCAGCGGTAGCAGAAAAAAAGCCAGAAGAAATAAGTAGCGCATAACGTATCAACGAACTTAAGCATAAAAAGGTTTATTTGCTCACCCGCTATGGGTTATAGGATTCTGCATAATTATCAATAATTTCAGCCCTCGCAAATTGTAATCCTTTTCATGTTTATGAAATATCAAAAATATCTTGCCATTGCAGGTGCGTGTCTTCTGGCATTGCATGCAGATGCGCAGAAGACACATTTCACGATAGCCGAGGCTACCAATGGCATGGCCACCACGCTGGCACCCAAAGGGTTGAAACAAGCTGGCTGGGAGCCGGGTACCAATAAACTGTATTTTGCAGCGAATGATGCATGGGTGTCTATGAGTTTTCCATCAAAGAAAACAGATACCGTGCTGCGCCTGTCGGAAATGAATGCGATAGCAGGCAATAAGCTGAAAGCCCTACCTACTTTTAAATGGCTGGATAAAGGCTATGCCTATTACCGGGATGGCAACGAGCTGAAGAAAGGCACGAAAACAGCCGCAGGCTACATATGGGAGCAATGGGCCACACTGCCCGACAACGCAGAGAATATGGTGGTGGATAAAAGCCTGAACATAGCCTATACGCGCGATAATAACCTGTACCTATATACAAAAGATAAAAGAACACTGATCGTGACCGATGATAAGGATAAGAACATCCTAAACGGGCAGGCAGTGCACCGCAATGAATTTGGTATAGATGGAGGCATCTTTTTTTCACCGCAAGGTAATTACCTGGCTTACTACCATATGGACCAGACGATGGTGAAAGATTACCCGGTTATCAACTGGCTGGAGATACCGGCTAAGAATACCAATGTAAAATACCCTATGGCAGGCGGCACATCGCACGAAGTGCAGGTGCGCGTGTTCAACCCTACTACCGGCAATACGGTGACCATCCAAACAGAAGGCCCGAAAGACCAATACCTAACATCGGTAAGCTGGAGCCCTGATGAGCAGTATATATTTATAGCTGTGCTGAACCGTGACCAGGACCATATGTGGCTGAATAAATACAGTGCGAAAACCGGGGCCTTCGTAAAAACGCTGTTTGAAGAAGCAAATGATAAATATGTGGAGCCACAACATGGCATCACCTTCCTACCCAATAGCAATGATGAATTTTTGTGGTGGAGCCAGCGCGATGGCTATATGCACCTGTATCGCTACAATACCAATGGCCGCCTGCTGAACCAGGTGACAAAAGGCAAATGGATAGTGAACACGATAGTGGGCATGAATGAAGCACAGCAACAAGTGCTGATAGAAGCCACGAAAGAATCAGCAAAAGAAAAGCATAGCTACGCCGTGAACTGGAATACAGGAAAGCTGAAACGCATAGATGCGGAAGAAGGCTGGCATACTGCAGTACCTAATGAAAGCGGCGAGTATGTATATGATGTGTTTAGTGCCGGTGGAATAGTTGAAAACCCTGCTAAGCATGTAGTCATAAACGGCAAGTTGACTAAAATCAATCCAGATATAGCAGTACCACCAGTTGTAAAACGTAGCCAGGTAGTAGCTGTGAATTCTAATTATACTCACGTATTGGTAGAATCGCCGAACACACTGGCTGATTACGACCGCCCGGAAATAAGAAACATTACGCTGACCGCTAATGATGGTACGCCACTATATGGCAAGTTGGTGCTGCCGGTGAACTTTGATGCGAAAAAGAAATATCCAACCATCGTGTATCTATACAATGGGCCGCATGTGCAGCTAATAAAAAATACTTTCCCTGAAAGCGGCAATCTGTGGTACGAGTATATGGCGCAGCGCGGTTATGTAGTTTTCAGTATGGACGGGCGTGGCAGCAGCAACCGCGGTTACAAATTTGAGAGCGCGACATTTGGACAACTAGGTACTGTAGAAATGGAAGACCAGATGAAGGGTGTGAGCTACCTACAGTCGTTGTCATTTATAGATAGCAAGCGTATGGGCATACACGGCTGGAGCTTTGGTGGTTTTATGACCACATCATTCATGCTGCGCAAGCCCGATGTATTTAAAGTAGGGGTGGCCGGTGGGCCGGTTATGGACTGGAAGATGTATGAAATAATGTACACCGAACGCTACATGAATACGCCGGAACAAAACCCTAAAGGTTATGAAGATGCCAACCTGCTGAGCAAAGCGAAAAATCTGAAAGGAAAACTAATGCTGATACACGGCACAGATGATGCTACCGTGGTATGGCAGCATTCTATCGACTTCCTGAAAAAAACGGTAGATGATAATATACAGGTAGACTACTTTGTATATCCCGGATATGAACATAATGTGCGCGGTAAAGACCGCGTGCACCTGATGCAAAAGATAAGTGACTATTTTGATCTGCATCTGAAACCATAAATAAAGCCCCGCATTACGGGGCTTTATTATTTAACTTTAGTTATGCGATTCCTCTTACTATTAATATTGTCGGTTGTATGTTGTTTTATAACTAAAGCACAAATAACTATAAAACCTTATTTCCCTGAACAAGATGCAAAAAAGATTATAGCAGGTGAAACAAACACTTATATAATAAAAGGTATCCCTCGCAATGCACAACTTAAAATGAATGCAACAATAAAACGTTTGGATGACACAACATATCAAATGTACAAAGGCCCTCTGATTTGCAATAGTGACAATATGATACGTTAAAGGTGTTTTCGAAAAATGAATTGATTATTGAAAAGATATTTAGGATTGAGAAGTCTGCTAGGGTGCCCAATCCTATATTAATAATAGGCAATGACCCATGTAAAAAAGTCTGGACAAATAAAGACTTTTTAGGTATCGTGTTTCTGAGTGTTTATCCTGAAGCTTTAGGATGTAAAGTAGATAGTTTTGAATGGTCTATTGTGCCCAAAAGGGGTGAAACTATCGGCCCTTTTCATGTGAAAGGGAACAAATTTACAGGAGAGACATGGGAAAGGGCAAGGAAGCATTTCAAGGAAGATAGAATATACATCGAAGCATATTGTAGTGGCTGTAACCAGCCACTACAATATAAGAGTACATACACTCTTGGATTGAAACTGGTATATGAAAAATAACATTGTACAAAGTACAGTTATTTTTGTTTTAATCTTAAAGAATATCGTTGCGTCAATATATTCGATATAACACCTTTTATTTTTCGCCTTGTTTGTTGCTTTCTTATTTATAAGTGCAGGCTCATTTACAATTCCACGTTCTTAATTCCTAATACATCCCTCATTTCAAAAATGCCTTTCTTACCATAGATGTATTCAGCGGCTAGTACAGCACCCATGGCAAAACCCTTTCGGTTGTGAGCAGTGTGGATGATCTCTATTTCGTCAATTTCAGAGCTGTATTTTACATTGTGTGTACCGGGTACATTCTCTATACGGTGCGCAATAATGGGGAAAGCTTCGGGGTTATCCGTGCTTTCTTTTGCCCAATGCTTTTTGCGCTTCATGTTTTCCAGTATCTGCTCGGCAATGGTGATGGCCGTGCCGCTGGGGGCATCTTTCTTTTGGGTATGGTGTGTTTCTTCTACCGTTACATTATAGTCAGGTTGCTCATCCATGAGCGATGCCAGTATCTTGTTTATCTCGAAGAAGATATTAACACCTATGCTGAAATTGGAGGCAGGCAAAAATGCGCAACCCATTTCTACGGCTTTCATTTTAGCGTGAGAAATACCATCATTCCAGCCCGTAGAGCCACATACTACCGATACACCTGCTTCAAAACACTTCATCACATTCTCTTCCGCAGCTTCGGGGTTGGTAAATTCTATAGCCACATCGCTCATGCGCAGGTTGTCGGGTGTCATCTCGTGCCTGTTGCTGCTGCTGATGCGCAGTGTGATATGGTGGCCGCGTTCTATGGCTATTTCTTCAATGGCTTTACCCATTTTGCCATATCCTATTAGTGCTATGTTCATGTAGTTACTGTATAAAGAATGAAAGGATGGTGAAGATGGCAAAAATGATGCTGGCGATGCCATTGGTATTGGCAAATGCAATGCCTACTTTGCTCAGGTCGTTGGGCTTTACCAGTATATGCTGGTAGGTAAGCAGGCCTATGAATATGGCTGCACCTATCCAGTATACAAAATTGAATTCACCTACCACACCTGCTGCTATCACGAAAATGGCAGAGCCAACATGCAATATGTTGGATACATTCAGTGCGCCTTTAATGCCCAGTGCTGCGGGTATAGAGTGCAGCTTCTGGCTTTTGTCAAAGTCTTCATCCTGCAAGGCATATATGATATCGAAGCCAGATACCCATGTCAATACGATGAGCGAAAACAATACAGGCAGCAACTCAAATACACCCGTAACAGCGAGGTATGAACCTATGGGTGACAATGAAAGTCCGACACCAAGTACAATATGGCACAGCGCCGTGATGCGCTTGGTGTAGCTGTAAAACAGTATCACAAAAAGTGCTACTACAGAAAGGTACAGCACCATGGTATTGATAAAGTACGTAGTGACGATAAACAGGATGCAGTTCACTATCGTAAATGCCAGTGCATGCTGCGGCTTGATGATACCCGCTGGTATTTCGCGCTTAGCGGTGCGTGGGTTCATAGCATCAAACTTCCTGTCGAGGTAGCGGTTGAATGCCATAGCCGCTGTGCGTGCAAAAACCATGCACAGCAATACTTTTACAAAAAGCCCCCATTCAAAACTATGCCCTTCGCGCACTACTGCCAGTGTAAAACCGATCATGGCAAAGGGCAATGCAAATACCGTGTGGCTGAATTTTATCAGCGACAGGTAGTTTTTGATATGCTGTCCTAAAGACATGTTTGCTGTTGTCATTTTACTACATCTACATCAAAGCCAATAGAAATAGACTCTGCCTGGGCATTAGAGTATATCAACACGTTCTTTTGCTGGTGGCCCTCGCGGTTCTTACTGTTAAACTCTACTACGATGTCGCCTTCTCCTTGTGGAGGGATCGGTTCTTTCGGATAAGCAGGCACTGTGCAACCACAGGAGGCTACGGCATTTGATATCAGTAGTGGCTGATCGCCTGTATTCTTGAAATGGTAAGCATGTTTTACTACTTCACCTTCTTTAATAGTGCCAAAACTGTGCTTGGTTTCTGTGAATTCAATAGTGGTTTTAGGCATGGCACGCATTTCATTCTCGCGACGTTGCTCTTCACTCAGGCTTTCTTTATGCTCATGGCCCTTGCCTATGCCGTATTTATTGAAGAGCGCTGTGCTGCTCACACCGCTCAGTTCTACCAGCGCGATGGTGAATGCAGAAAGTGTGAGTATGGTAAGTAATACTGTTTTTAATTGCGGATTCATTACTGTATTGTTTAGCTATAATGGTTAACTGTTTTCTTCCCAAACCTGCGCCAGGTGCACCAGTGTTTCCACTGCTTTCTCCATATCCTGCACACTTACATATTCCTGCTTGCTGTGTATGCCCATTTCCCCGGTAAACAAATTAGGACATGGCAACCCCATGAATGACAGGCGTGAACCGTCTGTACCGCCACGCACACTCATGCGTTGTGCCTGCATACCTGCACGCTTATAGGCTTCTTCTGCATAGTCCATCACCTGCGGGTGTTTGTCCAATACTTCTTTCATGTTACGGTATTGCTCCCTTATCACAAACTCTGTCGTTACGCCCGGAAACTCTTTCACCGTTTCATCTACCAGCCTGCGCAGCCTTTCTTCGTGTGTAGCCAACATAGGGGTATCAAAATCGCGGATGATGAATTGTACCGTAGCTTTTTCCAACACACCTTCCATGTGTACAGGATGCACGAAGCCTTGCATGCCATCGGTAGTTTCAGGGCACCATTCATTGCGTGGCAGTTTATCTACAAAGGCAGCTGCAGCTTTTATAGCGCTCACCATTTTGCCTTTAGCATAGCCCGGGTGTGCGCTGATACCATGGAAGGTTACCGAAACGCCATCGGCGCTAAAGGTTTCCCCTTCCAGGTGAGCACGTTCGCCACCATCCAGTGTGTAGCCAAATTGCGCCCCCAGCTTTTGCATATCCACTTTGTTTACACCACGCCCCACTTCTTCATCAGGTGTAAAGAGGATGCGAATAGTGCCATGTGGTATTTCAGGGTGCTGTATAAGATAATTAGCAAGGTCCATAATAATGGCAACGCCTGCCTTGTCATCGGCACCCAGCAAGGTAGTGCCCGATGCAGTTATGATATCATCACCTATCCTTTCTTTCAGGTAAGGGTGTTCTTTGGTTGTAATAACTACAGTAGGGTCATCTGGAAGTATGATGTCTTTACCATCGTAATTCTTATGCAGTATAGGTTTTACACCGGCACCGCTACAGTCGGGTGCCGTGTCTACGTGCGAGCAGTAGCACAATACCGGTACGTTTTTAGATGATGTAGCCGGTATGGTAGCATATACATATCCATGTTCATCCAGTTCGGCATCCTGTATGCCAATGGCTTTCAGTTCCTGTATCAGTATTCGGCTCAGGTCTTTTTGTTTTTCGGTAGAGGGTTGGGTGGGTGATGCAGGGTCACTCTGTGTATCTACCTGCACATAACGCATAAATCTTTCGGCTGCTGTATGCGTGTAATTGGATAATCCCATATTGGCTGTTTGAGGGCGTAAAAATAGCAATATGCACTGTACTTTGACATAGATACCATCGATACCTCGGGCAAAAGTGTAAATTTGTAAGCATGGGGGGTAATAGTTTTGATTTTTCTGAAATATTTACGGTTTCGTTCACGCTGTTTGCGGTGATAGACATCCTTGGGTCGATACCTTTGTTGCTGTCCCTGCGCAAAAAGATGGGTGATATCAGCGCGCTACAGGCCACATTGATTTCGGGCGCATTGATGTTGTTATTCTTCTTTGTAGGTGAGCAAGTGCTCAACTTTATGGGGCTTGATATTCACTCATTTGCTATTGCGGGTTCTATCGTGATATTCATCCTAGGCCTTGAGATGGTATTAGGCTTGGAGATATTCCGACCGGATAAGGATAGCAAATCGGGCAATGTGGTGCCTATTGCCTTCCCCATCATAGCCGGTTCGGGCACGCTAACGACCGTAATGTCTATGAAAGCCAGCTTTAGCGCCTATAATATTCTTGCTGCTATATTTATCAACCTGATATTCGTTTACATCACTTTGCGCTCCCTCAACCTGATAGAAAGGGTGCTGGGCCCTTCGGGTATATTGGTAGTGCGTAAATTCTTTGGTGTGATACTGCTAGCGATAGCGGTAAAGATATTTAGGAATAATGTGGGGGTATAACGAAGTGCTATAGTGTTATCGGCTTGTTATTTTTCCCTGATCTATTTTTATGTCCTTTCATGCGCTATAGATTCGCAATCTGAACTATAGCATGAAAACTAATGAACACACGCTTCCTTAAATACGCAGAAGTTTTCTGGTCGCTCAGGCTCATGTTTCGGCATTACACCGCCTTTCTCACTTTCGATAAAGCGAAGATCAAACGTTGGCGGCAATACATAACCCTGTACAGGGCATTGCTGCTGTGCACGCTGGTTCCCGGTATTATCATTTCCCTGTTCAGCCGCGAATTCCGTAATATGTTTGTGATGGCATGGGGTGGGTTTGCAGCACTTACTTACCTCGTAGAGAGTGCTTTATTTATCTTCCAGTTTACCCGTAAAGAAAACTTTTATGTTGAGCTAATAATGCTGCCATTAACGGTAGCGGGGCTTATGATCTTGTTTTAACTACTGCTTAGTTTAGCCGTTTGAGCATGATATAATAAATGAATGCATTGCGGTCTTCATTTTTTGCAGGCCAGGCATCGTCATTGGTATGCGCGATGCTGAATGTAGCATTGCTGCCAGTTGTGTTATTCCAGTCAAATGTAGCAATGGTTCGGCCCGGTGTGGTGTACATCCTGGCCATTTTTTGCCCGTTCAGAAATATATCGAGAGTGGGGTAGGCATCTTTAGCAATAGTGCCCCTTGCGCATACAATCGCCCTGTATTTACCTTCAGGCATAGCTTTGGGTTTAAATTTTATATTGCCTCCCCAAAGTGCTACCACGTCGGTTCCCGGAGTATAAGTACCATTGCCACTGTCAAAATCTTGTGGCAAAATGTAAGTGATACCTAAACCTGTATCAGATTTTGATAGATATAATTCAGCCCAGGCATCGTAATATTCAGCATTCGATACGCGTACATAATTAGTTTCCAGCAAATGTCTTTTGTCGTCGCTCAGCTGATTGTCGTGATGGCCACCTATTATCCAGAATGCTTTTGTGTTATAAAGTGAAGTGCCCGGTGTAAGAATAGAATCTACGAGGTCGTTTTTTGAGCCTGGTATAATATTGGGTGCAGCACCATTTTTTTTGAAATAATATTGTTGCTGAATGTAGGATACTTCATCTATTATGGGGAGGTTGTCAGGGTTGTTTGCGCATACATAACCAACCATTTCCCGGAACTGTGATTTGCTAACTCGCGTATAGTAAGCTTTGACCATTCCGATGTCCACTACCGATAGCAATACAAAAACAATAACGGTAATAATCCGCGCGGCGCTATTCTTAATAAGCAAAAGGCCATAAGCTATGGCAATAATGAGTGCAGGAAGTACAATCATGGTGTAACGTCCATATAGCATAGGCACAGCTGTAAGCGAACGTAGGTAAGGCAGAAGGTATGAAATGATTATCCAAAGTGTAAAGACGATGAAGCTAAGTGTTAAAGGGTCTTTTTTTACATTTTTAAAAGAAGCCCCGTTGTTATAAACACTCAGCACATAAGCTACTAATGCAATGAAGAGTATGGGCATCAACAGGTTGGCATAGCCAAAATATTCATTGAAATATTCAAACATGAAACTGTCAGGAGCCAGTGGTATCCAGCTGGATTTAACCTCTGTTACAGATGAAAGGAACGGAACCCATGGCAGGAAGCCTACTACTACGATAACTGCACTCAGCAGGAAACGTTTTATGAAAACTGCACGTTGCTCTTTCTCTTCTGCAAGGAAAAATAGAATGCCTATTACCACTTGCGAAAGGATCACAAATACAGCGTAATAGTGGCAATAAAGCAACAATAATGTATAAATACCATAGAATATACTGTGCGATAGTTTTAATGTTTTTAGAAGCCTGATAAAAAATAGGAACGACAAAGTCACAAACAGGAAGGCCAGCATATAGTTGCGGGCTTCCTGTGAGAAATAGATGTTATAATAGTTTACAGTAGTTATGAGTGCTGCTATCAGGCCCAACTTATTATTCAGTATTTCACGGCCCAGCAGAAAAATAGCCCATACCGATAATACGCCTGCTATAGCAGATGGAATCCTTGCAAGTAGGCTGTTATAGCCGATAGTTGAAAATATGGCTTTTAATAACGTGTAATGCAATGGCGGATGTACGTCGGCCCCGATAATGCTCCAGTAATCTTTCCATGAAATAGTAGGGTCAGCAAACAGCATGGTGTGCATTTCATCCAGCCACAGGCTTTGATAATCTAAATGCCAAAACCGGGTGAATGCCGCAGTAATGAGCAGGATAGCAATATATAGTATCGTTTTCTTATCGATAGTTTTATTCTGGTCCATGTGGACGTAAAAATAATAATACAAAAGCATCATACGAATTTGTGTGATGCTTTTGTTAGTGGTTCCAATAGTATTTAGTTCTCCGCGGCAAACCACCGGGTACTTCTGTATCTTTTCCTTAGAATGACAGAGCCGGGCAATTAGCCCGGCTCTGTTTACATATAATGATAATCTTGATTACCAAACTTTAGCCCTTTCGTTTTCAGAACGATACATTTTATCACCCGGTTTTACATCGAATGCCTGGTAGAATTCGGGCATGTTGCTTAGCGGGCCATTACAACGCCATAAGTTTGGAGAGTGCGGGTCTGTAATGATGCGTGATGCCGCTTCTTCAGGTGTAGTATTGGCGCGCCACACCTGTGCCCAGCTCAGGAAGAAACGTTGGTCGGGAGTAAAGCCATCTATCTTTTCATTGCTTTGCCCTTGTTTCGTTTTCTTAAAGGCTTCGTATGCTATAGCAAGGCCGCCAAGGTCTGCCAGGTTTTCACCCAGTGTCAGCTGACCGTTTACATGCACGCTATCCAGTATCATATAGTTGTTGAATTGTGTTACAACAACATTTGTTTTCTCTGTGAATTTCTTGGCATCTTCAGGTGTCCACCAGTCGTGCAGGTTACCATCAGCATCATACTGGCGGCCCTGGTCGTCGAAACCGTGTGTCATTTCGTGGCCTATTACGCCACCTATACCACCGTAGTTCACCGCATCATCAGCTTCCATATCGAAGAAAGGATATTGCAGGATGCCTGCTGGGAATACGATTTCGTTGAAAGCTGGGTTATAATATGCATTCACCGTAGGTGGTGTCATCTGCCATTCTGTTTTATCTACAGGTTTGCCCAGTTTGCTCACCATGTAATCATATTCGAAAGCTGATGCCGCCATGATGTTTTTTACATAGTCATTGCCTTTTATTTCCAGCTTACCATAATCCCTCCATTTGTCAGGGTAGCCAATTTTCCTGATGAAAGTATTCAGCTTAGCTTGTGCTTTTTGCTTGGTCACGTCGCTCATCCAGTCCAGGCGGTTGATGCGGTCGCTGTAGGTTTTCTGCAGGTTGTCCAGCAGTTCCAGCATACGCTTTTTAGCCTCCGGTTTGAAGTGCTTTTCAACATACATCTGGCCCAGCAGTTCGCCTACAGAACCATCTACCACTGCCAGTACTCGTTTCCAGCGTGGTTTCTGCTCTTTCTGGCCACGTACTACTTTGCCGTAGAAGTCGAAACGTGTGTTATCGAAATTGCTGCTCAGGTACGGAGCCATATCGTTTACCGTATGGAATTTCAGGTATTTCTTCCATACATCTATCGGTGTAGCTTTCAGTTGTTTGCTTACTTCTACAAAGAACTTAGGCGTACCAACGATAGCTGAATCCTGTCCGTTCAGTTTCAGGTTTTGAAACAGTACTTTCCAGTCCATGCCCGGAGTCAGTTTGTTCAGTCCGTCCAGGTTGTATTTGTTATACAGTTTGTATGGGTCGCGCATATCTACACGCGTCATAGAAGCGCCGGCCAGTGATGTTTCCAGTTTGTAAACATCAGCCGCATCTTTCTTAGCCGTAGTGCTGTCACCATTTATCAGGGTGAACATTTTTACCAGGTACTGCTGGTAAGCATCGCGTATTTTAGCAGTGCGCTCGTCTTTGTTGAAATAATAATCGCGGTCGGGCATACCCAGGCCACCCTGGAAGAATTGGCTAATCTGCTTGGTCACGTTCTTATCATCGGGCGATACGTAAAAACCAAACAGTTGACCGATGCCTTGTGTCTGCATCAGTGCTACCTCGTTCATCAGGCTATTGGCATCTGTAATGCCATCTATGCGCTTCAGCACATCGTTTAGCGGTGCAATGCCTGCTTTATCTATAGCGGCACTATCCATACCACTGCGATACAAGTCGCCTACTTTCTGGTCTGCAGAGCCGGCTTTTGCGTTTTTATTAGCAGCAGCGGCATCCAGCAATTTGTGCAGGGCTTTGAAGTTGTTTTCCTGCAGCTCGTTAAAGCTGCCCCAGCGTGTTTCTGTGCCGGGAATAGGGTTGTTTTTCAACCATGTGCCATTGGCATACATAAAGAAGTCGTCGCCCGGACGTATGGTGGTATCCATATTAGCCGGGTCTAAAAGCTTGCGCGATGCAGCCGTAGTGCCTTCGCTTTTATTGCCTGCATCCTTGCAAGATGCCATAGCTATAATAGCAGCACCTGCCAGCAGTGAATGCTTCCAATTCATTTTGCGTATGTTTTTTTATTAAGGAACCAAATGTACAAATATTAGGCACCCGTGCATAGTATATAGAAAACAATGCATGGGTGAAAAATCGGGGGAAAATATCGCTTAGGCTATTTTGCGCTTATCACGGCGCACATGTTTTACTTCTATTATACCGGGGAAAAGATACACTTTACCATTATTCAGGTTCTTGCATTTGCTGCGGGTGCGGCGGTGCTCTAGTATCTCATATATACAACCATCTTCAGCCTCAAACCAATGGCCTTCGCTCAGCTCATCTACCAGGTAGTAGCCCGGCTTTTGTTCATCGTAACGGCGCAATGCTTTATACAGCCCGGGATCGGAGCAGGTACTGGCTGCCGGGTTTTGCAGGTAAGCAATAATTGCTTTCTCTACATCGGCTGGAAAAATGTTCTTTCCAATAAATGGTATCAGTACATGCCTGAACTGCGTTTTCCATTCCTTGCCATGCGGCGGTGCCGAATGTTTAAAATGATGGTACGTAAGCAGGTGTGCCAGCTCGTGCAGCAATGTTATCAGGAAGCTGTACGGGTTGAGGTTGATGTTGACCGTGATGCGATGATACGGTTCATCTCTGGTAGGGTTGCGATAATCGCCCAATACCGATTTGCGTTCACGTGTCAGCGTTAGGTGGATACTATGGCTTTGAAAATAAGGAGCCACCAGATCGAATGTGCGTGGAGGGATGAACTGGTTTAATAGGTAGATAGAAGTTTCCTGCTTTTTCATATCATTTTGCCCTTACAATTTTTGACAGCATAATGGTTTCTATGGCCGAATACACGACATAGATACCTAATAAAACAAAAATGGTTGGTTTGTGAACGTTGGGCTTGTTTATCATCACATATGCGACGATGCTTATCAAACAGATGAACAATTTAAGGAAAGTTGCGGAATGCACACCGGTAATAAACGCTTGTGTACGGTTATTTACCTGTTTGCTAACTAAAAAATAACTTATCAATGACAATGCCAGCATGATGATGTTGCCACCCATCAGCACCGGAAAACGGAAATCGGGCGCTGCACTGCGCATAAACAGGAAAATGCCTGTAAGCGCTACAAATGCAATAATCAAAGATAATATATAGGTTTTCTTCATTTCTTTGGTCTGTTTAGTTCTTTTATCAGCTGCCATAGCGATATACCCAGTGCCAGCAAGGGCAAAGTGACCACGAATACCGGAAATTTCCAGCCTGTCTTCTGGTCCAGCTTATAACCGCCGAAAGCTGCTGCCAGCAGCAGTACCATCCATTGCGTGCCCAGCCCTACATAGCGCATCATATTCCTGTTGCTGTCGTTTCCTGTTGTCATGGCGTACGTGTTTTTTGTTTCAGGGGTTGTAATGCACCTTTCTTTATCTCTTCGTTCATAGGTACCAGGTTGTTCATGGCTTCCTGGTTCACCTTTTTCATGTCCAGCATTTTGGTATCCCGTTTCACGGCTACCTCACCGGTTATCACATTTTGCAGGTTGGCGTTAAACTTTTGCTGTGCCGATACCAGGTCTGAAAGGGAATCAACTGTTTGCTTCAGCCGGATGACCTGCCTGCGCGATGTATTATTCGCGTATCCCGGTATATAATATTTAAGCGGGGTTATCAGCAATACAGCTACTGTTATAGCTGCCACCATTACAAACAGGCTGCTGAGCACAATGTACAGTTTGCGCATGGTAAGCTTGAAGGATGCTACCTCCTGCAACGATTCGTCGTCTATGAATACCAGCCTGTAATCGGTATTCAGCCGCCGAAAGATATGTCTGCGTCTTGCAGGTTTTTTCTTCATATACACCCTCCCCAAACGGGATTGCAATTTACTGTATAAGTAAACAATCGGGCAGTTTTTTCCTTTGAAGCCAGGATGATGTAAAAATATCTGTTAATGTTTTGTTCTAATATGAAGTTGAAGAGATATAACAGACAACTGCTAATGTGTTTTTTTCTATTTTTGAGAGATTGCGGGAGTAGGTGCGCGGGGTTTCTCCAGTACGCATACTATTTTTCGCATTATACAGTTATAATAGGTGGAGAAAATCAGACAGGTAAAATTGAGCCCTAAGCATAAGTTATTATATATAATCTTAATGGCTATTGCCTTTATAGGCAATGGCAATCTTTTTGCCCAAAAAGTAAATAAGGATAGCCTTGCCCAGGTGCAGAAGCAGCAGGAAGCCCTGCGCAAAGCCCAGCAAGCCAGCCGCGATAGTGCTGCCAAGGCAAGGCAGCGGGCATTGGAACAGACGCGTGCAGAACAAAAGCGCAAAACAGACAGCGCCACAGCCGCCCGCAAAAAAATTAGTGAAGAGCTGGCAAAAGTGAGGAAACGCCGTACCGATAGCCTGGCCCGCATTCGCAAATACAAGGAAAGCAAAAAATATCAGGATAGTGTAGCCCGCGTGCGTAAGCAAAAAGTAGAGGCATTGCAGGCGGCACGTAAAGCAAAGACTGACAGTGCTACTGCTGCGCGGAAGAAAATAGCTGATAGTACAATAGCTGCCCGCAAGGTGATAACAGACAGCATCAAAGCCAGGCAAAAGAAACGCACCGATAGCCTGGCACGCATACGTAAGTACAAGGAGAGCAAACGCTACCGGGACAGCGTGACGGTGGTGAAAAAAATGAAGCTGGACAGTGCGCAGGCCATTAGGAAAGCCCGCACCGATAGTATGACCGCATCGCGCAAGAAAGTAGCCGATAGCCTGAAAGCCATACGTAAAGCTAAAACGGATAGCCTGACTGCTATGCGCAAAGCGAAAACCGACAGCTTGGCGGCTCAAAAAAAGCTTAGAGCAGACTCCCTGGCCAAGAAAAAAGAGAAGCGCGAAAAAGACCAGAAAGTGCGCCAAAAGGATAAAGAAAACAGGCAGCAACTGGCCTTCGAGCTGAAGCTGAAGAAAAAGAGATCGGCATATAGTAATGAAAAGATGCTGAAAAAACGGTGGGGCATACCGCGGCAGTTAGTGCAAAATACCTTTACCCGGTACAACTATTACTTCAATGCAGACCGTAAAATGGACGAAGCACTGGAGAATATGCAAAGGGCCAGGAAGGATAACTATGACCAGATGATCGAGTTATTCCCCTTCAACCCCGACCGGGATTCCTCCCTGCTATCGGCAGATATGGATAGTATCATACAGAAGGTATCGGTAGGTATACAGATACATGACCCGCGTACCAAATGGGGCGACGACCTGTACCTGCTGTTAGGACAAGCTTATTTTTACAAAGGGAAATATAACGAAGCTGGTATTGCCTTCCGCTATATATTGAGCCTGAAGGATAAAAAGAGAAAGAAAAGCTCATCTTCATCTTATGCAACATCAAAATCGAAAGGGGCACCAACATTATTGCAAAAAGACAAGCAGGGTGCGCTTGACTTCCTGAAACACCGGTCGGTGCATAATGAGGCGGTGTTATGGCTGGCACGGACATTCACCCAGTCGAAACAGGAGGGCAATGCGGAATCGGTGCTGGACCTGGTGGAAACCGACCCGAACTTCCCCGATGCATTGAAGGGGCGATTGGCGCTGGAAAAGTCATTCATTTACCTGGGTCAGAAAGACTATGCAGCAGCCTCCAAACAACTGGGCGTAGTGGCACAGGATAAAAACCTGCCCGACTGGGTACGTATGCGTGCAGGTTTCATCAACGGGCAGATACAGCAGAACAGGGGAGAATATGTAGCATCGGCCGCCAGCTTTAAACAGGTGACAGACCTGAACCCTAAAATAGACATGGACTTTTATGCGAAGAAGAACATGGCCTATAGCCTGATGCTTGCCGGCGGCGACCAGCAGGAAGCCGTAGCTTCTTTAAAGCGCATACTGAATGATGGTAAATACTCCCCTTATTATGAGCAGGTGTATTATGTACTGGGCCGCTTATCTTCCAATAGCGGTAAAGATGATGAAGCGATAGGCTACCTGAAAGAAGGTTTGCAATCGGCTAAAGTAACCCCTAAGCAAAAAGCACAATCCTATGCAGCGCTGGGGGGCATCTATTATAAAGCAGGTAATTATGTAGAGTCGAAAGCGGCTTATGATAGTGCAGCGATACTGGCATCGCACCTGCCGCCAAGCGATAGCGGCATGATAGTGGCCATAAAACGCAGCCAGGCTTTAGGCAAAGTAACTGCACCCATTAGCATCATCCGCACACAGGATAGTTTACTGGCACTGGCACAACTGACGGAAAAGGAACAGCGTACGGCAGTGCGTAAATATATACGTAGCCTGGAACAAAGAAGGGCTGACAGCATTTTTCAGGCAGAGAATGCGGGGCTGAATGCAGCTATGCAAAACAGCACGGCTGGGAACCCGGCATCAAATAACCCGTATGCCAACTGGTATTTTGCCAACCCTGCATTGATGCAGAAAGGGCAGAATGATTTTAAAAGTAAATGGAACAACAGGCCATTGGCCGACAACTGGCGCCGCAGTGCTGCCGGAGGCTTTGCCAGCAACCAGGGCAATAACAGCAATAAACAACAAACGGAGGACGAAAGCCCGGAACTGGACGAAAACGGCTTGCCAACAGAAGAAAGCCTGCTGGCTGCCATACCTGTGCAGCCCGAACGCCAGGCGGTAGCTGTAGCCCTGATACAGAAAGCCCATATGGACCTTGCCAATGCTTACGTGCGCGAACTGGAAGATTATCCACCCGCAACCCGTACGCTCGATACGCTGGACAAGCGTTATGCAGACCATCAATATTTAGCAGAAGGCCTGTACCTGAGATACCTGGTAGCTATGCGCCAGAATAAACTTCCGGAATCACAAGCATATGCCGACCGTATATTGCAGCAGTATGGCAATACCCGATGGGCCGACCTGGTTCGCCCTTCCGAAGGGCCTTCAGAAGCACAGGCAGTAAGTAATACAGAACTTGCCGCTTATTATGATGAAACCTACGGTATGCTTATTGCGCGCGATTATGAAGGTGCATTAGCAAGGGTGATACAAGGCCAGCGACAATACAAGGAAACAAACTACGCAAAGCGCTTCCGTATAATGGAAGGTATAGCCCGGGCAGGCCTTGGTAATTATGACGCGGCAGACACCATACTACAGGATTTCCTGAAACAGTACCCAACTGATTCACTGAAGCCCTGGGCAGATGCAGTATTGGCATATATTCAGAAAAACAAGCCTGCAGCGCCACCTGCACCTTCCGTTGCACCTGCTAACGGTGCAGCACCGCCACCACCGGCAAGCGGTGCCCCAGCCCCTGCAAGCTCTACTGTGCCTACAAATGCCAGTGCTACAGGTGCCGTGCCACCACCATCGCCTCCGCCATCTACTGCTTCTTCAGCAGCGCCTGTTACGGGCACTACAGGTGCAGAGCAGGTAGCCAAAACATATACGTATGCTCCTAACGAAGAGCATTATGCTTTGTTCGTATTCGGGGCCATGGAAGCGAGGGCCATGGGAGTAAAATCCGCACTTGCTGATTTTAATAAATTCAAGTTCAGTAGCCTGAACCTCACCAGCACATCGGAAGTGCTGAAAGCAGACCAGGGGGTTATTGTAACACGCAGCTTTAAAAATGCATCGGAAGCTAAAATATACCTGAATATGCTGCGCAGTACAGCCCAGGTTTTCAGGGAATACAAACCGGGTGAATACCAGTTGGTTTTGATTTCGGCAAATAACTACCGTAAGATGGCTGCTGATAAAGATATCAAGCCGTACCTGCAATTCTACAACACAAAATATAAGTAGTTAGTACCTTTGACCATATGGAATGCACTATAGCAATATATCTATAGTGCATTTTTATATGCAGCCCGGCAAAACTTTTTAGCTTGGGGCATTATTCGTAAATTACAAGAAGCCGCATTTTTATATATAATGGAAACAGTGATTACAGGGACATATAATCTGAACGAAGAGGAAGAGAAGAAAGTCATATTACGTGAATACCGTGCTTTGCTCAGGGTATTGAAGCAACACATAAAAAAAGGGGATAAGGCTCTCTTGAGGCGCGCGTTTGAAATAGCTGCCGATGCACATAAGGATATGCGCCGCAAATCGGGCGAACCCTACATATTGCATCCGCTGGCGGTGGCTAAAATAGTAGTAGAAGAAATAGGATTGGGTGTAACATCGGCCATATGTGCCTTGCTGCACGATGTGGTGGAAGACACCGAAACCACGCTGGAAGACATCAGCCGCGAGTTTGGTACCAACTATGCTAAGATAATAGATGGCCTTACCAAAATATCGAACGTAGTAGACCTGAAAGCAGATACTACAGTACAGGCAGAGAATTTTCGTAAAATATTACTGACACTGGCCGATGACCCGCGTGTGATATTGATAAAGCTGGGCGACCGCCTGCACAATATGCGCACACTGGAAAGCATGAGCCGTGAAAAGCAACTGAAGATATCATCAGAAACGACTTATATCTACTCCCCACTGGCGCACAGGTTGGGCCTTTATGAAATAAAATCAGAGTTTGAGGACCTGGCGCTGAAATATACCCAACCGGAAGTGTATTGGGAAATATCGCAGGGCCTGAAAGAAACGAAACGTGAGCGCACCCGTTATATCAATGAGTTCATTAAGCCGATAAAAGAAGAACTGCAAAATGAAGAGTTGCAGGTTGAAATATATGGCCGTCCCAAAGCCATTCATTCCATCTGGAACAAGATGCGGACAAAACATGTAGCCTTTGAGGAAGTGTACGACTTGTTTGCTATCCGTATCATCCTCAATTCAGCACCGGAACGTGAAAAAGAAGACTGCTGGAAGGTATATTCTATTGTTACCAACTTTTACAAACCCAGCCCTGAAAGGCTGCGCGACTGGATAAGTGTGCCTAAAGGTAATGGCTATGAGGCCCTGCATACAACGGTGATGGGCCCCGGCGGACGATGGGTAGAAGTGCAGATACGTTCATCGCGTATGAACGAGATAGCAGAAAAAGGGCTTGCGGCACACTGGAAGTATAAAGAAGGGATGCCAAGTGCACAGGAAAGCAAGCTGGATAGCTGGCTGCAGCACCTGCGCGATATACTGAACAACCCCGATACAGATACGCTCGACTTTCTGCAAGACTTCAAGCTCGACCTGTTTACAGAGGAGATATATATCTACACCCCCAAAGGGGAAATGCGTGTGCTGCCGAAAGGGGCAACGGCACTCGATTTCGCGTTTGATATACACTCCGAGCTTGGAGCGCGTTGTATAGGTGCTAAGGTGAATTACAGGTTGGTGCCATTGAGCCACGAAATTAAGAGTGGCGACCAGGTAGAAATCATAACCTCATCCAAGCAAAAGCCATCGGAAGATTGGTTGTCTTTCGTTACGACTGCCAAAGCCAAATCGCGCATAAAATACTACCTGAAAGAAGAGAAGCGTAAGATAGGAGAGGACGGTAAAGAAATACTGCAGCGCAAGCTGGACCATATGGGCCTGCCCATGTCGCCGCAAAACCTGCAGGAACTGTGCCTGCACTATAAAAAACCATCGTTACTCGATTTGTACTATGGTATTGCAGTAGGTAGTGTGGACCTGAAAGACCTGAAAGAATTTTCTATATCGGGTGATAAAATGATACATCCGGTAAAAGAAGTGAAGCTGGATAGCAAGCACCTGCTTTCTGAAGAAACGGTTAAAAAACCGGCTAAGGGTGCGGAACTTATCATATTCGGCGAGAGTTCGGACAAGATACTTTATAAACTGGCGCAATGCTGCCAGCCAATACCGGGCGATGATGTGTTTGGTTTTATTACAACGGGCGAGGGCTTGAAGATACACCGTACCGACTGCCCTAATGCAGCACAGTTGTTATCGCACTATGGACATAGGGTAGTAAAAACCAAGTGGGCGAAAAATAAAGAAATATCCTTCCTCAGTGGGGTGCGCCTGGTAGGGCTGGATGATGTAGGCGTGATACAGAAGATAACCAACGTTATATCTGCTGACCTGAAGATGAACATGCGTTCGCTTAGTATCGACTCTCACGATGGTGTATTTGAAGGTACCATCATGGTATATGTACATGACAGGGATGAGCTTGACCATCTATGTCAGCGACTGGCAGCACTGGAAGGTATCAATACCGTAGAACGACTGGAAGCACAAGAGCAATAATGCAGAAACAATTAGAAACAAAAGAAATGACCATAGGCCAAACAAGCGAAGCATTATATCAACAGTATAAAGACACAACACAGAAAGCCGCAGACCTCAACAATGCATCTGCCGTGCTGGGGTGGGACCAGGAAGTGTACATGCCATCGAAAGGATTTGAGATGCGTGGCAGGCAACTGGCTACGCTGGCATCCCTGGCGCATGAAATGGTAACGAGTGATGCCTATGGCAACCTGCTGCAGGAGCTGGCAGGCAGAGGCGACCTTGAAGATGCAGCTAAACGTAATGTAGAACTGAGCCTTGAAGATTATAATAAAAACAAAAAGCTGCCGGCGGCATTTGTAGAACAACTGACACAGCAAACCAGTGCCAGCTATAGCGCATGGATACAATCGCGCAAAGAGAATAAGTATAGCATATATGCACCTGAACTGGAGAAAATGATAGCCCTGAAAAGACAGCAGGCAGATATGTATGGTTATGCAGCCCATCCTTATGATGCCCTGCTGGATGAATATGAGAAAGGGGCGACTGTAGCTTTGCTGGATGGCGTGTTTGATGAAGTAAAAACTGAGCTGCCCATATTACTGGATAAAATAAAAGCAGCGCCGCAGGTGGATGATAGTTTCTTTATACAGCATTTTCCCCGCCAACAACAATGGGATTTTTCTATAGATGTGCTGAAGACAATGGGTTATGACTTTACAGCAGGCCGCCAGGATATTTCAGAACACCCGTTCACTACATCGTTTTCGCCTGAAGATGTGCGGGTGACAACGCGTGTGGACGAAAATAATTATGCATCACTATTATGGAGTACGATACATGAAGGTGGCCATGCATTATATGAGCAAGGCTTGCCGGTTGCGCAGTATGGTTTGCCATTGGGCGCTGCGGCATCGTTGGGCGTGCATGAATCGCAATCGCGCCTGTGGGAGAATTGTGTAGGGCGTGGCACCTATTTCTGGCAATATTTTTACCCAAAGCTGCAGCAATACTTTCCGCAACAGTTGAGTAATGTATCCGGTCATGTATTTTATAAAGGGATGAATAAAGTACAGCCATCGCTGATACGCACCGAGGCAGATGAAGTGACATATCATTTCCATGTGATGATACGTTATGAAATAGAGAAAGCATTGATAAGCGGGGAATTGTACCCTGAAGACCTGGCCGAAACGTGGAATGGCTTGTATAAAAAATACCTGGGTATAACACCGCCGGATGATAAGCAGGGTGTATTGCAGGATGTACATTGGGCGCACGGCAGCTTTGGTTATTTCCCCACCTATTCATTGGGTAGTTTTTATGCTGCGCAACTGTATATGCAGGCTGAAAAAGACATAATGAACCTGCCTGAAATGATGGCACAGGGCAATTTTACCGACCTGTTGCAATGGCTGCGCGATAACGTGCATCAATATGGCAGGCACTATACTTCTGAAGAAATTTGTAAACGTGTAACCGGCAGCGGGCTGAACTTTGAAGTGTTTATGGATTATGCACGCCAAAAGTTTGCTACTGTGTATGATATAAGCCAGATATGATGCAACTGCAATTGTACAGGCACGATGAGCCCATGGATGCGGAGGAGCTTCTGTTTATACAGAAGAAAGAAGAGAAGGAGCGGGCATCGCTGTACAAAGTAGTGCGTATACTAATGGTGTTCTGTTTTATCTGCCCTTTTGTGGTGGCATGGCTTCGGGCATTGGCACAAGTGCCCAATCCTTTCTCCATGCTGTATTATTTTTCTTCTGTGCTATTTCTTCTGTGCTTTGCAGGCGGGGCAGTTTACATAGCCTATTCCCGAACATTGAAAAAAGTACAGAGCGATGTGCGCCATCGTACCAAAACAGTGGAACGCACCCATATTACCCGCAAACAGTTCATGCCACACAACAATATGTATTACTTTTTCCTGGATTCTCCCAATAAGCTAAGCATAGAGGTGAGCCAGGAAGATTATTACCGCCTGGAGAAAGGTGATGAGCTGAATATAGAATATACTACCTATTCGAAATTCTACCTGGGATACTTTTAGAAGGCCATTCGCCTGTTTCCGTTAACTTTGCAGCCCTATTATGGTACGCATAGGTAAAATAGTAGCTACACACGGGCTGCAGGGTGCAGTGGTGCTGAAGCATGTAGCAGGCGAAAGCAACTGGCTGAATAAAGACGCTATATTATTTGTAGAGCTGCGAAAGGATAGCCAGATACCGCACTTTGTAGCAAGTGCAAAAGCTGCCAGTAGCGAAGAATATATTGTACAGATAGAAGATATAGACACCGTAGAAGCTGCCAAAAAGCTGGTAGGCAAGCAGGTATATGTAAAAGAGGATGTGCTGAAAGAGGTGTCAACCAACTCTCCATTGTTATGGATAGGCTTCAATATGGTAGATAAGACCAAAGGTGGGCTGGGGCAGATAGCCGATGTGGTGCAGGCCGGGCCGCAATGGCTGGCTACCCTGGTGATAGATGGTAAAGAAGTACTGATACCGCTGGTGGATGATATATTGATAGAGGTGAACATGCGCAATAAATATGTGCGTGTAGACCTGCCTGAAGGTCTGCTGGAAGTGTATATAGGTTAAAGCCATAAAGTAGAATCCCATGCGAATAGATATAATAACCGTATTGCCGGAATTGCTCGATAGCCCGTTGGGGCATTCTATAATGAAGCGGGCACAGTCTAAGGGTCTGCTGGAAGTGCATCGCCATAACCTGCGCGACTATACGCCATATAAGCAAGGCCAGGTGGACGACTACCAGTTTGGCGGAGGGGCGGGCATGGTGATGATGCCGGAGCCTCTGGCCCTACTGATAGAAAAACTGCAGGCAGAGCGAACATATGATGAGGTTATCTACATGACACCGGATGGAAAGAACTTTGACCAGAAAACGGCCAACCGCCTGTCGCTGAAGGGCAACCTGATGATCATCTGCGGGCATTATAAAGGCATTGATGAACGCATCCGCCAGCATTTTGTGACCATGGAAATATCTATCGGCGATTATGTATTGAGTGGCGGTGAGCTGGCCGCTGCGGTGGTAGTAGATGCCATAGGCAGGTTGATACCCGGTGTGCTGAATGATGAAACATCGGCCCTGTTCGATTCGCATCAGGATGGGTTGCTGGCGCCACCGGTATATACCCGCCCTGCCGACTTTAGAGGATGGAAAGTGCCGGATGTGCTGCTGAGCGGCGACCCTAAAAAAGTGGACGAATGGCGCCATGAACAAGCCCTGAAAAGGACGGAAGAACGCAGGCCCGACCTGCTGGAAGACTAAAATCAGGAATAATCTGATATTTTTTTTGAAAACATCGAATAATCGATTACTTTTGCAGACCCAAAATAATAGTAAAACAATGGAAGCTATAGCTTTTGTACACGAGCAGCTGACTGGGAAGAAAGAATTTCCAAAGTTCAAAGCAGGTGATAACGTAACCGTTAATTATAAAATCATTGAAGGTGCTAAAGAGCGTATTCAGGCGTTCAAAGGTGATGTTATCAAACGTCAGGGTACCGGTTTTACTCAATCTTTCACTGTACGTAAAGTATCTGATGGCGTAGGCGTTGAGCGTCTGTTCCCTCTGTATTCTCCCAACATTGATAGCATCGAGGTAAATAAAACAGGTCGTGTACGTCGTGCTAAACTGTTCTACCAACGCGAACGCCAAGGTAAATCAGCACGTATCAAAGAAAAGAAATACATCTCTACTAAATAGTAGTAGTTGTTGTGAGATAATTACCCGTTCCGGTTTGCCGGAACGGGCTTTTTTGTTTTGTACTTACCCTGGCCATTACATAATTTGTTAAGCGCTGGTTAACTGCTTGTAAAAAGCTTGTTAATGAAAGTGATGATTTTCATAGTTTTATAATTGATAGTTTATTTTTAGGCTATATTCTTAAATCAATTTATTATGAAGAAATATGTACTCGTTGCCTTTAGCTTGTTGATAGGTATTTCCGCTTGTCAGAAGGCAGATCATACACTGGCTCCTGCATCGGGAAGCGAACTGGAAGCAATGGCAAAGAAAACAGCAAGGCCATTCAAGGGAGATATGACCTATACACTGGATACTACTTTAGGCTTACCCTGCAATTGTAGTGGTTCGGCTATAGCAGTAGGCGATTTTTCCGGTAGCGGAAACGTAACGCATATGGGTTTGCTAGCATCTCACAATAAAACCTGCGTTACCCCTATAATACAGAATGGTGTATATATTGGCAATCATATAGTTATAGAATGCGGCAGTTTTACTGCAGCTAACGGCGACGATATAGAAGTAGCTATACAGCCGTACGATGTTTATTTCAATAGCACATCGGCTACGGGTACTATGCAGGCCACCTTTATTGGTGGTACCGGACGTTTCGTTAACGCAACAGGTGGTTTTACCGGCACGATTACTATTCCCCTGAACAATCCTAACGTAGCCTACCTGACAGGTATTGACGGTACGATAAATTACTAATGCAGTTATTGTTTAAATAATTATATCATATAATAT
>CABHOP010000057.1 GCA_902168085.1 uncultured Bacteroides sp.
ACCGGGAACATACGGCCATCGGGTTCTACCTTCAGGCGCACCCCTCTTTCCGCAAACCAGTCTATCGTATCCTGGGGTGTAAAATGGTACAGCGATTTCTTCAGCAGTTGCTTACCACGTGGGTAGCGGGTTATCAGCTCGGGTACATCAAACAGGGCATGGGTGGTATTGCACCTGCCCCCACCCGATATGCGCACCTTTTGCAGCACCTTACCTGTCTTTTCAAACACGGTTACTTCACGGCCTGCAGCATACGGTATATTCGCCGCAGCAAAACACCCCGAAGCACCCGCACCAATTATGGCTATACGCTGATTCAATTTCTAAACTTGTTGTTGAGATTTCACCTGGGCATCTACCACTGCCAATGCCACCATGTTCACTATCTGTCTTACGCTGCTACCCAGTTGCAATACATGTACCGGTTTCTTCAAGCCCAGCAGTATAGGCCCTACGGCTTCTGCACCGCCTACTTCCTGCAGCAGGTGATACGCTATATTACCCGCAGCCAGGTTAGGGAATATCAATGTATTGGGCGATTCATTCACCAGGTCGGAGAATGGATAGTTCTCGCGCAACAGGTCTTTATTGAATGCCACACCTGCCTGCATTTCGCCATCTATCACCAGTTCCGGGTGCATATTCTTAATGCGTGCTACAGCATTGCGTACTGTAATAGCCTCGGGCGATGCGCTGCTGCCAAAGTTAGAGTATGACAGCATAGCTATACGCGGCTTAATATTCAGGTGTTCTACTGCACGGGCAGTCTGCAGTGTTATATCTATCAGCTCATCCTCCGTCGGGTTAAAGTTGACCGTAGTATCAGCAAAGAACAATGGCCCTTTTTTGGTAAGCATGATATACATACCCGCTACTCGCTGCGCATTCTCTTCCATACCTATTATCTCCAATGCAGGGCGCAAAGTATTAGGATATTGACGTGTAAGGCCTGATATCAGTGCATCGGCCTCATTCGTTTCCACCATCATACAACCAAAGTAGGTACGCTCACGCATTATCTTACGCGCTTCATACATATTATAGCCACGGCGGTGACGTTTCCAAAAGAAGAGCGCACCGTATTTATCACGGGTCTCTGCCTGCTCATCGCTACGTGGGTCTATGATGGTCACATCATTCAGTTGCAGGTTATTAGCCTCTATCAGTTCACGTATCTTCTTCTCATCGCCCAGCAGTATGGGTATGGCTATGCCATCATCTTTCGCTATCTGTGCTGCTTTCAGCACTTTCAGGTTCTCTGCTTCGGCAAATACCACACGCTTAGGGTTCTGCTTCGCTTTGTTGATGATAAAGCGCAACAGGTTATCATCCGAACCTAAGCGGCGATATAGTTCCGCTTCGTACGCTTCCCAATCTGTTATAGGCTTACGCGCTACCCCACTCTCTATGGCGGCTTTGGCTACCGCAGGTGCTACCGTTACCAACAGGCGCGGGTCTATAGGCTTTGGTATGATGTAGGTAGGGCCATAACGCAGGCTTTTTTCATTATAAGCCACGTTCACTATATCGGGTACCGGCTCTTTAGCAAGTGTTGCCAGTGCTTTTACAGCTGCCAGTTTCATTTCTTCGTTAATAGATGTAGCACGTACATCCAGCGCACCACGGAAGATATATGGGAAGCCCAGCACGTTATTCACCTGGTTAGGGTAATCGCTACGTCCGGTAGCCATTATCAGATCAGGCCTTGCCGCTATAGCATCTTCGTAAGGTATCTCCGGGTCGGGGTTAGCCAGGGCAAATACGATGGGGTTATCTGCCATGCTCTTTACCATATCCTGCGAAAGAATATTACCCTTAGACAAACCAATGAATACATCTGCCCCCTTCATAGCATCGGCCAAAGATTGGTCGGTAGTATGGTTCGCAAACAATTTTTTATTTTCATCAAGGTCGGTACGGTTAGCTGTTATCAGGCCTTTGCTGTCAAACATATACATGTTCTTCACATTGGCACCCAGCGCTATATATATTCTACAGCACGATATGGCCGAAGCACCCGCACCGCTTATCACAAACTTTACCTTGCCTATATCTTTCTTTACAACCTCCAGCGCATTCAGTAATGCCGCACCCGATATGATGGCCGTACCATGCTGGTCATCGTGCATGATGGGAATGCTCAGTTCCTTTTTCAGCCTGGTTTCTATTTCAAAGCATTCAGGTGCCTTAATATCCTCCAGGTTGATGCCACCAAACGTCGGCTCCAGTGCCTTCACTACCGATACGAAATGGTCTATATCGGTCGAGTTCAGTTCTATGTCAAAGACATCTATGTCTGCAAATATTTTGAACAGCAGGCCTTTACCTTCCATTACAGGCTTACTGGCTTCGGGGCCAATATCTCCCAACCCAAGCACGGCGGTGCCATTGCTGATAACCGCTACCAGGTTTCCTTTGGCTGTATAGTCGTAAACCGTTTCGGGGTTTTCATGTATTTCTTTACAGGGTTCAGCCACACCCGGCGAATAGGCCAGTGCCAGGTCGCGCTGCGTTTTGGTCTCTTTGGTAGGAATAACTTCTATCTTCCCCGGCCTTCCCTTCTTATGATACTCCAGTGCATCTTCCTTCCTTATTAGCTGTGCCATTATATTTTCTTTTTAAAAAAGCACAACTAAGTTAATAAATAAAGGCAGGGTTAGGCTGTGTAGGCGGCAGATTTATTAAGCTCTAATACATTCATAGCATTTTGCAACTGTACAAAGTGGCGCTGCTGATGCGCTATCAGGAAACGAAAGGTATCGCCGGCTTTCAGCTTTATGAGCCTGCTGATGCTGATGGGCAACCTTAGTTTACCCATATCGGTGCTCAAAGCCATTTGCAACAGGCTTACCAGTTTTTGCTCACCCGCCAGAAATTCGGTTATCACTTTATCAGCATCCTGTTGTGCTACCGGCCTGTGGTCTTTAGGGGCATTCATTTTGTTGGATATCTTACCACCCTCACCCGGCATCATCATTCTGGTGAAATAATCGCCAAACCAGCCCGACTTGAATTGTGTATTGAAAGGAATACCGCTGTGCCTGCCACGTTGCAGGGCATTTTCCAGTTCGGGTAAGTAATAACGGTTGTAGCTATTCAGGTGTTCTATCACCTGCAGTATGCTCCATTTACCCGGTGCAGGTGGTGTGTTCAGCATATTGCTATCAAATAACTGTAAAGACTTTGCTTTATCCAGCATTTGCTTCACATCGTTTTCAAGGCTATTCAGCAGGTCTTTCGTTACAAACGTAGGCATGGCTTATCTATTTAGGGCAAAAGTAGCAGGTAGTAAGTCCACAAATCTTAGCCTATACCAAGATTATTATAAAAACAGCATCACAATTTTACAGAAGCTAATAGCTTACTGAATGTGGTAGGATCAACACCTATATAGGATGCAAGGTATTTATGCGGTATCAGGTTGAGCACATGCGGGCTGCGGTGCAACAGGGTTTTGAACTTCTCTTCCGCACTATAGCTCATGATCTCTACCTGCCGTTGCAGGGTGCCCGACAGCACCTGTGTAAGCGCTATGCGCACCCAGGTTTCTATGGAGCGGTATTCACGGATGAGTGCCATCATATCGTTGTAGTGTATGCGCAGTAGTCTACTGGCCGTGATGGTTTCCAGGTGGTATTTCGAGGGGGTTTGGGTAAAAAAACTATCGATGACACCTGAAAAAGACGGCGCGTAAGAAAATACCAGCGTAGCTTCTTTGTCATTGTGCTCAAAGTAGGCCCTTTGTATGCCATCCAGCACCAGGTACAGGTATTTCTCTGTTTCACCGGTGCGGGTCAATAGCTGTTTGCGACGTATAGTCACCTCTTCCCATGGTTCCGATAATGCCTGCAATGCAGCATCGTCCATAGGGTGAAAGAATAGTACCTGTTGCTTTAATAATGCTGTGGGGTTCACCTAAGTTTCTTTAAATCGATGAGATTTTGTCATACCTCCTTCAAAAATAGCATATGTGCAGAACTTGTGAATTGTAAAAATAAATTGGCACGGAATTTAGTATATATATCTACAGACCAACTAACTGTAATATATGGAATACAGTACAGTAGCAACCACCATAGAGGACTCGGAAGACCTTTTCATATTGGCCAAAGAACGCTTGCTGGATGTCAATGCATGGAATACGCTTTGGGATAGTAAAGACATTACTACTACCCTTACAGATACGCGGCACCAACGCCTGCACCGTGATGCACACCCACACGATATTGTTAAAATCACCACTCCAGACGGTACATATAGCTTGCAGATAGACCATCTGCAATACGATGATTTTCCCGACATAGCCGGGGAAAGCCTTACTATGGTGTTGCACAACGCCGCAAATACAGGGTCAGACAAACACACTATTGTCATCAAACGCATTAACAAGATCGTTATGGTGCAATCCAGTAGCAATGCACTGCTGCCTGCACCGGAGCATTTCCTCAAATCCCTTATTGCCACAGGCGTTTACGAAATCGCAGCTTTTTAAGGGTTTTATCTATTGCACTATCAATTATTGCATTGCCCGGCTATTTTATCAACACGATAAATAAGCAGACCTTTGCGCTCATTATTGATATATGAGTAAGAAAGAACGAATAATCCTGCTGCTTTTGGCAGCTCTAAACTTTACACACATACTGGATTTCATGATCATGATGCCATTGGGAAACTTCCTGATGCCACACTTTGGCATATCGGCACAGGCATTTTCTATGGTAGTAGCGGCTTATACTATAAGTGCAGGTGTTTCCGGCTTCCTGGCCGCATTCTTTGTGGATAGGTTTGATAGGAAGAAGGTCCTCATGTTTGGCTATTCCGGCTTTTTGTTAGGAACGTTATTTTGTGCAGTTGCACCTACATTTGGCTTATTGATGGCTGCCAGAATAGTGGCGGGTATCTTCGGCGGGCTTATAGGTGCGCAGGTCCTATCCATAGTGGCCGACCTGATACCTTACGAGCGCAGGGCAGCTGCTATGGGCGTTATTATGGGGGCTTTTTCATTGGCATCAGTATTTGGCGTTCCCTTTGGCCTTTACCTGGCCAACAATCTGAACTGGCATGCTCCATTCTATTTCGTAGTAATAATAGGCATAACACTAGTGCCTTTATTAATAAGGTATATTCCTAAAATGGATAAGCACCTCAAAGAAGAAACGGGGCAGCATCTTAACCCATTGGTGTTACTGAAAGATATAACTAAAGATAGCAATCAATTATTGGCACTGGGTTTGTCTGGCACTATGATGATGGGGCACTTCCTTATTATTCCCTTCCTGAATCCCTTTATGGAGTTCAACATGGGCTTCAGCAAAACAGAAACACCTATGATATACTTTGTAGGTGGTATGCTTACCCTGTTCAGTTCTCCACTTATTGGTAAGCTGGCCGATAAAACGGGTAAGTTCAATATGTACAGGTATATGCTGCTGGCGGGGCTTATACCCGTAGCTATCATTACCAACCTGCCGGATATACCCTTCTATTTTGTGTTATGTATTACAGGCATATGGTTCATCATATCATCGGGCCGCTCTATACCTGCACAGGCTATGATCAGCAATGTAGTACCCACAGAAAAAAGGGGTAGCTTTATGAGCTTTAACTCATCTATACAGCAATTATTCGTAGCGGCAGCATCTCTTATTGCTGGGTTTGTAGTGGTTAGAATGCCTGACAATAAAATACAGTACTATAATGTTACGGGCTATTTAAGCATTATCATACTATCTGTCAGCCTTCTGTTGGCTTATTTATTACATAAAAAAATGACTATAAAACAAACTTCGTCTGCCCAACTTTCAGCTACAATAGAACAAAAGAATACCACTCCTGTTTTAGAATCGATTGTTGAAATATAGAAACAGCCCCTTTGAGGGGCTGTTTCTATAAGATATATCCCTGAAGGTTAATCCTTAAATAGCTTTTGCTGATAAAAAATATCGTGGTTACTATCTTCCAGTTGAATCATATAAACACCTGCTTCCAGTTGCTCTACGCTTAGCTCATTGCTACCGGGTACCAATTCACAGGTAAATACGTTACTACCTGTATAATTATCGGTAATAGTAGCCAGCATAGGCTTATCTGTTCTGTTATTTATGAAGAGCTTGTCCGTCATGGCAGTGCAATTTTTAGTTTTTTAAAGTTACGCTCCCTACAATATACAAATAATACCGTATTGATAGTATATAAAAATCCGTGCCTGTACGGATGTAATTTTCACATACTCACCCAAAATCAAAACACAATAATCTTAACATGCTTTGATTTAAAAATTTAATTACATAATCTTGTAGAAAGAATAAAATACCGAAATGAAATCGAAACTTTTTGTTTTTGTAGCATTTGTACTCGCAACCACTATCATGTCATCTTGTACCAAATACTATACATGTGAGTGTGTGGATTATAAAGGCACTACAACGACGCACAGTATATCTGCAAAAACAGAAGTAGCTGCCAATAAAAAATGTGATGAAATGGGCAACCTCGGCGATTGCGCACTGCAATAACCGGTATAACATATTATTTTATTAAAGCAGCCCTTGCAACGGGGCTGCTTTTTATTTTTACCTATAAAAATCACCTGCAGCCCATTTATATATTTCACGGCAACATCGTACTTTAACATCAAGATTGTACATATGCGTTCCTACATTG
>CABHOP010000058.1 GCA_902168085.1 uncultured Bacteroides sp.
ATGTATATACGCCTGGGCAAAGCCAATGCGATAGTGACCGGTGGCTCTGAAGCTGTGGTAACACAGGCAGGTATCGGCGGTTTCAATGCCATGAAGGCATTGAGCGAGCGCAATGACGACCCCAAAACAGCCAGCCGCCCATTTGATGTGGACCGCGACGGGTTTGTACTGGGCGAAGGTGCGGGCGCACTGATACTGGAAGAACTGGAACATGCTAAAAAACGCGGTGCTACCATCTATGCAGAAGTAGCCGGCGGTGGCCTCAGTGCCGATGCGCACCACCTGACCGCACCGCACCCCGAAGGCCTGGGCGTTATCAATGTGATGAAAAATGCACTGGAAGACGCTAACATGACCGCAGGGGATATCGATTACATCAACGTACACGGTACATCTACCCCGCTGGGCGATGTGGCCGAGCTGCTGGCCATACAGAAAGTGTTTGGCGAGCATGCGTACAACCTGAATATCAGTTCTACCAAGTCTATGACGGGGCACCTGCTGGGTGCTGCGGGTGGTATAGAGGCCATTGCCAGTGTGCTGGCGGTGAAGCACGACATCGTGCCGCCTACCATCAACTTTCATACGCCCGACCCTGCTATAGACCAAAGGCTCAACTTTACCTTCCATACGGCGCAGAAACGCACCGTACGTGCTGCCCTTAGCAACACTTTTGGATTTGGCGGACACAATGCTTCCATCATCTTCAAAAAATACGAAGAATAGCCTTGCGCCGGTTCACCTCACGAATCGTACACCTCTTTTCACCCAATAAGCAGTTGGTACTGCAACTGGAGCACCTGTTGGGCTATGTGCCCAAGCACTTGCCGTATTACCAGCTGGCACTGATGCACCGCTCTAAAATAGAAGAGCTGGCAGAGAATAATGAGCGCCTTGAGTTTCTGGGCGATGCCATACTGGGTTCTATCGTAGCCGAATATCTTTTTAAAAAATACCCTTACCAGCACGAAGGCTACCTTACCGAGCTACGCTCGCGCATTGTGCGCCGGGAGACTATGAACAACGTAGCCCTGCGCATGGGCCTGCACAAGCTGGTGCAGTATAACCAGAACGACCGCGGGCTGGGCCGCAGCCATATATTTGGCAATGCACTGGAAGCGCTGATAGGCGCCGTGTACCTGGACCAGGGCTTTGCACGCACCCGCAGCTTTATACTGAAGCAGGTGATAAAACCTTATATAGATATAGAACTGCTGGAAAGCACCGATACCAACTATAAGAACAAACTGCTGAGCTGGGCACAGCGCAATGCCAAAGAGATCGTCTTCGATACGGTAGACGAGCGCAATGAAGGCAGCCGCAAAATATTTACCATAGCCATCGTAATGGACGGCCAGCAGGTAAGCACAGGCAGCGGATATAACAAGAAAGAAGCCGGGCAGGTAGCTGCACAAAAGGCTATCGAGGTGCTGGCTATTTAGACTCCAAACCCCTAAAGGGGCTTTCCCTTAATACCTAATAGTATGTTGAGACTGCAGAGGCCTTCAGTTCTCCGCACTGACGTTTTTTTTTAACGCTAAACATGAGAAAGTCCCCTTCAGGGGATTTAGGGGTTAATCCTCCTCCAAATGCAGGCTGTGAAATAACCTGTGCGCTGCAGGTGCCAGTATGATGCCTATATTGGTAATGAAAGCTATACCGCTGAACAGGGCATAGAAAGAAGAGAACAATTTACCGCCGGTAGATTTTATTTCCACCACGGGGCCCATACCGCTGAGTATCATCGATGCATTGTGCAGGGAATCTATCCACGATATACCATCGGTATAATGATAACCCAGTATGCCAATAGAAAGACAACCGGCCAGCACGGCACAGGCTACAATAATATTGCGCAGCACACGTCCGTAAAAGACAGGTAGCGGTGCTAATCGTTCATCTTTACTTTCATACATGCTGTTGTGATTTTGCGATAAGTTTAGTGGCACTTAAAATGCTCGAAGGGTTCTTTACAATCCTCGCATTTATACAGCGATTTGCAGGATGTGGGGCCAAACTGACTTACCAATACTGTATGGGTAGAACCGCACCGCGGGCAGGCTACACCCTCTTCTTCAAACAGCGCCAGCGGGTTATCGGTCGCTCGCCGCTTTGGGGGTGCTATACCATATGCCTGTAGTTTGCGTTTGCCTTCCTCGCTCATCCAGTCGGTAGTCCATGCTGGGCTTAGCTGCATTTCTATGTTCACCTTCTTTATGCCACGGCTCAGCAGCGCCATGCGTATATTGATGCCTATTACATCCATAGCCGGGCAGCCGCTATAGGTAGGGGTTATCACCACGGTTGCTATTACGTTGCCCTGTTCATCTTCCTGCAATACCACATCGCGCACAATGCCCAGGTCCAGTATGGTCAATACAGGCACTTCCGGGTCGGTTACCGATGCCAGCCATTCATACACTTTATCTTTCGTTATCGTACTCACTAATCTGCTAATTTAAAACTGATAGGCAATGTATAATACACATTCACCTTTCTCCATTTTTTTGCTATTGCCCGTTTCATTCTGCCGGGTTTCCACTTAGGCATGCTTCGTACCACACGCATTGCTTCTTCATCGCACCCACCGCCTACACTTTGTAATACACTTACACTATCTATCAGGCCTTTCTTCGTTACAACAAACCGCACCAATACCTTGCCTTCTATATTATTTGCCTGTGCATACTCAGGGTACTTTATTTGTGTAGCCAGGTAAGCATTCACATTATAGGGCGCCTGCGGCATTTGCTCTATATACTTATATATCGGTGTACCATCAGGCGCTATAGAATCTGCTTCTACTTTATTCTTTTGTGCCAGCGCAGTGTTACACCATACTAAGGTAAATAATATTGCGGCTATATAGCGGGCAAGGGGGTTAGTCATCATTGCTTTTTTAACAAGTGGTTATTGGCCAATACAGCATTGCCATTTTTCGATATCATCAATGCATTGACAGGGCGTACCAGTAGTTCATCTATAGCTATGTAGTCGGGCTTACGGGGGTCGTTATCTACCTGGCATACCATGCGGCAGCTGCCGGCCGGCATACTAAAATATTTGGATACCCGCAGCCACATACCATGATTATCGGTGCTGATTTTGGTAGGTATATATTCTTCTTTCAGCATATTGCCGGTGCTATCGCACAGCTTCAAACGAAATGCAGGCGAACGATAATCTACATCATTCACCAACACCCATACAGAAAACTCATAGCGGCTTTCATTCACCATCGGCTGCATATCGAATGCCACCAGTGTATCTTCCGACTTATACATATGTGTTTCCGCACCCCCACCCCAGAAAGCTTTGCCGTATTTTTCTTCATCGAAGTGCACTGTAAAAAATGGTGATGTGCATGCTATACAGCTATCCCTTGCCGTTATGCCTGCAGCTATTGCCAATGCACTATCTACGAAGCGTGCATCTTCTCTACGCAGACGTTGGGGATGCAGTTTATATATTCCACACCCGTCTATCGAGCCAATGCTATCGGCCATGCGCAATAGATAGTGGCTATCTTCATCCAGCTCGTTTTCTGTAAAGTAAGAAATGAGGAAAGGCTTGTCAGATTGTATATCATCAAGCAAGGGCTTATGTGTAAATGGCCCACCTATCAGTTTGGCCTGCTTAAAGCCTTGCTGCCACGATGTTCTGGCCAGCATTGCATTTACCATAGGCAGCCTTGTGTTTACAGATATCCTGTTTGCCAGTGCCAAAGCCCTATCGCCATCTTCATGCAGCCATAGCTTATCTGTACCTATATACATAAATGGCAGGGATATAATAGCCTGGAAGCTATCGGACGTATAGCCACTTTTTTCCAGCATGGTCAGCGGGTCTTCCCTATCCCAATAGAAATATTGGATATACTGCTGCTTGGAACGCTGGCCGGTTATTTGCCTCAGGAAATTAACATACCCCGATGCATCGAATACCCACAACGATGCGGCCAGCAGCATCATGCCATGTGCGGCCGGCTTCCTATTGCGTTGCAGCAAAGCAGCAAACCACTTGTACAAACATACGCCTGTATATACAGTGATGATGTAATAGCATATCCATGCAAAGCGGCCCAATGTGCGAAACTGCCTGAGCACAGATAAATAAGGTGGCAATTCACCACCCATCCATTCTATAGGTGCACCACTGGCTATCAGCAAGGCTATGATAGCTATCACCAGCCATTTGGCGTTCATACCAATGTCTATGCTTTCTATTTTTTTACGCTTTACCAGTACTGCCACCGTTATTGATAACGATACAAGCACTACAGCCATAGTTACTACACCTATATAAGCAAAACCTTCCGTGGTGGAAGTATCGGATATATGAAGCAGGTGCTGCCATATGGGAGAGAAGGGTGAAATAATAAGGTCTGAACCTGAAGTGGAGTATGCCAGTAGCCCCCAAGGGATTGTTGGCCTGTCTGTTACCGGGTCTGTAGCATATAGTACACCCTTCACCCCTGCAAAAACTACTATTAATGCCAAAGCCAGTGGCCATATAAAAAGCAGGCGTTCGCGAAATGTGCGCTTGCCATAAAAAAAGCAGGTAAGTATATATGCACCTGTTAGCAGAAAAGATACTGCCAGAAAATATGGGTGTATAAATGCTATGACGAAACTGAACACAGCCACGTACACCGCATACCACCAGTGTGCTGTACTATCATACCGCGCCAGCCAATACCACAACATAGGTATGGCACATAACATGCCCAAACCGAAATGGCCACCCAAACGTATTTGCTGGGGAGAAAGAATAATAACAAGGCCCGCAAAAACAATGGCCCACCACGGCTTTACACCAAAGTGCACAAAAAGCTTATACACATAAAAAATGCCGAGCCCATAGCCAAGGGCAAGCGTAATATAAAATGCTGCTACAATAGTATCGTGCTGCAGGTGAAAGGTATCTCTCATCCATATTACAAGCGTGGAAAGTGCAGGCATGCCATCTGTATATATGGCATGTTCCCCATAGGGATAGTTCATACCTGTGAACCAAAGGTTATTATCATACAGGGTATGATACAGGTAAGTGTAAAAGTTCTTTATGGAATCGCCATCGAGGCCAATAATCACATGCGATGGCTCCAGCACCATATTGGTGAGCACAAGGGTGGTGAGCAGGGCGGCAAAGGCCATTGCTGCTAATGACCATTTATAGCGTTGCCATGGGTTCATAGCTGTAAGATACTGCTATAATATTACCACTCCATATTGGGGTATGCACGCTGCATAAACTGTAGCTCGGCCAGTATATAGCCCAGGTGCTCGCTATGGCGGCCATCTTTGCCACCGCTCTGCATCCATTTATTGGCAGGCTTTTCAAGGGTAGCTTCCTGCAGTATGCCATCCACATGCGCATCCCAAAGTGGCTTGATAGCCGCAATATCTACACCTATACCGGCTTCTGCCATTGCCTTATCGGCAGCGCTCATTTCAAACAGTTCTCCACTATATGCCCAGCGCTCGTTCAGCGCTGTTTGCATGCGCTCGTGGCTTTCTTCCGTGCCATCGCCCAGGCGTATCATCCACTCGCTGCTCCAGCGCAGGTGATAAGTCACTTCCTTTAGCGATTTTTCTGCAATAGCTGCCAGTACGGCGTCTTTGCTTTTTTGCAGTTCTTTATAAAAATAGAAATTGAAAACATCTGCAAAGAAAGAGCGCACTACGGTATATGCCCAGTCTTTGTTAGGCTGCTCTACCAGCAATACGTTCCTGAAATCCCAGCCATCGCGCAGGTAAGCCAGGTCATCTTCATCCAGATTCTCCCCTTTATCTATCTTCTGCTGCAGCGCCGGGGAAGCAAATTGTTGTTTCTTTACCTCGGCAGGCATCAGGTTGAACTGTTCTGCAGCATGCTGGTAAAAGCTACGCGCCTGCCCCAGGTGGTCGAGCGCGGTATTGGTTAGCGCTATATCCTGTTCCAGCACCGGCCCATGGCCACACCATTCACTGATGCGGTGCCCCAGTATCAGGGCATTATCTGCCAATTGCAGCGTGTATATTAGTTGATTCGTTGATTGGTTCATTATTTCCAGGAATTTGGAATTTGGAATTTGGAATTGGGTTATGCTTTTATCTAATCCCTAATTCCAAATTCCTAATCCCCAAAGAAAACTACATATGCGTCAATTCATCGGGCAGGTTGTAGAACGTAGGGTGGCGATATACTTTATCGTTGGCCGGTTCATACATAGAGTCTGCCGTGGCTGGGTCTGAAGCATGGATATATTTGCTTTCCACCACCCATATGCTGATGCCTTCGAGCCTGCGGGTATATACATCGCGCGCATTTTCAATAGCCATCTCTGCATCGGCTGCATGCAGGCTACCTACATGTTTGTGATCGAGACCCGCTTTGCTGCGGATGAATACTTCCCACAGTGGCCATTCGGCAGCGGTATTGTGATTGCTACCCTCTGCGCCACCGGCTTGTTCTTTATCTCCGTAGTCTCCGTATAGGTTCTTATTTATAAACTGGTTCATCCTGTGTATTATGCTGCAAGGTTATCTTTCTTATTTTCTTTACGGGCTTTGCGTTTTTTAGAATATGCCAGTGCTGCATCGCGCACCCACGCACCTTCTTCCCATGCTTTTTTACGGGTTTCCAGCCTTTCTTTATTGCAAGGGCCATTGCCTTTCACCACATCCCAAAACTCATTCCAGTCAATAGTACCGTAGTCGTAATGGCCGCGTTCTTCATTCCACTTCAGGTCCGGGTCGGGTATGGTCAGGCCTATTAGCTTAGCTTGTTCTACCGTTACATCTATAAACTTCTGGCGCAGCTCATCATTGGTAAAACGTTTAATGCGCCAGCGCATGCTTTGTGCTGTGTTAGGGCTGTTATCATCGGGCGGGCCAAACATCATGATAGATGGCCACCACCAGCGGTTCAGCGCATCTTGTGCTAGCTTCTTCTGCACATCGGTGCCATTGGCCAGTGCCATCATTATTTCATATCCCTGGCGCTGGTGAAAGCTTTCTTCCTTGCATACACGCACCATAGCACGTGCATACGGCCCGTATGATGTACGGCATAGCGGCACCTGGTTCATAATGGCTGCGCCATCTACCAGCCAGCCTATAGCACCCATATCGGCCCAGGTAAGGGTGGGATAGTTGAATATCGAAGAATATTTTGCCTTACCGGTATGTAGCTGGTCATACATCTCATCGCGGGTGATGCCCAGTGTTTCGGCAGCGCTGTACAGGTACAGGCCATGGCCGCCTTCATCCTGCACCTTGGCCAGCAATACCGCTTTACGGCGCAGGCTTGGGGCACGGGTTATCCAGTTGCCTTCGGGCAGCATACCTACTATCTCGCTATGTGCGTGCTGCGATATCTGGCGGATGAGTGTTTTACGGTAATCATCCGGCATCCAGTCGCGCGGCTCTATAGCCACATCATTATCTATCTTCTCATCGAAGTGCTGCTGAAACGAATGCACTGTCATTTTATTAAGAATTTTAGGACTACAAAGATAACATTTACGGCGCAAAGAAGTTTATGACAACGGTCATGCTCCTATTGTGCAAATATGAAGCGCAATGTGACCCCTGCACGCGTGGTAGTGATTGGATATGAGCTGGATATATATGGAATACTCTGCCTGCGATCGTAGAAGAAACGCAGGGTCAGCCTGTCACTCACAATATAGTCTATAGAAGGCGATATGGTAATCACCTTCTGCCCGCGCGTAGTGATGTTTACATTCTGCGCCAGGTAGTTATTGCTGCTCTTATCATCGCGCAGGCCTACATCCATTTTTATATTCAGGTCATTATTCAGCTTCTTCACACCAAACACCTCAAACGGCAATACCAATCCGCGCACACGGTAGCCGGCACCTATCACATATTCTGTGCTGTAGGTTTCGCTCACCTGGTAATCTACCATGCTCAGGCTCACGGTGCGTGTTTTACGGAAGTCGAACCGGAAGGTCATATTGTTGCGGAACGAAGCATCGAAACCAAACATCGGGTTCAGCGATTCCGTTATCGTTACGTTCGGCACCTGGTAGAAGGGTACGAAGTTGCCTGAATTGGAATCGATGAACGACGGGAAGCCAACGCTGTAAATATCCTGGTAGAACAATGCCGATACAAAACTATTCATAGACAACGTACCGGTATAAGCATGGTTGATAACCAGGTTGTTCATCACTTCGGCAATAGCCGGTATTTTGGTAAGCCCCGTATAAGCTACCCGCCAGTTTGGCATCGGCACATAATTGCGGAACGGGTTGCTGCGGATGTTCTTATTACGCTGGTCGATAAGGCCCACATCATTGGCGCTCTTACCGGTGTAAGCAGCCAGGAATGACGGTACCAGTACATCCTGAGAGTAGCCGGTGTACCCTTTTTTATAATTAGGATCGTTCGGGTCGTCTACACCGTTACTATACGGGTTGCTGCGGCTCAGCCTTTCAGACACTACTTTCCTGTTTTCCATAAACTGCCTGAATGGCCCGCTATTCACATCCGATTTGTTGAACAGTGTTTTCAATCCTATAAATGAAGAAGTGAAAGAACCACTCTCATATGGGTTATTGTGAGTAAAGTCGCCAACGCCTGTAAGGGTTGTATCCTTAAACAGTTCGCTATGTGTTTTGCTGAACGAACGTGTTACGGTAAAGTCTATCCTGAAATCCTTGATAGGTTCTACCGTAGTTGTAATATTCAGCGTTTGCGCATACTGCTGCTGAAACTGTGCATTGAAGAGGCTATCGCGACTCAGGCGGCCGGCATAGGCTTGCTTTTCCAGCCAGCTTCTATCGGGCTGCATACCATATACAAAGTCAAAGCCCGGTGCCCCGCTCGATGTATTGATACCCAGTATATTGGTACTATCCATATAGCCCGGCAGTGTAGCGCCTGCGTTCTCGCTATAGTTCACTGTAGTACGCTTCACCATCGTCAGCAGCCTGCCGCCAAAGCGTTCTATATCCGTCACCTTCGGTGTGCTATTGCGGCGCTGCTGGCGTGCCAGTTTTCTTTCTTTTTTACGCTTGGCCTTATCGGCTTTTGCCTTGGCTATTTCCTCTGCCTTCAGCAGTTTGCGCATCGAGTCCAGTTGCTTATCGCTCATCTTACCGGCCATGGCAGCTATGGTCTTCTCCAGCTCAGTAGAATCGTCTTTTTTTACCACATCGGTTTTTACCGGCGTCTTCGGCTTATCCAGCGATGGCTTGTCTTTGCCACGCAGGTCTTTCACCGTTTTACCGTTATCGGGTGCCAGGCCGGGCTTATTGCCATCTTTATCGTCTTTGCCGTTTTTAATCTTGGGTGGCTTAGGTTGGTTTACGGCACGCAGCCAGCGGTTCTTATTATACAGCTGTGTAAACTGCAATTCTAAATTAGCTTGCTTGGTTTGCGTATTGCCAATGGTATTACCCAGGCCACGCGCCAGTTGCGATGCCGCTGTCCACGAATAGGTAGACCCATATTGCAGGCGCAGGTTGGTCCAGTCTGCTACCGGCAGCTTTTGCAGCGGCAGGTTGTAGCTGGCGTTGAAAGATTGGGTATAGAATGTATTACGCCCGAAGGTTTTTATTTTATCCCAAAGCGAATCGCGTTTCTCTCCATTATCTATCCTGCCATATGGCTCATCAATACGCGATGTATTGGTTGCCTTATAGTCGAATGACAGGGAACGCGTTAGTTCCCAACGCAGGGTATAATCGCGTATCCACGTAAAGTTTTTATAGAAGGTTGGCGGTATGGCAATGATATCGCCCGTTATGTTGCGCACTTTTGTTTCGTTCACAATACGGTTCATATCCGTACGGAAGGTAAAGTTGGCCGGCAACAGGTTCAGGTTGAAGTCTTTTATCAAAGACATCCATTTCGATTTCGACCTGATAAGGGTTTTAAAAGGCTCTATCGATTTCGACTTGATGCTGTAGGTATAACCCAAGCCCAATTTATGGTTCAGCAATTCATCGCTTTCTATCGTAGGGTTGCGTTTGAACTGGCGGTTGTAAGCATAGCTCACATCAAAGTTCTTCACGCTCCAGGGCATTGTTTTGGAAGATGGTTTTTCAGGGTTGCCCAATACACGCACGTTAGAAAAATTGACACTGGTGATGGATGTATAATCCTGTGCAGCTTTGCGTATAGAATCGCGCTGTGCAGCATCGCGTGCGGCATTCAGCTTGTCGCCATATTTCACATCCAGGTCGAAAGGATCGTATTGCGGGTTGCTGATATTTTCAGAATAACCTACAAACACCGGCAACTGTACACCCCATTTCTTAGGCATCAGCTTACCCATATTCAGGTTGGTAGATGCATTGTATTGATAGTAGTTATCGCGGAAGCGCTGGTTCAGTTTCTGGTCTATATTACCATAGCCGGCAGTGTGCATGCTACCTGCCAGGTTCACAGCGCCAAGGTCGGCCAGCTGTATAGCTACCTTGCCCGACGCAGCATAACCCGGAGATTCATTCAGCCCTACCATGCGCAGTTCGTTAAACCATATTTCCGCACATTTTGCCATACCATCATCCGTAAGTGCCTGGTTGGTCTTCAACGGGTTGGCTACACCCAGCATGATGGTTTTGGCATCACCGATATTCGGGTTACCTACTACGGTAATATAATTACCCTTACTATCGGTAACGGTATAGGGTATAAAGGCGGCAATGCCTTTATTGTTCCTTTCGGTCTTTACATGCACCAGGTCGTCCAGCACCAGATCCAGCCTGTTGGCTTCGGGCCACACGGCCTCATCGGTACTGCTGCCCGGCGCTGTGATGCGCAGGGGCACCTGGTATTCGTAGTAGTTATTGGTAAAGTCGCTACCTATACGTATCACACCGCGCAGGTCGCCGTCTTTCACCGGCTGCTGTCCTGTGCGCGATTCCGCATGCACGAACATACGCAGCTTGCTGAACTGGCGCATATCCACACCTACTTCTTTAAACACAGCGCGCATATCACCATCTTTCAGGTTGCACACCTGCAGCGATAGTGCCTGCTCATTCAGTTGTATGCTCTGGCCATTGGCAACATTTGCCTGCTGGCGGTTTACCCCCGGTGGTATTACATATGGTATAGGCTGACGGTCGCTGTTCTCTTCCAGGCTCACCGATGTTACGGCAAAGTCTACAGAGTTCTGGTCATCTTCCGGAATATTCTCTCCGGGGTTCTGTAAGGAGAACATATAGCGGCGCCAGTTATTACGGCCCAGCTCCAGCCTTGCAAAACGCATGATAACGCTATCCTGGAACCCACTCATGAACATACGTATGAAACGCACAGAGCGGAAGTCGGCTATGTTACCCACCTTGGCATTGTAATCGCGGATAGGTATTTTGAATTGGTACCAGCGCTCCAGCTCGGTGCTGCCGTTTGGCAGTTTCACATTCGTTTCCTGTATGCTCACCACATAGTTGCTACCCACCTGCATGCCGGGCTTCAGGTCTATGCGGTATTGATAATAGTCTTCTGCTTCGTTCAGCGTATTATCGCGGTTGATGTCTTCAGACTCCGGTATGGTAGTACCGGCATTAGAATATTCGCCACTGGTATTGGCGGGCGAGTTGCCGTGCGGGCCATTGAATTTTTTATAACGGCCCAATACACCCGGCTCATTATTATCATAATCAGAACCACGGAAGTGGTGGAAGTCATCGCCTGAAGGGTCGTTCTGCAGGCTGTTCAATGCATCCGGATTTGTGACCACACTGGCTACCTGTGCCAGGTATTGTGCAAACCAGGTTTTTTCTTCTTCATTATCCAGGCCATCATAACCCACATCCTGCGTAGTGCGGGCGGCAGGGTCGTTATCGAAGGCACGGGTTATCTGCTGCTGTATGCTGGGCGAATAACCCCATACACTTTTGTTGAGTTGCGATATATTTTTAGGAACAGTGATACCGTTCTCAAAGAATTTACGGGAATCTTTCAGCACATCTTCCGATATATTACCCAGGTTGATATACAGCGAACCGCCCTGCGAAGCAGGATTGCCAATGAAGGGGTCCATTACCCAGAATTCGATAAACTCTACATTCGATTGTTCGAAGTCACTATTATCTATCGCGCGCATGATGCCACCCCAGCGTTCCTGCGGGTTCTTCAGTTTACCGTTGCCGTCCAGTGCATTGGCATCAAAGTTATACGCCCCCCTGTCTTTAGGATAATAGGCAAGGTCTAATGTAGAAAGGGCGCTTTGTAATATCGTGTTGTTCTTTTGGGGGAACACATCCTGCTGCTGCACCTGGCGTATGTAGTGCTGGTTGGGGTCTTTCTTCACATAATCGGGTACGCCGGTACTCGGGTCTATCAACGATGGCTCCAAAAAGTACCATGCCAATTTTGCCCTGTTTTTGTTGTAATCCAGGTTATCGTTCAGCGCGCCCTCTTTAAACAACTGATTGCCATTTTTGTCTATAGCCCCCACCGGTGTACTGGCCAGCGACCATGAGTTGGCCGGGAATTTCAGGTCGTAAGAGCTGCGCGTACCTTCAAAGTCATCTACATATACAGAGCCTTCCGGGTCCAGCGAATTGATCTGCTTGCTGTGGCCGGGTAAAAGGCTGGCTACCTCTCCTGATACACTTATAAGTGATGGAGCTGTAGTAGAATATATAGGCAGCTTATCGAGGAACCGGGTAAGTGCAGGCGACTCAGATTGATAGTTGGCATCTATACCTAACACGGTATTTTTAATAGGGTCTTCGCCTACGGTTGTTTTTTGTGTGAACGGACGCTCCGTAAGGCGCATGAAGGTACCACCCAATGCCAGTTTCTCATTTAAATAATAATCAAGACGAAGGCCGGTAAAGTTTTGTTGCTGAAAACCGAAGGTGGCATTATCCTCATACTGCACACTGATGGGTATGCCGGAGTTGAGGATACCTGTGTTCAATATCTTCAAACGGCCCAGGCCATAATCTATCTGGTAGTCCACATTCTCTATCAGGCGCTGCCCACCGGCAGATACCGCTACCGACCCCTGTGGTATATTGAAGCCCCCCAGGAATATTTCGGAAGAAGAAGAAGACTTGTAAGAACCCTTGATAACATAGCGGTTGTTTTGTTGAAACTGGCGTGCTATGGTCTTGGTAGAATCGTACAGTATAGTATAGAGATATTTCCGTTGCAGTTGTGCATTGTCGCCTATGGCGGGCTTCAGGCCACTGCCAAAAGGCTCCAGCACGGGAAAGATGATCTTACCTTGCTGTGTATTGATCGTAATGCCTTCTACAAAATCGAAGATACCATCGGGACTGGGGTCATTCTGTATGTTCAGGCGGTCGAGGTTCAATAGTGATATAAGCGGCTGCCCTGCTTTTTCCCCTTCGGGTATATACCTTTTTTCACCACCCCCCGGGTCCTGGTACAATACATTCAAACGAAACTCGTCTTTAGACACACCCAGGCCACCCAATGCATACACGTTTTTCATCATCAGCTTCCAGATAGGCAGTGTAGGGCGTGCAGATGTTCCTTTCAGAAGTTTCAAAAACATCACACGCTGATCGGCTACCGCACCACCGGTATTGGGTAGTGGCGGCAGGTCTTCAGAAAACTCACCCACCTGGTACACCTTACCATTGTAAGTATAGCGGTATGCTACTGCCAGCACATCGGCTGGGTTCAGTTGTGTGTTTAGCGATATATAACCCAGTTGCGGGTTGAAAGAATATTCAGAGGGGTTCAGCTTACGCGCAGTCTGGCTTTCAAAGTCGAGGCTGTTTGTAAAACCAAGTGCTGTAACAATACCGGTAGCTGTACCGGGTATACGTGTACTGGGATTTTCCTGCAGCCGGCTGTATAGCTGGTTTACATTATTATCCGGCAGGCCATAAGGCACCGGTTTGGCAGCACCAGCCACCAGCGGGTTGTGCGGCGATGCCTCACCAAGGTCCATAAAACCGAAAATGGTACGTACCCCATCGGTAGCACCTGTAGTATTGGTTATCCAAACCTCTATCTTATTGATAGTAACCTGCGAATTGATGATGGGATAATTTTCGAGTGCGCGGTTGTAGTTATTGGCAAAGTATTGTGCCAGCAGGAAGTGGCGGTTCTCTTCATAGTCATCGGCCTTGATAGCGAACTGCTGTGTTTGCGAACCACCCTGTATGGTAAGGCTGTTTCGTTTAGAGCGCTGTTGCGATACTACACCCGTTACCCATAGCCTGCCAAACTGCAACTGCGTTTTAAGGCCAAAGAGCGACTGCACACCGCTTATCAGGTTGCTGCGCAGGGGGAAGCTTACGTTACCCGCTTCTATCTTCTTGATGATCTCGTCTTCTTTACCTGTATACTCCAGTCGCTGTATGTTCTGGTAGTCGAAGGTGGCTTTGGTATTGTTACTGATATTCAGTTTCAGCTTATCACCCACTGTGGCCAGCAGGTTGATGTTCATCTGCATATCAAAATCGAAGATGCCGTATTTCTGTGCACGCTGCGGCAATGCGGGGTTCTTAATGTTTTGCCAGTTGCCACCAAAAGTTACGTCTACATTACCCTGCGGCCTTACTACGATGCCACTGCCGCCAAATATACGGTCGAAGATACCTTCGCGGTACATGGTGGGCAATTGTGGTTTGGTATTGAAAAGCGAGAGGGCATCCATACGGCGCTGCCAGTACGATTGCTCATCTTTTTCAGCCTGGTATTTCATGTACTCATCCAGGGTCATGAAATTGGGAGTGCGCAGGTAGCGGTCGCCCAGCTTTTCGGTAAAGTAGTACCTGTTTTCCTCCGGGTCGTATTCTACCGACCTGTTTACATTGGCCGGGTCTTGCAGGTCGATGCTGGGTATTGTTTTTTCGCCTGCCTCACCGCTGCGGTCTTGTATGGGAAATTTGAGCGCTTCTTTTTTACGGGTAGTATCCTCTGCAGGGTCCGGCTCCTCATACTCAAAATCTCCTTCATAATCGCGGGCAGCAGCATTCGCTATGGCTACTACCAATGTTATAAAGAAAAACAGCTTATACCCGAAATTTGTCTTCCGCTTCAATCTCGTTCCTTTTCTTAGGTTTATAGCACCCTTAGTGCTTGTTTTATCAGCTCTTCTACCGTCAACGAACCGGCATCTTTTATTTTCTTCAAAGCAGCCTCTGCCATGGTTTTCGTTATACCCAGGTTCACTAATGCAAATAACGCATCTTCCTCTTTGGTATTGTGTACGGTATGGGGTAAAGATGCAGTATTTTTTTCTAAATGCAGCTTGCCTTTCAGCTCCAGTATGATACGCTGGGCGGTTTTGGCACCAATGCCTTTCACCTTCTCCAGCGTTCGCGCATCTTCATGTGCTATGGCCCGTTCCAGCTCTTCGGGCGTTAGCGACGACAGGATGATGCGCGCCGTGGCGGCACCTACCCCATTGATACTTAGCAACTGGCGAAAGGTGGTACGTTCCGTTTCATCGGCAAAGCCATACAGCACCCAGGCATCTTCGCGCACCTGCACATGGGTATACAGGCGGCACCGTTCCAAGTCTTGCACCCTGCCATATGTTTGCAGTGTGATATTGACCTCGTAACCAACTCCGTTTACAGAAAGATATAACAGGGAAGGGGATTTATAACTCAGTTCACCCTCCAGGAAAGCATACATACTACGAATGAATTATACAAATATCACAAATATTACCTATAAAAAGAGCGGCATGTTATACACACCGCTCCATAAATGACATTAAGTTGACGCCGACTTTAGAACCACCAGGGTATCTTGTTGCTCTCAAATTTATATATAAACATTATAGATATGGTTGAGTAGCTGTCTTTCACTTCTTTATTACCGCGCTTAGACCATGCTTTGTGTTTCACACTTGGGTCTATAGCCCATGATTTATCGTACATTTCTTTGGCCACTGCTGCTTTTTCAGGAGACAGGTAGCGGTCCAGGTACTCAGGTGTAACGTATTCGCTGCTCACGTTATCCAGCCTGTCGTGGCCGGTAAAACGGTACAGGTACTCGATACCCAGCGACATATTGCGGTTCAGGTCGTAACGAAGGCCAAGGCCAGCGGGTACAGCTACCTGCCAGAAAGATGTTTTCTGAGAATACGTAGGCGTAGGGTCTTCATGTTCAAAACCTTCGCCTTCCAGGCTCAGGTCGCCCACTTTTACCCAGCGCTTAGCACCGGTATTGCGTTCTATGAAAGTACTGAATGGCGTGTAGTAGAAACCACCGATACCCACTGTCAGGTAGGGCTGCAACCTCCATCCGGCAGATTTGCTTTCTGAGTTGCTGCGGAATGGCATGAATTCCACCTGGAACAAGCCTTCCCACATACTTACTTTAATATCCTGGTTGCGCAGGTAGCGTTGAAACGCATCGTCTTCTATCGATTTTGCAGTTTTGGCTTTCTTTTCATTCCAGGCATCGGTAGCATACAGGGTACCATAGCTAAGGCCTAAGCGGAATGCCAGCATAGGATGCGCTGTATAACGGCCGAACAAACCGCCCATGAAACATGGCTGGTCGAAATACTTGCCGTTGGTATAATGGTCTACAAAATTCTGGGTACCTACGTCACCCCATAAATCGGTCATGCCGAATTGTATACCCATTGAGTATCCGGGATGCTCCACATACTCACGTGGAATAGCAGGTTGGGCATTAACAGAAATAGTGGCAGCGCTAACGCATAAGGCTAAAAGGCTACGGACAATCTTTTTCCGCATTGTACTCTGGTTTTAGCGTTGAAGATAAAAAAATTATTTTCCTTTAAAAATAGCTTTCCTTTTTTCTAAGAAAGCTGTTGTTCCCTCACGCATGTCTTCGGTAGAAAAGCATTCACCAAAGCGCTTCACCTCATTGGCAAAACCGTTACTATCCGCTTTCGCCGCATCATTCACACAAGATATAACTTTTGATATAGCAATGGGAGCCTTTGTATGTATTTTTTGCAAAATTTCTTTGGTTTTGCTCAAAAGCTCGGCCAGTGGCCATACATGGTTTACAAGGCCCAGTGCTTTTGCTTCATCTGCGCCTATCATATCGGCGGTCATCATCAGCTCCATCGCTTTGCCTTTGCCTACCAGCTGTGTCAGGCGTTGTGTGCCGCCATAGCCCGGTATCAGGCCCAGGTTTACTTCAGGCTGGCCAAACTTAGCATTCTCGCTGGCTGTGCGGAAGTGGCAGGACATAGCCAACTCGCAACCACCACCCAATGCAAAGCCATTAACGGCAGCAACGATAGGCTTAGGGCTGTTCTCTATTTTATCGAAAACATTATCCTGTCCTTTCTTTGCAAGGGCCGAACCGCCTGCGGCATCCAGTGTGGTAAACTCAGAAATATCAGCACCGGCTACAAATGCCTTTTCGCCGCTACCGGTAAGTATCGCGCTCTTTATCTCTGCATTATTATATATTTCATCTACCACCTTACCCAGTTCTTCTATCACATCCTTGTTCAGGGCATTCAGTTTATCAGGGCGGTTGATGGTTACTACCAGTGTGCCATCCTGCAGGTCTGTTAATAATGTTTGGTACATATTCTAGTGAAAATTGTTTGAATTAAATCTGTATTAAAATAGTTGGCTGCGGTGTTTTTGCACCCATTCTGTTATGTATGTGGCTATTTCGGTAGTAGGGGCACCGGGGGCAAACAGCTTACCTACCCCTGCCTTATATAGTTCCTGCATATCTTCTTCGGGTATGATACCGCCACCTGTCAGTAACACATTTTCCAGTCCTTTTTCCTTCATCAGCTGCATCACCTTAGGGAATACCGTATTGTGCGCACCGCTGAGTATGCTGATGCCTATGGCATCTACATCTTCCTGTAAAGCCGTGTTCACCACCATTTCGGGTGTCTGGCGCAGGCCGGTATATATTACTTCCATACCTGCATCGCGCAGGGCTGTTGCTATTACTTTGGCACCACGGTCGTGCCCGTCAAGACCCACCTTTGCTACCAGCACACGCACGGGTCGTTGCATCCTTTCTGTCATAATCCTAATAAAAATGCGGATAAAAGTAACAATAAGAGCAATAAGTAGGTTATGTATGAGTTATCATGCTTTAATTTAGTAGCCTGTTCCCCTCAAAAACCGCATTCACATGCTATATTGTAATACTCCTCTGGGCAACAAAGCCATTAGCTATTCAGTTTAATTACGTTATGATAAACAAGAGAACCATTATCGCAACATTACTGTGCACTTCATTGGCCGCTACCGCCAAAGCAGATTTTTATTTGAAGCCTACCGTTGGCGTAGGTTTAGGCAGTGCCACCTCCAGCGGACTGCTTGTGCCATTACGCAATACGGGCTTTAAAAGTTGTTATATGGGGCAGGTAATAGTTGGCTACCGGCTTGCGGGCCTACGATTAGAAACAGGCCTTGGCTATATGACATCCGGGTTTACTGAAAAAGACCTGCTTTTTTTAATGCAAAACAACACTATGTATAAGGGTGAGCTGCGGTATGTATATAGCCACCTTATAGTGCCTGTACGTGCTACCTATAAAATAGGGCTTGGCAACCGCTTATCTATAGTACCGCATGCAGGTGCAGATGTATCGTATAACCTCGGCACTAAAAGCAAAATTGTTTCAGATAATCCCGGCTTCAGTACGGACTATGTAAAAGGGAGGGATTTTTCGAACATATACCGTCGCATCAGTTTGTGGGCCAACGGGGGATTGGATGTTGAAGTGAGGGTGGCCAATCATCTGAGTGTAGTTGCCGGGCCTAAATTCAGGTATATGGTTACATCTATACTAAAAGACAAAACCACTTTTTACGACCCGAGGCTTCGTAATTACGTCATATCGCTGGAAGCAGGTGTGTTGTTGTCACTTTGATTTTTCAAGCACCCCTAAAATCAATTTCTTACAAAGCGTACCTTTGCGCCCATGAGCGAAGAGAAAAGCCTCAATTTTTTAGAAGAGATCATTGAACAACATCTTGCCGAAGGCAAGTATGAACATATCCATACCCGTTTTCCGCCGGAGCCTAATGGCTACCTGCATATAGGGCATGCTTCATCTATCTGCCTCAACTTTGGCCTTGCTAAAAAGTATAATGGCAAAACCAACCTGAGGTTTGATGATACTAACCCGGTAACGGAAGATACCGAGTATGTAGAAAGCATCAAGTACGACATCAAATGGCTGAGCGATGCCATTGGTAAGAGTTGGGACAATGAGTTCTATGCATCTGACTATTTCGACCAGATGTATGCATTTGCGGTTACGCTTATAAAAAAAGGGCTGGCTTATGTAGATGACAGCACGGCCGAAGAGATAGCGGCTACCAAAGGCAGCACTACCGAGCCGGGTAAAAACAGCCCTTACCGCGACCGCAGTGTAGAAGAAAACCTGCAACTGTTTGCCGATATGAAGGCAGGCAAGTATAAGGATGGCGAAAAGGTGCTGCGTGCCAAAATAGATATGGCACACCCCAACCTGCTGATGCGCGACCCGCTGATGTACCGCATAAAACATGCACATCACCACCGCACGGGCGATACATGGTGCATCTACCCGATGTACGATTTTGCACACGGGCAAAGCGATAGTATAGAGCACATCACGCACAGTATATGCACGCTGGAATTCATACACCACCGCCCGCTGTACGATTGGTTTATAGAAAAGCTGGAAATATTCCCATCGCACCAGTACGAGTTTGCCCGCCGCAACCTTACCTATACGGTAATGAGCAAGCGTAAGCTGCTGCAACTGGTAAATGAGAAGCACGTAGCCGGTTGGGACGACCCGCGTATGCCTACCGTTAGCGGTATGCGCCGCCGTGGCTATCCTGCACAGGCCATCGTCAACTTTTGCGATACGGTAGGTATAGCTAAGCGTGAGAACATTGTTGACCTGAGCCTGCTGGAGTTTCACGTGCGCGAGCAATTGAATAAAACGGCCAACCGCGTAATGGCCGTGCTGGACCCTGTGAAGCTGGTTATTACCAACTACCCCGAAGGGCAAACAGAAGAGCTGAACGCGGAGAACAATCCCGAGGACGAAAACGGCGGCCACCGCCTGCTGCCCTTCAGCCGCGAGGTGTGGATAGAGCGCGAAGACTTTATGGAAGAACCACCTAAAAAATTCTTCCGCCTGGGGCCGGGGTTGATGGTACGCCTGAAGCATGCCTACATTGTAAAATGCGACAGCTTTGTAAAAGACGATAGCGGCAGGGTAACAGAGATACACTGCACCTACCTGCCCGAAAGCAAGAGCGGTAGCGATACCAGCGGCATACATGTAAAAGGCACCATACACTGGGTGAATGTGGCTACGGCCAAAACCGCCGAAGTGCGCCTGTACGACCGCCTGTTCAAGGTAGAAGACCCATCGAGCGAGGAAGGTGATTTTAAAGATTACATCAACCCCGATTCACTGCAGGTATTACCTGCTGTATATATAGAGCCTGCATTGGCCAATGCTAAACCCGGTGAACAATTCCAGTTCCTGCGCAAGGGCTACTTTGCAGTAGATAAGGATAGCACGCCTGAACATTTGGTGTTCAACCGCACCGTAGGCTTGAAAGATACGTTTGCCAAAGAAGTAAAGAAGAATTAAGAAACTCTCGATTTTTAAAAGATAGCTACAATGATAACGATAAGTAATATAGACGAAACGACAGATAGACTGAATAAGCTGCAAGCCGATTCAAAACCACTATGGGGCGGCATGACACCGCAGCATATGATAGAACATCTTGCTGCAACGCTGAAAAGCTCTAATGGCAAAGTGAATTTGCCGCAGCGCTCCACACCAGAGGAAGCAGAAGCTATTAAAGCCCAGATAATATATACGGATATGGAATTTCCGATGGGTATAAAATCATCTACTATACCCGACGGCCCACTTGTATACCATCATCCTGACCTGGCTACGGCTGTAGATGAACTAAAAGCAGAGCTGGCAGACTTTTCAGCATACTACAATGAAAATCCGGATGCTATGCCTGCGCATCCCCGGTTCGGGCCTTTAACCCATGCAGAGTGGCTCATTGTGCACGGCAAGCACTTCAAACATCATTTCAAACAGTTTGATATTTTATAAACTAAAAGCCCCGCTCATTGCGGGGCTTTATTATTGTTGATGGTATTGCCGAATTATCAAATTAGCTAATTGCCAAATTACTTAGCTGCTACCACGCTTATCTCTACTTTCACACCTTTGGGCAGGCCGGCTACCTGTACGGTTTCGCGGGCTGGCGGGTTTTCGGTAAAATAGCTGCCATACACCTCATTCACTTGTGCAAACTGGCCCATATCCATCAGGAAGATGGTGCTTTTCAGCACATGGCTGAAGTCCATACCCGCTTCTGTAAGTATCGCTTTCAGGTTTTCCATTACAAGTTTGGTTTCCGTTTGTATATCGCCGGTGTATAGCTCATTGGTCTTAGGGTCAATAGCTATCTGGCCCGATACGAATAGCATATTGCCGAACTGTACGGCCTGGTTATATGGCCCTATAGGTGCCGGCGCATTATTTGTACGAATGATTTTCTTTTCCATGCTACAAATGTAATACGCTGCTTACATTTGCACACCGTAAAATGGCTTATATATTACATATAGATACCGCTACCGATAACAGCCTTGTGGCCCTGAGCCGCAATGGGCAGCTATTGAGTGCAATAGAAAATAACGGGCAACGCAACCACGCCTCGTTCATTAATAATCATATAGATGAAGTGCTGAAAGCGGCCGGCATAGGCCTGCCGCAGCTATCGGCTATCGCCCTTTGTGGCGGGCCGGGCTCTTATACAGGCTTACGCATTGGTTTAGCCACCGCAAAGGGCATTTGCTATGCCCTTCATATTCCGCTCATGATGCATAGCAGATTATTATTATTAGTTCTTAAAGAATTTTATAACAATTCATCTGAATATGAGTTTTTCGGCGGAATATTAATTGCCAGGGAAAAAGAATACTTCTTTTCGTTATATAACAATAAATTAGAACCTGTTGTGGCCCCTGCACATTTTACTGAGGATGAACTAACTAATGTTAAACAAAAACATATAGGGAAAATATTGCTGGCAGGCGACATTACAGATGTTATTAATAACTTATTTCAATCAGGTGTTACCGGCTTCTATAACAAAAATGTTGTAGATGCAAAAGCTTGGGCTTCATATGCTTTTCAACAATTCAATTGTAATAGTTTTGTCAATTTGCCCACAGCCGAACCATATTACCTGAAACAAGTTTATACGCATAATTCAAAGAAAAACAATTAGTTACGAAATTACATCTTTAAATTTATCCACATTTTAACGGTGGTTTAACAGATTTCAGCAATATGACTTTGGTTCATATTTGATATTGGCGTATGTTTGCATGCCCGCTAATCACTACAGATAACCAACCCTAGCTCTTTCAGGAAAATGTATTATTACTCTTTTTGTTTATTATAAAATCAACTTGTAAATGGAAACGACTATGTCAGCAAACACGCTGGTTATTCGCAAAGATGAAGGTTCGAACGAACAGATTAAACTGGACTACATGGCGGTGAAGAGTGCAGCAATGACACTGAGGGCCATTAACCACAAATTACGTCAGCAGATTGTCAAGTTGCTGGAAGAAAATAAACGCATGAATGTTACAGATATCTATGTTAAACTGCGCCTCGAGCAGTCTGTTGCTTCTCAGCACCTGGCTATCCTGCGCCGTGCAGACATCGTTATCACTGAGCGCGATGGTAAATTCATCCACTACGCACTGAACCATGCACGTATAGCATCAGTAGCTAAGTTTGTAAACGAACTGGTTAATTCTGAAGCTTAATTAATAAACGCTTTAAAATAAGAAAGCCCTGCACATGCAGGGCTTTCTTATTTATTATCAATTAGTTAGCTGTTCTTTATCTTATTCCAGGTATCGTACAGGGCTTCCTGCTGCGGCCTGTCGGCAGGCATTTCGGCCAGTGGTTCGCAAGCCAGCAGGCTATCGCGGCAGTCTTGCGGCAGTGCCTGGTATAGCCGGGTGCCTTTGGTCTTCCAGCCTATCATATCATCGCTCACCTCTTTTATTATTTTCCCCGGGTTGCCCACCACCAGGCTGCGGCGGGGTATCTTGGTATTGGCATTGATGAACGACAAGGCACCAATGATGCATTCATCGCCTATTTCCACCTCGTCCATTATCACACTGTTCATACCCACCAGCACATTGCGGCCTATAGTAGCACCGTGTATAATGGCACCGTGCCCTATATGTGCCCCTTCCTTCAGCACCACTGTAACACCGGGAAACATGTGTATGGTGCAGTTTTCCTGCACATTGCAGCCATCTTCTATCACGATACCGCCCCAATCGCCACGCAAGGCGACACCGGGGCCTATATATACATCTTTACCTATCACCACATTGCCCGTTACCACCGCCTGTGGATGCACAAAAGCCAATGGATGCACCACGGGTATAAAACCTTTAAATGAATAGAACATGCTGTAAAAATAGGAAAGAGGAAAGGATTTCACCTATTAAGGCACCGGGTCGTACCCATGCCCACCCCATGGGTGGCAGGAAAGAATGCGCTTCAGTGCCATACGCCCGCCTTTCCAGGGCCCGTATTTCTTAATGGCTTCCAGCCCGTAGGCAGAACAGCTGGGGGTATAGCGGCATTTAGCCCCGAATAAGGGCGATATAAAGGCCTGGTATGCCTTAATAAGCCATATGAACAGTATGGAGAATAGCTTACGCATCTACCACCTTAAAATCATTGCAAAAGCGGGCTATGCCTTTTTGCACCATTTCCTGCACGGTAGCAAATTCGGGCAGCCCGGTATCCGTAAAAATAATGAAAACATGCAATTGCAGCTCCGCCGGCATGGCCTCATACAGCGGGTGCTTATTCAGCCGCCATGCTTCGCGCAGCAGGCGCAGCACACGGTGGCGGTGTACCGATTTGCGAAATTTCTTTTTGGGCACAGAAAAGCCGGCCTGTACAGGCGCAGCCCCGGCATCGCGCGGAACGGTACGATAGATGAACCGGACCGGAAAAAAAGAAAACGCTTTCCCTTCCCGGAAAAGCGTATCAATATGTTGCTCGCGCTTCAGCCGCTCGTATGCTTTTAAAGTATTACGAATGGCAGTTGAATTTTAAAGATTATTTCAGGCGGCTTTCGTCAGAAACAGTCAGTTTATGACGTCCTTTTGCGCGGCGAGAAGCCAATACTTTGCGACCATTAGCAGTTTGCATACGCTTGCGGAAACCATGTACTGATTTACGACGGCGGCGGCTTGGTTGATACGTACGTTTCATAACTTATTCTTTTTACCCTTACGGGTGATATTCTTTAAATTAAGGAGTGCAAAGGTAACAGATATATTCTAATCAGCCAAAATAAGAACAACTTTTTTGAACTGATATTAAAAAGATGCCCTGCCATGCCGGCAGGACATCTTTTACAAGCAATTACTTACACTATTTAGCTTTGTTACCACCCGATTTCAAGCCATCGCGTATTTGCTTTGCCAAAGCATTGCCAGGCTCTATACTTTCAATTTTTTCAACATATCTTATTGTGTTCTCTTTATCGTTCTTGTTATAGTGGAACACAGCAAGATATTGATATGCCTGCATCAGGTCGTTTGGCTTGCGCTCATAGCCCTGTATGTTCAGCTCCAGCCATTTGGTGTAGAAGGGTACGGCGGTACCTTCTTTCGCCTCATTATCTATCGCAGCAGCCGTACGGCCCCTCCAGTAGGTAGCAGATGGCTGATCGGGGAATTTAGTTTCCATAGCCTCGTAAGCCTTAGCAGCAGCATTATAATCGCGGCCATAGTAAGCAGACACACCGGCGTAGAAATAATCCAGCGCCTTGGCATCATCAGGATACTGACGTATCAGCCTGTCATACCATTTGTAGGCCATCATCCACTCTTTAGCAGCACGCAGTGCTTCAGCATTCTCACGGAAAGCTTCCGATTTGTTTTTAGACGTATCTATATCTACCGCTTTGTTGAAGTATTTGTCAGCTTCTTCAACCCGGCCATTTTGCAGTTGTATTTTACCATACTGCCTGTAGTCATTAGGATATATCTTCCTAGGGTCTTGTTTCTGGAAATAGACATCTGCATTTTTCAGCGCATTTACAGAATCGCCCAGTTCATATTGGCTGAAGGCCAGGATACCGTAGTAGCGTGGTTTGGTCTTGCCTTTACCAATAAACTCTTCTGCTTTTGATACGGCACCTTTATAGTCTTTAGACAGAAACAGGATATCCATATACCTTTCCATATCCTCATCTGTTTTGTCAGAGTATTCCAGGTATTTTTCCAGGTTTTGTTTCGACAGGTCGTATTTACCTACATAGCTGTAAGCATCGGCCAGGTCGCGGTAAGGCAGCGGGTTTTTAGGGTCGGCCTCTTTAGCTTTTTCCCAGTTTTCCAGTGCCAGTTTATAATTCTTAGCATCATACCACAGCTTACCTATGCGAGAGAAAGCCAGTGAGTTTTTAGGATCTTTCTCTACTATTTTCTCATAGCTGGTCATAGCTTCGCCACCACCGCCTTGTACTTTCTGGTAAGCATCGCCCAGTGACAGACGCATATCCATATTATCGTAGTTGGCCAGTGCAGTTTTATACCAGTTTACAGCCAGCTGGTAGTCGCCGCCAGTGGTATAAGTTATGGCATCAGCAGCATATTTCAGTTGCTCCCATTCTTTTCTTTTTGCTTTACCTGCCAATGCAGTAGCCAGTTGGTTGCCTTCAGCCGGGCGGCCTTCCACGAAGGCTATACGCACCAGGCCACCCATATTGGCATAGTTATCCGTATTTCTCTGGAACAATGCTTTTGCAGCATCTTTATTACCCAGTTGCAGTTCAGATAGGCCCAGGTAATAGTTGGCCAAAGGGTTAGTACCTGCAAGCGGTGTCAAAACTTTTTTAGCAGTTTCGTAGCGCTCATAGTTATACATCTTAATACCTTCTTCCAGTGTCTGTGCCTTTACGCTAACACTTAGCGTCAGGGCAGCAGCCATCATTACTATTGGTTGTTTCATTTTCATACTTTTCCTGTTTGTAGTAACAGTGCTTCTATACAGTTTTATTTAGTTTCGTTATCAGTTAGACTATTGTTGCGGGTTAGGGTTTACTGCCGCTTCCCTGAAAATGATATTGCTGCGCAGCGGAAAAAGCCTTGCCTGCTTAAATATCAGTTGCCCGCGTTCCCTTGCCAGGAAGTTGGCAAAGCCGGTGCCTAAGCCGAAATATGTTTCACGATGTATAAAGTACAGGTTCCTCGTCAGCGGATACCAGTTCGGGGCTATATAGCCCTGGTATGGCCTGTATGTTTTCTGCAGTGAATCATTCAGTATGCTCACCACTTTTACATCTTTTATAAATGCCAGCCCTTCAGGGTCTGTAAAATCACTTACGGAGCTAACACCTACAAAGCCAATGGCTCCTTCATTATTGGCCACATATTTTATAACCGAGTCTGCGCTTTTGGCGGCAAATACATTCGCACCCAGTTTTTGCCCCGGCAGCAAAGAATCCATTACATACCTCAGTGTGCTGGACCCCTGGTTATCGAATACGACGGTATATTTTGTTTTATAAATACCCGTCAGTATCCCTTTCACCTGGCTTACGCTGAGTACCGTATCGGCTGAATTATTATTTACAATAACAGCCACCGCATCTTTGGCTATGGCCAGCGATGTAGGTACTACTTTCTTATTCTCCAATACCTTCTTCTCATCTGCGCTCAACTCTCTCGTCACTAATATCAGCCGGGTAGTATCGTTCAAAAAATCTTTGATACAATCGGCTTCCGGCTTGTATTCCACGGTAATATTCGCCTCCGGAAAACTGCTGTCAAATACTTTCAGCTGCTCTTCTATAATAGGCTTGTAAGTTTCGTCAACACTAATTTTTATGTTGCCGCTGCTGAGTGTATCTGTAGGCTGTTTCACGCCGTCATTTCCGCAGGAAACAAGCAGCAAACTTGTTGCCACACCAGCCAATATATTTTTAATGCCCTGCATGGGGATGCAATTTTAGTCAATATTTCAAAAAAACGAATGAAACCTATTTATGTTGTAACATTAATTTAACAGCCCTGTCACTTTTCTGTAAAATCATTGTATGCTAACGCTTTTTCATCTGTTTCATATCCATCCACCCGCGCCATATGCGGAACAGGCCATAGGCCAGCATCAGGCTGCCCAGCACATAGGCAAAACCGGTGGGCAGCTCCATAGCACCAAAGGCTTTGATATAGATGATGAGCATACCTATGATGAGGTAAAACACACCCATACCCAAATGCATTATAGCCCTGAACCTTGCCATACCCTGGTTTCCCTGGCGCTCTTCAAAATTTTCCATACTGTTTGTTTTTACTGTAACTAAAAACGTTGCGAAATTAAACTAAATAAAGGGCAATTACCACCCTGCGCTATTATGCCTATAAGATACCTGTATGGTTGGTTTCCATAACGGGGCTATTGATATTTAACGATTTGTATAAAAAACAAAAAAGAGGTTGTATGATACAACCTCTTTCTAAATCGCTAAAAATTAAAACCTTATTTTTTAGCGGCTGCCTTTTTAGGGCCTGCGTTTTTCTTCGCAGCGGCCTTTTTAGGGGCTGCAGCTTTTTTAGGAGCAGCTTTCTTAGGAGCCGCCTTTTTTGCAGCAGCTTTCTTAGGAGCCGCTTTTTTTGCAGCAGCTTTCTTAGGAGCTGCTTTCTTTGCTGCAGCTTTTTTAGGAGCCGCTTTTTTTGCAGCAGCTTTTTTTGGAGCTGCTTTTTTGGCTGCAGCCTTTTTAGGAGCTGCTTTTTTTGCTGTTGCCATAACTGTGTGAATTTAAGGGTTAAACAAAAAACCTTTATGGCAAACAACCGAAGGGGTTAGGCTTCGGCTGTAGCTGAAAATTCTTTCACTGATATCAATGTCTTGGTACGTGTCTTGCGAAACTCCACGATACCATCTTTCGTTGCAAATATGGTAAAATCCCTACCGATACCTACGTTATTACCAGGGTGGTATTGTGTGCCACGCTGACGAACGATGATGTTGCCAGATATAGCCGGCTGACCACCATATATTTTTACACCAAGGCGCTTACTTTGCGAGTCGCGGCCGTTCTTTACACTACCTTCACCTTTTTTGTGTGCCATTTCTTATTCTTACTATTTACGAATTTACAAAAAATTTAAATTAAGCAATATCGCTTATCTTGATTTTTGTCAGATATTGGCGATGGCCATTGCTTTTTTGGTAACCTTTACGACGTTTCTTTTTGAAAACGATCACTTTGTCACCTTTCAGGTGATCAACTATCTCAGCTTTCACTTTTATAGAATTGGTAAGGTTTACACTTCCACCATTTGCAGTCATCAGTATTTCTGAAAACTCAACTTTATCGCCTACATTACCTTCAAGGCGATGAACAAACAATTCGTCGTCTTTTCTAACTTTGAATTGTTGACCTGCTATATTTACTATCGCAAACATGACGCTCCTAAAATATTTCGCGCAAAGTTAATATACTTTTTTGGTTTTTAGCAAATAAATTTTTATAATTAGTTAAATCCCTATCTGTTGTTGCGCAGGCCGCTCATATTACTTCTATATTTATAAAGAAACTCTTTGGCAGAATTGTATTTTTGAGGCTTGAAGCTTGCGAGATGAAGATAAAATCTTTCCTGGCCAAACCGTATGCCGCTATCGTACATGGACGCATACGCAAGAGCATGAATACTGCCGTGGCCGACCAGCAGGCTATACTGCAGCAACTACTGAAAACAGGCAGCCGCACCACCTTTGGCAAAGACCATAACCTGCAGGATGTAAAAACACACACAGAATATACACAAGCAGTACCCATACGCGATTATGAGGCTTTCAAACCTTACATAGAGCAGATAAAGACCGGACAGCAAAACGTGCTGTGGAAAGGCAAGCCCATATATTTTGCCAAAACATCGGGCACTACCAGCGGCGTTAAATACATACCCATCACTAAAGATTCCATATCGAACCACATAGACACGGCGCGCAATGCCCTGCTGTGCTATATGGTAGAAAGCGGTAATACTGCTTTTGCCGATGGCAAGATGATATTCCTTTCGGGCTCTCCCGTGCTGGAACGTGTGGGCGGTATACCTACCGGCAGGCTTAGCGGCATAGTGAACCACTTTATACCCGGCTACCTGCGCGGCAACCAGTTGCCATCATACGAAACCAATTGCATAGAAGACTGGGAAGAAAAGCTGGGCCGCATAGTAGAAGAGACCATCAACAAAAACATGACGCTGATAAGCGGTATACCACCATGGGTGCAGATGTATTTTGACTGGCTGACGGAACGTAGTGATGGTAAAAAAATAAAAGAACTGTTCCCTAACCTGCAGGTAATAGTGCATGGCGGGGTCAACTTCGAGCCTTACCGTTCCAAGCTGTTTGAAAGCCTGGGCAAGCCTATAGATACCGTTGAAACATTCCCCGCCTCCGAAGGCTTCTTTGCCTTTCAGGATACGCTGGATGAAGAAGGGCTGCTGCTGAATACCAATTCAGGCATCTTCTTCGAATTCATACCTGCCGGCGAGGTATTCAGTGAAAATCCCACGCGCCTTTCGCTGGCCGATGTGAAGCTGGGCGAGAACTACGCCCTCATTGTAAACAGCAATGCAGGATTATGGGGTTATAATATTGGCGACACGATAAGGTTTGTAAGCCTTGAACCGTATCGTATAGTGGTTACAGGTCGTACCAAGCATTACATCTCTGCCTTTGGCGAACATGTGATAGGTGAAGAGGTAGACCACGCTATGCTGCTGGCTGCAAAGGAACACAATGCACATATCATAGAGTTTACCGTAGCGCCTGTGATACAAACTGATGGCGAATTACCGTATCACGAATGGTTGGTATCCTTCGAACAGGTGCCGGACAACCTGGAAGCCTTCAGGCAGACGGTGGATAACCACCTGCGCCAAAAGAATATTTATTATGACGACCTGATAACAGGCAACATCCTGCAACCCTTAAAAATCCGCCCGCTACAGAAAAATGCATTCATAGAATATATGAAATCGATAGGCAAGCTGGGCGGGCAGAACAAAGTACCCCGTCTTAGCAACGACAGGAAAATTGCTGACGACCTCATAAAATTCAAGCTCTAAATTTTACAAATCTATAATAAACAAAGCCACTACAAATTATAGTGGCTTTGTTTATATGCAACTATAGCCTCAGTTATTTTTTAGGCACCAGTAATGCCTGGTATTGTGCAGGTTGTTCCAGCAAGTTTAGTGCTTTCTGTACATCTTCATCGGTACGCATGCTGTTTTCTATGCGTCCGCGGAGATAGTAGTAACGAGATATGATCTCATTTTCCAGTATGCGCATCACTTCTGCCTTATGCTTTGCCAGGTCTTGTTTTTTATCGTGCGATACTTTTGTAAGCAGTGCATTATATTCACCTTTCACCGCGTCGAAAGACTTATCGCGTGTAGCCGCCTGTTTGAATGAATCGAGTGCTATCTCTGTTTCCGTTTTGTATGAATAATCTTTATTCTCCAGCCATTTACCAAACGCCGCAAAGTCTGCATCTGCCAGGGCAAATGTACTTGCAGAGGCTATTGTCTTATTTTGTTTGGCATACTGCGTAGCATAATCAAAAAAGTAGTTTTTGATATACAGTGTGATGGCAAGCTTGCTGATATCATCCTCTGCCACCAGTACATCGGGTTCTACACCACCGCCACTCTGTACGCGCCGGCCGCCCTTGGTTTTAAATTCTTTCTTCAGCGAATCGGGTATGTGGCCCACACTTCCATCGGCATTTCTATGTGCATAGTCTATTGCCTGTATGCAACGTCCGCTTGGTGTGTAATATTTGGCAGTCGTTAGTTTCAGCCTGGCATTATAGCCCAGCGGCCGTGTTACCTGCACCAGCCCCTTGCCATAAGAACGTTCCCCTACAATTACAGCACGGTCCAGGTCTTGCAGTGTACCGGCCACTACTTCCGATGCGGATGCGGAAGAACGGTTGATAAGCACGGCTACCGGTATATTTAAATCCCACGGTGCTCCGCTGGTTCTGAACTCTTCAGATAGTTGAGGCGTTTTGCCTTTCGTCATTACTACCAGTTGCCCACGGTCTACAAAAATGTTGCAGATAGATACCGCCTCATTCAGCAAGCCACCGGGATTATTACGTAAATCGAGTACTACCGATTTCAAATTAGGCTGTGCTTTCTTCAGGCTATCAAAGGCGCTACGCACCAACCTGCTGCATGCAGGGGTAAATTGAGTAAGCTTTACCACCGCTATATCCTTGTTTTTACCTATCAGGCCGGCATACGGCACACTCGATACTTCTATTTCGCTGCGGGTAATGATTTTATCAATTTCCGTACCCGTATAGGCATCTTTTATCCGCATAGTGAACTGTGTGCCAGGAGACCCCTTCAGCAAGAGGCTAATATCGTCTATATCCTTTCCCTTCAGCAATTGCTTATCTATAGCTATCACCTCATCGCCAGGGTGCAAGCCAGCGGTAAATGCAGGACTGTTTTCATACACCTCACCTACATATATCTTATCGTCTTTTTTACGCATATTGGCGCCTATGCCGCCATATTTGCCCGTCGTCTGAAATTCATATTCTTCTATATCCGATTCGGTAATATAATTGGTATACGGGTCCAGGTTCTCAAGCATGGCATCGATGCTCGTTTTCATCATTTTACCCGGTTCTATAGGGTCTACATAGTACGTATTCAGTTCCTTAAAAAGCGTTGTGAATATGTCTAGGTTTTTAGATATTTCGAAGTATGAATCTGCTGTTTTTGCCTGAATAAATACCCCCAGAATGCAGGCAATGCCAAATCCGCCCAAAAAACCTGCATACTTTTTCATCTTATGCATATATAATTTATTTCTTGTATATTGTATCCTTTAGCAATGTACGAAATAAAATTGCCCGATGATTTCATAGGGAAATTTTAACATTCGATGACATACTAAACTTGGATATACTATATATAATATGTAATTTGCTGTTGTAAATTGATTGTAATGAAGAAATTTGTACTTGCTTTATTAAGTGTTGTTGGCGTAGCATCTGCAGCTACCGCGCAAGATTTTACAATGCAGAAAGACACTGTGAAAGCATATGCTGCCAATACAGGATTTGAATCATTCAACTATATCACAAATAAAACCAGTGGCAATCTTAAAGTAGACTGGAGGGTAATAAGCCATACTTTACCGGCAGGCACTGCCTGGGTTACTGCATTTGGATTATGCGATAACGTTACTTGTTATTCTTCCAGTATATTAAGCGGTGCTACCACACAAACTACAGATGATATCGTAGCTTCCGGCACAGCACCCTTCAAAATACAATATGGCGACCTGACATCGGCAAGTGGCCCCGGCCCATACTATGTTACAGCCGAATTAAAAACTGCAAATACTACTGATACTGTCGTTTTCCAGTTCAATAAATTCGCTACAAGTGTGGCAGGTGTTAGCAGTGCCAAAAATGATAACATTGTAGTATATCCAAACCCTGCCCGTGATGAGATCAATGTATTGTTTGACCGTAGTATGGATGTGAAAAACATAACAGTTTACAACCTGATAGGCAAAGCTGTTACTGTTTACAAAGTTTCAGGAAACAGCGCAAAGCTGGATATCCAAAATATACCTTCAGGTATCTACTTCCTGCGTATGCTGGATGCACAAGGCCACGTACTTGCTACACGTAAGTTTACACACCAGTAATTCTTTTAGTATCAATATATTTGTAAAAGCTCCGTCAAACGGAGCTTTTTTATTTAGTAGTACTACAAAATGTCGTAAATTTAAATAAGACCAATACCCCGGTGCATGATACGATTACTACACCTATGCCTGCTGATAATGTTACTGATGCTTCCCGATATGGTGATTGCACAGCAATTATTTTCTGAAGGCATAATAGAATATGCAGTAGTAATAGACCCACCTGCCAACCAGGAAGGTATCACTCAATATTCGGGCACATACGTTATCACTATTAAAGGCCGGCAGGTAAAAAAGGAACTGAAGCTGGAAAATGGTTTTTCTACTGTAATGCTTTTCAACTATAAAGATAGCAGCGGCTATTCGCTACGCAAAATAGGCGACCGCTCACTGGCCATACAATTGGATATAGGACAAATAAATGAACGCCGCAAAAAATATGAAGGCCTCGTATTAAAGGAAAATAACGGCAAAAAAGAAATAGCAGGCATACAGGCATTGCCCGGCACGGTAACATACCCCAATGGCACCAGTACGGATATATACTATTCCAAAGACTGGTATTTGAACGATGCCGTATTCGACCGTTTTCCGGGCGCAAAGTTTATGCCACTGGTTTTTAAGAGCATTAATGAGGATGGCCTTGGCACCAGTTTTAGTATTATAAAGATAGCGCCACAACCGGTGGCCGATGCAGAATTCAGGATACCAGCCCATTACAAGATGATGAGTAGTGCCGAATACCAAAAGTTGACTGCTAAATAGCAATCATTTCATACGTATTTTAAAACGAGATTTTATGCTGCGCACCCTGCATATGATACTGTTGTGCTTATGCTGCTACACCATAGCAAAGGCAGACGGCACTTATCGTGAATGGGATAACGCCCTTAGCGAAAAACACCTGGTACGGAAGATACAGATGACCTATCGGGGACTGGACAGTATACCCGACATATTGGACCAGTTTCCTAATCTTGAAGAAATCAACCTAAGTAATAATAAGATAACCGCACTTCCGCCTTCTATTACCCGGTGCAAGAGATTGAAGCGGCTAATCCTCTTCAGAAACAGGATAGAGGCATTACCCGAAGGCATGCAGCAACTCACCCGTCTCGAAGAGTTATCGGTAAGCTATAATAGGCTAAAAACCATACCTGCTGGTGTGGGGCAGATGCCTGCGCTGATAACGCTTAACCTTACCGGGAACGAAATAGACTCTATTCCTGCCGCAATAGGACAAAGTAAAAAATTAAAAGATTTACGCCTGGCCTCTAACCAGCTTGTGCATTTGCCGGAAGAATTGACAAGGATAAAAACACTGGACCTTTTAGACCTGGGGAATAATTACCTGGAATCATTACCACGCAGCCTGGGCAATCTTTCCGATTTGCGCTTTTTGTATATCAATCATAACAGGCTTGTAAATATTCCGGAATCTATCGTGAAATGCCAGAAGCTGATAGAGCTGGATGTGGTGCGCTGTGGCGCCATGCGTATGCCGAATGGGCTGGGCGATATCCGTTCGCTGGAATATGTGTATATAGACGAGCGCATCATACCTTTCTATCAAAATCCACGAAACCGGTTTATACAAAACATATTTGTCGTTACGAACGACCAGTTGCTGTACAGGCGGTCTCAGTAAACGTAAATAATAAAGGGCTGCTACGGCAGCCCTTTATTATTATATCCTATCTACACACCTATGGGAATAATACACCATTGTATTTGTTTACATCCACTTTAGGTATTGTAGCTCCGTAATGGTTATTGATAGCTTCTATTATTTTGTTGGCCACCAGTGCATAGCCACGAGGGGTCAGGTGCATACCATCCAGCGAGAATGCGCCACCGCTAACGAAGGTAGCATTGTAACCCACGCCACTGTACATAATACCCGATTGTATGGTTTTCAGGTATGCATTTACATCTACCATTGGCAGGTTCTCCCTTTTAGCCATTATTTGTATGATGCTGTTGAATGCTGTTGTAGCTGCTTTAATTTTAGCTACTTCATCTGCTGTCAGCACATAGCTGGCAGGTATCGGTTTCCGCGTACCCCAACCGGCACATTTCAATGAATCCTGGGGCGTGCTCAGCAATATGTATTCACCTTGTTTGATCTGCCTCATCCCCGCAGGGGCTGTTGCATCCTGAATTACAAAGTAGTTATTACCTACATCAAAGCGGATGTGTGTAAGGCTGTTGTATGCATTATTCAGCAGGTTCGCATTGTTTTTATCCAATACCAGGCCATTTGCCGGTACAGTGGTAAAGAATGGTATCGCTGTAACATCGGGAATATTGAGCAGCACACCTTGCGCACCTCTCGATTTCAGGCGTGTAAGCACTGAATCGTATGCGGCATTGAACAGGTTTACATCTGATATTTTCTGCGTTGGCAATGTGCCACCTTCACCACCGGCAGTAGCGTAGCCCAGCACATCGTTGCCGCCTATCCACAGGCTGAAGAAAGTAGGGTTCAATATCAGCATCTCATCCAGCGGCCTGGAGCCTGCGGGCGATACAAACATTCTTCTAGCAAATGGGTTCACCATACCATACCCCGGTATCAGGTAATCGACCGCGCGGATGCCGGGAATACCCATGTTATTGAACGGCCCTTCAACCGCATATATATTCTGGCTGGTGCCGGCTGTATCCAGCGCACCTGTAAAGGGCACAGGGCCTAACAATGCTGCCGTATCACACAAGCCTTTATGTATGGCTAAAACGAATTTAGGGCCTGGGAAACCATATTCGCCGGGTACTAGTGGCTGCTTAAAATCGCCGCCGCCTACCATTTTGAACTGCCCTGCCAGCATAGACGGGTAAGAGTTCATTTGGCCGGTACGGTATAATGCACCATCTGAAAAGCCTGCTGTGAGCGAGTTACCTACGGCCACGTAGCGGGTAAAATCTGTGCCTTCGCCTTTTTGCGGCTTTTCAGGCTCTATGGTTGGTTTGCATGAGGCTGCCAGCAGTGCCAGTAAACCGATGCTATATATCTTCTTCATTGATTGCTCTGTTTAAAAAATTAAAAATCGTAGGTAAGGCCCAGGCCCGGGTTAATGATTTTTGTTTGATACTTGCCGCCAAAATTATCAGCCGCCAGTTCACCGGTGCGTGATGGTGTGAACACATACTCCAGCACGCCCATAATAGTCAGCCTCTTAATAGGACGGAAGGTTAAACCGCCGGTTGCCATGATGTGGTTATTATCCGGCAAGTCTGGCGACAGGTAACCGTCTTTAACAGGCGTAGGATCGTAAGCACAACCCAGCATTGCTGTAAATTTATCATTGATCATGTAGCTACCACCCAGGCGCAGTATCACCGTGTTTTTGTAGCGGCGCGGAGAGCGTGTGTCTGACAATGCTGATGTGTTATTTTCATAATCGAACACCAGGCTATCGTAAGAGCTCCAGCCTACATAGTTGGCATCCAGTTGCAGTGTCAACCTTTGCGTAGGCCTTACACCAATACCTACAGATACTACCTGTGGCAGTGCCAGATCGGCCTTGAACGCAGTATAAGGGAATGATGAGCTCAGTGAACTTGGCACGCTGAAGTTGGCATACCCACGTTTTACTTTCATGTTTACTGAAGAGCGGTAGCTGATACCGAACTGCAGGTATTGATTAGCACGCAGATGCACACCTACATTGTACCCAAAACCCAGTGCATTCCCTTCCAGTTTTGCTGTTCCGTCTTCACCATTCTGGTTTTGCAATGGCACTGCTTTTTGCAGGTCCAGGCTACCTGTACCTATCACAAAACCCGCACCTACCGATACGATATCGTTTATCTTATAGCTAAGGGTGGGTTGTATAAATATGGTTTGCAGTTGTATATCCTGTATTACATAACGGCCGCGCCAGTTGTCATCCCATTTGATGCCGGTACCGAATGGCGTATATACACCAACACCCAGGCTGAACTTGCTTTTATAAGCCAGCGGGCCACCCACATACAGGTTGAACGGTGTATAAGTCCTGTCTTTTGATTCAGCAATATAAGTGCCGGTCGGACTTTCTATATAGCGCGATTTAGGTACCAGGAACTGTACGTTGCCGTATGCCTGTATATTCTTAAGCGCAGAAAGACCACCGGGATTGTAAAAGATTGTAGCAGCATCCCAAGGCACTGCCGTACCCGTACCGCCCATGGCCAGCTGCCTTACCCCTTGCAGGTTTAGCTGAAATGCAGCGCCGAATGCCGCAGCCGAAGTCAGCAGCAACGAGCCTATTAGTAAAACTTGTTTCTTCATAAAGGAAGTTTTGGAATAATGTATTGCCTGATAATTATAAAATTGGCATTAAGATACCTCTAATAATGGTAAAATGCAATACGGGCAGGCTATTAGTTGGCAATACCTATAGTAGCAATACTTAATTGCACGCCCGGAATGGTAAGAAGCGGTAGGGCCGCGGCTTCCAGCGTAGCACCGGTAGTCAGTACATCATCTGTCAGCAGCAGGTGTTTACCCTTATATTTTTCAATGTTTTTGACATCAAAGGCCTGCTGTACATTTTCCAGTCGCTCTTCGCGTGTTTTTTGTGTTTGGCTCTCCGTGTGGCGAGTGCGGTATAACAGGTCGGTAATCACGGGTAGGTTCAGGGCTTCACCTATGCCTTCGGCTATCAGTTGGGTTTGGTTATAGCCGCGCAGTGCTTCTTTTTTAGGGTGCAGCGGCACCGGAACTATGCCATCTATATCTTGGTTCCAGCCTGTTTGCAGCAAGTCGTAGCCCAGTTGTTTACCTAGAAAAGTACCTATCTCTTTTTTGTCTTTGTATTTAAGTCCGTGCAGCAGATGCTGTAGCAGCCCATCGGGGGTGAAATAGGCCAGCGATGTGGCTTTTACCAAGGGTATGCGCCCTGCAAAACGCATAGCAGTTTCATTTTCAGGCAGATGATGATACGCGGTACGCGGCAGGTAATACACATTGCAGTTCAGGCACAGCACTTCTTCCTCTGCGAGCAAAGGCTTGCTGCACCCTTCGCACAGGCGGGGATAGAGAAGGTGGGTAAGGCCATTACCAAAATCTTTTATGCTGTCTGCTATACTCATGCCTTAAAACAACATCCTGTACACGTCCTCTACTTTATTCACCGTCTTTATCTGTATCTTATAGTTTTTTATATCTAAGCCTTTAGCATTGGCCTTGGGTATAAATATCACATCCATACCCAGCTTATCCGCCTCGGCTATGCGCTGGTCTATACGGTTCACGGCACGTATCTCGCCCGACAGGCCTATTTCACCCACCAAGCATATATTATTAGGCAGTGCTTTGTCTTCGTAAGAGGATAGCAATGCACAGACCACGGCCAGCTCTATACTGGGGTCTTCTATTTTTAGTCCGCCGGCTATGTTTACAAACACATCCTTCGTACCAAAATGGAAGCCGCCGCGCTTTTCCAGCACCGCCAGTAATAATTGTAAACGGCGCAGGTCCAGCCCGCTCACCGTGCGTTGAGGTGTACCATATACCGCCTGCGATGCCAGTGCCTGCACTTCTATCATCAGTGGGCGTGCCCCTTCCATGGTAGATGCTATGGCAATACCACTCAGCGGCTCATCGTGTTGCGATAGTAATATCTCAGAAGGATTGCTCACCGGGCGCATACCTGCCGCTACCATTTCATAGATACCCAGCTCCGATGTACTGCCGAAACGGTTCTTTATAGTGCGCAGTATGCGGTAGGCATAGTGTCGGTCACCCTCAAATTGCAGCACGGTGTCAACCATATGCTCCAACACCTTGGGCCCGGCTATCGAGCCTTCCTTTGTAATATGGCCAATGATGAATATAGGCAGGTTGGTAGCTTTGGCAAAGCGCTGCAATTCGGCAGCACACTCCCGTACCTGCGATACGCTACCTGCCGCACTTTCTACATATGGCGATTCCAGCGTTTGTATAGAATCTATTATTAGTAACTGCGGGCGCACCTTCTTTACTTCCTGAAAGAGGGTATTGGTATCTGTAGCCGTCAGCAGGTACATATTAGGGTTGTCATATCCTACCCTATCGGCACGCAGCTTTATCTGTTGCGCACTTTCCTCGCCCGACACATATAAGGTGGTAATATTTTTCCATTGCAGCGCACATTGCAGAAACAGGGTAGACTTACCAATACCCGGCTCACCCGCCACCAGCACTACCGATCCCGGTACCAGGCCTCCGCCCAGCACACGGTTCAGCTCGCTATCGGGCGTTATCATGCGGGGCTGCTCCTGCGTTACCAGTTCATTTATCTTATGTGCCTTGCGTTGTTCTTTGCCGGCATCGTCATCCCATCCCGCAGCAGGCTTTTGTTTATCATCGCGCTGCACTATTTCTTCCACAAAAGAATTCCACGCACCACACGAAGGGCATTTACCCGTCCATTTAGGTGTTTCATATCCACATTGCTGACAGAAAAAAGCTGATTTAGTTTTTGCCATTGTAACGGCTAAGATAGAAGAAAAGAAAAAGAGCCACTGGAGGAATCCGGCAGCTCTTACTTACTAACCCATTAAATTCACAACTTGATACAAATGTAACATTCCCCCGGAAAGTAAAAAAATGGATTTGAGGGCCATGCTATTTGTTTTTTAGATATAATGATTAAAATAAATTTTATATAGTCATATTCTAACTGATTATCAGTCGATTAATAAACATAAGAATATTTATCGAGTGCAAATAGATAATTTTTATTCAAAATTTAACATTATAAAAATAAAACTTACATGTATTAAATAAATAATTTAAAATACGTCCATAGAGATAATTCACTTTTTATATGGATGGCACGGTGTATTTTGCAGGGATTAAATAAACAATTGAAATGAGCGAGACATTCACAAGAATAGAAAAGATAAAGAGAACGTTTTTACCCGAAGATTTTAAAGTAACAACATGGGATGCCTTGCAGCCATATTTTGAAAAACTGGTAAATGAACCCATCAATAATAAAACAGAACTGGAAGCATGGCTGCATAACATAAGCGAGTTGGAAGCAGTAATAAGTGAAGATGCCTGCTGGCGACAAATAAACATGACCTGCGACACTACGAACGAAGCATTTGAAAAAGCATTCACTTACTTCTGCGTAGAGATAGAGCCAAAGATGAAGCCATACTTCTTTGAGCTGAATAAAAAACTACTGGCATCACCATATACTAAAGAGCTGGCCCCTGCTGCTTACTTCCCCTACCTGCGTAGTGTGGAAAATGCCGTGCAGTTATATAGGGAAGAGAATGTACCAATACAATCAGAACTGAGCCTGCTGGCACAACAATATGGTGTTATATCGGGCAAGATGACCATCACGCATGAGGATAAGGAATATACCCTGCAGCAAGCTGCCCGTTTCCTGCAAAACCCCGATAGGGAACTACGCGAAACCATCTTCCGCAAAATATCAGCACGTCGCCTGCAGGATAAGGATGAACTGAACAAGCTATTCAACCAACTGCTGGAAAAACGTCAGCAAGTAGCGAAGAATGCAGGCTTTGATAATTATCGCGATTATAAATTTCGCGAGCTGGGCCGTTTCGATTACACACCGGAAGATTGCTTTGCCTTTCATAATGCCGTTCGCGAGCATATACTGCCCCTGCACAAAATGCTGGTAGAAGCCCGCAAGAAAAAACTGGGACTGGATGTGATGCGCCCATGGGATGGTGATGCCGAACCGGTAGGTACGGAACCATTGCACCCATTTGAAACTGGTAAGCAACTTTCCGACAAAGCCATAGAAGTATTCAATAGGCTGGGCGGTTATTTCAGCGGCTGCCTCAATACGATGGTGAGCATGAATCGTATGGACCTGGAAAGCCGTATAGGCAAAGCACCGGGTGGCTATAACTGCCCGTTGGCCGAAACAGGCGTACCATTTATATTTATGAATGCGGCAGGCACGGTGAATGATGTTATCACTATGATGCACGAAGGCGGCCATGCGGTACATTCTTTCCTTTCTCACGATCTGCCGCTGTCTTCATTTAAGGAATACCCAATGGAGATAGCCGAACTGGCTAGCATGAGCATGGAGCTATTCTCTATGGAACACTGGGATGTTTTCTTTAGCGATAAAAACGAACTGCACCGCGCGCAACTGGAAGAACTGGAACGTGTGATAAGTGTATTGCCATGGATAGCTACCATAGATAAATACCAACACTGGCTATACACTAACCCGGGGCACACAAACGAAGAGCGTGAGGCAGAGTGGATGAAGATACTGAGTGAATTTTCTACCGGCGTAACAGACTGGAGTGGTTTTGAAGAATATCGTGCCCACTTCTGGCAAAAACAACTGCACCTGTATGAAGTACCTTTCTATTATATAGAGTATGGCATAGCGCAACTTGGGGCGATAGCCATGTGGCGCCAATACCGTGGCAATAAAGAGCAGGCGCTTGAGAATTATAAAAAAGCACTAAGCCTGGGCTATACCAAAACGCTGAAAGAATTATATGCAACTGCGGGTATCAAATTCGATTTCTCACCGGCATATGTAGCTGAGCTGGGCAATTTTGTAAAAGAGCGCCTGCACGAGATGGGTGTGTAATCAACTAATCAATGAAAGGGCTGCTTCATGAAGCAGCCCTTTTCTTATTCAAATAAGTAACCTGCTTTCTCTAAGCTTTCAGGTTTACCTACATCTATAAATATATTACCTGTGTGATTGTAACCGCGAATGATGTTTTCACGGGCATTGTGCAGGTATAGGTCTATGATAGAGAACTTACCTTTGAAGGGAATATCCAGCATACAATTGCTGAGTACCTGTATACCGCTGAAAGCCAGCGGTTGCATTTCCAATACTTCTCTTACTATCTTTTGTTCCCCCGTATTGTTGTTTGTCCAGCCGCAAAGCATCATGTGTTCATCAAACAGCAACTGACGGGATGATTCACGCTTCATAACTGCCAGTGTAGCCATCGCATCGCTTGCCGTATGCCCTTCTATCATCTTGCTAAGGTCCAGATTGGTGAGCACATCTACATTCATCACCACGAAGTTATCTTCATGCTCAAAGTAAGGCGCGGCTTTTTTTAATCCGCCACCTGTTTCCAGCACTTCATCACGCTCATCCGATACTGTTACCCAGCTACCAAAACCATTATTATCATTCAGCACCTGTATTATCTGGTCGGCAAAGTGATGTACGTTTACTACCACATCTTCTATACCAAAGCGTTGCAGGTAGCGTATGTTATGTTCCAGCAGGGTTTTACCATTTACCTCTGCCAGTGCCTTGGGGTGTTTATCTGTAAAAGGTTTCAGCCTTGTGCCCAGGCCGGCTGCAAAAAGCATTGCTTTCATGTGGGTGAAATTAGTCAATTCGCCCATTTGACAATTATTCAATTATCCATAATTGTGCTTCAGGCTTAAAAATTATCATTCCCCAATTGCTAAATGGCCGAATTATCGAATTGCCAAATTACCTTTGTGCCACAAAAAATAAGCAAGTATGTCTTTAATGATAGTAGGCTCTATGGCCTTCGATGCACTGGAAACCCCATTTGGAAAAGTAGACCGTATCATAGGTGGCTCTGCTACTTATGCTGCATGGGCAGCTTCTGCTTTTACAGAAGATATCAGCCAAGTGTCTATAGTAGGCGGCGATTTTCCGCAGGATGAACTGGACGCACTGAAAGAGCGCGGTGTAGATATGGAAGGTGTGGAGATAGTGAAAGACGGCAAAAGCTTTTTCTGGAGCGGCCGCTATCATATGGATATGAACACGCGCGATACGCTGGTTACTGAGTTGAACGTACTGGAACAATTCAACCCTACACTACCTGACAGCTACCAGGATTGTGAATTCCTGATGCTGGGCAACCTGGTACCTGCGGTGCAGATGAGCGTTATCAACCAACTGAAAAAACGCCCGAAACTCATCATCATGGATACCATGAACTTCTGGATGGAAGTAGCACTGGAAGACCTGAAGAAAGCCATAGGCATGGTAGATGTGCTGATGGTGAACGATAGCGAAGCACGCCAGCTAAGTGGTGAGTATTCACTGGTGAAAGCTGCAGCTAAAATACAGGCTATGGGTCCTAAGTTCCTTATCATTAAGAAAGGGGAGCATGGCGCATTGCTGTTCCACAACAAGCAGGTATTCTTTGCCCCTGCACTGCCGCTGGAAGAAGTATTCGACCCGACCGGTGCCGGCGATACATTTGCAGGTGGCTTCATAGGCCACATTGCCCGCACTAAAGACATTTCTTTCGAGAATATGAAAACCGCCATCATCGTAGGTTCTGCTATGGCTTCTTTCTGCGTAGAGAAATTTGGTCCTAACCGTATGAAGGAACTGACGGAAGCAGATATAGAAAGCCGTATAGATGAATTTGTAGAGCTGGTAAATTTTGACATCAGCATCATCAGCTAATAACACCTTTTGTATAATACTAAAAAGGGTCAGGTATATAGCCTGACCCTTTTATTATATCTTTATATAGCTGCTATATAGATGGCCTTATATCCAGCACACGCATCTGCAGTTTGGTATTACCATTGAAATCATTTTCATCCAGCGTATATACTATATCAAACGGGCCACGCTGCACCATTTCAAATTTCTCTGCCATCCCAAAGCCTATGCCATCTACCACAATGCCATTGTGTTGATGCACTACAAATTTTATGTGCTGCTCTTTTACAATGCGGCTATATCCCTGGTAATCGTGTACATGCTTCGATACGAATACAGGGCGCAGGTTGGTAGGGCCAAAAGGTTCAAACTGGCGGATAATATTATAGAACGCAGGTTTGATATCTGCAAGTGTTATCTCAGCATCTATCTCTATTTCAGGTATCAGCAGTTCGGGCGGTATCGATTGCGCCACCACTTCTTCAAACCGTGTTACAAAATCTGCTACATTATCAGGATGCATGGTCATACCTGCAGCATAAAAGTGGCCGCCATAATTTTCCAGCAGGTCGCGACAGGCATGTATAGCTTCATATATATTAAAGCCACTTACTGAGCGTGCAGAGCCGGTTACTTTATCATTGCTCAGCGTCAGCACAATAGTAGGGCGGTAATAATAATCTATCAACCGGGATGCTACAATACCAACTACACCCTTATGCCAATGTTCTTTATATAATACAGTCGATTTACGGTCAAGCAATGTTTCATCGCCTTGTATCAAAGCCAGTGCTTCTTCTGTAGTACTTTTATCTATTTCTTTCCTGTCAAAATTATCCGACTGCAGCGCTGCCGCCAGGGTCATTATCTTTTCAGGGTCGGTTTCTATAAATAGCTCTACTGCCTTGCGGGCATCATCCATACGCCCCGCAGCATTTACGCGCGGGCCTATTACAAATACCAGGTCGGCTACCGATAAAGGGCGTGTAGCCCCCGATAATTCTTTCAGCGTCTTGATACCCAGCGATGGCGATTCATTTACCTTTTGTATGCCAAAGTGTGCCAGCACACGGTTTTCACCATCTATCGGCACTATATCTGCAGCTATGCTGGTAGCCACCAGGTCCAGGTATTGATAAGCTTCTTCTTCGGGCAACTTCCAGTGCTGCATCAGTGCAGATATCAGCTTGAAACCAATACCACAACCACTCAGTTCTTTATAAGGATAAGGGCAATCGTTTTGCTTAGGGTTCAGTATCGCTAATGCAGGCGGTATATTATCATCGGGCGTATGGTGATCGCACACGATCACATCTATCCCCAACGATTGTGCATACGCTATCAGCTCTACCGATTTAATACCACAGTCCAGTGTTATCAGCAGCGTATACCCATTATCGCGCGCATATTCTATACCGGCGCGCGATACGCCATACCCTTCGCGGTAGCGGTGCGGGATGTAAAAGCCCAGTTCGCCGTTATACCTTTTCTTCAGGAAAGAATACATCAGCGCGACAGATGTGGTACCATCCACATCATAGTCGCCATATATCAGTATGCGCTCGTGCCATTCTATAGCTTCGCTGATGCGGTCTACAGCTTCGTGCATGCCTTTCATCAGGAAGGGGTCGTGCAGGTGCGAAAGCTCGGGACGGAAAAACGCCTTCGACGAATCGAAATCTTCTATTCCGCGCACGGCCAGTACCCTACATAGTGCGGGGTGTATGTGCAGTGCGTCTGATACGCCTTTTATCTTGGTATCGTCAACGGGTTTTAGTGTCCAGCGTTTCTCAGGCTTCATGGCCAAAATCCAGTTGTTGTACCGATTGGTGATAGGTGTTCACCCATTTATCCAGCTTATCTGTAAATGGTGCTTCGGTAATATGCTCAAAAAAGTTTCCTTCACTCATAATGGTATGCAGCAGGCCATCCTGTGCCTGTATGCAGCGCAGTGCCGTATCATACGGCGTGTGGGTGAAGGATACCATTTCATATACGGATACAAACTGTTCTGGGTAAAGCCTGCCCAGTTCCTTTTCTATCTTCTTACGCTCCAGGAAGCTGGGGTCAGCCACCTTGTCGCGCATTTCTATAAAGTTGTTCAGCGCCAGTTGTGCTACCGCATCGCCGTTCGGTTTGCGTTTTTGTTCGTAGGCTTTTAGTATAGCGGTCCAGTCGTCACCGTGTTTATCCATCAGGCCGGCTAATATCGTGCAGTCTTCGAAACCCGCATTCATACCCTGCCCATAGAAGGGAACGATGGCATGTGCTGCATCACCTATCAGTGCGCTCCTATCGGCAACATGCCACGGGAAGATGTGTGTAGTGATGAGTGATGATGTAGGATTGGTAAAGAAATCTTCTATCAGCGTTGGCATCATTGGCACCGCGTCGGGGAAGTGCTGGCTGAAGAAGGCCATTACATCAGCCTCCGTTTTCAGCTTGGCAAAAGATGTTTCGCCTTCAAATGGCAGGAACAGTGTGCAGGTGAAAGTGCCATCTGTATTGGGCAGCGCTATCATCATAAAGTTGCGGCGCGGCCATATATGCAGGGCATTCTTTTCCATGCGCAGGTTGCCTGCCAGATCGGGTGGTATGCACAGCTCTTTATAGCCATGCTCCAGGTAGTGTTGCGATGCATTTACCCTATCCAGTGCCGTATAGCTTTTGCGCAGTGCAGAAAAAGCACCGTCGGCACCAAACAGCAAGTCAGCCTGCTTGGTTATTTTCTTGCCATCTGGCAATTCGAAATACAAGGTATTATCTGCCACATCTACATGTACACAACGGTGGTCGAAGTGTATGGTAGCGCCTTCCTGTTCGGCCAGCGTCATCAGCTTTTTATTCAGCTCGCCACGGCTCACACTATATATCGCTTCATTATTCTTTCCATATGCCTGCGATGCTGCAGTGCCATCGGCCTGGTGCAGAAAGCGGCCATACATGGGTATTGCCAATGCTTCCATTTCGCTGCGCAGGCCGGCAAGGTCCAGCGCCTTCCAGCCACGGGCACTCATAGCCAGGTTGATAGAGCGGCCGGCGGCTATGGTACTTACCCGCATATCCGGACGACGTTCGTATATCGTCACTTCATATCCGCGCTTGCGCAGTATGATGGCTAACAGGGAGCCAACCAATCCTGCACCTAATATAGTTACTGAACGAGCCATGTAATCTTCTCTTGGTTTCAGACAAAAATAAACTAATAGAGGCACTATCCGAAGCCTTAAACAATACGGTATCTTATAATATGACCACAATCACCCTGGCTCTGTATCAAAAACACGCAAAAAATCACACATATACGCGTTAAAAAATCTTATCGTAAATATTTCATAAAGACTTATCCCGTCTATCTCAAAATGTAGTGGAAGTTGTTACTTTTGGTGCTCATATATTTAAAACCTCATGCGATTAGCATTCTGGAAAAAGAAAGACCCCAACAAGAAAAAGAAACCCGTTTGGCGTGAATGGGTAGATGCCCTGGTCTTTGCAGTAGTAGCTGCCACTATCATCCGTACTCTTTTTATCGAAGCTTACACCATACCCACCGGGTCTATGGAAGGTAGCTTGCTGGTAAACGATTACCTCTTTGTAAGTAAAATGGCCTATGGCCCGCGCATACCTATGACACCGGTTGCTGTACCGCTGGTACATAATACCATGCCGCTGGTAGGTGGCAAATCATATACCGATGCCGTGCAGTGGAAATACCGCCGCTGGCCCGGCTTTGGAAAGGTGCAGCGCTATGATGTTGTAGTATTCAACTTCCCGAATGGTGATACTGTAGTGGCAGAAGCGCCCGACCAGGATTACTACCAGCTATGCCGCATGTATGGCCGCGATATGATAGCGGGTGCTAATACCATCATCACGCGGCCGGTAGATAAAAAGGAAAACTACATCAAACGTTGCATAGGCATACCGGGCGATAAGATAGAGATACGCAATGGTATCGTATTTGTAAACGGCCAACAGGGCCAGATATTCCCGCATGCTAAGATCACCCATGTAGTGCGTACCGATGGCCGCTTTATACCGGAAGAGTTTTTTGAAGAAAATGATATAGAGCAAGCCCCGATGGTAGATAAAAACACCTACCTGTATCAGCTGGAAAATGAGGATGCAGAAAAACTGCGCAAGGTTCCGGGCGTACTATCTGTAGCACCTTACACACAGCGCCCCGGCTACATACCGCAAGCGGCAGGCGAGTGGACCTTCCCGCAAGACACGACTAACTTTAAATGGAATGTTGACAACTTTGGCCCGATAGCGATACCCGCAAAAGGCACCAGCGTTACGCTGACACCACAAAACATAGCACTGTATCGCCGCATCATTGCCAACTACGAAGGCAATAAGCTGGAAGAACGCAATGGCCAGTTCATTATTAATGGTACGCCTGCTACTTCCTATACTTTCAAAATGGATTACTACTGGATGATGGGTGACAACCGCCACAATTCGCTCGATTCGCGCTACTGGGGTTTTGTGCCTATGGACCACGTAGTAGGCAAGGCATCGTTTGTATGGCTGAGCCATAGAGAAAGCCTCTTTAAGCTGCGCTGGGGCAGGTTGTTCCACAGCGTTTCTTCACTTAGCAAATAAGTTTATTCATACACAAAGCCGCGGTTATACTGCGGCTTTGTAATTTTGCACCAGTCAATTTTTTTCACCATCATGTCTGCATATAAATATACCGGTGTTATACTGCTCAGTGCATTACTTTCGGCCTGCGGTGGCAGCGAACCAACTACCGAACAAAACGAACCGGAAACGGTACACCCGGGCATGACGAAGGGTAAGGCCATATTTGCTGCCAACTGCGTACAATGCCACAGCCTGCACCGCGACCAGGTAGGCCCCAAGCTGGAAGGTGCCATGAGCCGTTGGAATAATGATACGGCACGCATCACGCGCTTTATTAAAAACTCACAAGAGGCCATCAATATGGGCGACCCGCGTGCCATAGATATCTATGAAAAATGGAACAAAACCATCATGACCCCCATGCCGCACCTTACGGATAAGGACGTAATAGAATTGATAGACTATATAAACAAAGGGGTAGAATAAGATATGCCTGCTATCACCAAAGAAGAAATTATTGCTATTGCAGTAACAGAATTATCACAGAAAACGCTTGGCTACACCCAACAGTTTCTTGATATACACCGGGTAGCCATACAAGATGGCATCCCGACTATAGAGCATGTACGCATCCTGGAAGATGGTATTGCCGTTGTATACTTTAAGGTACATGATGAACAATTCTTTTTTGCTATATCTGTGGATATGGGAAAAAAGGAGGTACGGTGGTCTTACTCAGAAAGTTTTGTACAGGTATCTTTTGTAGCAGAATCTACAGACCTTACATATGATGCTTTAAGTGCGTTAACCAAACTTAAACCCAATTGGGGATGGGATAAGGACCCGCAAGCTAAATATCGCGGCAAAAGGGTAACCAAAATCGCATTTCAGCCCTATAAAGACCCGGACAATCTGGAAATAAACTGTGTAACCTTTTGGATTACCTGGATACTGATAAAGAGGGTATCCGTAATTTGCTTAATAATGCCACGGATGCTTATATTATCACAACAACAGATGTTCACAATTTCAATTCTCACATCGGAGGCATACACTTAAAACCTCACATTCTTAAGAGATTAGCAGAGTTGAATGTTGCTGTGGATTTTGACTTTTACGCTGTCGGTAATTTATATTTTGACGAAGATGAAAAAGAAGAAGGGTAGCGCAGTGCTACCCTTCTTCTTTTAAACTATTATATAATAACGTTACGCTACCTGCTCTTTCAGCACACCCAGCTCTTTGCCCACTTTTATAAAGGCAGCGATAGCCTGGTCTAAGTGATGGCGCTCGTGGCCGGCAGATATCTGTACACGTATGCGGTCTTTACCTTTCGGCACTACAGGGTAGAAGAAACCTATCACATAGATGCCTTCTTCCAGCATGCGGGCTGCAAATTTCTGCGCCAGTACCGGGTCATACAGCATTACCGGTGCTATAGGGTGTGTACCCTCTTTTATGTCAAAACCTGCTTCCGTTATCTTACTGCGGAAGTATAGGGTATTTTCTTCCAGCTTATCGCGAAGGGCGGTTGTTTCACTCAGCATATCCAGCACGGCTATAGAAGCACCTACCACAGCCGGCGCTACGGTGTTGGAAAACAGGTAAGGACGGCTGCGCTGGCGCAGTATCTCTATAATCTCTTTCCTGCCGCTTGTAAAACCACCCGATGCACCACCTAATGCTTTACCCAATGTACCTGTAATGATATCGATACGGTCCATCACACCGCACAGCTCATGCACACCACGGCCGGT
>CABHOP010000059.1 GCA_902168085.1 uncultured Bacteroides sp.
CTGTTAAGGATGTCCTTGATCTTTGTGCGTGCCATAAATTTTATTTGTCAAAAAACAGGTATTTCACGGCTATCAATATCATGAATACCGCGAATATTTTTTTAATTAACGATGGTTCCAAACCCAGCACTATCTTGCTCCCCACATAGCCGCCTAATATAAAGGTGGTACAAATAATGCCTGCTACTTTCAGGTCCACATATCCTTGCTTATAATAGTTCATCACTGCCAGCACGCCTATGGGCGGCAGCATCAGCGCCAGCGATGTGCCCTGCGCCAGCTTCTGGCTCATACCCAGTGCCAGCACCAATGCCGGCACTATCACCACACCGCCGCCTATGCCTACCATACTGCTGAGTATGCCGGCAGCAAATCCTATCAGCAATAATATCACAATCGTTTGCAGGCTCATATCTTTCATATTTAGGCGTATAAATAATGGTGTAATATACAACAGCCTTATTCAGCTACCATATAGTTGCATAGTTTATACAGTACGCGGGCACCTACTATGCTGTCTATACCATCCTGGCTATGCTCCCCACACGATACTTCGTTCAGGTCAAAGCCTATCAGTTCCCGGCCACTCTTGTGCACTTGCTTAAACAGGTACAGCACCTGCTCTACTTCAAAGCCACCCGGTACCGGCGTACCCGTATTCGGGCACAGCTTGGGGTCCAGCCCGTCTATATCAAAGCTGATGTACACTTTCTGCGGCAGCTCGTTCACTATCTGGTCGCATATCTGCTTCCAGGTACTGCCTTCAAATTGTTGTTCTTTTATGTCTTTGTCAAAGAAGGTAGAGATGCGGTCGGGGTTCTGGCGTATCAGCATCAGCTCTTCATCACAATAGTCGCGTATGCCCACTTGCACCAGTTTGCTCACCTGAGGTATATCTTTCAGCACATTATACATAATTGAGGCGTGCGAATACGTAAAGCCTTCATAAGCTTCGCGCAGGTCGGCATGGGCATCTATCTGCAGCACGCCAAAATCGCTGTGCATCTCTGAAAGGGCTTTGATGAAACCCAGCGGTGTGCTGTGGTCGCCACCTATCAGGCCCACTTTCTTGCCATCTTTCAGCAGGTTACCGGTCATTTCCTTCACCCAGTTATATAGCAGCTCGCCGCCACGGTTCACTTCGGCCAGCTTGCCCGATAGTTGCTCATTTTCTGCTACTACGCCACCATCTACCAGGTGAGATATGATGAGCTCTGCGCACTGGCGCAGAAAATCGCTCTTCTTTTTGATGTTCTTATCTACCGGCATCATGTAGAAGCCTTTCTTCCAGCCATCTACCACATCCGGGTCATACAGGTCTATCTGCATCGATGCGTCGTAGATGTTCTCCGGCCCGCGCGATGTCCCGTCGCGGTAAGAGATGGTCACTTCCCAGGGTACGGGCAGCAATACCAGCGCCGCATCTTCCTGTTTAAAGGGCAGTCCGAATATGTTGTTGGATTTCAATCCTACAGAGTTCGGGTCAAACTGCGAAAGGTCTGTCATGAGCTTAAAAATTTCGAGCCGCAAAATTAGCGTTTATATCATTTATCTCACCATGTTTCCACAGAATTAACCACCCGTTATAGAATTAATCTTTATACAACCGCAATCGGCTTTCTTGTTCTTTTTAGCCGTACCTTTGTATACCAAATATTACCAGCCGGTGACAGTTGGGCTTCAATTCTTGCTCTTGTGTCCCATGTGGTAATAGTGGAAAGTCGGTTTTATGAAAAGGACACATATCGTATTACTCGTTTTAGTAGCTGCTGCCGTATGTATCATCGTCAGCATGTTTGGCGATTTCAGCACTTACGAAACATTTGCTTCTGCTGCAAAAGAACCCGGTAAGCAATACCATGTTATCGGCTACCTTGAAAAAGATAAGGCGCTCGATTACGACCCCGTGAAAGACCCCAACCACTTCTCTTTTTATGTAAAAGATAAGGCCGGCAATGTCAGCAAGGTGGTTTTCAATGGTGCCAAACCTACCGACATCGAAAAATCTGAACAGATAGTAATGACCGGTTATATGGAAGAAGGCCATTTCCGTTGTAATAAGATACAAATGAAATGCCCGTCAAAATATAAAAACGACCAGGTAGCTATCGGCAATGCCAGCTAACTATCAGGAACCTGGGATTGGGTATTCGGAATTAGTATTCGTTCATACCCTCCCCATTCCACATTACAAACCCCGTTCAACCAATCAACTAATCAACAAGTCAACTAATTAACGATTTTGGACCAGGCTCAATTCATAGGTGAACATTTATTGCCGGGGAAACTCGGCCATTTTTTTGCAATCACGGCCTTTGTTACGGCCCTGTTCAGTGCTATCAGCTATTGGCGTTCTGCACAAACCGAAGCTACCGATGCGCGCAGCAGCCGCACCTGGCTACTCTTCGGCCGCAATAGCTTTGTAATACACAGCGCTGCTATTGCCGGCATTTTCATTGCCCTGTTCTATATTATATCCAATCACCTGTTTGAATACCACTACGCCTGGCGCCACTCCGACCTCAGCTTGTCGCCCAAATACCTGCT
>CABHOP010000060.1 GCA_902168085.1 uncultured Bacteroides sp.
ACAGAGTAGATCGTCGGCAGCGTCAGATGTGTATAAGAGACAGGTTTTGGAATGCATATTTTTTAGGATTAATAATATCAATAGCTGAAAAAATCGAACTAAAAAGGATACCATTATCTGAAGAGCGAGTTTTCTCTTATAGATACAAATGGGATAATGATAAAAATTCACTTTTTGGCGATACTACTTGGATGAACTACAAGATGAAGTGTGTAGAGATATCTTCAAGCTTTAAATATGTCTTACAGACAGATATCTCGAACTTTTATCCACGCATTAATCATCACAAGCTTGAAAATGCATTAAAAAGAGTAGCAGGTGAAAAATCAGATATCCCAAGTAGAATATTAAAACTATTAAACGCATTTTCAGGCACTATATCATATGGCCTACCAGTTGGGGGACCCGCATCTAGAATACTTGCAGAACTATCTTTAAATCATTCAGATTTTAACTTAAAAAGTAGAAAGATCAATTTTTGTAGATATGCAGATGATTACACGATATTTTGTAATACCGAAGCAGAATGTTATAAAGTGCTTGTATTTCTTTCAGAAACCTTAGCGCAAGATCAGTTGAGTTTACAAAAAAGCAAAACAAAAATAATTACAACTCAAGAGTTTCAAGAAATACATGAGTTTTTAGATCCTAAATCTTCTCCTGACTCTTCAGATGAACAGAGATTATTGAATATTTCAATCAGGTTTGACCCGTATTCCCCAACAGCTGTTGAAGACTATGAAGCCCTTAAAGGCGCAGTAAATACAATCGATATAATAGGTATACTATCAAAGGAAGTAGGTAAATCGAAAATCGATCAAACTGTATCAAAACAAGCTATAAATGCTATAAAGGCATTGAGCAAGGAAAAGCAGGTACAGGCTGTAAGAATCCTATTAGACTTTGACAACCTGATGAGTCTTTCTCCTGTCTTTACAACCATAATGCGAGCTATAAGGTCAATATATGATGATTTGCCATTGGAGGGACAAAACATTGTTGATGACTTATTACTTGATCTGATTACAAAGGATAATTATTTGGCAAAGATTGACATCAACCTGAATTATATAGTACAGGTTTTATCTGTTCGCCATTCTGAGCGAAAAGAAGAGCTATTTGTCAGTCTCTATGATACCGCAAACCATTTATTGAAACGTCAAATAATTGTGGCAATGGCTAATTGGGGGTGTGACTATTGGCTAGTAGGTATTAAGTTTCACTTTACAACAATGACAACGTGGGAAAGGCGTGCATTTATTTATGCTTCTTTTTTTCTAGGTGATGAAGGCAACCACTGGAGGCAGCACAATAAAAAAATATTTAGTAGAGAAGAAACCTTAATCCGAGACTGGTGTTCAGTTCGAACATCCACAAAGAAAAACCTACTTGTATGATCTCTGAAAGATTAATTGCCGAAAAGTTCTCAGCTGTTTGGAAAGAGCATTTACCATTTCTTACAACCAACTTTATTAGAGTCCTAAACGAAGGTCATGTATATACTGTGAATCAATCTGAAGTTGCATTTTCAGAAAATGCTAACATTAGATATGACTTGATTTCTGAGTTTGCTTTCAATGCTTCTGAAATAATATTTAATGAAAACAAGTCGTTTGAAACAATTACAGCGGATAACCAATATATATATAGTCTCTTAAAGGATACAGCTAAAAGCATTAATAGAGAATTCCCCGAATTAGAGCTATCATTAAGTGAAACTGAAAAGAATGAAGCAAAACTTATTGCATTTAATATCATAGAATTTATCAATAGAATAAAGAAAAACTCATGTCAATTTAAACCACGTCTTATAGGGTATGGTATAATTCCAGAGATAAAAGCTGATTTGTTAATAGATGATACATTATTCGAAATAAAAACTGTCAACAGAAATTTTCGATCTACAGATTTAAAACAACTGCTTATTTATATAGCCCTCCAACACATGTCAAGTGATGCAAAATGGCAATATGCAGGATTGTATAACCCTCGAAGGGGAATTTATTGTAGATTTTACATAAAACGTCTTATATATGATTTATCTGGTGGGCGATCATTGCACGATGTTTTCGAAGGATTGTTGAATGGTTTAACACGGGATATTTTTGTTGATAGTAAATTTTAAATTTACGTAAATTTGCTATAGTAAAACCTATCGCAAATGAACCTTCGCCACGAAACCTTTATCACCCAGATGATAGCCCATGGCAATCGTCAGCAGGCATACCTGGTAGCCTATCCGCAATCATCACCCGCAGCCGCATATAACAATGCCTGCCGCCTGTTGGCAAAGCCACACATCGCAGCACGTATCGCAGCCGCCATGCAGTCCGCTCAAGAGCAGGCCACCCTGCACCTGCAAGAGCTATACCATTTCCAACTAACCGATACCCTCCACAAGCGCGCCGCTTTAGGTTCCATCATCCGCACCGCATTGTTCCAAAACCAGCCATTTCCACCCGCCGGAAACAACCCGGAACCATTCCGGAAACAACCCACCATCTCACAAGTATTGAAAGCCATACAGTTAGACACCCACCTGGAACAAAACACCCAAAAACACCTCGAAAACTATCAATAACTATCAATAACTATCAATAACTATCAACACATATAGAAATCATAAATCCGAATATCGAAATCCTAAATCCTAAAGAAGAAACCCTAAAACCGAAACTCTAAATCCTAAAAGCTAAAGAAACCATGAGACCCAACCCAACATAATAATGGTAAACAGTAAGGTTACCCAGCAACCGCAAAGAACCAAGGTTCCGCCAATCACCGTAAGGAAAGCCATCGGCATTCCGCAGCCCGGCACAACAGTAGCACCCGGCCCCATCGGCAGCCACCGACAATCACCCTGTGATTGATTGTCGGGCTCCTTTTTTGGTTCTTTTTTGGAGAAGCAAAAAAGAACAACTACGAGATGTAGGAGAAACCCGAAACGGACACCCACGAAGCGAGAGGAAGAAGCGCAAAACCACACTTAAGACTGAAAACTTACGACTTAAGACTTTTAACTACCTTTGCGCTTTCAAATCCAAATATGCAGGAAGCTACTCTCGAACAAGCGGTCAAACTAGGCCTTCGCGAAGAAGAATTTGAACAGATAAAACAGATACTGGGGCGTACCCCCAATTTCAACGAAACTGCCATGTACTCCGTAATGTGGAGCGAGCACTGCAGTTATAAAAACAGTATCACACAGCTGAAAACCCTGCCCCGCGATGGCGAACGCCTGCTGGTAAAGGCCGGTGAAGAAAATGCCGGGCTGGTAGATATAGGCGATGGCCTGGGCTGCGTGTTCAAGATAGAGTCGCACAACCACCCATCGGCTATCGAGCCTTTCCAGGGTGCGGCAACCGGCGTAGGTGGCATCCACCGCGATATCTTTACGATGGGCGCACGTCCTATCGCATCGCTCAACTCGCTGCGTTTTGGCCGTTTGGACAACCCTAAAACAAAATGGCTGCTGAAGGGCGTGGTAAAAGGCATTGGCCACTATGGCAACTGCTTTGGTGTACCTACCGTAGCGGGCGAAATATACTTTGATAGCTGCTACCAGACCAATCCGCTGGTAAATGCCATGAGCGTAGGTATCGTAAAGGCGGGCGAGACCGTATCGGCTACCTCTTATGGCGCCGGCAACAGCGTATTCATAGTAGGTGCGGCCACGGGTAAAGACGGTATCGGCGGTGCATCCTTCGCATCGGCAGATATCAGTGAAGACAGCGTGAACGACCTGCCTGCAGTACAGGTGGGCGATCCGTTTGAAGAGAAGAAACTACTGGAAGCCTGCCTGGAAGTAATACCTACCGGTGCGCTGATAGGTATGCAGGATATGGGCGCTGCGGGCATCACCTGCTCTTGCAGCGAGATGAGCGCCAAAGGCGAACACGGTATGATCATCCACCTGGATAAAGTACCTACCCGCCAGCACAATATGCAACCTTGGGAAATGCTGCTGAGCGAAAGCCAGGAGCGCATGCTGATAGTAGTGAAGAAAGGCCGCGAGGCCGAGGTGCAGAAGATATTCGATAAATGGGATATCCACTGCGTGCAGATAGGCGAGGTAACAGAAGATAAGAACCTGAAATACTACATGAATGGCGAGCTGGTGGCCGATGTGCCTGCCTTTAGCCTGGTGTTGGGTGGCGGTGCTCCGGTATATACCCGCAAGTACGAAGAACCTAAGTATTTCGAGCAGATAAAAGCTTTCAACCCCGATAGCGTAGCTGTTCCAACCGACCTGATAGCAGTAGGTATGGAACTGGTGAAACTGCCCACCATTGCCAGCAAACGCTGGGTATATGAGCAGTACGATAGCATGGTAGGTACGGGCAATACCCAAACCAACGAGCCGAGCGATGCTGCCGTAGCACGCGTACACGGCAGCCCTAAGGGCATTGCTATGACGACCGACTGCAACAGCCGCTATGTATTTGCCGATCCTTACAAGGGTGGTATGATGGCGGTGAGCGAAGCGGCGCGCAACATCGTATGTAGCGGTGGCCTGCCGGTAGCTATTACCAACTGCCTGAACTTTGGTAACCCTTATAATAAAGAAGTGTACTACCAGTTTGTATATGCTATAAAGGGTATGGGCGATGCCTGCCGCAAGCTGGGCACACCGGTTACAGGTGGTAATGTTAGCTTCTACAACCAAAGCAGCGATGATGGCCCGGTATATCCTACACCTACCATAGGTATGGTGGGCGTGCTGGACAACCTGGACCAGAAGATGACCATGTACTTCAAGAACGATGGCGATGCGATATACGTGATAGGTGAAAACCGTAACGATATCAATTGCTCTGAGTATGTATATAATGTACTGGGTGTTACCCATAGCCCTGCTCCCCACTTCGACCTGGAAGAGGAGGCAGCCCTGCAGGATGTAGTACTGAAAGTGGTACGCGAAAAGCTGGTAAACAGCGCGCACGATACGGCTGAAGGTGGCCTTTTCGTAGCACTGGTAGAAAGCGCTATGCAAAAGAATATGGGCTTTGAAGTGGCTACAGATGCTAACATACGCAAAGATGCCTTCCTGTATGGCGAGGCGCAGAGCCGTGTAGTAGTAAGCGTTAGCACCGATAAGGTGGCTGCATTTGAAGCAGCACTGGGCAGCCATCCTTACAGCAAAATAGGCACGGTAAAAGCCGATGGCAACATCAAGATAGACAGCGAAGACTGGGGCTATATAAAAGACTGGAAACACGCATACGATACAGCAATAGAAAACCTGCTGAACGCATAAAAGATAAAAGGGCTGCAATTGCAGCCCTTTGTTACTATCTACTATTGATGTACTATTTTGTGATAACTGGTCTTTCCTGCTATACTTGTATATTTTACAATGTAAATACCAGCCTGCCATGTAGCAGTATTAATCGATATTGTGCCGGTAACATTTTCTGCGCTATAAACAACAGCACCAGTAACTGTACTAATGGCAACATTGCCCGTATTGCCACTACCAACAAATATATTTAGCTGGTCTGAAACAGGGTTAGGAAATACCTTTATCATATTGCCTGGCTGTGCATTCACTTGCTGTACACCAACAGTGGTATTCTTACAACTTGCGTGCTGTGCTGTAAGATATGGCCAGAAAGTTACCCTACCTGCAGTAAGGTTATCATGAAAATCATATATGGCACCCGTTATAGTTGCTGAATCTGTTGTGCCCCAGTAATTGTTAGATACATTATAATCGGTGTAGGGTGTATATATAAAACCAAGCTTACTATTATTCTCAATGCAATTGTTCTCAATCTTTAAGTCGCCGCCACGAAAAATCATACCCGTATCGTTGTGCGAAATGCTATTCTTAACCATGTTACCATTTACACCGGTAATCAGTACACCAACTTTATTATACGTTATCTCGTTGCCAGCGATATCGTCAATAAGATTTACGTTACGTCCCGTAACATACAAGCCATATCTTTTACTACCTGTAATGATGTTATTGTATGTTCCGGGCATGATGCCTACAGGGCCATTATAATACAAGCCATTGGTATTATTTCTTAGCGTATTACCAGCAATGGTAGCAGCGCAGAAGCCGTCTATCCTGATGCCATATTCATTACCGGTGAAAGTATTACCTGTTATCTGACCACCGAATTCGTAGAAATCATCTATGCCATAAGTATTATCTTCAAAAGTATTATTGGTAATGAATGAATACCTCCTCTGGCTTTCCGGTTCCCAAATCTTAGAGTATCTTAAGCCGGCTTCACAGTTTTTGAACAAGTTATGTTCAACATAAACAACCGGCCCTTCTATAAAAACAGCATTTACTGCATTGTTAAACTCACAGTACCTGATTATACTGGTATCAGGTTTTGACTTCAACCTAAAGCTGATGCCGCGCCAGGTATCTGGCGATGTATTCATTTTGCTGGAAAGGAAGCGGATATTCTCTTGGGGAGTGCCTTCGGCTACCAGTTTCCCATCGATATACAATACATTATACCCATCGAATTTCACAGTGGTTCCCGGCTCTATGGTTAGGGTAACTGCTGTGTCTACAGCTATGTCGCCTGTTACGACATACGGGCTGCCTGCCTTGGTCCATGTTGTATTTGATAAGATAGCACCGCTGACAGATGTTTGTGCTGAGGACTGGAATGCACACACCGATGCAAATAATAGTGTTAAAATAGGTTTCATAAGGTATAAGTTTGACTAAAGATAGCTGTTTGCAAAATATGCGCAAAAGAAGTACAACAATGTGACAAACTTATAACAAAACCTTATCCCTCCCAGCACACCTGCGAGCAGGCTACTTCATTGCTGAAGGGTGGATGCAGCTTGCGCACACATACCTTTATCTTCTGCACCATATCTTCAAACTGTAGTTTTATGCGGTGGTGTATATGTTGCGCCAGTTCTTCCAACAGCTGCACATCGGGGGTGAAGACGCTGAGTATCACATCATTGATAACGGCATAGTCTACAAACGGCCATGGCTCGCCGGGCTCTGTATGTACCCATACATCTACATCTACCTCAAAGGTATTAGGCATTATTTTTTCCTGCGGATACAACCCTATGGGTGCTACTACCTTCACCCCGTGCAATGATACAGTAAGCATACTGCAAAGCTAACGCGTTCTATTTAAACCTTACATCGGCAGAATAGGGCGCCGGGCTCACTATATAAGAGCGGCCGTTTACCGGTTCCAATGTATTCAGGTCATACACATGGTACGTACCATTGGGTTGCGAGCCGCAGCTTTGCGGTGGCGGATGGTGAGGGTTGGGGCCACCTATATTGCTGCTGGCTACATACACAAGTCCATTCTTATCATCTACGGCTATACCATGCGGCTTGGAGAACCTGGCATTCCTTATGGTCCTTACTTTTTGCAGGGTCTTATAGTTGATAACCTCTACGCAGCCTTTGCCAATGCCATTCACATCTTCCATACAGGTGATAAAAGCGTATGGCTGTGTTTTAGAAATAGCTATTTCCTGCGGAAAGGTGCCGGTAGGTATCACGGCCAATACCTGATCGGTAAAGGCATCCAGCACCCTTACCTCATTGCTGCGCTGGCAGGTAAGCAGGTATTTGGAGAAATCGGGCACCATCATTATTTCATGCGGCTGTGGTGCACTGCTGCTGTCGTTAAACTTAGGGGCCTGTCCTGTTACAATAGATATCGTATCCAGGAAAGGCAGGGCACCATTACGGCCCGGTACTATTTTATATACTGCATTGTATTTCTCTGCCGTTACAAAAAGGGTATCGCCCGTGGCATTGCTGGTGATGCCGTGTGGTGTTTTCAACTGGAAGGGTATAGGGTCCAGCGGCTGCATGTCTTTCGCATTTACCCACGATATATAGCCGTTCTCTATCCAGTTGCTTACTATCAGTTCATTGTTATCGGGCGTGATGTATAATAAGTTCCATGCCGTATTGCCGTTATCAGGCAGGCGCAGCGATGTTTCTATCTTATCGGTAGCGGTGTTTATGCGCTGCACATATTTGCTGTTCAGCGCACTTACATAAGCATATTTGCCATCGGGCGATACGCGTACACAGTGTGGTAAGTTTTGTGGCACGGCCGGGTCGCCCACTTTCAGGTAGCGCATCACCTGCATGCTTTGGGCATCTATCACGCCCAGCAGGTCGCAGCCCTGCATGGTGAGGTATATCTTCTGTCTTGTATCGGCATTATCGCTGAAGGGTATCTTACCATCTCTATTAGGTGCCCCTGCTGCTACCCAGTCGCGCACGGCCAGGTACTCCTCTTTGCTCAACGTAGTACTATCATCGGGCATCGTTGGTATTGCTACGGCACCTAAGCTACTGTCTATATTGATGAAATATAATAACGGGCTCAGCTCAGGATTGTAGGCAATAACAGCCGCACCGCTCACCCCACCCTCAAAAAGGTGCTCCCAACTATCCAGTAGCAATCCTGCCTGGCGTGTAGCTGCATTGTGACAACCGGCGGTAGCACAGCGGTTGATCATTATTTTACCTACAGCATCGGGAAAACCACCATAGATCTGGTCAGCTGGGTTTACATAAGGGTCATGCTTACATGCATTGATAGCAAGCATGCTAAAGAGGCCTGTAATAATAGCAAGGGAAATACGTTTGGTCATAATATCTAAAAACGCTCGGGTGCTTTTAAAGTTACGAGATATGGGACTATTCTATAAGACCATACCCCGGCCGTAAAGGTTAGGGCACAATATTTATTCATTCCTGCATATGGCATGCGCAGGCATAATAGTATCTTGCAGCGTTTTTCAAAATGAAGCATTACCTCCTGTTGTATATATGGCTAATAGCGGCAGCTACAAGCGCTTATGCGCAAAAAGCCGTGCCCGATAGCAGCAGGCAGCGCCTGGCAGACAAGGTATGGCTGCGCCACATCATATTTGAGGGTAATAAGAAAACGAAAAAAGGAGTGCTGCTGCGCGAAATGAGCATCGGCGAAAACGACTCGCTGCAGAAGCAAGACCTTGAAACCCTTATAGATATCAATAAAAAAAGGCTGCTGAACCTTACCCTTTTTTCAGAAGTGATATTCCTGACACAGGTAGTGAACGACAGCACTATAGACTGGGTGATAAAAGTGCGGGAGCAGTGGTTTATCATACCCGAATTTACCCTGAAGCTGGCCGACCGCAACTTCAACGTATGGTGGAATGAGCAAAACCGTGATATACGCCGTGCCAACCTGGGCGTGATGCTGAAACACCGCAACTTTCGCGGGAATATGGAGCAACTGAGCGCTACCGTGCAGGTGGGCTATACCCAAAAATTCGGGCTGGAATATTTTAAGCCTTATATAGACAAGAACCAGCAGCATGGCTTAGGTGCCTCTTTCTTTTTTGCGCAGAATGAGGAAACCTTTTACACCACCGACAGCAATAAACTGCGCTTTGTAAAGAAACCGGGCAAATACATCATCCGCCAGTTTGAAGCAGCGGCACTGTATGTATTGCGCCCCGCCTATGCCAATAAACATACCGTGGAGTTTCGCTACCGCGATTTTAAAGTGGAAGATACCATCATACAACTGAACCGCGACTATTATAAAGATGGCAGCAGAAGCCTGCAACTGATGGAGCTGACCTACCGCTACGACCTGAACCGGGTAGACAACTGGAACTACCCCATGACGGGATGGAAAGTAGTGGGCTATGCCGGTGCGCGCATCGGTATTAAAGGCATTGGGTTTCAGAGCTATGCAATGGGCGAGGTGGGCTATTTTAAAAAACTGGGGCGTACTAAATTTTACTTTGCCGAGGTATTGCGCGGCAGGCTGGGTGTGCCCAAAGACCCGCCCTATGCCTTCAGGTATGCTATGGGTAGCAATAGTGAATATGTGCGCGGCTATGAATACTACGTGATAGACGGTACGCACTACGGCGTATTGCGCACCAACCTGAAGTATGAGCTTATCAATAAAACCATCAGGTTACCATTTCGCTACCTGTCGGTAATACCCTTCCGTATATACCCCAAAGTGTTTGCCGATGTGGGCTATGTGCACAACAGCATACCCGGCAATAGTTTCCTGAACAACAGGCCATTGTATTCGGGTGGGTTTGGCCTCGACTTTGTTTCTACCTACGAATTCAAATTCAGGCTGGAGTACACATGGAACCACCTGGGGCAAAAAGGTTTATATTTACATATTAATAGCGAATAATTGCTGACATGCTGGTAGCACTCTACAACCGCACATTCGAGCCGCAGGACATACCCACGCTGCAGCACATCATACAACTACTGGAAATGAATACCATGCAAATGGTGTTCTATAAGGATTTTTATGAGCGTATATCCCCGCATATACAGCTGAAGGCTACGCCGCGCCTGTTTACCGGCAAGGCCGACCTGCCCTTTCATACCGATATGCTCTTCAGCCTGGGGGGCGATGGCACCCTGCTGGATACGGTATGCTTTGTAGGCGGCAGCAATATACCGCTGATAGGCATCAACCTGGGCAGGCTGGGTTTCCTGGCAGCCATACCTGAAGAGGAAGTGGAAGCAGCCATATTATCGCTGGTACGCGGTTCTTATACGCTGGAAAAGCGCAGCCTGCTGCACATAGACAGCAGCGTGCCTTTGTTTGGCGATGTACCTTTTGCACTGAATGAATTTACCATCCACCGGAAGGATTCTTCATCGATGATAAAGATACATACCTACCTGAATGGCGAATTTCTGAACACCTACTGGGCCGACGGGCTGATAGTAGCAACGCCTACAGGCTCTACTGGTTATTCCCTGAGTTGCGGCGGGCCGGTGATATTTCCGCAGACATCCAGCTTTATCATAACAGCGGTAGCCCCGCACAACCTGAACACCCGCCCCGTGGTGGTGCCCGATGACAATGTGATATCTTTTGAAGTGGAAGGGCGCACGGAGCAGTTTTTGTGTACGCTGGATTCGCGGACGGAGATCATTACCAGTGGTGTGCAGCTGGCGGTAAAGAAAGAGGCCTTCACCATATCGCTGGTGCGGCCCGATGAGCATAATTTCCTGAAAACTATCCGGCAGAAATTGTACTGGGGGGTGGACAGGCGCAATTAGGGCCGCCGCAAAACAATAAACTTTTACATTTGTAGTTATACCTTCGGTAGAATATGCGAAAGATAGTAGCCCTTATAGGATGGATAATATGCTGTACAGCCACGGAAAAGTTGCATGCGCAAAGCTTCTTTACCGGTACGGAGTATGGCTTTGGCATCGGCGGGGCACAATACTTTGGCGACCTGAATGATAACTACGGGCTGAAATATATACGCCAGGCGGGTAGCGTATTTACCCGCATACACGTCAACCCGTTCATAGCCGTGCGCTTTTCGGCCAACTATGCACATATAGGGTATGACGACAAACTATCTTCCAACTATTACAATAAGAAACGCAACCTCAACTTCCAGAGTGATATAGTAGAGGCATCTGTGCAGGCAGAATTCAACTTCTTCCGTTTTACGACGGGTGAAGACAAAGCACGCTTTACACCTTACCTGACGGGTGGTATAGGCGGGTTTTATTTTAACCCCTATACCAAGTATAATGGCGTGCGCTATAACCTGAAGGATATGGGCACAGAGGGGCAGTTTGTTGGCTATGCCGACCGTATCTACAGCAATTTCAACATCTGCTTTCCGCTGGGGGTGGGTGTGAAATACTGGCTGCGCCCGGGTGTGAACCTTGGGTTTGAAATCAGCCACAGGCTGACATTATCGGACTATATAGATGATGTGAGCACTACGTATGTAGACCGTACCCTGTTTGACCCGAATCCTTCCAACCCATCGCCGGCGTATATACTGCAGGACCGTTCGCTGGAAAAGAGCGGCGAGCCGCTGGGCAGGCCGGGAAAACAGCGTGGCAATAGCGCCACCAAAGACCAGTACATGACCTTCATGTTCAATATCTCCTTCCAGTTCAAAACCTATCGCTGCCCATCATGGCTGAAGGGCGGATACTTTATGTATTAATCCTTACTACACACCTATGGACTTCTTTAAAAAATTGTCTGACCCGGTTTATTTTTCGAGATTCGGAAACCGCTTCAACATAATATTCAGCATCCTTTCCATTTTGTTCTGGTGCTTTATGATCTACATGTCGGTTGATTCCGGCAAGCCTCAAATGGCGGGTTTCTGGGGTATATGGATATTGGTTAGCGTAGGTAATATGATAAGAAGTATTAAACGCCTGAAAAGGATGCAACTAACCCCCAACCCCTAAAGGGGCTTTATTCCCTCACTTCCTAATCCCCAATTTCCAAACTCACATTCACCCATTCGGGGTCGAAGCTGGCTTTGTATTTTTTGTAGAAGTTGATGGCGGGTTCATTCCAGTCGAGCACCTGCCATAGCATGCCGCTGTAGCCTTTTTCTTTAGCTATCAATATCAATTTATCCATCAACAGGGTGCCAATGCCTTTACCGCGCCATGCCTCGGTTACCAGTATATCTTCCAGGTACATACGCTGCCCCTTCCACGTGCTGTAGCGTATATAGTAGAGTGCAAACCCTACCACAGTGCCATCCACTTCCGCCACCAATGCCCACCATACAGGCTTATCGCCAAAGCCACTTTCTATAAAATGCTCCAGGCTTACCGTTACGGCTTCGGGTGCGCGCTCGTACACCGCCAGTTCGTGCACCAGTTCCATCATACGCGGGCAATCAGCAGCGGTAGCGTAGCGTATCGTTATATTATCCATTGGCATTAATTTTTAGAACAATAGCGTGGTTATTATCTCGTTATAGGTGTGCAAAGATGGTAAACTTGCGTTAAAGAGATAGGATAGCAGTATCGATAAACGTAATTTAGCCATGTAAGCCTCCAAAACAGCACATTATCAATATGAATACAATACAGGGTGAAATACTATGGGTGGATGATGAGATCGATTCCCTCAAATCGCAGATATTATTCCTGAAAAATAAAGGCTACGAAGTGACCCCCCTCAGCAACGGCCACGATGCACTGGAACTGCTGAAGGAGAAAACCGTAGATGTAGTGATGCTGGATGAAAGCATGCCCGGCCTTACAGGACTGGAAACACTGGCTCGCATTAAAGAAATGCACCCCAACCTGCCGGTGGTAATGGTGACCAAGAACGAGGCCGAGAACATAATGGAAGAAGCCATAGGCGGGCAGATAACCGACTACCTGATAAAGCCGGTGAACCCCAACCAGGTATTGCTGTCGCTGAAAAAAATAATGGATACGAAGCGGCTGGTGAGCGAAAAGACCACTACGGCCTACCAGCAGGATTTCCGCAACCTGTTTATGGCGCTAAGTTCAAACCCCAATCATGAAGAATGGAAAGAGCTGTATCGCAAACTGGTGTACTGGGAGCTGGAAATGGCACGCAGCGATAGCGATGAGATGATGGAGGTGCTGCAAAGCCAGAAGTCGGAAGCAAACACGGAGTTCTTCAAGTTCGTATCGAAAAACTATGCGAACTGGGTGAAGAAAACCGCTACCGATGCACCGCTGCTGTCGCACGAACTGTTTAAACGTAAAGTAGCGCCGCACCTGGAACAAGGCAAGCCTACCTTCCTGGTAGTGATAGACAACCTACGCTTTGACCAGTGGAAGATGCTGCAGCCTATTATGCAGGAAAGCTTTCGCCCGGTAGAAGAAGATATGTTTTACAGCATATTGCCTACCGCTACGCAATATGCACGCAATGCACTGTTTGCAGGTATGCTGCCGGTAGATATAGAAGCGAAATTCCCGAACGAGTGGAAGAATGATGATGAGGAAGGGGGTAAGAACCTGTTTGAAGAAACCTTCCTCCGCTACCAGATGAAACAGCTGAAGCTGGACCACCTGAAAACACAGTACATCAAAATAACGAATAACGAGAACGGCAAGCTACTGGAAGATAATATTCACAACTGCCTGAACAATGACCTGACGGTTATCGTGTACAACTTTGTAGATATGCTGTCGCACGCACGTACAGAGATGGAAGTGCTAAAAGAGCTGGCAGGCGATGAAGTATCGTACCGGTCGCTGACGGTGAGCTGGTTTGAACACTCGCCGCTATACCGTGCGCTGAAGAAGATAGCCGATAAGAACATACAGGTGATGGTAACCACCGACCACGGCACCGTGCGGGTAAAGACGCCGAGCAAGTGCGTGGGCGACAGGGCTACCACCACCAACCTGCGCTATAAGCATGGTAAGAACCTGCAGTATGAGGCCAAAGATGTGCTGGCCTTCCGCAACCCGCAGGATGCTGCACTGCCGAAGCCTAATGTAAGTTCTACCTTCATCTTTGCGAAGGAGGATGTGTTTTTGTGCTACCCCAATAACTACAACCATTATGTGAATTACTATCGCAACACCTTTCAGCACGGCGGTATATCGCTGGAAGAAATGCTGGTGCCGGTGGTAAGGATGGTGAGTAAGTAGCGGGGGGTTACTTTTTCCTTTTAGGCTTTATTTGCTGTAGTTGTTTTACATCCAGCAGGTCTTGTGGCCTGCCGGTGGCTTTCTTATTCTTTATAAGTTCCTGCAGGCTGATAAAAGGAATAGTTACATCGTTTTCCACCACCATTATTTTATTAGCATAGGCTTCGTCAAAGCCTACGCCATCTATAGATGTAAGTATATCGATACGCAGAGGCGGGAAACCTATCTGGTTTACATAGCCCGGCTCCATGAAATCATCTTTTGTAAAGCCCAGCATCCCGAAGCCAAATGCTTTTATACACTTTAATACCCGCGTTGCATTCTTGTCGGTAATGTTTATCCAGATATCAAGGTCGCCCGTATGGCGGGGCTTTCCATGCAGGGCAAGGGCATAGCCGCCCACTACCAGGTATTGCACCTTGTGCTTATTGAGCAGTGTTATAAAATCTTCAAAGTCCTGCGCGAGTATCATGGCTTCAGTTTCTTTCTTGAAAAGACAGTCCTATCCATATGCTGCCCTTTGCGCAGTGATTGCTGAACGATGAATGTGGCTGCTGCTATCCTTTCACCAGGTGTTTTGGTGAGCCAGTATTGCAGGTCGTCGGTAGCAGATGCAGCGCCCATTTTCTGCCGGGTAGCAACAGGGGCTATCTTAAACAATTGTCTTTCGGGTGCTGACGGCTGCTTATTGATAACAGGCTTGCGCTCTACCCGTACTTCATCATTTTCAAAAGCTACCTTGCTTTTAGAAAGATAGTTGTTCAGCGTATTGTAGCTGAACTGCGGATGTATATCGCAAAACAATTTCAGGTTTGAAAAAACCTCCAACCGTTCTGTCCCCCTTTTTTTCCAGTAGGCTGTAACGACGCGCATGCTATAAAGTTACAAAAAAAGACCAATATAACATACATATTGGTCACCAGGTGTCATAACTGATTTATTATCAAAATATCCTTTTCACAAAAATTTATCAGCGCGGCACGGGTTTGCAGCGCATAAATATGTAAACTTGTATAAAGCACGGACTATATGATGGAACCCGTTTCTGAACCGATATCATCGAACGCAACTACAGCCATACAGGGTTTAATAGCACAGATAGAAAAAGTAATACGCGGCAAGCAACACCAGGTAGAAATGGTGGTGACCTGCCTGCTGGCCGGTGGCCATATACTGATGGAAGACAACCCCGGCACGGGTAAGACCGTACTGGCACGCACGCTGGCGCAATGCATCAGTGGTGGCCGTGCGGGTGAGCATGTTATCTTTAAGCGTATACAGTTTACGCCAGACCTGTTACCGATGGACCTGATAGGTACGCACATCTTTGACGATAATGCTAAGGAATTCATCTTTAAGAAAGGGCCGTTGTTTTGTAACGTACTGCTGGCCGATGAGATAAACCGTGCATCGCCCAAAGTGCAGAGCGCCCTGCTGGAAGCCATGGCCGAACACCAGATAACAGTAGGCGATACCACGCTGAAACTGGAGAATATGTTCTTTACCATAGCTACCCAAAACCCGGTGGAAATGGAAGGTACCTACCCGCTGCCTGCTGCACAGCTCGATAGGTTCTTTATGAAAATATACTTTGGCTACGTGGATGAAGAAACCGAGCTGAACATCTACCGCGAATATGTGGAGATAGCACAGAACCTGGTATCGCTGGAGCAGACACTGAGCCTGAATGATATACTGGACCTGCAAAAACAGGCTGCCGGTGTATTTATACACGAAGAGATACTGAAAGCCGTTACCAACCTGGTGCGCGGCACACGTGCCCACCAGGATATAGCACTGGGTGCATCTACCCGTAGCGGTATTGCCTTTATAAAATGCCTGCGCGCCTATGCACTGGTAAAGGGCCGCACCTTTGTGATAGAAGACGATGTGAAAGACATAGCCCGCGCTGTGCTGGAACACCGCCTGATATACCGCAACAAGGAAGGCAAACTGAAAGCACTGGAAAGCATCATTAACAAAGAAGCAGAAAGACTGGCGAAACTGAAACTATATGCCTGATATAACCCTTGCCATACTTGACAAGCACAGGTTTATATCTATACTAAGCCTGTGGGCTTGTATGGTGCTGGCCGTAGCCGCACAGGCGCAGCCAATAGAACATACGAAGAATGCCGCATTGCGGTACGAGATAGATGCCAAGCGGATGGCATCGGATATGTTTAGCGATGATGCCCTGCCCCGCAGCCGCGAATTTAAAAGGATAGACAGCACCTACTTTGTAGGATGGATGTATGAGGGTGCTTATAAGCATGAGCATGCGGCCGACTACATTGGTTACAGGAATGCTGCCGTGCCGCTGGAAAAAGCACTGCGCCTGATGGAGCGCGACTACCGCAAGCAACTGGCTACACGCACGGGCGATGTGGCTACCTATATATACGTGTACCGCCTGCAGATAGACTATACGATGATAGCCTACCTGCTGATGGACTGCTACTCGAGCACGGAAGAAACACAGAAGGTATATGACCTGCTGCGGCGGGTGCTGAAATGGAACTTTCAGCGCGACTACCATATGGATGCCTACAACTACCTGGGGTGGACGGTGCACCGCAACCGCTTTTATACCAGCAGTAAATTTCCCTTCCTGAAGAATAGTATTGATGAAAATGAAAAGCTGGCCAACCGCTATCTCGACTCAGGGCTGCGCAGGATAAACATCAATAAGAAGATAAACGCTACCATATACCAGCCGGGATATGAGCAGCAGGAAAAACTATCGGTGTACCACTACAAATCGATGCTGTATAGCTATGCGCTGAAGATAGACTCTGCAGCCTACTACTACAACCAGATGCGCAACAGCGGTATTTTTCCGCACAATAACTACGCTACCTTCCGCAGTATATGCGGCGATTTTCGCGAGGCGGAGAAAGAATATAAAGAAGCCATCACACAAGATGCGGCCAGCAAGCGCCTGAAGGAATGGGCCTACTATACATCCATCATCAACCTGTATAAGGCACAACCCAAGCAGGGCTATATGCTGATGAAGGATATGATAAAAGCCAATGGCTCTACACCGGGTTTTGGCTGGTACAATATAGCTTTGGCACGTTGTCTTTTCTACGACGGGCAATTGACAGAAGCAAACCGATACATAAAGAAAGCATCTGAGTTTAAAGAGCTGCATATAGGCACCACGCTGGGGCAAACGCATTACGACTTCAGCATACAATTAGTAAAGCTAATGAGCCTGCAGGCTGCACTAGAACGTCAGCGCTTTGAGAATGCCAACTGGTGGTATAACCCTAAGGTGTTGGGCAAGATGGGGCAGGTGTTGTCTGAAAAATATGTGCAGCAGTTCCTCATCATCAACCAGTTTGCCATGAACCCCGAGCGCGATAGGGTGATATACAAACTGTTTTCTACCGAAAGCACGGTGAGCTGGGATGAGGTGTGGTACCTGATAAAAGATTTCAGTACGAAGTTCTTTTTAGAGCGCTATAAGAAAGAGGCACAGAAAGACGACCGTAAGTATGTGCGCAAATACTTCAAGCTGTTTGTAGCGCTGCTGCAAATGAAGCAGGAAAACTATAAAGAAGCGCGCATAACGCTGGATGGCATACTGCGCGACCCGAATATGGATGCCGAGTATGAAAAGCTGCTGATAGCACGTGTGTACCAGGCACAGGCGCAATGCGCAATGCAACGCAAGGATAACAATGCGTATAACGAATGGATGTATCGCCTGTATGCCCTGTACCCGCAACTGGTGCCCAACAGCGGGCTGAAGATGAGCCTGAACCTGCACATAGGCGGCAAGAACGATGCGGTAGTTACCGAGAGGCTAAAAGCATGCAACATCAACTGGAACCCGGCAGGCAACCGTTATGCGCCCGATGCCTATGTGGTATATGGCGGTGAAGGCAAAGCTAAGCGCATAGAATACTACGTGATGGATAAAGCGGGTAAATACATTGTACCACGCCAGTCGTTTGGGTATAGCAAGGCGGAAGGTGTGGGTACGGCACTGGCTTATCGTTTATTCAACATAGGCGGCAGGGAGCCGGAAAGGGATAAGGAGTAGTTTACCCCTCCATCTTGCCCAACTTTTCTACACGGGTGAGCCAACGCTGCCGGTAGCTATCTTTCGATAGCCTGATGGGGCCTATACAGATGGTCTTTACAGGCTTGATACCGCAAAATTCCAGTGTCTGTTTTTTGAGGGCTTTGAGTCCAGCACCACCATTTATGAGCCGGTAATACCATGCCGGCTGGTCCATCGTGCAGATGACAGTGGCGGTTTTACCTTTTAGCAGTTTATCCCACCATAGCGAGTTTTCTCTTTTCTTAAAAGCAAAACCGGGGAGAAAAACCCTGTCTATAAAACCCTTCATTACAGCAGGGTAGCTGCCCCACCATAGCGGGTGTATCCACACGATATGCTGCGCTTGCAATATCTGCTGTTGTGCATCCAGCAGGTCGGGCTCCAGCTCTGTACGCTGCCGGTAGCCATATTGCAGGTTAGGATTGAATTGTAATTGCCCTATGTGAATTATCTGTACATCGGCACCTGCCTGTTGTGCGCCGCTTGCATATGCATCCGTCAATGCGCGGTTGTAGCTTTGGGCATCGGGGTGGCCATTGATTATTAATATTTTCTTGCGTGCCATGGGTGCATGTATATTGCAGGGCAAAATTCACTATGCCCTGCCACAATGCATTTGACATACATCAAATTCCGTATTTAGGATGGCGTATACGGCTAAGGGTTTCCAGCGTTATGCCCAGGTGCGAAGCGATATGCATCAGCGGTATGCGCTGTGTTATATCGGGCTGCTGTGCTATCAGGTGCTGATACCGGTTGTGGGCATTTTCAAACAATAAGCCCTCTACCCTGTTTTGCAGTTTCAGCAGGGTGTGTATCACCACGTTTTTTTGCAAGGTTTCAAAACTGTGGTAAGCCCGGCTCAGCATTTCGGCAGCATCCCTGTCTATTTCCAGCAGCCAGCTATCTTCCAGCACTTCTATAAAATGCGGGCTGGGCACCCGGTTGAAAAAACTGTGAATAGAACAAACAAATTCATTCTCAAAAGCAAACCAATCTGTTATTTCCTTACCATCTTTTATATAAAAAGCACGTACACAGCCTTTGATGATGTAATAGGTTTTATCCGCATACTGCCCTTCCTTTACCAGTCGTGTTTCCCTAGCTGCCTGCAGCGGCTTCAGGCGGGTTAGCATGGCATCTATACAAGCCGCATCCAGCTTGCCATAACGGGTTTCTATGGCATCTATAATCTTGTGAAAATCTAATGCAGTATCCATACAGAGGTGTAAAAATAGGGATAACCCGGTGTTACTTTTCTGTACACCGGATTATAGCCATTGTTATCATACGCATAAAGATGTAGTTTTATATACAACCTAATGCACCGGTTATGTTCATTACTTCGTTATACAACCTGAAGGGTGGTGTGGGCAAAACAGCCTCTTGTGTCAACTTTGCACATATGGCTGCACGCGATGGCTATAAGGTATTGCTATGGGACCTGGACCCGCAGGGTGCTGCCAGCTTTTACTACAATGCGCAGCCCAAAGAAAAAGTAACGGCCAAGAAGATAATAGAACATACGCTGGACCTGGAAGAAGCCATCATGGCTACCCCATATGAGGGACTGGATATTATACCTGCCGACCTGAGTGCGCGTAAGCTGGATTTATTACTGGATGATAAAAGCTCGAAGAAGCAGATACGCAACCTGCTGAAGACGGTAGCGGATACGTATGATTTTGTATTTATCGATTGCCCGCCGGGATTTTCTTCGCTGGCTGATAATATCTTCTTCGCATCGGATGCGGTATTAATGCCGGTGATACCTACTACGCTGTCTATACGCACGTACGAAATAGTGAAACATTACTTTGAAGAGAAAGGCGATGTAGAGAAACTGATGTGCTTCTTTACGATGGTGGATATACGCAAGAACATGCACAAAGATGTGATGCTGCAATTGCATAAAGACAAGCGCTTTTTTGAATACTACATCCCCTACCTGTCGGATGTAGAAAAGATGGGCGTGCACCATGCACCGCTGGAAGCCTTTGCACCCAGCAGCTATGCAGCTACCTGCTACCGCGCCTTGTGGAACGAGATAAAGGAGGGCGTGCTGGAATAGCATTTAATTACTGCGCAATACACTATCCATGATAGCGGCCGACATATCAGAGCCGTGATAAATAAGCTTATCTTTTTTGAAGATGGTGTGTGTGGGTTGAGACCTGCAAATATTGTCTTCATTAATGATCTCGCACAGGAATTTTTTCCAGCCTTTACCGGCCTTATGCCCGTACACAGCATCTTTTAGCACATAGACATTATCGTGCCGGCTACCATTTGCCAATTCACTCCATAGTGTTGGGTCGGCATACAGGCGCGATATGGTGAACGACTTTACCTGCCTGGGTTTAAAGTCGGTAGCTATTTTATCGTAGTAATACAGTGGCATGCAATGTGGCCCTTTACAATATGGTTTCCACATATGTATCCATGTGTAGTCATTCCGGCTTAGCTCGGTTTTGATATCATCACCTGTAATTTCTACCAGCGTTGCCGGGGTATCCGTTTGTACATAAGGCGATGGATATTGGCGCAGTTGCTGCCTTTTAGCAGTTGATAATTCGCGGTAGCCATTTTCATTGATGGCAATAACGCATGAAGAGCACAATAATAGTAATAACAATGGGTATAGCAGGCGGGGCATCTTTATTATTTTATTCCGCAAGATAAGCATATACTGAAATCGTGCATTAAATATCCCTAAATTTAGTTGCTGCACAAATGGAACAGATACAAAAACTTTTCGCCACTCAAAGTAATCATGCATTCGATTTCTCCGTTTTCAGCAACCGGCTGGAGCAAAAGGATTATGACAAAAATGCTATCATTTTAAAAAGTGGACAGGTGGAAGACTATCTCTATTTTGTAGAGAAGGGTATGCTGCGTTTTTACATAGAAAAGGGCGAGAAAGAGATAACGTTCGACTTTGCATTCGAGGGTAATTTCACATCGGGTTATAGTTCCTTTCTTACCCGAAAGCCTGCACCCTACTTTATACAAGCCCTCGTAGCTACTTCCATATGGCGCATATCTTATACCGATTTACAGGAAGTATATAAAGGCAATGAGCAGGGGCAAATGATAGGCAGGCTGGCGGCAGAGCAATTGTTTATCCGCAAAACGGCGCGCGAATTATCTTTCCTTTCACAAAGCGCCGAAGAGCGTTACCTGCACTTGCTGCACGAGCAGCCGCAATACATACAGCAGATACCGCTGAAATATCTTGCATCGTACATAGGCATCACACCGCAGGCACTTAGCCGCATACGGCAGCGTATTAATTAACCGAAGTTCATTTTTTGAGGCTAATGCCGGGGCTACTTTTGATGTAAAAAATAGGATATGGCATTCTTCATTGGGCTCATAATAATGTATACGCTGGTGTGGCTGGTATCGCTCACCGGTATCAGCGCTGCGCTGCGCAACCCTGTTTTCTGTGGTGTAGTAGCTGCGACTATCATGTTTGTACTGGTAGGCATTTCGCACTTTGCCAAGCCCGAAAAACTGCTGGGTATGATACCTGCCAACTGGCCTTATCGGGAGGCTATGAACTATGTGAGCGGTGCGGCAGAAATACTATTGGGTATCGGGCTTTTATTCCAGTCAACACGGCAGCTTTCTGCATGGGGGTTGATAATGCTGCTGGTATGCGTATTCCCTGCCAATATCAGCGTAGCCATCACTAAACCAAATGCTTACAATATATCGCGCCTGTTTTTCCAGCCTGTGTATATAGCATGGATATACTGGTTTTGCCTGCGGTAGGCTGCTGGCACAGTTTTGCACGGCTTAGGGTAAAAGCAAAGCATATGCGTTCGTTATTCTTCACCATCATGCTGGGGGCGTTCGTAACGCTTACCTCGGCCGATACCGAAAAGGGATTGATAGTAACCAGCAGTGCCTTCAGCCATGGCGGCGCTATACCACAGAAGTATACCTGCGAGGGCGAGAACATCAACCCGCCTGTATCTGTAGCCAACATACCCGCCAATACCAAGATGCTGGCCATTACCGTACACGACCCTGATGCCAATACGCCGGGTGGCTTTACCCATTGGGTAGTATGGAACATCATGACCGATAACATTGTGACCGAAAATTATAAGGGCGCCAAGCAAGGGTACCATAGCGGTGGCAAGAGTGGATACATAGGTATGTGCCCGCCAAAGGATATGCACCACTACTACTTTAAAGTATATGCTGTGGATACCAAAATAACACTGGCACCTACAGCAGATAAGGCTATGCTGGAAGCGGCCATTGCAGGCCATGTATTGGCACAGGGCGAGCTGATGGGCACTTATCAGAAGCAGAAAAAGTAATTACCCGAATATACTGTTTGATATATCTTAGGGGCATCAATCATGGTGTCCCTATGAAGTATATATACCTTTTACTGTGCTTACTACTTATAAGCCGTGCATCTGCCCAAACACCCGACCTGTTTTGGCAAAAGCGCTGTGAATTTAAAAGCGATGCCAAAGGCATAGCTGCGAAATATACCATACCCTGTGGCTGGACGGCTGAAAAGAATAAAGGGGATGCGATAAAAACACTGCAATATGAAATAGATGATGATAACGGTGTGATATCCACTATATCCATCAAGAAGCCGGAGAAGAAGATGACACCCGAAAGGATGGATGAGATCATCAAAAAAGATGCAGAGCTGAAAGATAAAACTGCCAAACGCCTGTGGGCACGCAAGATAAAAATAGATGGGAAGGACTGCCTGGAAGTAGCCATAAAAGCTAAAAAGAGTGTGCTGATGATGAAGGTGTATGTATATACCGTACAGTATGTTATTCCCCAGGGCGATCAGTCTGTACACCTCAGCTATGCCATCATAGGGCAGGACGATAAGAAAGCGCTAAAGTGTTTCAATGACTATAAAACACTTTTTTACAACCTGGCGAATGCTACGGATTTTCAGAATTAAATCCTAAACTCTAATATCTAAATCCTAATCCCCCTAAAGGGGCTTTACCCTAATTATTAAAAGCTTTTTACCACATTCTACATCCCAATGAGAAAGCCCCTTTAGGGGTTGGGGTACTTTTACTGGTCTACTACATCTGGGTCGCCCATGCGGCCTGCCTGATAGTCGCGGATGGCTTGGTGTATCTGTTGCTCGGTATTCATCACAAAAGGCCCGTACGAGAATACAGGTTCATTCAGCGGTTGTCCGCCCAGCAGGAATACCTCTGCGCCCGTTTCACTGTATAGGTTGATATTGGTTTCTCCACGCTCGTACAGGGCTATCTGGTTGGGCTTCAGTGCATGCTGGCCTTCCAGTTCCACACTGCCGCTTACGGCATATGCAAAAGCATTGTGCTTATCGTGCACCGGTATATCCAGCCTTGCCTTGGGGTTCAGCTTCAGGTAGTAGTAAAAAGTGGGTGTAAAGGTGGGCACCGTGCTACGTTCGCCATACAGTTCGCCCAGCACTACACGTGCCGTATAGTCTTTGTGCACAATGGTAGGCATGTGCCCGTTGCGAAACACGGTGGTGGTAGGGTCATCGTGCTTGTTGGCAGCAGGCATATTCAGCCATACCTAGAAGCCGTGTATCTTGCCACCTTCTTCCTTCAGCTTCGCACCGCTTTCTTCCATGTGTATGGCACCACGGCCCGATGAGAACATCATGTATTCGCCCGTCTGCACCTGGAAATCGTAATTCAGGCTATCCTTGTGGTGGCCGCTACCCGCCAGGAAGTAGGTAGTGGGGATGACCCCGGCATGCGGATGTGCCCCTACACGCAGGGCATCGGTACCGGGTGTTATGTCCACGGGGCCAAACTCATCGAAGAGCACAAAGGGCGATACATAGTCGAGATGATTGCCTGCAAAGGCACGCATTACCGGCAGGGTACCCACCATGGTGCGGTCGGCATTCAGTACGCGGTACACCTTGCGGTTTCGCACATGGCTGTACATGCCCGACTGGCCCAAAAGCATAGACGGCACAGCCAGCGAAGCACCCAGTATAGCCGAACCCTTTACGAATTTTCTCCTGCTCATCATGGCATAAAGGTAGGGGTTTGCAGTACGATTTTTACGCAATTGATGTCTATACATCGATAGGCTTTGCTTATGCCTGCCAGGCCTTGATGGTGGCGGGTATGGGGCAGCACACCGTGGCGCGGCGGCGGGAAGGTAATTTGTGTTTAAGGGTGGGTGTTTAAGGGTAGTGCCGGGGGTTGTTACACACAGGTTTTCAAACATCGTCGTTGGTGGCGAAGCTGTTTGTTTTCTACTGTCATCTACTGTTTGTTCTGTTTGTTCTGTTATGTTATGTTGTGTGGCGATACCAACCGTCGCTTTTGCTGTGATTTGCTTCAGGTAGTCTTCCATACACACCCATTCACCGCCTGTTGGCGATGTGCCTGCTTCTATTCTTCTCTCATCTACTCTGTTCTTCTCTTCTCTACTCTTCTCTGGTGTGGCGATGATGGGTGTCGCTTGTGCATCGCTTACGTTAGCGGCATCCTTGCTTCCCCATCGCTTGGCGTTTGTTTTGGCAGCACCCTTCCTGCCGCGCTCGCTGAGGATGCGGCGCTTTTCTTCCCAGTACTCCATGTCTTCCGTCAGTTGCGGGCTCCATATATACTGGCCATCGGTATGCAGCAGTTTGTAGCGGTGTATGCATTCGTGTATAAAAGCGCGCACGGCATCTTCATCGCAGCGCATATAATCGCTCAGGTCTTCTATGTTCTCATCATTGGCTATGTCTATACGGTACTGTGCGGAACGCGATAGCGATTCTACCAGCAGCCACCACATGCCGTAGCCGGTAGCACCATACTTTCGAAACATAGACCTCAGGGAAAAATTGTTCAGCACATTAGCCTCGTGCGGGAAGAAAAAACGCTGGCGCTTGCTCATGGTAATAGTGTTTTCAGGTAAAACAAATATACAACAAATAATTTATTTTTAGTCTTTAAATTCAGTATTTATTGATGAAAGTTCCGCCATAACAAGCATTATAATATATTTGCAATCATAATTATTTACCCCACTAACATTCCGGATGAAAAACTACATACGGCTATGGCCCGGCCTTTTAATATTTTGTATATCTGTGATCATCAGCATGCTGATATACCAGGACTATGGATTAGGATCTGATGAGCATGGGCAATGGGGTATTGGTGAACGCTATTATCAATATGTATTCCATGGTGATTCTACCTTCAACACTTATATAGAAAGAGACCATGGTGCGGGCTTCGAGCTACCGTTGAAAATAATAGAAAAGAAATTCCATATTGCCGACGAACGGGATGTGTACCTGATGCGACATATCGTATCGCACTTGTTCTTCCTGGTATGCATGTTCTTTGGCTATATATTGGTACTCCGGATATTCAATAACCAATGGCTGGCATGCCTTGCTTATTTAATGTTGATATATCACCCACGGCTCTTTTCTCAGGCGTTTTTCAATTCAAAAGACATACCTTCCATGGGTACCTTTTTGGTAGCTATAGCATTGGCCCAGTGGGCCTTTGTTAAAAACAAGCCTATTGCTTATATCCTTTTGGGCATAGCCATCGGCTATTCTGCCAGTATACGGCTGATGAATATCATCATACTGCCACCCATACTACTTTTCTGCGCTATAGACTTGTGGCAAAGCATACGTAACAAGCGAAATGTAATGCCTGTTATCATCAATACCGGTACCATGCTGGCCGGCTTTGCTATAGCACTGTATGTATGCTGGCCTACGCTATGGGGCAACCCTGTAAAGAACCTGATGGAAAGCTATGAATCGCTCTCTGTATTCAGGTGGAATGGTGCTGTACGCTTTGCCGCTACCAAGCTGGAAGCCGCCGATATACCGTGGAGCTATATACCTACCTGGTTTGTCATCAGCACACCTGAAGTATGGCTATTGCTGGGGCTTATCGGCGTCATACTGATAAGCGCATCCTTTATAGATGCGCCGATGCAATACTTCACAAAGCCGGAACAGCGCATCTTCCTGCTGGCCCTGTTTTGCTTCATAGCGCCTATCGCGGTAGTCATCTTATTAGATTCTGTATTGTATGACGATTGGAGGCACCTTTATTTTATCTACCCTTCTTTTGTATTGCTGGCCATGTATGGGCTCAATCATTTATTGAAGAAAAGATATGCACCGGTTGTTTGGGGGCTTTGCGCATTACAGCTATTGCTGGTGGGCCGTTTTATGATAAAGGCGCATCCTTACCAGTATGTATACTTCAACTACCTGCTATCGCACAAAGAAGACTACCTGATGAAAGAATATGAGCTGGACTATTGGGGTGTAAGTAACAAAGACGGGCTGGAATGGGTATTGGCGCATAGCGATAAAGACACCATCTATATTAATGGCCCATGGATACTGGGGTTCAATAGGTGCTTGCTAACGCCTGAAAAAAGAAAACGTTTTGTGCATACAGATGACGAAAGCCTGTGGGACTATCATATCGAAAACTTCAGGATGCAGCCCTACAAATATTCCAGGGAACAAAGCGCTTATAACATAGATGTATTGAACAGCCCGATATTGCGGGTAACCAAACTGAAATAAAATGAATCCCCTCTGCATGAGGGGATTTTTTTAAGCACTGGAAATAAAAAATCCCCCTGCGCTATGCAGAGGGACGTATCTTTCAAACAATACTGTATCTTAATACTCATCTTCATTGAAGAAGAAGTCTTCCTGCGTTGGATAGTCGGGCCATATGTCTTCAATACCTTCATATATCTCGCCTTCGTCATCCAGTTCCTGCAGGTTCTCTACTACTTCCAGCGGCGCGCCAGAGCGTATGGCGTAGTCTATAAGCTCATCTTTTGTTGCGGGCCACGGAGCGTCTTCCAGGTGTGATGCTAATTCTAACGTCCAAAACATATTATAAATTATTTATTTGTATTACCGGTTTCCGCAAATGTAAGTTTTCAATTCACAAATACAAATTTTTATCGCAGCTATATAGCTATTGTTCCTTACTATTTAATGCAAATTTTATAAATAGACAGTGGGTGCTATGCTAAGGTTGTTGCTATTCCCGTTTTTTTACAACACTTTTACAATATGCTGGTAGCTACCAATCTCTTTAAAAACTATTCCAACCTGCGGGTAGTAAATGGTGTATCCTTAACGGTAGCCAAGGGGGAGATCGTATCGGTAACGGGTGCCAGCGGTGCAGGTAAAAGCACCCTGCTGCATATATTAGGTGCGCTGGACAAGCCCGATAGCGGCAGCGTGCAGATAGAGGGTACCGATATTTTTAAACTGAGCGCCAAAAAGCTGGCCCAGTTTCGCAATAAGCACCTGGGGTTTGTATTCCAGTTTCACCACCTACTGCCCGAATTCAGCGCTATAGAGAACGTCGCCGTACCCCTGTGGATAGCAGGCAAAGGTAAAAAGCAGGGCATGGAGATGGCCGCCGAAATGCTGGGCACCGTGGGGCTGGCCAAAAAGCTGGATAATAAACCATCGGAACTATCGGGTGGGGAGCAGCAACGGGTAGCCATAGCCCGTGCTTTGGTCAACCGCCCCTCTATTATAATGGCCGATGAGCCCACCGGCAACCTGGATAGCGCCAATGCACAGGCTATACATGAGCTTTTTATAGAGCTGCGCAACAAATTCAACCAAACCTTTATAATGGTAACCCACAACGAGGAACTGGCCCAGATGACCGACCGCATTGTGCATATGAAGGATGGGGTTATTGTTGGGGATTAGGATATAGGAATTGGGAATTGGGCGTCGGAATTTAGTGTCGGTATAGCCAAACAATGCAAAGGTGTTTTTAAACTTATCAATGGTTATATAGCTTACCTCGACAAAAACAGGAAACAGTAACCTGTTAGCAACCCCTTCATTCACAATGTTTTCAGCCATGCTTATCCTCATAAATATTAATTCCAATCCCTAATTCCAAATCCCTAATTCCAAATCCCCGATTCCAAATCGCTAAAGAATTTCGGTATTTACTCAAAAAGTATATTTTTGCACCATAAAATTAAATTGCATAGTCATGTCTGAAATTGCAAATCGCGTTAAGAAAATCATCGTGGATAAACTGGGTGTTGACGAATCAGAAGTAACTCCAGAGGCGAGCTTTACAAACGACCTGGGTGCTGACTCACTGGATACAGTAGAGCTGATCATGGAATTTGAAAAAGAATTCAACATCTCTATTCCTGATGAGCAAGCTGAAACCATCACTACTGTTGGCCAGGCTGTGTCTTACCTTGAAGAACACGTAAAGTAATTTTCATTCTTATTTAGTAACAGAAATTGTTTCAATGAATTTTCCGTTCAAACGCGTTGTCGTTACGGGTATCGGTGCCCTCACTCCTATTGGTAATACAGCTGCCCAGTATTGGGATGGTCTTGTCAATGGGGTTTCGGGCGCCGATTTCATTAAACAATTCGATGCTGAAAAGTTTAAAACACGCTTTGCGTGCGAGCTGAAGAACTTCAATCCTGAAGACTTCCTGGACCGTAAAGAGGCCCGCAAGCTCGACCGTTTTTCTCAGCTGGCTATCATCGCTGCCGATGAGGCAGTGAAGGCTTCCGGCCTCGATAATCCTGAGCTGGATAAAGACCGTATCGGTGTTATCTGGGCATCGGGTATCGGCGGTATGATCACCTTCATCGAAGAGATGAAAGGATACAATGCAGGTGATGGCACCCCACGTTTCAATCCATTCTTCATTCCGAAGCTGATACTGGATATAGCCGCAGGGCATATATCTATGCG
>CABHOP010000061.1 GCA_902168085.1 uncultured Bacteroides sp.
CTTTGTATTTCAATCTACAGGTATGGACAAGTTTACGGTAAAGCAACTGGCTAAAATATCGGGGGTAAGTGTGCGCACACTGCACCATTACGATGCTATAGGCTTGCTGAAACCCGCCGCCCGTACAGATACCGGTTATCGCTATTATGGCAGGGAAGAGTTGCTGCGGCTGCAGCAGATACGCTTTTATAAGGAGCTGGATATTCCCCTGGCACAGATACAGGAGATACTGGATGATGTACACTTTGATGCACTGGCTGCGCTGAATGGCCACAGGGCAGAGCTGCAACGAAGGATAGCAAGGCTGCAAACACTGGTACATACCATAGATACCACCATTGTTAACCTTAAAAATGAAGAAATGAACTACGATGAAATGTATAAAGGCTTCAGCAAAGAGCAGGTAGCTGCCTGGGAGGCCGAAGTAAAAGAACGCTGGGGGCAGGATAAGCTGGATGAATCGAAACGAAACATCAATGCCATGAAAAAGGAGCAACTGGCGGCCATAAAGCAGGAGGGTGAGGACATCAACCATGCGTTGGTAGCCCTGCTGGGTGCCGACCCTGCCAGTGCAGCGGTGCAGGCATTGGTACACAGGCACTATAATATGATATTGCAATTCTACACCTGTCCGATAGAACTATATCAGAAAATAGGGGAACTATATGTTAGCGATGAACGTTATAAAGCTCACTACGATGCTTATAAAGAAGGGCTTGCAGTATTTCTGCAGCAGGGTATCGATGTGTATTGCGCAAATAAGATGAAGGAATAACAACAGGGCCCTCGCAGTGAGGGCTCTTTTATTTATCCTTTCTCATCGGGCAGGAAGGCTATGGCATCTATCTCCACCACAGCTTCGGGGTGTGCCAGCCCTGCCACCACCATAGCGGTAACGGCTGCCTGCTGTGCTGCCTTGCTTGTAAATGCCTGCGATGCTTTGAAGCCCGCCATCAGGTCTTCCCCCTGCTTCATGATGATGGTAAAGCGTACCACATTATCCCAGCCTGCACCACAGGCTTGCAGCAGGGTTTCTATATTCTTCATGGCCTGCGTGGTTTGGGTGGCTATATCTGTGCCTATCATAGCGCCGGTAGCATCTACAGCGTTTTGTCCGCCTATGTATATGGTTTTACCCGTGCCCTGTGTTACCACTGCCTGGCTAAAGGCAGGGCTTTTATACATGCCTTCGGGGTTGATGTGTTCTATAGCCTTCATGAGATATATGTTTGGGATGATAATATAAAAATACCGCCATCGCGCATTAAAAAAAGCCCCTGCGGATAGCAGAGGCCTTTATATATAATGTGTATTGCGTAACGCTTAGAAACGCTCCAGTCCGTTGAAGAAGAAATCGCCTTCTATTTTAGCGTTCTCATCGCTGTCAGACCCGTGTACGGCATTCTCACCTATAGATGCCGCATATTTCTTACGGATGGTACCTTCTTCTGCCTGTGCAGGGTTGGTAGCACCTATCAGTTTACGGAAGTCGGCTACGGCGTTATCTTTTTCCAGTATTGCCGCTACTATCGGGCCGCTGCTCATAAACTCGGTCAGCTCCCCATAGAAAGGGCGTTCTTTGTGCACTTCGTAAAAAGCACCTGCTTGTTCCATGGTCAGGCGTGTATATTTCATGGCTACGATGCGGAAACCTGCTGCGTTTATCATTTGCAGTATGTTGCCGATATTACCTGCGCGTACCGCGTCAGGCTTAATCATTGTAAAAGTACGATTTGACATATAGAAAGATATAACTTGATATTTCGGGCGCAAAGGTAGGGATATTTAGTCTTATTTAACGAGGGCAATATGCAAATAGTGCTTTTTCCTCATTACTTTTGACGCTTCATTTATTTGCATAATATAGCTGATGCTACCCATAGAAGAGATATTTCCTTTATTAAGTACCCCTAAGCGCATTTTCATTACCACCCATCACAAGCCCGATGGTGATGCCATAGGCAGTATGCTGGGCCTGTACCACTACCTGGTAGCCAAGGGCCATAACGTAATACCCGTATCCCCCAGCGAGATACCGGAGTTCCTGATGTGGTTGCCGGGTGTAGATAAGGTGGTAAACTACGAGGCCGAATCGAAGAACGCAGAAAAGGCACTGGCCGATGCAGATATTATCTTCTGCCTCGATTTCAACGACTTTAGCCGTACCAAGCACCTCACCGCCCACCTGGAAGCCGCTACGCAACCCAAGGTGATGATAGACCACCACCTGCTGCCCAAAACCGTGTGGGACTATGCCATGAGCGACTCTACCAAAAGCAGCACCTGCGAAATGGTATATGATTTCATCAACCTGTGTGGCGATAATGCTATGATAAATATGGACATAGCCGCCTGCCTATATACCGGTGTGATGACCGATACGGGTTCTTTCCGTTTCCCCGCCACTACGGCCAGCGTGCACGATATGGTAGCCGACTTTAAACGCAAGGGGCTGAACCATACCCGCATACACGAAGAGGTATATGATAGCTGGAGCGCACAGCGCATGCAGTTTCTGGGCTATGTGCTGCTGGAAAAGATGGAGATATTCCCTAAATATAACACAGGGCTTATCACCTTATCGAAGAAAGACCTGAAACTGTTTAACGTAAACACCGGCGAGCTGGAAGGGCTGGTAAACTACCCCTTAAGCATTGGTGCCGTGCGTTTTGCAGTGATGATAACCGAGCGCAGCGATGAGGTAAAACTATCCTTCCGCAGCAAGGGCGACTTTGATGTAAATACCTTTGCCCGTACCTATTTTAATGGTGGTGGCCACTTCAATGCATCCGGTGGGCGCTCTACCGCAAGTTTTATTGACACAGTAGCGTATTTTAAGCAAATTTTGTCCGATATTCACCCCCGATAATTTATAAAATCAAATGATAAAACGTATCGTACCGGCAGCCATATTAGGCATCGCAGCTATCAGCATTACTGCTTGTAGCAACAATAACACATGGAAGAAAACCGCTGATGGTCTGGAATACCAGATTCTTAAAGACGAGAAAAACGGAAAATCACCAACCGAAAACGACGTTGTTACCCTGAAGGTAGCCATGTATTATTCTGAAAAAGGCAAGAAAGATACCCTGCTGATAGACTACGCTAAAATGAATGGCGGCCAGCCGATAGAAATGCCTGCATCCTTTCCCGGTGCGCCAAAGAATGAGTGGCCTCACGGTTTAAGGCTGATGACACCGGGCGATAGTGCCATCTTCCGTACATCGGTAGATTCGCTGATGAAAACCGCACAAGGTGATTTGCCTCCGTTCATGAAGAAAGGTGGGTATGTTATCACATCGGTAGTGCTGGTAGGCGTAAAGAACCAGGCTGAAATGCAACAGGCACAACAACAACAGTCTGCCGGACAAATGCAGGCAGATGATAAGATACTGCAGGACTACTTCTCTAAAAACGGCCTGACACCTCAAAAAACAGCTTCGGGCCTGTACTACATTATAGAAAAAGAAGGTACGGGAGCTACCATAGCTGCAGGCCAGCAGGCTACGGTAAACTATACCGGCAAAATGCTTGACGGCAGGATATTCGATTCAAACGTTGACCCTCAGTTTCAGCACGTAGAGCCTATGACACTGCCTGTAGGGCAAGGACAGGTAATACCAGGTTGGGATGAAGGCCTGCAACTGCTGAAGAAAGGTACGAAAGCAAAACTGTTCATACCTTCTCCGCTGGCATATGGCCCTCAGGAGCGTGGCGATGTTATTAAAGCCAATTCTATCCTGATGTTCGATATCGAAGTACTGGATGTGAAGAACGGTGCACCTGCTGCCAACCAATAGTTTTTTGTTTACAAAATATAAGTAAGTGAATAGAATCATCCTGATACCCGTAGTGCTTGGTATGGCTATAGTGTCTGCCTGTTCAGCATCCAAAACGGCCAAAGCAAAGTCTAAAAAAGAAGTTGCATTTAAAAAGACCGAAAGCGGCATAGAGTATAAAATGCTGCACGATGTGGAAGGTACGAATGCTAAAGAAGGTGATTATGTAGAGCTGCACATCCGCACACTATATAATAACGATAGCCTGATATTCAACTCGAGGGAACAGAATGGCGGCAACCCTGTAAAGTTTCCGTTAAGCGCACCCAGGTTTCATGGCGACCTGGCAGAAGCCATCATGATGATGAGCCCCGGCGATAGCATGATAGCCGTAGTAACGGTAGATTCGCTAAAAGCAGCCAGCCAGCGTACACAGCCGTGGATGCAACCCGGTGGTAAAATATTCTATGCACTTACACTGCTATCTGCCAAAACACAGGCAGAGGTAAATAAAGAACGCGATGCTTCTATTACAGTGCAGATGGATAAGGATGATGCCATATTGCAGAAATATTTTGCTGATAACAATATAAAAGCGCAGAAGCACAGCAACGGCATGTATTATGTCATCACCAAACCGGGCACGGGAGAAAAGATAAAAGAAGGGCAGAAAGCGTTTATGAACTATTCGGGCAGAACACTGGATGGAAATGTATTTGATTCCAACCTCGACCCTAAGTTCAATCACGTAGAGCCATTATCCTTCCCCGTAGGCCGCAGCCATGTGATACGCGGATGGGATGAAGGTGTAACCTTGCTTAACAAAGGCGCCAAAGCTACCTTCTACATACCATCGCCCCTGGCATATGGCCCTAATAGCCCTACGCCTGCCATACCTGCCAATTCTATATTGATATTTGATGTAGAACTGATGGATATCCGATAATCAATTTTTTTTAAATCATAACCACATTAATAAATGAAGAAAACACTATCCGTTCTATGCCTGGCTGCACTTGCAGGTACAAGCGCATCGGCACAGTCTAAGAAAACAACGAATAAGAACAGCGCCCCCAATCCTTCGGCAGCCGTAACTACAGCACCCGCCGCACCGGCCGATGGGTTCTCAAAATCGCCCAACGGTCTGGAGTATAAAATGATAAAAGACCTTCCGGGTACTACTGCTAAGTATGGCGACTTTATATCCGTACACCTCATTTCTAAAGTAGATGACAGTGTACTGTTCAGCACCCGCCAGATGATGAATGGCAACACAGCCGACTTTCAACTGCAAATGCCACCAACAAGGGGCGATGTTACCGAAGGCTTTACCTTCATGAGTGTAGGTGATAGTGCCATCTTCCGCATGTCGGTAGACTCGATAGCTAAAATGTCGGGACAAGCACTGCCATGGATGAAACTGGGACAAGGCCAGATGATTATGTACCACGTACAGATGGTATCTATAAAAACAGCTGAAGAAAAGCAGAAAGAAGCTGCTGCTGCTGCCGCTGCACAAAAGGCTACGGATGACAAGCTGCTGCAGGAATACTTTGCCAAGAATAATATAAAAGCCACTAAAACAGCAAGTGGATTGTATTATACTATCAAAAAACAAGGTAAAGGTGTAGCACCGCAAAAAGGTGATACGGTAGTAGCCAACTATACCGGCAAAACAATGAATGGTGAAACATTCGATTCTAACCAGGACCCTAAGTTCAACCACGTAGAGCCGTTCCCGTTCCCTGTAGGTGCACAACGCGTTATCGCCGGTTGGGATGAAGGTTTCCTGCTGTTTAAAAAGGGTTCAACAGGTACACTGTACATACCTTCTACACTGGCGTATGGTGCTAACAGCCCGTCGCCTGCCATACCTGCCAATAGCATCCTTATCTTTGATGTAGAGCTGGTAGATGTAAAACCTGCTAAGAAATAATGAAGTTTAGCAAAACAATACTTATAACACTGTGGTATTTGCTCCTGGCAAATACCACTTTTGCTTATACCCGTCAGGATACGCTACGAGGCAGTAACGGTGCAGGCAGAAACTGGTGGGATGTGCAGCGGTATGAGCTTAGTGTACGCTTTGATACTGCAAATAAGTCTATTGATGGTAATGTTGACATAGCTTTCAAAGTGACAGGCCAACCACAAAAGCTGCAGATAGACTTGCAAGACCCGTTAATAATTGATAGTGTATGGATAGAAACCAAAGCCATACTTAACTTTAAAGGACGTGAGGTTATCGGTTCTAAATGGCTGAACTTACCCTTTCAAAAAGAGGGGAATGTTTGGTGGGTGGATGTTTCAGCACATACTTTGAAAGTAGATTCTAATTATACAATTGTAGTTCATTATCACGGCAGCCCGCGTATAGCCAAAATGCCACCATGGGAAGGTGGCTTTATATGGACCAAAGACAGTACGGGTAAACCATGGATAGCTGTAGCCTGCCAGGGCTTAGGTGCCAGTAGCTGGTGGCCATGTAAAGATTACCAGGGAGATGAGCCGGATAATGGGATGGATGTACTGATAACCTTTCCGGGAAATAGTACTGTAGTAGGTAATGGTGAACCTATAGCCGCTGCGGTAACAGAAAAGCCAAGAGATGGCCATACATGGGGTTGGCGGGTTACCAATCCTATCAACACCTACGATGCTACCTTTTACATCGGCGACTATATAAGCTGGGAAGATACCCTGATGGGTGAGAAAGGTAAGCTGAACCTTAGCTATTACGCACTGCGCCATAACGAGCAGAAAGCACGCAGGCAGTTTGCCGTAGTAAAGCAAATGCTGCACTGCTTTGAATACTGGATGGGGCCGTATCCTTTTTACGAGGATGGCTATAAGCTGGTAGAAGCACCTTACCTGGGTATGGAGCACCAAAGTGCCGTAGCTTACGGTAACCAATACAAGATGGGCTACCTGGGCAGCGACAGGAGTAGTACGGGTGTAGGCCTGCTGTTCGATTTCATCATTGTGCACGAAAGCGGACACGAATGGTTTGGCAACAACATTACCGCTGTAGATATAGCCGATAACTGGCTGCACGAAGGTTTCACTACCTATACCGAAGTGCTGTTTGCCGAATGTGCCCTGGGTAAAGAAAAAGCCTTTGCCTATTGCCGTGGCGAATGGAAGAACATACGCAACGATGTGCCTGTAACCGGTGCCTACGGTGTGCAGGACGATGGCAGCAGTGATAAATACGACAAGGGTAGTGCTGTAGTGCATATGCTGCGCATGATGATAAACAACGATGAAAAATTCAGGCAACTGCTAAGGGGGCTGAACAAAGACTTTTATCACAAAACAGTAACCAGTAAAGAGGTAGAAGCGTATATAGAAAAATTCACAGGGCTGGAACTAAAGGCATTTTTTGAGCAATACCTGCATACCACCAACATACCTCAGTTAGAATGGTATATAAAAAAGAAACAACTGTATTACAGGTTCACCAATGCCGTAGCGGGTTTTACCCTGCCATTGGAGGTAAAAAGCGGCAACCGGAAAGCCAGTGTAAAGCCTACCACAGAATGGCAAAGCATACCCTGGAAGCGTGGTGGTTTCAACCTGTCGGTATCTGAAGATTTCCTTATTGGTGTAAAACCATAATAGTCCACACATGTGGATAGCCAGTTTAGGGCTTTAGGTGCTTTTTTTCTACGTTTGCGCTGGCATGGCAAAGACGGAGACACCACTCATGAAACAGCATGCGGAGATAAAGGCGCGTTATCCCGATGCAGTCCTTTTATTCCGTGTAGGCGATTTTTATGAAACCTTTGGCGAGGATGCTATCATAGCTTCCCG
>CABHOP010000062.1 GCA_902168085.1 uncultured Bacteroides sp.
GTACACTACATCTACAGAATAAGTACCTGCTGGGTAGCTAAAACCGGGAGTAGCCTGATACTTAACACCGAAGGTTTGGTTGCCACCGCGGCTACCGTTGTTGATCAGGTTTTGTGCTGTGCTGCTCAGGTTATTGTAAGCAGTAGCAGAGAATGGAGTAGCTATAGTACCACCTGTACCGTTAGCAGAAACCATCAGGTCCAGCACATCGGCCACCGGCATAACGGGAGCAGGAGCAGTAGTGCCTGTATAAGTAAAGTTAGTAGCGTTTGTTTTAACGGTTACAGCGAAGTTTTTGTTAGAACGTACTTTCAGGCCTTGTTCGGCAGAAGTAACACCGTTCGCATAATCGTTTACTGTATTGAAAGCCAGGTTTACAGCTGCACCTGTAGCGCTGTTGTTGCCTGTGAAAGTCAGCTCGATAGCGTTTGAAAGAACCAGGTTTACAGTTTGCGTAGCAGTGCTGGAAGCGTTTTGAGCGTTAGCGGCGAAAGATGCAGAGATCAGGGCGGCAATTGCGAATACTTTTTTCATAATCTGGTTTGTTTGTTTGTTTGTTTGTTTGTTTGTTTGTGTTCGTTTGATGATGCAAATATGGCCTTATGGCAGGCTGATAGCCAAATTTCAAGGGCAGGTTAACCGGTTGTTAGGAACTGGTTTGCAAACGCTTAACAAGCTATGGGTGAATGCAGGAAATGTATGGGTGAATGGGGAAAAGTGACGATTCGTTTACCACCGGTAAGGCCCCAATTGAACACATTTGACAAATAGAAAGGAAAGGTATCAACCCATCAGCATACTACCCACTATCTTATCTATAGGCAGGGTAAAAGTATCGGTAGTGATGTGTGATAAAGGCATCCAGTAGGTGCGCTCGTTGGCTTCATTATTCATAATAGCAGCCAACGGGTCGTTGCCCTGTACAAGGTAATATATGCTAATGACCTGCGAATCATCGAATGCGCTGGGCTGGAAAAAATCGGTAGTGTAGTAGTGTTGCAGTATCTGTATATCCAGGTTCAGTTCCTCTCTCCATTCCCGCATCAGGCCATCGGCAATACCTTCACCCAGCTCCAGTCCGCCGCCGGGAAACTTGATGACCTTGCGGCCATGTATTAGCTCTTCATTTACCAATACATTGCTATCGTGCAGCCATATACCATATACCATATACCCTGACATTGAAACGCGAGGGTAGCTGCATATTTAGAACCATTTCTTTTTATTGAAATAGAACACCACTAATACCGAGGCCACAATGGCTATGAGTATGGGCAGGTAAAAGCTATGCGCGCCGTGTGAGAAAGGTATCTCCACATTCATACCAAACAAACTGGCTATCAGCGTAGGTATGGATATCATGATGGTGATGCTGGTAAGGCGCTTAATGACCAGGTTCATATTATTGTTGATGATACTGGCAAATGCATCCATGGTACTGATAAGGATGTTGGTATAGGTATTCGCCATCTCAAGGGCCTGGCTGAACTCTACGACAAGGTCGGCAAGGAACTCGCGTTCTTCTTCATCGCAATTCAGGAAGTTGGTACGTTCCATTTTCATCAGCAATAGTTCATTGCTGCGCAGGGCGGTAACGAAATATACCAGGCTTTTTTGTACCCGCATCAGGTATAGCAACTCTTCGTTACGATTGCTATCGTACAGTTTTTGCTCCAGTATATTGCGGCGGTGGTTTATTTCCTTCAGTACTTCCATGAAGTCCATCACCACCTTTTCAAATATCTTCAGCACCATCATATTGGGGCGTTCCGGGTGGCGTTTGGCAAACGTATTGAGGAAGCGGCGGATGGCTACATTCTCGAAAGAGTTCACCGTTACCAACTGGTTGCGCTCATTTATGATAATGGAAATAGGAATGGTTACATAATCGGCATCGCTTTCATTCAGCGACTGGTTTTCCACCGGTGTTTTCAGGATAATGAGCTTTACGCCGTCCTCTATCTCGTAGCGGGCACGTTCTTCAATATCCAGCGTATCTGTAAGCAAATCGCGGGGGATGGCCAGTGTACGGGATAAATTATCGATCTCATTTTCCTGGAAAGGGGGTGTTACATTCACCCAGTTCGCCCCCTCGGGTTGCTGTATTTCCAGCGTCTGGCGGTTGATATTTTTGAAGTACTGTACCATGAGCCTTCGGGGGTTAAAAAATGTTCGGCAAAGGTAGGTTCTATATGTTATAATACGAAAGGATGAATATAGTTAATTCTTAGCCTATTAGCAGGTTTTGAGTTAAATTTGCAGAAGTATAAATCTGCATATTAATGAATCCCAAAAAGTTAATGACCCTGGACGAGTTCACTATCCAGGAAACGAGGAAATTTCCGCAGGCCACAGGTGAGTTGTCGGCATTGCTGCGCGATATAGGGCTGGCTTGCAAACTGATAAACAAGCAAGTGCTGAAGGCAGGGCTGGTAGATATACTGGGCAAGCACGGCGCTACCAATGTACAAGGCGAAGAGCAAATGAAGCTGGACGTGTATGCCGATGAAACCCTGATAAACATACTGCGTAATAGCAATGACTGCGCAGGTGTAGCATCGGAAGAGAATGATGATTTTATATGCTTTGGCGATGAGTATTCTGTAAATTCAAAATATGTAGTGCTTTTCGACCCACTGGACGGCTCATCGAATATTGATGTGAACGCCCCGATAGGCACTATTTTTTCCATCTACCGCAGGGTGAGCCCGCTGGGCAGCCCCTGTACGAAAGAAGACTTTCTGCAACCGGGTAATAAACTGATGGCTGCGGGCTATGTGATATATGGCAGCAGCACCATGATGGTATATGCTACCAAACTGAGTGTGAATGGCTTTACGCTAGAACCATCGATAGGCGAATTCTGCCTGAGCCACCCCAATATGAAATGCCCTGAAAAAGGCAAAATATACTCGATAAACCAGGGTAATACCTGCAAGTATAACGACGGAATTAAAGGCTTCCTGGACTATTGCATGGAAAGCAATAAGGAAGAAGGCCGCCCATACTCGCACCGCTATATAGGCTCGATGGTAGCAGATATGCACCGTACGCTGATAAAAGGCGGTATTTTCCTGTACCCGGCTGATAAAAGTAATGCCAACGGTAAACTGCGCCTGCAATATGAGTGCAACCCGATGGCCTTTTTGGTAGAAGCTGCCGGTGGTGTAGCCAGTACCGGCACAGAAAATGTGCTGGATGTGATGCCTGCAGAGCTGCACCAGCGTGTGCCTATCTTTATCGGGTCTAAAAACCTGGTAAACAAAGCATTGGAATATGTAAATGCTAAAGAAACGGTAGCTTAATAGGGGTTGACTTTTCAAAAGCCGCGCTGTATTTTTGAATTAATATTTTATTTACAAATATTTGGTTAGTAAGGAGGGCCTGCATTCGCGGGCCCTTTCTTTATTTGCATTATTCAGGAATTATTTAGATATTTGTCTAAATAACTAAACGAAAATGGATAAGTTATTCAAAGCACTGAACGACCAGACCCGCCGGGATATACTGGAACTGCTGAAAGAAAGTGATATGACAGCAGGGGATATTGCCGACCACTTCAACATATCGAAGCCCAGTATATCGCACCACCTGGATATACTGAAACAGGCAGAACTGGTGACCGCCGAAAAACAGGGCCAGTTTATCAACTATTCGCTGAACACGACCGTAGTAGGTGAATTTCTGAAATGGGCCATGCAGCTAAAACCATTATCTAAAAAAACTAAAACTACAGCAGATGGGAAACGTTCGTTTATTTAAGCATGTAGCTGTGAGCATGGTGATACTGCTACCGCTGGTGTACCTGTGGATAGTGTGGAATGATATTGCGGATACGGTGCCGATGCATTATAACATACACGGAGAAATAGACCGTTATGGAGATAAAGCTGAAATGCTGACTGCCATACTTACATTGACAGGTGTGAACCTGGGCACTTACCTGCTGATGGTGAACATACATAAAATAGACCCGAAACGTGCCCGGGGCGGCCATAAAGGCTCTATGGAAAAACTGGCATTAGGCGTAAGCCTGTTCCTTACAGCACTCACCTCAGTCATCATAGCAGATGCCAAAGCAGGCGGTGGCAATATAGGTGAGAAAGCAATTATCCCCTTAGTAGGCTTACTACTGGCCTTCATAGGCAATTATATGCATAACCTGAAGCCCAACTATTTTGCAGGCATACGCACGCCATGGACACTGCATGATGAAGATAACTGGAAGCAAACTCATCAACTGGCCAGCCATGTGTGGTTTGGCGGTGGGCTTACAATATTCATTCTGGCATTGGTGTGCAAACCGGAGGTAACTGCCATTGTTATGATGTGTATAGTGGCGCTGATGGTAGTGATACCGATATCGTACTCTTTTATTTTATTCAGAAAAGCTAAAAATCAAAACCAATAAATCATGAGATTATTCACAATATTACTGACAATGGCTATAGGTGTAAACGCACATGCACAAAGCCCGCTGGTGGCTGCCTGGGAAGGCAGTATGAATGTGGGGCAGGAGCTGAGACTGGTGTTTCGCATACAAGAAGCCAATGGCAAACTGAGCGGAACCATGGATAGCCCCGACCAGAATGTGACCGGCGTACCGGTATCGAGTGTTACTGCTACTGCCGATAGCGTATTTATTGACATGAGTAATATAGGTATTACTTATGCCGGAAAGTATGATAATACGGCCATAGCCGGTGTGTTCAAACAAAGTGGTATGAGCCTGCCGCTGGAGCTGAAAAAAACAGCTACGCCTACGGAGATTGTAAAGCCGCAAACGCCGAAGCCGCCATTTTCATACAACAGTGAAGATGTTACCTTCACCAATGCAGATAAAAGCATCAGCTATGGTGCTACCATTACCATACCTAAGGTTGATAAAAAATATCCTGCAATACTACTGGTAACCGGTTCCGGTCCGCAGAACAGGGATGAAGAGATAATGGGGCATAAGCCATTTGCGGTGATAGCAGATTACCTGACCAATCGCGGGTATGTAGTGCTGCGCGTGGATGACCGTGGTGTGGGGCAAACAACAGGCGACCGCAGCAATGCTACAACTGCAGACTTTGCAAAGGATGCCGGCGCTGCTATAGACTACCTGAAAACACGTAAAGAAGTAGACCCGAAGCGCATAGGCATGATAGGGCATAGCGAAGGTGGTATGATAGCACCTATGGTAGCCAGCGAACGCAAGGACATCAACTTCATCGTATTGCTGGCAGGGCCGGGTGTGAAAATAACCGAGCTGATGGAAGACCAGAATGCGGCTGTACTGAAAAGCAGCGGGCTGGATGAGGCTGTGGTAAATGATTATATAAAACTATACCGCAGTGTAGAGCAGGTGATCATTACCGCCAACAGCACGCAGGAAGCACGCAACCGGATGCAGCAAGCGTTAGGTGCGTGGCAGAAGGCGGTGCCTAAAGCATCGCAAGAGGCGGTGGGTATAACAGATGAGAAAGCTGCGCAGCAAATGATAGATGAATTTGCAAAGGTGTATGAGAATAAATGGTATAACTATTTTATGAAAGCTGACCCTATGCCATACCTGCAAAAGCTATCGTGCAAGGTGCTGGCACTGAATGGAGAGAAGGATATACAAGTGCTATCGAAACCTAACCTGGAAGGCATACGCAAAGCACTGGGAAAGAGTAAGAGCAAGAAATGGGAAACGGAAGAGCTGCTAGGCTTGAACCACCTGTTCCAAACATGTAAAACCTGTACAGCGCAGGAATATGCGCAGCTGGATGAAACGATATCGCCGGCTGTGCTGATAATGGTGGGCGACTGGCTGGATAAGGAAGTGAAGTGATTTTTGATTTGTTAATTAGTTGACCAGTTGATTAGTGTTGAAAACAACTGCCGTACTTATCAATTGGTCAACTATAATTCCACTTTCTCTTTTTCTACTGCTGTGTATAGTTTGTAGTATTCGCCACGTTGTTGCAGCAGGGTGGTGTGGTTGCCGCGCTCTATGATTTGGCCTTTGTCCATTACGATGATCTCATCGGCTTTGCGGATGGTGCTGAGGCGATGGGCTATCACTATAGAGGTGCGGCCCTTTATCATGGTGTCTATAGCGCGTTGTATCAGTTGTTCGCTTTCGCTATCTACAGATGAGGTGGCTTCGTCGAGTATCAGGATAGATGGGTCGTAGAGTAAGGCGCGTGCAAATGATAGCAGTTGCCTTTGCCCTTGCGATAAGGTGTTGCCACGCTCCATTACATCGAAATAATAATTGCCCGGCAGGCGCATGATGAAATCGTGAATGCCGAGCAGCTTACATACTTCTTCTACTTTGGCCAATGGTATCTCGCTATTGCGCAGGGTGATGTTATCGTATATGGTGCCGGAGAATAGGAATACATCCTGCAATACAATGCCTATATGTTCGCGCAGGGAATAGATATCATATGCCTGCAGGTCTTTATCGTCGATTAATATCTGTCCGCCTTCTATTTCGTACAATCGGTTCAGTATGCTGATGATAGATGTTTTACCCGCACCCGTATGGCCCACTACGGCCATTGTTTTGCCGGCCGGTATCTCAAACGTAACACCTTTCAGCACTGGCACACCCGGCTTGTAACTGAAGCGTACGTCCTGAAAATTCACTTTGCCTTTTATGCCATCTGCCGAAGCGGTGCCATTGCCTGCCAGGTGCTCTTCGCTATCCAGCACGGTAAATACACGTTCGCCGGCTATCATACCCATCTGCAATACATTGAACTTATCGGCCATCATCCGCAGCGGACGGAACAATAAGTTGAGGTACATAACGAATGCTATCACCACCCCGGGAGTTACATCATAGTCCAGCATCTGCACTGCACCGTACCACACCAGCAGGCCCATAGACATGGCCAGTATTATTTCCACTATAGGAAAGAAAACTGAGTAAGCAAATATAGCTTTGATATTGGCATCGCGGTGCTCTTTATTGATGTTCTTGAATTTATCCATCTCCCTGCGTTCGGCAGCAAATGCCTGTACCAAATCCATGCCTACTATATGCTCCTGCACAAAAGCATTGAGCGCAGCTACGGCATTGCGTACGCGCTGGAAAGATTTATTGACACTCTCTTTAAAGTAATAGGTAGCTACTATCAGCAGCGGGAAAGGTGCCAGGCATATGAGCGTCAGCTTCCAATCGGTGATGAACATGATAGTCATGATGGAAATGATGGTCAGTACATCGGCAAATATGGAAATGATACCTTCGGAGAATACATCGTTTACCGATTCAATATCGTTGATAGTGCGCGTGGTAAGCGTGCCGATAGGTGTGCGGTCGTAGTAGCCTATGTTCTGAAACAGTATCTTTTTAAATACCGATTTGCGCATATCATTTACTACCGTTTGCCCCAGCCAGCTGATGCGGTACATAAACCAGAAGCGCAACAGGTTTTCTATTATCAGTATGCCCAGTTGTATCACACTGATCCATATCAAGCCTTCCAGCAAGCGGCCGTTGATATATTTATCAACCGATACCTGTATCAGATATGGCCTTAATGGCGATAGCGCTGCCAAGGTTACGGACATGATAAGGGTAAAATATAATGTGCCCTTATATGGCTTCGCAAATGAAAATATGCGACGTAACAATGCGGTATCAAATATCTTTTTCGCTTCGCTGGCCATGTTACCCCTCCTGCTCCCCTAAAGGGGAGTGACTATGTGAATCTATTTGTGAACAATCTATCGTCATAAAAGCTCCTCCCTTCAGGGAGGCCGGGAGGGTTTATGCCTCTTCTTTAAAACTCATTAAGTATGCCTTGATGAAATCGTCTATCTCGCCATCCATCACCGGCTGCACATTACCCACTTCAAAATCGGTACGGTGGTCTTTTATCATCTTGTAAGGATGGAATACATAAGACCGTATCTGTGAACCCCATTCTATTTTCTTCTTATTGCTGTTGGCGGCATTCTTCAGTTCTTCGCGTTTGCGCAGCTCTTCTTCGTACAGGCGGCTTTTCAACATGGTCAAAGCCTTTTCACGGTTCTCACCCTGTGTACGGGCCTGCTGGCATTCTACGATGATGCCCGATGGCATGTGTTTCAGACGCACGGCTGTTTCCACCTTATTTACGTTCTGTCCGCCCTTACCACCGGCGCGGTAAAATTCCCATTCCAGGTCGGCAGGGTTTACACTTATCTCAATGCTGTCATCTATCAGCGGGTAAACGAATACCGAAGCGAAAGAAGTATGCCTGCGAGCATTGCTATCGAAAGGGGAGATGCGCACCAAACGGTGTACACCACTTTCCGCCTTCAGCAAACCGTATGAGAACTCACCATCAAACTCTATGGTTGCCTGCTTGATGCCCGCGCCATCACCATACTGCACATCTATTTCCGAGACCTTCCAGCCTTGTTTTTCGCCATACATGCGGTACATGCGCAGCAGCATTTCAGCCCAGTCCTGGCTTTCAGTACCACCTGCACCACTGTTTATCACCATTACGGCATGCATTTCATCTTCCGGCTCGTTGAGGGTCGATTTAAACTCCAACTCATCGAGTGTTTTCACTGCTTTATCGTAAGCCTCCTTTACTTCTTCTTCCTGTGCCTCGCCTTCCTTCCAGAAATCGAAAAGAATGGCAAAATCTTCTACTGCGGTATTGGCCTGTTCGAACAGGTCTACCCAGAATTTATTGATCTTTATTTCTTTCAGAATGCCGGTAGCACGTACGTTGTCGTCCCAGAAACCCGGGGCAAGGCTCATCTGGCGGTCGTTCTCTATCTTGGCGTTTCGGTCTTCTACTCGTAAGAAGCGATACAGGTGTTGCACCCTATCGCGCATTTCTTTCAGGTATTCCTGCGTCATATCGGGTGCAAAGGTACGGATTACTGCCCCTATTTTATTTGTACGGTTTCTTCCAGTTCTTTAAGGCTGATAATGGATTTCAGGTTGTAGTTATATAGTGGCCACGATTGCACAAAGGTCTTCACATCCAGCCCGCGTTCTTTTACTGCCTCATACAAACCGAGCTGCCGTGCATTGGCTTTCGCTATTTCGCCTTCTTTTTTTATCCATATCAGCTCACCTTCAAAAAGCAGTTTTTCTTCGGGGAAATAGAAAACAGCAAAATCGTAGGCGTGCGATGATTTATTGCCTATCAGGTGTATTTGCATGGTGTATTCGCCATCGGTTATTTCTTTTTTATCGGTGTAGAGTTCTGTTTTCAGGGGTTTGGGTTGCAGCTGCAGGCTATCGGGCTTCATGGTATGCGGGTTGCCAGCTATGAACTGCAGGTAGTGCAGGTTGCTATCCTGCGACAAGATGGTAGCGCCATTGTGTATAAAGCTGCGTACCCCGCCCAGGTAGTGCGGATGGTGGTGGCTGTATGCAAAATACCGGATAGGCTTGCCGGGGAATAGCTTGTGTGCCTCTGCAATGATGCGTGTGCCGTTTTCGCTGTTGAGCGGGGCTTCCATCACTACGAGGAAGTCTTTGAAACTGACCACAAGTGTTCGTGAATCGGTGTGCTTGTTGTGTATGAAGCCGATATGATCGTTGTAGCGTTCGCTTTGAACTTGTATAGTATCTTCTTTTTCTTCTTGTATAGCATACGCGGCAGGTACAGGTTGCGCAGGTGGGGGCGTATGTATCAGGGTGGGGGCTGAAATAAGCGTGCGCTCGCTGATATGGCCGTTGAAAGAAGTAATGCGAATGTCGTTGGGTATGGCTATTTCGCCTAAGGTTGTATGGCTGCTGTAAGTAAACGCACGCGTAATATCTCCAAAGAGATAGTGCGGGTACTGAACGGTGATGCTATCAATGAGGTTTTCTGCATTGATAAAAATAGTGACCCTGTTTTCGCCAATGGGTAGCGTATATGTTGTTTGCTTCCTGTGCTTCTTCATAGTAAGCTTATCCTTGTGCTGCAGGTAGTAGTGCAATAGCAAGATGGGGGAGTAACGAGCTGATTGAAATACATATTCATCCAACTCCCGGCGGCTGATGGTTTGGGGTTTATCGTAACCGAAATCGGTTATCAATAATTGCGAAGGCGTGTATTGTGTAGCCGCATGAAATACCATGTTTTGCTTCTGACTGATGATGCTATCCTTTTTAAGGAAGAAGGTATCGGAGACATAGCAGATACCTGAAGGATTGCGGTTGTAGGTGAGCCATGGCCTGGCTGTGTGTGCAAACAACCGGCTGCTATCCTGTACTGCAAATTGCAGTGTTGCATTTGAAGGCGCAGCATAGCGCTTGTAAGCTTGGGTCAATGCATCTTTTGCCGATGCCTGAAGTGTGACCAGGCAGATAAACAGGAGTAATCTATAGTGCATGTAATGGAGGTTTGAAAATAAAAGACAAGGAAGACAGGAATAGCGTTAGCAATATTTTGTTAATTAATCTGTAATACAGTTTAATGAGTTTAATGTGATTTTGCTGTTACGCCTTATAAAATGATGAGGTACGATTTTAGTATCGGTATGCATATATGCAACGCCTGCGGAAAATAGCAGAAGTTCCCCTGCAAGCCCTGCGCCTGCTGTTTCGCAATGATCCCTTGCGCATGGCGGGGGCTACCGCCTTCTTTTCCACTTTTGCATTGCCGGGTATCCTTATCGTTATTGTACAGGTATTTTCCCATATTGTAGGGCCGCAAACTATACGGCGCGGACTGGGTAGCACCTTACGCGAAACATTCGGGCAGGAAGCACAGCAGCAAATAGTGCAAGCCATACGCTCTATACGGGCACTGGCCGATAGCTGGTATATAGCTATCGGTGGTTTTATCTTCCTGCTATTTGTAGTTACTACGCTATTTAAAATTATCAGAGGCTCTATAGACCAGCTATGGCGGATGCGTGCCGTGAAGCGGAAGCAACGGTTTCTTTACAGCCTTATTAACAGGACGCGGTCGGTACTTATCATCTTGTTTGCAGGTGTGCTTGTTATAGTGACCATCGGTATAGAACTGCTACAGGCGCTCATTAACAGCCGCATCATCCGCCTTTCAAAAACGGCTGCCATGTGGGTAGATATCGGGCTGGATTATGTATTCACAATAGCCATTGTAGCCTGCTGGCTGGTGGCGGTATTCCGTTACCTGACCAATGGGCGGCCTACCTGGCGTGTGGCATGGATGGGTGCCTGTGTTACAGCCCTTCTTTTCACTATCGGTAAGGCTATACTTGGCATACTGCTGACCTACAGTAATGTAACTACTATATACGGTGCATCTGCATCTACTATCGTGTTATTACTGTTCATCTTCTATGTTTCATTGATACTTTATTTCGGGGCGGCCTTTACTGCCACCTATGCCAAGGCAATAGGAAGACCGATACTGCCCGCACCGCATGCAGCACGCTACCGTATAACGGCTGTGGAAGAAGAAGTATAGACGAGAAAAAAGGAGCTCTTACGGGAGCTCCTTTTGTTATCATAAAACAATCTCAAATATTACAGTTGCGTAGCTGTGTACACTACATCTACCGTGTAAGTACCTGCAGGGTAGCTGAAGCCGGGAGTAGCCTGGTACTTAACCCCGAAAGTTTGGTTGCCACCGCGGCTACCGTTGTTGATCAGGTTTTTTGCGGTACTGCTCAGGTTGTTGTAAGCAGTAGCAGAGAATGGAGTAGCTATAGTACCACCTGTACCGTTAGCAGAAACCATCAGGTCCAGTACATCGGCCACCGGCATAACTGGTGCGGGTGAAGTAGTACCGGTATAGGTAAAGTTAGTAGCGTTTGTTTTAACGGTTACAGCGAAGTTTTTATTAGAACGTACTTTCAGGCCTTGTTCGCTTGAAGTAACACCGTTAGCGTAATCGTTCACAGTATTGAAAGCCAGGTTTACTGCTGCACCTGTAGCGCTGTTGTTGCCTGTGAAAGTCAGCTCGATAGCATTGCTCAGGTTCAGGTTCACGGTTTGCGTAGCAGTGCTGGAAGCGTTTTGAGCGTTAGCGGCGAAAGATGCAGAGATCAGGGCGGCAATAGCGAATACTTTTTTCATAATCTTGGTTGTTTGTTTTGTTTGTTTAAAGTTTGTTTGTGTTTGTTCGTTTGATGATGCAAATATGGCCCTATGGCAGGCTGATAGCCAAACTTTAAAGG
>CABHOP010000063.1 GCA_902168085.1 uncultured Bacteroides sp.
GATATACTGGTATGTGGTAGTGATGATGCAGGTAAGCTGCTTATGAAGCTGGATGCAAATGGCAATGTACTGTTCAGGAAAACGATGCAACAAGGCAGGGCATATAAAATAATCAGGAGCCGCGATGATAACTTTTACTTGCTGGGCACGCACCATGCAAGTGCTATGGTGCTGAAAATAAATGCCGATGGCGATAGCTTGTGGCAGGGCAATACAGACTTTAATACCGGCGGTAATGATAACCCGATAGATATTGTAGCATGTGGCAGTGGCGATGTGCTGGTGATGGGTACCGTAAGCAACCCATCGCAGGTGGTATTGGCAAAAACAAATGATTATGGCGGGCCGCAGTTTCAGACAACGGTATCTACCAGCAACGAGATATATGATAATACCTACCCATCGCAAAGCGTAGAGCTGGCAGAGGGTGCATTCATTACCTGCATCACTACGCAAACACCCATTGCACAAAGCTTTATAGTGAAGCACAACATACTGGGGCAGGAGGCATGGAGGAAAGACCTGCCGTATAACTACGAAACACCTGGGCAGTATATGGCTATGGCTGTAAATAGCGATGGCGGCTTTACGGTTGCAGGAAGTACGGATGGGAATAAACTGTTTGCTGTGCGCTATAATGCCAATGGCAACATCATGTGGCAGCAGCAGTATAACGATGAACGCAGCAAAGAAGTGCGCTCCCTTTTATACGATGCACGCAGCAATGCCTATATCATTACCGGTAACATGGGTGCAGCGCAGTTCTTTACCTTCAGGATACATCCTGCTACGGGCAAGCCGATGTAAGGCTATACCTCCATCCACACCCTCAGCATATCGATTTTATAGCCCAGGCTTTTGTAAAAGGCTATGGCCGCTTCATTGAAATCGCGCACGGTAAGGTCTATGCGATGTATGCCGCGTTGTTGTGCTGCTTCTTTTACCGTTTGCATCAATAATGTAGCAGCGCCACTGCGGCGATGTGCCGCATCTGTCATTAGCTGGTGCACATGCAGCGAATGTTGTGCATAACCAAAAGCATTTTCCGGCTTCTGAATAATTTGGGCCTGCAGGTAGCCTATGGGCGTTTCGCCCTTGTATGCTGCCCAGTGCAGGTAGCTATCATCGGCCAGGCAGGTAAGAAAGTAATCAGTTATAGCCGCTTCATCGTATGGCTTATAGATACCGGGATAATGCTGCACATGCAATTCCTGCAAGGGCCTGTTGAGCCTTGCCAGCAGTTGTGCATCATATATGTGCCGTATATCCATCTTTAGCCATTTACGGGCATATTATCTATCAGGCGTATATCGCCCAGCCAGGCGGCTATAAGGGCTACCGTCTTGCGGTTGTTATCGTAGTTGTCCAGCAGTTCCAGCGTATCGGCATCTGCCAGTGCTATATATTCGGGTTTAAAACCTTTATCTATCAGCAGGTCTTCGCATTCTTTCTGCACTATTTTAAAATCGCCCCCTTGCTGCCCTTTAGCCTGTATAGATACCAGGCATTGGTAGATGATACCTGCCAATGCACGCTGTGGCTCTGTAAGGCGCCGGTTGCGGCTGCTCATGGCCAGGCCATCGGCCTCGCGCACGGTGGGGTTGATGATCATTTCGGCATGGCTGCCTGTTTGCTGCAGCAGGTTCCTTACTACCATACATTGCTGGTAGTCTTTTTGACCCATGTATAGTTTATCGGGCTTTACAATATCCAGCAGGCGGGCTACTACCTGCCCTACGCCTTTAAAATGGCCGGGGCGGCGGGCACCTTCCAGCACGGTATCGAGGTAGCCAAATTCATAAACAGGCATGCTGTCCGTACCTTGGGGATACACTTCGTCTACCGGGGGCAGAAACAGCACATCACAGCCGGTGGCGGTCAGCATGGCTATATCGGCATCTACCGATGTGGGGTATTTCTGAAAATCAGCCTTATCGTTGAACTGTGTAGGGTTTACAAAGATGCTGGCAACAGTCATATGCCCATCCCTTTTAGCTGCGGCTACCAGGGCGGTGTGGCCACTGTGCAGGGCACCCATAGTAGGTATGAAGGCAACCGTACGGCCTGCCGCCCTGTTCTGCAACATAAATGACTGGATATCAACAACTTTCTTAAATATTACCATGATATTGTTTTATACCATTGCACGAAACAGCGGTTTGAATTTAATATTTTCGTAATTTTGCAGACAATTTCCCGACAAGTTTATATTTTTTTCTTGTTTTAATCTAACACTAAAGCATGTCTGTAGACAAAAAACGTGTTCTAATTGTAGCCAACGAACTTTCACCTTACATTGAATTTACCGACTTTGCTCATATCCTGAACAAGCTGGCAGTAAAAACATTCGATTCCGGATTAGAAGTCCGCGTTATCATGCCGCGCTTTGGCACCATTAACGAACGCCGACACCGCCTGCACGAGGTAGTGCGCCTGTCCGGTATCAACGTAATAATAGATAAAGACGATTACCCGCTTATAATAAAGGTAGCATCGCTGCCAAATGCCCGCCTGCAGGTTTACTTCATGGATAATGATGACTACTTCAAGCGCAAGACCCTTTTCCGCGATGAGCAGGAAAAATTCTACGATGACAATGCAGAACGCATGATATTCTTCTGCAAAAGTGCGCTGGAAACAGTTAAGAAATTTGGATGGCCACCGCACGTTATCCATTGCCACGGGTGGATGACATCGCTGATGCCGGCCTACCTGAAGACGGCTTATAAAAAAGAGCCTGTATTCAGCTATTCTAAAGTGATATATACGGCACAAAACGCACAGTTTGACGAGGTGCTGAACCCATCTTTTGTAAAAAAAGCATTGATAAGCGCCGACATTAAAGAGAAAGACCTGGAAGCTTACAAGGAAGGTACCGCCGATGCCCTGACACTGGGCGCCAGCAAGTATGCCGATGTAGTGATACATGGCAGCGATGACCTGAGCCAAAAACTGGTGGATGAAATAAAGCCCAGCCGTTACAAAAAGGTGGTGAAATATGACGAAGCATGGAAAGAGGATGTAAGCCAGCTGCTGGACCTTTATAAAAGCTTAACAGAGTCTTAGTATTTCTTTTATCACTTTCGCTGAAAATAACCTCCAGTTGAAAAAACAGTTTTTTAACCTCGTATCTGCATTGACGGTAACAAGCCTTGCTATCTTCAATACCGGGTGCAAAGAGGATACTATTATAAAGGCCAATATAGCGCCCGTTGCCGATGATATTTATTCCAACGTCATTGGTGATACCCTAACGCTGATAACCAAAACGGTAATAGACGATTCTATCGTTACCAGCTTCAGCTCCAGCAGCACACCGGTGATACACGGGCTGGGCACAGTGAACGACCCGTTATTCGGCCGCAGCAACTGGGGTATCTATACACAGTTTTTGCCAACAGCCAATAACCTCAGCATACCTACGCCGGACTCTGCCGTACTGATACTGCCTTATTATGGTTTCACCTGGGGCGATACGCTGAGCAGCAGTGCACCTTCTACGCAAAGCTTTACCGTGTACCGGGTAACGGACCCGATGAGTAAAGACAGCATCTACTACAGCAAATCTTATAAAAACGTAGACTGGAACAACCCGGTTAGTGACCCTACTTCGGTTAATGTTCTTGGCCTGAAGTACGATACACTGAAAATAGCAGGCTCGGTACGCAGCCCGCACCTGCGCATAAAACTGAAAGCATCATTTGCTGCCGAACTGGTAGCTGCTGCAGCCAGCTCTAATAACAGTGCAGACTTCCTGGATAAGATAAAAGGTATTTATATAGGCCCATCGGACACCAGCAATGGCAGCCTGCGTACGGTGCCCTACTTTTTCCTGAATGGTAACTCTGATTACAACAGGGCATCTATAGCGCTGTATTATTCAGAAAACGGCAATACCAAACCTGATAGTATAAAAACAGCCTTCCTGAACTTTGTATATACCGACTGTGCGCACTTTAACCGCATTACGCGCAACTATACGGGTTCGTGGGCCAATAACTATATACAATCTACCGCCGTATCCGATTCCATCATACTGGTGCAGAATGAGCCGGGCGCATCGCTGGATATACGCATACCGTACATCAAAAACCTGCCGAATGCCATTATTAACAAGGCACAACTGGTTATCACCCAAATAAAAATGAATGACGAGTCGGACAAATTCACTGCGCCATCGCGCCTGTACCCTGTGGGTGTAGATGCTAACGGTGCAGCTTATACCATTAAGGACCGTGAACCGGTTGAAAGTTCAGGCCCACTCGATTTTATAGACGGTACCCGCAGAGATGTGACCTTACCGGATGGCACACAGGCTTCTCAATATTACATTAATATACCACGTGAGGTTCAAAAAGCTATTTTGAACAAAGCAGATGAATTACATTTGCGTATAAACGGTACGGTGACTTACCCCGGTGCGTACAGGCTGATAGCAGGCGGAAAGAAACATAGTAACAGCATGTACCGTATAAGGCTCAATATATCATACTCCAAAATAAACTAAACTCATAATACACTATGTGCGGTATTGTTGGTTACATCGGTAAGAAAGAAGCATTTCCCATACTACTGAAAGGACTAAAACGTTTGGAATACCGCGGCTACGACAGCGCCGGTATTGCATTGCTGAATGGCGACCTGAGCGTTTATAAAAAAGCGGGCAAGGTAAGCGAGCTGGAAAAAGTAACCGACGGGGCGCACGTAAGTGCCAACATAGGCATAGGCCATACCCGCTGGGCTACGCATGGCGAGCCTAACGATATGAACGCCCACCCGCATCTTTCCCAATCGGGCAACCTGGCTATTATACACAATGGCATTATTGAAAACTACGCATCTATAAAATCGGAACTGCAAAAGCGTGGTTACGTTTTTCATTCAGATACCGATACCGAGGTACTGATAAACCTGATAGAAGAAGTATGGAGGCAGGACAAAACGACACTGGAAGATGCCGTGCGTGTAGCGCTGAACGAAGTAGTAGGTGCCTACGCCATTGTAGTATTGGATAAAAACAACCCCAACCAGCTGATAGCCGCCCGTAAAGGCAGCCCGCTGGTAATAGGTGTGGGCGAGGATGAATTTTACATCGCATCGGATGCATCGCCCATAATAGAATATACCAAGAACGTAGTGTATCTGGACGACCAGGAGTACGGCGTGGTAAACCGCGATGGTAGCTTTACCATTAAAACACTGGGCAATGTAACTAAATCGCCGGCTGTGAAAACGCTGGAGATGAGCCTGGAAGCGATAGAGAAAGGTGGCTTTGAACACTTCATGCTGAAAGAGATATACGAGCAGCCAAAGGCGATAGAAGATAGCCTGCGTGGCCGTATGAATGCACAGGAAGGCTGGATAAAAATGGGTGGCCTCAGTGAATACTTGAGCCGTATAGATAAAGCAGACCGCTTTATTGTAACAGCCTGCGGCACATCGTGGCACAGCGGCCTGATAGGCGAATACCTGATAGAAGACCTGGCACGTGTGTCGGTAGAAGTAGAATATGCTTCGGAATTCCGCTACCGCAACCCGATAATAAGTGAAAAAGATGTAGTACTGGCCATATCGCAATCGGGCGAAACGGCAGATACACTGGCTGCTATAGAGCTGGCCAAAGAGCGCCAGGCGCTGATATACGGCATCTGCAATGTGATAGGCTCATCCATAGCACGTACATCGCATGCGGGTTCTTATACACACGCAGGGCCTGAAATAGGTGTAGCATCTACCAAAGCCTTTTCTACACAGATATGTATGCTGACGCTCATTGCCCTGCAAATAGCGCAGCAAAAAGGCACCATACCTACCTCTAAACTGCGCGCGATACTGTACGAGCTGGAGAACATTCCTAAAAAGATAGAAGAAACACTGAAGCTGGATGCACAGATAAAAGAACTGGCAGCCATCTATAAAGATGCTACCAACTTCCTGTACCTGGGCAGGGGCTATAACTTCCCCGTGGCGCTGGAAGGTGCGCTGAAGCTGAAAGAAATATCTTATATACACGCTGAGGGCTACCCTGCTGCCGAAATGAAGCACGGCCCTATAGCGCTGATAGATGAGGAAATGCCCGTGGTGTTCCTGGCTACGAACCAGAGTGCGTACGAGAAAATAGTATCGAACGTGCAGGAGGTGAAGGCAAGGAAAGGCAAGATAATAGCGGTGGTAAACAAAGGCGATACACAAATACGTGCATTGGCCGACCATATAATAGAAGTGCCTGAAACAGAAGAAGTATTATCTCCGCTGGTAACGATAGTGCCACTGCAACTGCTGGCCTACCACATCGCCATTATGCGTGGCTGCAATGTAGACCAGCCGCGAAACCTGGCGAAGTCTGTAACGGTAGAATAACCATACTTAAAACACAAAAAAGAAGCCGCAATTATTTATATTGCGGTTTCTCCAATTATAGTTCAACATAAATACAAAGATTAAATGCCTTATTTATTCACTTCAGAGTCTGTATCAGAAGGACATCCTGATAAAGTAGCAGACCAGATTTCAGATGCACTTGTAGACAATTTCCTGGCTTGGGACCCCAATTCTAAAATAGCCTGCGAAACGCTGGTAACTACCGGGCAGGTAGTATTGGCGGGCGAAGTAAAATGCAATACATACATAGACGTACAAACAATTGCACGCGAGGTGATAGCTAAAATAGGCTATACGAAGAGCGAATATATGTTTGAAGCACACTCTTGCGGTGTTCTGTCTGCCATACACGAGCAGTCTCCTGACATCAACCAGGGTGTAGATAAAAAGAAGAAAGAAGACCAGGGTGCCGGCGACCAGGGTATGATGTTTGGCTATGCTACCAACGAAACGGCCAACTATATGCCACTGGCACTGGATATGGCACACCTGCTGCTGCGCGAGCTTTCTGCCATCCGCCGCGAAGGTAAACAAATGAAATACCTGCGCCCCGATGCTAAAAGCCAGGTAACACTGGAATACAGCGATGATAATAAACCTGTGCGCATAGATGCCATCGTTATCTCTACACAGCACGACGATTTTGCGGATGAGAAGAAGATGCAGGAGACTATTACAAGGGATGTAAAGAATATACTGATACCACGTGTTATCAAAGTATATCCTCAATACAAGCACCTGTTTAATAACAAGATTGCTTACCACATCAACCCTACGGGTAAGTTCGTGATTGGTGGCCCGCACGGTGATACCGGTCTTACCGGCCGTAAGATCATCGTAGATACATATGGTGGTAAAGGTGCACACGGCGGTGGTGCCTTCAGCGGTAAAGACCCGAGCAAGGTAGACCGTAGCGCTGCCTATGCTACGCGCCACATAGCTAAAAACCTGGTAGCTGCCGGTGTATGCGATGAGGTGCTGGTACAGGTATCGTACGCTATTGGTGTAGCTAAACCAATGGGTATCTATGTAAATACACATGGCACTGCTAAGGTGAACATGAATGATGGCGAGATAGCCAGGATAGTGGAGCAAGTGTTTGACATGCGTCCTTACTTTATAGAACAACGCCTGAAACTGCGCCAGCCTATGTATAGCGAATGTGCTGCTTATGGCCACATGGGCCGCGAACCACAAACGGTAACTAAAACATTCAGGTCGGCCGATGGTAAGAGCAAGAATGTGAAGGTAGAACTGTTTACCTGGGAGAAGCTGGACTATGTAGATAAGGTAAAGAAAGCCTTCAACATAGGTAAGATAAAAGCTACCAATGGCGCTGTAGTAAAAACGAAAAAGAAAGCTGCTGTAATGGCTTAGGCTTTTGAAGGATATGATAAAAAAATCCCTCGCATGGTGCGAGGGATTTTTTATTTAGGTAATATGCCGTTAACATCTTCTTTGAAGGCATATACTTATATTTATATCACCAACTATCTAAACACTAAACCATGAAACCATTACACACTACTGCTGCTGCAGCAGCTTATTGCAACATCTTTATATTTCCCCTTTTCTCTTATTGTTGCCTGCATCTTTACCGAAAGCAGTAACCCTTTTTTTACAGCTACGCATTTCTTTTTTTTCACCTTTAAATACTCACAAACATGAGACAACTATTGTTGTTGGCTGCTATGGCAGCGAGCGTGCATGTATCTGCACAGAAATTTAGTACTGCACCAGGTGGTACAACCTGTGCAACAGGCTTTGCCAGACCATGTAGTGGAGGAACTATTCCCGATGGATATTCTTACACGGACGATGGCTCGGGAACTTACTATTTGCAAGATCCATTACCATTAGATGTACATGGAACGGATGGACCTACACGAAACGAAATTTACACTGTTGGTTATGAATTTGGAACTACTTATCAAGCTTACTTCACCCGTAGAGATGCCACTACCGGCCAAATTACCCAAATGTTGAAATGGGGGCCATATGGACAAGACGCCATAGCGAGGGCTGTAACTTACGACAATAACAATGACAGGCTTTATATAGTGGGTGTCGAAGCTGTTTCTAATGTTACACCACCACAAGGATATTTGAAGAGGTTTAATTATACACCGCCCGGAAGTTTTTCTTCGACTTATTACTTCCCAAATACTCTAGCGGGACCAGTAGATGTTTTGGTGGATGGTAATGGCGACGTATATGTATTATGTATTCAAAATGGAGGTGGCTTCTTAGTATATAAGTATACTTTTAACGGTATACTATTAAGCACACTATCCTCATCTTCTATTACAGGCTTTTCTACAGCGCAGCCATGGGAGATGGAATATGACAATACCGGTAACATCTACATATGCGGCAAGCTTGGCACTTCTGCTTTTATTTGTGGGATTGATCAAAGCCTTACTGTTCTAGGTACAGGAACAGATGCTACAAGTTCTGCAGGATATACAGCTATAGAAATTGATAACAGTGGTAATTTATTCGCTGTTGGCGGTGCGTCCTCACCCGGCGGTATCAATGCAAGCTGGGCAGAATGGGATGTTAATTCAGGTACATATAGCATTAACTATACAGGAACTGAGCCTACAGCAGGCTCCATTTATGATGTATTAATAGACCCTAATAACCGTCATACAGTATTAGTGGATGATAAAATAACTGAGATAACAGCAACGAACACGTTAGACTTGCTTACAAATCACGGTACACTTCCTAGTTTTATGGGCGCTGTTTATTTTGGTAATATGCATAGAAATGTAACCGATGGCAGCTATTTGGTATGCGCTCTAAATAACAATGTCAGTGGGCCACCGCCTTTTTATCCTAGAGAATATGTAGCTAAATTTAACTATCCTGGTGGCCCTACAGGTTCTTTAGGTGCTAATCCGTGGATAGGTTACGAAAATAAAAGCACTACTGCTATAAGTTCATTAGAAAAAGATAACAGCATCGTTCTGCATCCTAACCCTGCTGCTAACAGGCTGTCTATTGACCTGAAGGGTAATGATGCGGATAACTATCGTATCATCAATAATATGGGCCAGATGGTAAGCAGAGGGTATATGCTTGCACCGAGAGCTACTATTGATGTGAGCATGTTGCAACCGGGGCAATATTACCTGCAACTGCTGAACAATACGCAAACGGTCAATACACAAACATTTACCAAGCAATAGGCTTTTAAGCATCTTGCTAAAAACAACTAAAGGCTGCATTTCTGCAGCCTTTAGTATTATAAGTCATGAAGATTATACGTTACTGTTTCGAGACGTGTATGACGTCGGTATGGGCATCATCGGCATATTTGATGATGTAGGTGCCTGCAGGTTTTCCTGAAAGGTTCAGTTCCAGTACTTCTTTTTCCATTTCGGCAGTGGTTACCACTTTACCGGTGATATCGGTTACTATCACTTTGGCCTTACCGCTGCGGATGCCTTTTGCCAGTTCCAGCGTCACTACATCTTTTACAGGGTTTGGATAAGCTATGATACCAAACTCTTTGCCTGCTACTTGCGGCACGGCTGTAGGCGGCTTAGTAAGGAATGAGTCTACCGACCATTCAGATGTAGGTGTTGGGTTGCAATAAGCACGCAGGAAGAAATACCACATACGGCCGGGATCCAGGCCTTCAAGGCGCACACCGGTGCTTATAGTCATACTGCCGGGCTTAGTTCCTGATGGCGGCACTGTATCCATACTTACCAGGTATTCATATTTATATACAGATGGTACCGGTGTCCAACTGGCTATGGCAGTGGTGCTGGTAACGTTTGTTATCGTTACTTCAGGCGTGTAGCAGCATGGTGGTGTTGTTACAGAATCTACCCTCCAACCGGAAGTTGCCCAGTCGTTCTGGTTCAGGTCGGCCGTATCGCAGATGGTACGTGTATAGATGTAATATTTTTTATCGCATTCTATTGCCGGATAGTTCGCATTGGGGAAACTAACAGCAGAATCCGGTGTCAGGTTCCAACCATTAGGTGGTGTACTGCTGGCATACAGCGTATCAGACAGGAAGTATTCATACATTTCTGCATTCTTTCGCCTGTTCCAGCGCATCCTGAAACCGTTGAACTTAACATTATCAATATTAACGGGGTTCATCAGGCAAGGGTTTACGATATATACATCATAGTCTTCTATTTCACCACTTCTGTGCACCCTGCCCGAAGCGCCACTATGACAAGGAGTTGAAGTAGCCCCACCATCAGGTGGCCTTGTGATACCAAGAGGATCAGAAGATGCTCTTTCCCATACACCAGCACGTATACGCATACGGGTCCACCCTTCTTTGGCGGTAGCAGGAATAACTAATGCACCACCACTGGTTGCACTTGTCCAATATTGACCACCTGTTGATGATGTGGTGCCACATGGGTCGGCAGTAGATGTTTGATAAAATAATTCGCCGGTATTTGTAGCGGCGTTATAAGTAGCATTATCAAATACACCTTTAGACGCTCCAGTCCTGTTCCAATCTAACCATAAAAGCACCCTATACCCATAAGGATCGGATGTATTACAACTGGCTTTATCCACTTTAACGGAACAAACTATAGTTGATCCTGCATTAGCTATCAATGTATTACCTGTACCCGAATAATAACTATACCCATTAGATGTATTACAGGTATTATTAGGGTTATTGATGTTGGTAGTACCTCCTGTCGTTTTAACCTCTAATATTTGAGTGGCTAAACCATCAAGGGTTTGACAAGGGCTGTTTGCAAAGGTGGGTTGACAATAGGGTAACCATGGCTGTGCTGAAGCTGTAGTGCCCACAGACAGTAGTGTAGTAACCGCTAACAATCCCTTTTTAAGCATCGGGTAAAGTTTTATGCGCATGAGTATATTGATTTATGCTTATTATAATAAAGTTAACACTTGTAGCAATGATAATAAAAAAAAATCAGACGTAAAAGCATCGCTGCGCCCCTTTTTTCATTATATACGGATACACGCTAAAAATAGCTTTCCGCCTGTATTATAGACATAGCCGGCTTATATTTTGTTAGGGTTTTAACCACATTTTAATATGCCTTAAAAACAAATACGCCACCCTGATGGGTGGCGTATCGTTTAGAAATTATACTTACTTATTGCTTGTTTATTTTTATAACATCTATGTGAGAACGGTCTGTGTATTTCAGCTGGTACATACCAGGTGCTATACCATTCATATCCAGTTCCACTTTATTATCTGTAATGCTTACCTGTTTGATGGTTTTGCCGGTTACATCTGTCAGTGTCAGTGTAGCGGTGCCATCTATTTTGTTGTACAGTTTCACATTCAGGATGTCTTTCACAGGGTTAGGATATGCTTCCAGCCCTATGCTGTTGATGTTTACATTGCCAACAGATGTCGGGAATGTTTCAAAAGCAGCATTACCCCAGTCAGACTCTGTATACATCGTGTTGCAATATGCGCGTACGTGTACCCAGTATTTCTGGCCCGGTTGCAGTGGCACTTGTATCTGGTTGGTATAGATAGTAGTACCGAAAGCAGGTGGTGCCGGTGAGTTGGTTACTGCATACTCATATTTGTAAGATGTCAGTACGGGATCCCAATAGGCGATAGCCCTTGATTGTGTTAATGCTGTGATCTTAACATCCGGTTTATGACAAGTAATGAGTGTGCGGAAAGAATCTACAGCCCAGTCTGATGTATCTTTTGAACCGCATATGGTACGTATGTAAACGTAGTATGTGGTGTTTTCCAGCAGGCCGGTAAGCGTAGTGCTGCTGCTGGTTACAAACAGGGCACCTGTACCGCTTGTAGGTGTGCCTTTAGATGTTGTGTATATCAGTTGATACCCGATAGGGTTGAACACGGGGTCCCAGCTCATATCGGCAGCAAAAGCAGTAACGTTATCATGTTCCACATTGGTTGGCGGCACTACGCAACGGATACCGATGCGGGCATTCAGCACGCCTGAATAGCTACCAATGCTATCCATTTCATTTTTAGATGTCAGGATGTTCCTTACCGAATCTGTAATACCATTTGAGAAGTTGTAACCCTGCCACAGGCCACCATTGCTCGATTTGGCAATTTTAGCAGCAGTTTCGTTAGGTATGGTTCCCAATTGCGGGTCTTTATAATATACCATTGGTGTATGCGGGAACACATGTGCACCGCCTGCATCCATAGTGGTGTAGAAGTACATACGGTCTACCGTGCCGGGTACTACCGGTGCCTGCACACCGCTATATTGCCTTACTACTATGGCCGATGGAGCAGAAACACCCCATTTGATAGCCTGAACCGTATCCTGGCCAAAAGTGAATACTTGTGTGCCACCCGGTACCGGTGCAGCCGGTGTAGCTATGGCAGCCGGTGGTGTGCTGGTAGGCGTAAACTCGTAAGCACCCAGATCAGGAACACCCTGTGTTGCATTGCGCGGACGTGGTGACATTGTAACATCCAGTGTATCGCCGGCTATGTGCCTGCCACGGCCATGTGCTGCCCATGCATTTGAATTGGCCGGATCGGGACGGAAATCCCTGTTGGCTGCATCGCGATAACCGGGATCGTAGATCAGCGAGTTCAGGTCGCGCTTTGTATTATTCCTCCATGCCTGCAGCGATGAAGTATTGATAGCCGAACCAGAAGTCCTTTGCAGGTTTACGGTGCCCGGTGTGTAGTACAGATTGTAGTCTGCTATCCAGTAAGTAGTATCTGCTATATATACAGCAGGGTTGGTACTGGTAGCGCTGCTCCTTGAAAAGATGTTGTTGTAAACATAACCTTTACCATTGTAGCTGCTGCTGTTACCGCTCCTGTACACCAGGTAGTTGGTATTACCGGTAGAGTTACTGTGGAATGTATTATTTATCAATTGTACATCTGCATAATAACCATTTGGTTCATACAGCATGTATGTAGAACCTGCAGTTTTTGCACTAAATACGTTTCCGAAGAATTTTTCACCACCTGATAGATAACCACCAAATGCATAGATATTACCAGTATTACTGTTCAGGTTCCATGTATTGCCTATGTAGTTGGCAGAATAGCTGGTACCACCGTAGCAATAGTAACCATATATAGTACCGGTAGAAGATGTCAGGTTGATCTTGTTATTATATAATTTACCACCATAGCTATATTGTGGATAGTGGTAAATGCTACCGCTGGTTGTGGTTACATTCAGCGTATTGTTGCGGTTCACGCCGTTTACATAATACTGGTATGTATAGTAAGATGCATTGGTAAGATTGAAATTTTGAGTATTATTTTCAATAGTATCCTGGCCACCGCTACCACTGTGATAATCTGCAAAGGCGTAGTTATAAATAGTACCACCTACAGTCATATTCGTATTGTAGGTATTGTTCCTGAATTTAATACCATCGCTGTAGTATGCACCATATATATATGCATATCCGCTCGATTGGTTAAACTGGTTGTTGATGGTATTGTTTTCCACCGTGGCATTAAACAGGTACATTAATTGCCATGCATAAGCGTAATAACCACTATTGATGTTAGAAGTATTACCTTTTATTTCGGTGGTGTTGCCTGTACCATAGTTTATATAGTATGCATAGTGGTCGTAGTTGTAATAACCGGCAGATGAAGTAGTACTTACATTCACCGTATTATTATTCATCTGGAAGGTAGAGTTGGTATTATAGTAGTTCAGGAAGTAGTTAAACATACCATAGTTACCATAAGTACCATTTGAATAAGTGGCTGTAACGGTATTGTTATTTACTTCAATAGCTGCACCGGATATATTGTAGTTATTATAATAGTTGTAAAGAGCGTATGTATAATAATAAGAACTGCTGTTCAAACAGGTAACGGTATTATTATTGAAATAGATGTTTTCGTTGAACCAATAAAGGTATGCACCATAGTTATCACCGCTGGTAGTGCTGGTGTTTATCGTGTTATTGGTGATCCTTAACCGTTTATTATAGTTATTAAAATTCACGCCATATACATAACCGCCTGCCGTCAGGTTGATGGTATTGTTACTTACCACCAGCTCATTACTGGCGCTGCTGCTGTTACTATATGTTTCATAAATACCATGCACATCGCCACTACCGGATGTAGTAATGCTATTGTTGGTAAATGTGTGGCCGTTTTGAGTATATGGTATATAAAAACCATAGTGTGTGCCTACGCCTGAGGCAGAACAAATGTTGCCTGTGATGGTAGGATTGCTCAGCGTGCGTGCATACAGGTATGCCTCACGGCTGCCGGATATTACGTTGTTGCTGAAAGTATGTGTAACTGAATTGGTAGATGGCGACCACCAATAGATACCGTGCGAACCATTCTGAATGGTATCGGCCTTGATAACGTTTGATATCATGCTGCCGGTATTATTGGCATATATCACCGCCCTGTCATTACTGCTGGAAGAGGTAGAAACACCCGTCAGGCGGCAGCGCACGATACTATCGTAAGATGCAGCACCGGCCAGCTCTACCACCCTGCCGTAAGATGTACCGCTGTTTACGAGCACCAGGTTTTTTATATCAACGTAGGAAGCGCCATCCAGTTTTATCACATAGTTGGCCGTATTGGTACCCGCTACACTGATAGTAACAGTGCCGGGTGTTTGTGCCTGGAAGGTAACCCTGTTTGTGGCACTGGCACCGCTTACAGCACCTACTATTACCTGCCAGTCGGCAGCTGTGGTATAGGTGCCGGGCAGGATATTGAAAGTAACAGCACCTGTAATGGTAGAACTGTTAAGATCCGTCACCGCCGCAGCGAGGGTGGCATAGGTACCTCCGGTACCAACAGTATATGTACCACTGGTAACTGCAGCAGATGCACCGCCAGAGGCAGCGCAGATAGCGAGTACTGGTAGACATAACTTCTTAAAAATGTTGAATTGTTTCATCTATACTTTTATTTAAGAGGTTTTTCTTTTGTTTATATTTCATTCACTTTTTTTAACAACCTATTGCCGGCAGTATATTATTTAAGTGTTACAATTTAACCTATAATGCATATTGGGTGTTTAACAAAAACATTAAAATCCGATTAATATCCCGTTTTTTTCTCGGTAAAAAATAAAATATGTTATTTAACCATATGCTTAACGCACACAGGTATAGCTATTACAAAATAGTAAACAAAAGGTAAGATGCCGCTATAATAGCAGGCCGAGAGTGGCAGTTTGCTTCTTAATACAAAGAAATACTTTGTAACAAGAAAACGAAAATTAAAAAATATAATTTATATAAAGAAACATTCCGCCTATTTTTTTTAACAAAAAAGCGCAGGCATTGCTGCCCGCGCTTTTCATTGTTTTATTAAAGCTTTTACTGTTTCGATACTTTCACAGAAATTGTTTTATCGCCTTCCGTATAATTCAGCATATAGCTGCCAGCCGGTAGGTGGCCGATGTTCAGCGATATGGTATTTGTTTCAGCGGTAGCAGTCAGCAATACTTAGCCTGTCATGTCGGCTATGGTAATGTTACCCTTATTTACCGTACCCGGAATGCTTACGTTTATATATCCCGATGTAGGATTAGGGTAAACAGCCAATGCTGCCTCACTACCCGGCACATTACTGATGCCGGTAGCAAATGGTGTGGTAAACTTCAGCTGTGCCCATGCAGATTTGGTATCTACATTATAATATTCGCAGTTGCACCTCACAAATACATTGTAGGTAGTGGCGCTGGTAAGGAATGGTGTTTGCAATGCATTTTGCAGCAAGCGCGTACCATAAGCAGGTGTAGTATCGGCCGTACTTACCAGGTATTCGTAAGCGGTGGCTGTATATACAGGATCCCACGATATTATAGAATTATTGGGCCCCAGCTCTACCAGCTTCAAAACCGGCCTACGGCATGGCACCGGTATGCGGAACGAATCGAGCGCCCATGCAGAGCTATCGTCACCGGCACATAGCGAACGGTAATGCACATAGTAAAGCGCACCTTCTGTAAGGCCTGTAAGGCTTACGGCTGTACCCGACTGCCCTATGGCCGCCGCACCCACAGCAGGGGTGCCCCTGGTCTGGTCTACCAGGTATTCGTAACTAACAGCTACCGGTATGGCCGGCCACTGAAATGATACGGAGTTGGAATCTATATACCCTACCATAATGCGGCCGGGCTTTGCACAATCGGGCCTTGTTTCAAACGAAGCGGTATCCCATTTAGAATAGCTTACAGCGCTGCACTTGCTGCGCACGTGTATATAGTAGCGCGTAGCAGGTGTGAGGCCCGCCTGCGATGCTGTTGTGGTGGTAGCAGTATTGATGGTAGTGGTGCCGGCAGGCCCTTTATCAGGGTTCGTATCTACCGCCCATTCATAACCTACGGCGCCGGTGGCAGTACCCCAACCAAAGTCTACGGCTGTAGAGTTGTAGTTGCTCACTGTTATAGGCAGTATGCCGGGGCATGGCGGTGGCGGGTCCCAACGGTATAGCTGGCCGTTAGCAGGCTTGGTATTGATACTGGTAGTAAATGTGGTGGAGCTGGCAGTGGGCGTAGCCGTTGAGTTGCTCAAAGTCTGATAATCGGTACTGCTTTTCATAATACCGATGGTGGCGCTTGGCGAACCGTTTATCGGGTCGGCCTCCTGGCGGTACACATATTCTATACGGCCGGTAGCTTCATACAGCTTTGCCTGGAAAGATATAACGATGGGTATCGGCGTGGTGTTTTTGTAATACCAGGTCCAGTTGAGCCATTCTACTGTAAATACCTGGCTGCCCGGCGTGCCCGATGTGAGGTGTGATACCACACCCGACTGGCCGGAAATGTCATCCCACAATGGCATGATAGCAGGGTATATGGCCGAGCCGGTGCTATTGGAAGTAGATGTGAGCGATACATTGCCGAAAGATATCCAGCCATTGGTACATATGCTGACTTCGGTATAAGGTACGCCGCAAAACTCGAAGGTGAAACCTATCGGCACATCTTGTACCGTACCATCATCCAGGCTGGAAAAGGTAAGGGCCGTGCCCCCGGATAGTGGTGTAAATGTGCCCGCAGCGGATGAAAAGCTGTAGGCCGAAGCGGGAAATTGGGCCATTGCCTGCCGGTTGCAAGCCAATAGCATTAAAGCGCATAGCGCTGCCCTTTTGATAAAGTGTAGCATCGTTTCAATAATTAATCTGTTTATGTAAGTAAGATGTGGGGTAGGAATGCACTTTAAAGTTACGCCCTTTTGCGGCGAGACCCTTGTCACACCGTTATTTTAACTTATTAAGCCTGTGTTTATATACCTATCACAGATCATCAATAAAATATACAAAAAATATTAGCCACTCCTTTAAGAAGTGGCTAAAACAAATGATATATCAGGCAGAAATATTATTCCTTCACGAGCTTTATTATATCCTGGTTGTTATTGTTATTATACTTTAAGAAATAAGTACCTGCTGCCATGCCTTTCATGTCCACAGCCATGTTTTGCGCAGTTACGGCTATCGTTTTCACGACCCTGCCCGTTACATCTGTAATGCTGATATTACTACCCTCGTACCTTCCCGATACGGTTATGTTCAGCACATCGTGCACGGGGTTAGGATACACAGCTACGGCATTATCTTTCGCAGCGTTGCCAATACTAAGCGGGAATGGTGTCATGAATTCCAGCTGCGCCCAGTCTGAAGTGGTTTTCATGTTATAGAAATCGCATTTACACCTTACAAATACATTGTATTGGGTAGCACTACTGAGATAAGGCGCCTGGAAGCTGTGGGCCTTAACAGGCGTACCGAATGGTGGCGGAGATGCCAGGTTGCCCAGGTAATATTCATATTCTACCGCAGTAGGCACTTCGCTCCAATAAACAATGGCATTGGTAGGCGTAAGGTTCGTAAGGTTCAAAACAGGCTTGCGGCAAGGCATAGGTATACGGAAGGAATCGAGCGACCATGCAGAGCTATCGTTACCGGCACATAGCGAACGGTAATGCACATAGTAGAGCTCGCCCGATACAAGGCCGGCCTGGCTTATAAAGGTGCCGGGCTGTGTAATGGCAGCGCTTGCCGATGCGGGTGTAGCACGGTTCTGGTCTATGATGTACTGATATTCTATGGCCGAAGTAATGGCAGGCCATTGAAAATCGATAGACGTAGAATCTATCCGGCTAATAATAATGGGCTTGGGGTCGCTGCATTCCGGCCTGGTTTCTACCGATATTACTTCCCATTTAGAATAATTGGTGGCACCGCATTTATTGCGCACATGTATGTAATACATTGTGGCGGGCTTGAGGCCACCTTTGTATATCGAATTTGCTGTAGTGGCTACCTTTGGTGTAGCAGTAGCAGGCGCAGCCGTAGTGGTAAAATCTATAGCATATTCATAACCCAAACTGCCGGACACTGCAGTCCAGTTGAATGACATGCTGGTAGAATTGTAATTAGTAACTGTTATAGGCGTAACTGTGTGGCAGGGAGGGCCTGGGTCCCACATATAGCTTTGGCCGGTAGCCGGTACAGGTGACAGGTTGGACTTCCAGGTAGAAGATGATGACGTAGGGCTTGCACCTACACCATCCAGCACCTGCCAGTCGCTGGTAGAATTGGCAATGCCTATGGTAGCACCACCGCTGAAATTCAGCACTACTGCGCCGAGTTCCTGCTTGTATAGTACTTCTATGATGCCGGTAGCCTCATATAGTTTCACCTGGAATGATACGGAAGCAGTGGGTGCATCAAAGTCCCATTTCCAGTCCCTGCATTCCCATGTGAACACCTTGCTGCCTGCTGTGCCGCTTATATCGTAGCGAGAGGTGCCACCTACACCACTTATATCCTCGTACAGTGCAAATACAGCAGGGGCAATACCATCGCCGCCTGTAACGGCATTATAGTTCCAGTTGGCACTGCTGCCCACGGTAGTACCGAATATAAGCCAGCCATTGGAACATACGGTAACATCGGTATAATCTACGCCACAGAATGTAAACGTAAAGCCTAACGGGATGGAAGTATATCCATCATCTACTTCTATAGTAGTGATACGCGTACCGCCGGTAAGATAGCTGAATGTTTTGCCATGGGCAGAAAAAGCATAGCCGGCTGCCGTAATGGATTGCGCCGATGCATTGAGGCTTAAACCTGCCAGTAATAACAACGTAAAGCAAAGCTTAACAAAGGCGGGAAATTTCTGTGTACGAGGGTTCGTGTTCATTTTCATATGCAGTTGAGTAAGGTTAACAAACAGGCTTAAAAATCAGCCCATATATCTTCTTTTGTATCAGAAGACACATTAAAGCAAAATTAATTAATTATAAAACCCATTCATTCTCTTATATAATCAGACGTTCATAATCGGGCATTCGTTGGAATGTATCCGTCCTTATTTCAGGACTATTCAATTTTTTAATCCGTTCCAAATCAATCGATTAAAAAAAAAATAATAAAAAAAGCCGCATCCTATGATGCAGCTTTTTAATATAAATTTAATCTACTTGTACTTTAAGCGATGGTTACATCTTTATCCAGGTATACATCCTGAATGGTGTTCAGCAGTTCCACACCTTCTTTCATTGGTTTCTGGAAGGCTTTACGGCCACTGATAAGGCCCATACCACCGGCACGCTTGTTAACAACCGCAGTCATTACCGCTTCTGCCATATCTGATGCACCTTTAGACTCGCCACCGGAGTTGATAAGGCCGGCACGGCCCATGTAGCAGTTAGCTACCTGGTAGCGGCACAGGTCGATCGGGTGGTCTGTAGTCAGCTCTTCATATACTTTCTTATGTGTTTTACCGAAGTTCAGTGCAGTGTAACCACCATTGTTGGTAGGCAGTTTTTGCTTGATGATATCGGCCTGTATGGTAACACCCAGGTGGTTTGCCTGTGCAGTAAGGTCGGCAGCCGTGTGGTAGTCCACGCCATCTTTCTTGAAGGCGCTGTTGCGCAGGTAGCACCACAGTACGGTAGCCATACCCAGCTCATGTGCATATTCAAAAGCCTTAGCTACTTCTACTATCTGGCGTGCGCTTTCATCGCTACCAAAGTAGATGGTAGCACCTACAGCCGTAGCACCCATGTTCCATGCATCGCGGATGCTACCGAACATGATCTGGTCGAACTTATTAGGGTAAGAGATGAACTCGTTGTGGTTGATCTTAACGATGAAAGGTATTTTGTGCGCGTATTTGCGTGCTACAGCACCCAGCACACCGTAAGTAGAAGCAACGGCGTTGCAACCACCTTCCATAGCCAGTTTCACGATATTTTCAGGATCGAAATAAATAGGGTTCGGAGCGAAAGACGCACCAGCGCTGTGCTCTATACCCTGGTCTACCGGAAGGATAGATACATAACCTGTATTTGCAAGACGGCCGTTGCCCATCAGCGCCTGAATGCTTTTCAGGGTTTGGATGTTGCGGTTAGACATAGCCCATACATCATCTACCACGTTGCCAGTAGGCAGATGCAGTGCAGATTTATCGATGGTTTTGCAAGTGTGGTCCAGGTAAAATCCGGCCTGGTCGCCCAAGAGGTCCTGTATTTTTTTCGATGCCATATATTATAGTGTTGTTATTAAAAAGTGTGCAAAGATAATTATTAAACGAATAGGGTGGATGGGGAGGCCGTTATTTGGTGGTTAATGGATGAAACCCACCACATTAAGGATAAACCTGGAATATACGAATACCCGGCAGCCTGCCACCACTCACTTCTTTGAAAGGCACACCCTGCTCATCTTTCAGCTGGAAGGCCTGCGCACTCACCGCATCGGGGTAGAAATAATAGTAATACTTAATGCCATACCGGCGCATTTCCTGCAGTAATTCATTGGAAGGCACATCTGCATAGGGCATATTGTAATACTGGCTGCCTGCAAAGTAGGCTATGCGTTGTGAACGCACCAAGGCATCGTTGCCAAACACGGCATTGGAAGTAAAGCTGCCTTTAATGCCCAATTGCTGTAGTTGCTCTGCCGCTGCATGGTCATCACGGCCATCGTGCACCATCTTCTGCATCTCCCATACAGGGGTAACCAGGTAGCTGAGTGCAAATGCTATGACGATGAACGTACCAAACACCCGTTGCCCGTTCAGTAGCCTCAAGCCTGTTTGCAATACCAGTGCGCCGATGAGCATACTAAGCGGCAGCATATACCACACATAGCGCGGCTCGAAATTGATAAGCAAGAAAGCTACGGGGAACAGCAGGAACGACAGCACGGGCAGCATCACCTTATTATGACTGAAGAAACAACGCAGCTTGCGCGATAGCAGCATCCCCACGGCCATCAGCCATATAAAGGCGAAGAACACAGAGAGTTCACTTGTGCATTTCAGGAATTTGATAGCATTCTGCCCTACCCTAACCATTTGCAGTGCAAACAGCTTTGCCGAGCTGTAAAAATGTGGTGTAGCGCCATTTACCATCCATGGGTCATCCCAGTACGATACACCATCGGGATAAGGTGGTGGCAGTAAATGCAGGATGCCTTCTTTATAGAACGGGTGGCCTACAAGATACCACGACAGGTTGAGCGTGCCGGCAGTGGAGGTTTTCCAGCCACCGTATTTGGTATGCAGGGCATATAGCCACGGGCTGCTGACGATGGCCATGGTCAATATCATCACCCCGCTAACCGATAGCCAGTGCAGTACATTGCGCCGGTTCCACGCACGGGTGAGGTAGAATACACAGCAAAGCGTATTGAGGATGAAGAACGGGAAAGCATAGGCTTTGGCAAAGTATGCCAGGGCACCGATGGCACCGGCGGCTATCCACAATTGCGGACTGTATTTGAACCTGTCGGAAACTACGAGCCGTAGCGCTGCCAGCAGGAAGAAACATTCCCACAGGTCGGCAAAGGACTGGGCATATACTGCGTAGCACAGGAAGCCCACCATAGCCAGGCTCATAGCCCACTGCAGGCGGCTGATGATATTGTATTTAAGAAAGAACGACTGGGTGATGTATAGCAGCCCCACTGCGCCAAGCGTATTGGCCACGATGGCTGCTTTGAATGGCAGCAACCCACCCTTCATAAACAGAACTGTAAGCCAGCAGCTCCACGGGCTCCAGTAGCCGTTTATGGCTTTGGCATATTCGCCGGCAGCGTAATATTTTACAACGGTAAGGTAGCCCGTAGCATCGGGGTCTACATAGTATTGAAACAAAGGATAGACCGCGCATATGGCACAGCACAACACCAGTGCCGCCACCCAGAATGGACCGTATGTACGCAAAGACCGCAATGCTTAATGATAACTCTCTTGCCTTTCCAGCCCTGCAATAATAGCCTTATTCTTCAGCCTTTGCAATACGCGCTGGTAACCTATGGCCGCAATGCCCATAGATAGCAGGGATACGGGCATAAAATAGCGCGTATTGGCTATAGGGCCTGTTATCATTACAAAATAGGCTATGAGCAGGAACATGAACAGGCGCAGGCGGTAATTGGTTTGCTTATTGAAGAAATAGAGCAACATACCTATGGTGCGCAGTACGTTGAACACCATCACCATGAAGGCGATGGGCAGGCTGGGGTTGCGGGCCACATAAGCTTCCAGCCCATCGATACCCCGGGTGCGGTAGGTATCGTAAAAACCTTCGGTATTATGCACATCGTAAAGCGTGCCGAGGGTGAGCCTGCCTGTAAACAGGTCTATTTCGCCCTTGCCGGGGTCTATCAGCAGGCGCAGGCTGTGCTTGATATGATAGACCATATAGCTGCCGAAATTTTGCAGCAACAGTTCGCGCCCGCGTTTATTGGCATAGTCATACCGCTCTGCAAAGGTGGGCATGGTGGCTATTTTAGCCCGCTCTTCCTGCAGGAAGGCTTCTGCCTTATCCACCCCTTCGGTATCTTTATAGTAATTGTAATAATAGAAAATGGCATTGAACGACTGCATGCTGGAAAAATGCACCTTGCCGGTACGTGCATAGTTGGCATAGCCATAGGCTACTACCAGCAGCAACGGTAGCATAGCTGCTACAAACGAACGCAGCAGCGCCTTATACACATATATACCCGCCAACATCATCAGCAGGGCGTGGACGTATATTATGGGGTGCACCACAGGCTTCAGCATTACCCCGGCACAAAGGGCTATGCCCATACCCACCGCAAAACGCAGGCGGCGCTGGCGCAGCAGGCGGATGAAATTGTAGGCGTAGGCTAATATGGTGGATTGCAGCAGCAGGTCGGGCGCTATGATATTGGCATTGATGCACTGCGACGGATAGAGCAGCACAAAGGCCAGCAACACCCAATCATATTTGCGGGAATAGTTTATCATACGCATGATGTGGCGCATGAAGTACACATTGGCAATAGATATGAGGGTTTGTATCACCAGCACCACCCAATTGTTGAGCGTAAACAGGTATATGCCTGCCAGGAAGAGGGGGTAGCCCGGCGGGCGCAGGGTCATATATTCGGGCTGTATAGATAGTGCAGGGTTGCCGGCGTAAAACCATCCTTTATCGAGGATATTGGTAGCCATATAGATATACTCATAAGAGTCTCCATTATAGATGCGCTTATAGTGCACAGCTATAGCAAAATAGACCGCGTGTACCACCAGCAGTGCTACTAAAAACCGGATATCAGCCCTGCTAAGGTTTTTGAACATGGAAGACAGATGTGTGTATTAACAAATATAACGGGCTTACGCAAACATTTGACATGCAGGGATAAAAAATAGCAATGAGATAAACGCATATGGTACGTGTGAAAAGCTTACTTTTGCACGTCGAAAAACCCCGTCGCTTTTTTTTTATTAATTGAAGTAATGGCTATACTCATTTTCTTTGTAGCGCATTGGTATTTGTCGCTCTTTGCCCAAACATTTTTTCAGCACCGTTATGCTGCCCATGGCTCTTTTACCATGAGTAAAGGATGGGAACGTTTCTGGTTCATTTTCACGTTCATCATGCAGGGTTCTTCTTACCTCAGCACCCGCACGTATGCACTGATGCACCGTATGCACCACGCCTTTGCCGATACGGAAAAAGACCCGCATTCGCCCAAATACCACAAGAATGTTTTTACAATGATGTGGCATACTAAAAAGGTATATACCAGCATCTACGATGAAGCATTCCCCATAGAAGAGCGCTTTAAAAAGAATGTGCCTGAATGGCGTTCGTTCGACAGGTTTGCACATGGCTGGGCACCACGTTTATTCTGGGCAGCATTGTATACCGCTTATTATGTTTATTTCGCTACATCGTGGTGGATGTTCCTGCTGTTGCCGGTACACTATATGAGCGGACCGGTACACGGTGCTATCATCAACTGGTATGCCCACAAGTTCGGCTACAAGAATTTCGAGATGAAGAACACGGCCGACAACCTGTTTCACGTAGATCTGCTGATGCTGGGCGAATCATACCACAACAACCACCATATGCGCGCTTCCAATGCCAACTTTGGTGTACGCTGGCACGAGATAGACCCCGTGTATGGTGTGATAAAACTGATGAACTTCGCAGGCATCATAAAGCTGAAACAGCCGAAGCCCAACCCGGTAGAGACGGATTTCTAAGCTATGCCTTAAATGATATAAAGAAGCCGCAACATGTGTTGCGGCTTCTTTTATGGCCCGACCCCTAAAGGGCTAATTATATCCCTATTCCCAATCAACTAATACTCCCTTACCTCAGCATAGCCACCAAATTGGTACACGGGGCATGAGGATACGATATGGGCTGCTTCATCCAGGCTACCGGCTTTCAACAGCAGGAAACCACCTACTATTTCGGTGCCTACATAATGTATGCTATCAGAGATATGGCCATCGGGGCCTTTTATTATTTTGCCCTGCAGGGTAAGGCTATTGCCACCTGCTATTTTGCCTTCGGCCATATACTTTTCCATCCACTGCTGCCATGCCTGCTGGTGGTTGGTTATTTCTACATCTGTGTGCACATCGTTGCGCCCCTCGGGCTCACGAAACAGGACCAGAAAGTTTTTCATACGCGGCCGGTTTTAATTATAACTTGAAATGCGGGTTGTATATAAGGCCAAAGGGATTGCCCCAGGGATCGCTCACGGAAGCTACTACAATGTCGCCACCTACATCATTCGGTTCTTCCAGCGATGTAGCACCTGCGGCTATCAGCCTGTCGTATTCTTTCCGCACATCGGCCACACCCCAGTAGGTAACGGCGGCATTGCCACGCACCACATTGCCCTCGTATGGCTGCAGGCCCAGCTCGTAGCCGGCTACATTAAAGCCTACATAGAAGTGCTCATCAAAATAAGGTTCCACACCTAAAACATCCGTGTACCATTTCTTAGCTTCCTGCAAATCGGGCACTTTATAACCTAGTGTGCGCAGGCCCTGGAATTGTTTTGACATAACAGATAACATGTTTTGAAAAGAGTGTTACGGCTCCCGGTCTTCCCTGCGCTTATCCAGCCAGCGCATGATGGCTTTTGCTACGGAGTACAGCAGCACTACCACCGTAAGAAATATGACACCGGTAAGTAACGGACTCATGTGAAAAGATTTGTACAGTAAGATACGAATAAAAATAACGTGCCAGCTAAGATATCAATGTCATGATAAGTTTAACTGAACAAAATCTTTTATGTATGTAATTTATATTACATCTTTGTACACACCTTACTATTAAATTATTATACATCCATGAAAACGATATTTACTACATTAAGCATAATAGTGTTTACAGTTTTAGCTGTTTCCGCTCAGCAGCAAATCACGTTTGTTCAACCCCCACCTTATTTTACCGCCGTTGATGATATATTAAGGATCCGATTTAAGCTTACCGGCAATCCACAATTTCCGGAAGCAAGCAAGGTTATTTTTGCATGGGATGCCAATGATGCTGCCAATGATGCAGTGGCAACTCAACATTTTTCAATCGATAAAAACGAGTTTATTATAGCACCATATGCAGATGCCGAAGTGGTATATGAATTAGCAATAAAGACAAAGAAGATAGTACCGCCACCTACCAAAAAATCGTGGCGTTTTATTCTTACAGCCAATGTGTTTGTGAAAAATATAAAGATTGATAGTAAAGATATGAAATCAATATAGTAGATGGGTATAACAACTACAACCCTGCAATAGATAGTGAAGGGTATGAAAGTGCCTTCAATGGGAAAGTAATGTTACTGGAAAACAAGGTAGAATGTAAAAAACAAAAAGTAGTAATGCCTGAAACATTCTCGTTGCTATCGCAAGATATCTTTTCCAGGTTGGCACCAGATATAACAGGAGATGACAAACAAGGCTCTGGGATTTCTGCCACCTTCAATGACAAGGATGCTAAAGTAAATGCGCAAATAGCAGTTAAAGCAGGCAATAAATCTTTCTTATTGATTGGAGCTAATACAAGCGTGGCTGGTGCTACTGAATTTTTTTCCGGTAAAAAAGGGATACGTCCGGGCTGGGGCGTTAAACTGGGATTTTCATCCAGAATTGCCAATGGGTTGTTTTACGAGGACGATGAATGTCCTTTATTCCACCTGCAGCGCAGTATGTTTTTAGACAGCATCTATACCACATACAAAAAAACAGACGTCTTCCACCTTACATACATCGATTCAATATATAACGCATATAAAAATCAATTTGAAGCTATGCGTAAAAATGGTACGTGGAAAGATCATGAAACATATACGTCCATACGTGACTCTGTGAAGAAATGGAGTAAAATAAAAGCAGATGCTGCTGCATTATATGGCGATAACGATATCGGCCCATCACGCATACGTCATATGGAAAACTTCCTGCAGGAAAAAACTATTGCTTTTGAGAAGAACAATGCCAAGTGGACTGGTTACTGGCTACTATATGCATCGGGAAATGTTTACTATAATAGCAAAAGCTATTCCACCTACAGTGATGTACCGGCCATAGTATCAAAACGATTTGATAAAATAAGCTTTAATAATGCAGGCATTTCGGCTAGTATTAACTATCTGCGACAAACCAGGCGCTGGTATCAAGCTATCACTTTATCTTTCGGACTGAATAACCGTACAACTTTTGACCTTCCCGAAAATCAAAAGTATTTCAATACGTACCAAACAGAAACCACCATACCCGATGGAGATACAAGCGCTATACTCTATACACGCGATGAGCAAAAGGCTTACAATAAAGACTCACTTGTTTATGATGAATTTTGGGCATTCTCTATAGATGGGCAGTATACTGCATTATTTGGCAAAAGAAAAAACGCAGGCGTGAATGTTGCAATAAACTATGGCTATAGTAATGTATATACACCTGATGCAAGAATAGATATCCAAATGGGGCCGATGTTTGTAATACCCGGAAAAGATGATGAAATAAGCAAAGCTAACTTTGGTTTTTATGCCGCATACAGGAATTGTCTTGCTACCGGACTGGCAAGAGATAAGTTTGGCATCGGGATGTTTTTACGTGTACCTGTCAGCTTATTGAAATACTAACTATCGACCTGTATGCGAATATAGCGAACGAGAAGATGGCATGTTGTATATTTATACCATGCAACAGACTGCACAACACCTGCTGGATACGCTGGACAAAGCGCTGCCGCTGCTGAAAACAATAAGCGATGAAGCTGCATCGGCAAAGCCGAAGCACGGGAAATGGTCTTACAAGGAAATAATAGGCCACCTGGTAGATTCGGCGGCCAATAACCACCAGAAGTTTGTGCGTACCATACAGGAAGACGGGCTGAAATTTCCGCCCTATGAGCAGGATGCCTGGGTACGCATACAGCAGTATAATGAAGTGGACTGGCACCAGTTGCTGCAACTGTGGGATGTATATAACCGGCACCTGGCACACATCATAGGCAGGATACCCGATGCCGCACTGCCCAACCAGATAGCGATAGGAAAGAGTGAACCCTTTTCGCTCGATTTCATTGTGCGTGATTATCCCGAACACCTGAAGCACCACCTGCGTACCATACTGCCCGATGCCGATTTTTTGCAGAACAACTTTAAGATGGTGTACTAACGCTTTTTAGCACCTACACGCGTATAGTGATATACCACACGCGGGCCTACCATTTTCACCTCCACTTCTACTATATACGGGCGAAGGGGGTTAAAGCGCAATACATAGTCGCGCAGCTTTACTGCGAAGGAAAAATACTTTTCGGGATACCGTTTCATATGGCCCTGTTTGTTTTGCATTAAAAAATATGCTTGTCATAGGTTGTATCCCTAAGTTCGGCTATTACAAGTGGCACATCCTTTTAAATGTGGTGTACCCATATTTTTTGTACGTGTATGCAGGCAACAGGCTTAGTGTGTTTCGCGCACTTTGGTGTAGGTATAGATAATGCGCTTGCCTACCACCTTCATCTCCACTTCAACCAGCTCTCCGCGAAAAGGATTGAGACGAAAGATGTAATCGAAAAACCTGCCGTTGAATAGTTTTTGTTTCGGGCGAAATTGTTGAGGGTGTTTCATGTTGTGTTTATTTTATTTTTGTTATTGAAAATATTGCGTCTAAGTAGTGATGGTAAATGTTGGTGTGCGTTTTTATCTTTTGTGTACTGTTTTGAAAGGCCTATAGTTGGGGTTGCGCATTGCAGTTGCATATTGTTTTCTGTAGCATGCTCCGGCAGGTGGCACCGGTAGCGAATAAGGCTGATAATAAGTGTTGTTTCATTAGTGTGTGTTGATAAATGTGGTGCAAATATGAGGCGATAATAAGGGTTATAAAAATTTACGCCCCTGCTTAACGCTGCCTTTGCAACCAGTTAACCACCGTTTAACATATAGCCAAAAAGAAAGAGCAGGATGAGATACATCCTGCTCTTTATAAAATACGATTTGCTGTTACTTCTTTATGCCGGGCAATACCCTGCCATTCTGATGCAGCATCAGTTTTATTATCTTGTTATTCTCATCGCGTATGAAGCCTATCTGCGCATCTACCACTTTCAGGAAAAAGAAATCTTTACGCTCTGCAAACAACTGGAAAGGGTTTTGATTGGTAGCCTGCGCCATCAATTTTTCACCCTCCATAAATACCTTAATTTCAAAAGTGGGTGCCAGTTGATATACACCTATGTATTCTTTCAGCGTAGCTGCAGGCAGTTTCATTTCCACCTTCACTTCGGGTATCTCGTACGCTTTTTCGTACAGGATGGCTGCCAGGTCGCGGCGGATGGTGCCGAGGTCGCTGGTCATATTGTTCGACAACAGGATGATAGCTACCGAATCCTGCGGAATCATAAACAGGTTGGAAAGAAAGCCGTGAATACCACCATTGTGGCCCAGGCTTTTTTTGCCATATATATCGCCGCTCATCCAGCCATAGCCATAGTTTTCTTTATTGGGTTTGGTAGCCATTATCCAGTCTACCGGGCGCAGCAGTTTTTGCGTCATCACGGCCTGTGCCCACTTATCCAGGTCGCCTACGGTGCTATAGATAGCCCCCGCAGCATACGATACCGACGAATCTACTATCGGCGCTGCTGCACCCATATCGCCATCTATGGCAAAGTAGCCCGTAGCCTTGTTGGGGCTTTGCAGGCCGGCAAAGTTGGTGCCCGTATTTTTCATACCCAGCGGTGTCAGTATCATATCGCGCAGCGCCTGGTGATAGGTTTTGCCCGTCAGGTCTTCTATAATGTAGCCCAGCAGCATATAGTTGGAATTGCTGTAGCTAAATGCTTCGCCGGGGGCATTTGCAGGCATCTTATCTTTAAACAGCGCTATCATATCCTCGCGGCTTTGGTGCTTCATCATACCGCTGCGCTCAAAGAGGGTATCTTCTGTATAGTTGTATATGCCCGATGTATGGGTAAGCAGGTGCTCTATGGTTATTTTATCACCATCGGGGAAGGTGGGGAAATACTTAGACAGCTTATCTTTTACATTCAGCTTTTCCTGCTCCTGCAGCAGCAGTATCATAGTAGATGTAAAGGTTTTGGTTACCGACCCTATCTGGTAGATGGTATTGGCATCGTCCTTTGTTTTCCGCGCGGTATTTTTATAGCCATAGCTTTTTTGATATACTGTTTTGCCGCCTTTGGTTATCAGTGCTGTGCCGGTAAAGCGGCCCAGTTTATGATAAGCTATCAGCAGCGAATCCATCGATTTGGTTTTATTGGCAGTCTGGGCGTGTAGCTGCGCTATGGGTAATAATGCTACCAGTAAAAATGCAAGGCGGTACAATTTCATCATCTTATAGAGTAATTGACGGCAAGGGCCGTGTGTGCTAAAGACCAAAAATAACAGGAAATAGTTGGAACTTAATGAATAACGGGCTGCAGTTTTAACACATTGCTATAAAACAAAAGAGGCACCCTGTGGAAAGGAGCCTCTATTCAGGATAAGAAAGTTGCGGCAGTGGAAACTAGCCTCCCCATATCCCAATTATACCTCTATATGTGACAGGTTAACTACATAACGTGTCAACGCTGCAAATATGCAAAGTATGCATGCAGCCGTACAAGCCCGGCCCTACCCGTTAACAAGCGGTTTGCAAACGGTTAACGAGCGGTTAACAAATGGCAGTTATCCGCACATCTAATTATTTAAGGGTTATTTAATAATTACTTAATAATATTTATATTTATACGCTAAATCAGTGTATTATTAACCCCTTAAATATATTTTGCTTATGAAATCTGTCTTACTCGGTACTGCATTGCTGGCGGGTAGTTTTTGTGCACAGGCACAGGCTACCCTGGTAAGCAATATCAACCTTAGTGGCGATTCTTATCCGTCGTGGATTACCATCTTCAAAAACAAAGTGGTATTTGCCGCCAGCAACGATACTTCTGGGCACGAACTCTTTTGGCTGGATAACGATACTGCCAAACTATTGTATAATATGAACCCCGTGGGTGATGCCCTGCTGTATAGCAACAATGCAAAGCTGGCAGTTTCAGGCGATTATGCTTACTTCCCTGCCGATAACGGCATTACCGGTACAGAACTGTACCGCTGGGATGGTACGGCTGCGCCTTCCCTGGTGCTGGACCTGTACCCCGGCGGCATCAGCAGCGGTATAGAAGAAGTGGTAGCCCACAATGGCCTGCTGTATTTTGGCGGCCTGGGCGATGCCTATGGTAATGAACTGTGGTCTTACAACCCCGCCAATGGATATAAGCAGCGTGTTACCGATGTTTCCCCCGGCGGTCTTAACAGCTTTCCGCGCTTTATAACTGCTTATAAAAACAAGCTATACTTTACGGCCACTACCCTGGGCGGTGCCGATATGTATGTGTACGACCCGATGACGAACAGTACCATGCTGATGAGCGATGCTGTGCCTTCCTTTGCAGGCAGCAATGCAGATGGGTACACCGTTGTAAACGATAAGTTATACTTCATAGCCGAAGAAGGCGCTACCGGCCGCGAACTGTATGTGTATGACGGCGTAGAAGTGAAACGCCTTACCGATATAAACAGTGGCAGCGGCGATGGCATCTACAACCCCTTCAGCACGCGCAACCCATTGTTTGGCCACGATGGCAAAATATACTTTGCCGGCGATAACGGCATGACGGGTGTGCAGCTCTATGCTTACAACCCTGCCAACGGCACTGCGGCTGTGGTATTCATCCTCAACCCATCGGGCGATGGCAACCCGGCCAACTTTACTGCTTATGCAGGCAAGATGTACTTTACAGCAGAGGACGGCGTTAACGGCTATGAGCTGTGGGCTTACGAAGGTACAGGCATACCTGTGATGAAGGCTGATGTAGAAACCGGTGCGGGCAGCAGCTACCCATCTAACCTGACACGCCTGAACAGCGAGCTATATTTCAGCGCATACAGCAGCACTACAGGTATAGAGCTATACAAGTTCAGCGATTCTGCTGCATTGGGTGTGCAAAATGTACGCTTTGCAGCCGATGTAAAAGTATATCCCAACCCTGCTACAGAAGCAGCTACCGTATCGGTATCGCTGAAAAAAGCACAGGCAATGGGCATATGCCTGGTAGATATGACAGGTAAAATAGTGTACAGCACACCGGCACAGCCATACAGTGCAGGCACACAACTGCTGCAAGTGCCTATGGCACAACTGCCGGCGGCTACCTATGCCTACCGCATATACGATAATGCAGGCACTACCCTGTATACCGGCCGCATACAGAAACAATAATGCACAACACACTATACACATTAAACATCGCTATTCTAAAAAAATCAAATCCAAACTGATATGAAACGTAGTTTACTCAGCTTATCGCTTTTAGCATCTATAGCTACAGCTACCGCGCAGCCGGCGCTTGTAAAAGATATTAACCCGGGATCTGCCAGCAGCTACCCCAACCACCTTACCGTATTCGGAAAGAAACTGGTATTCTCTGCCTTTGATGCTACCAATGGTTTCGAACTGTGGTCGATGGACAGCGCAGGCACTACCGGCCTGGCCTATAATATCAACCCGGGTAATTCGGGCAGTATCAATATGGGCTACAACAATCCGTTTGCTGTACTGGGCAAATATATCTACTTCCCTGCCGACAACGGTACATCCGGAACCGAGCTATACAAATGGGATGGCAGCAATCCGCCATCGCTGGCTGCTGAAATATACACAGGTGCAGGCAGTTCCTACATCACTGAACTGGTGGTAATGAAAGGCAAAATATACTTCAATGCAGAAGACGGCATCAATGGCAGCGAGCTGTGGGTATATGACACAACATCCAACTCGGCCATGCGCCTGAGCAATGTAAACCAGTTTGGCACCAGCGTCGTTAGCAACCTGGTAGCTTTTAAAGATAAAATGTACTTCAGCGCATGGGAACCATCTACAGGTATAGAACTGTACCAGTACGACCCTATGACGAATAACACAACCATGGTAACAGACCTGGAAGCAGGTGTGGATGGCTCTTATCCTCTGAACCTGGTAGTGATAGGCGACAAACTGTACTTTACTGCACAAACATCTGCCAATGGCCGCGAAGTATATATGTATGAAACATCTGTAACACGCATCACAGATGTAAACGCAGGCCCTGCCAGCAGCGTGCCATTCACGCAAATCAATTCTAATCTCATTGCTATGCTGGGTGGTTACATCTACTTCTCAGGCAATGATGCTACTACGAGTGGCCACCTGTACAAGTTTGACCCTGCTACCGGTGTAGCTACGCTGGTATATAAAGTAAATGCTACGGGCGATGGTGAAATATCGAACCTGGTAAACTATGCCGGCAAACTGTACTTCACAGCCAATGACGGTGCCAATGGCAACGAAATATGGAAGTTTACAGGCTTTGGCGCACCTACCATGGTGGCCGATATCTTCCCCGGCTTTGATGGCAGCTATGCAGCCAATTTCGTATTAATGAACAACACTTTGTATTTCTCTGCTACAGACGATATAAATGGTACGGAGCTGTACAAACTGCACGATTCTACTACCAGCGTACAAAACGTGCGTTTTGCTGCCGATGTAAAGGTGTACCCTAACCCAACTGCAAATGAAGCTACCCTGCAGATGAACCTGCAACACAGCGCTACCCTGCAAGTGAAAATGGTGGACATGACAGGCCGCACGGTTTATACCATAGCTGCTGCTACCTATGCTGCGGGTGAAACCAAGCTGAACCTGCCAATGGCAAACCTGGCTACCGGCACATACGCTTACATCATCAGCGATGAGAACGGCAAGCTGATGCACAGCGGCCGCATACAAAAGCAATAGTCCTTACAGTTTTTTGAATAGTAAAAAGGAGCGGTGATCGCCGCTCCTTTTTTTTGTATCTACTCAATCACCTAAAAGGCAATTCGATTATTCGTATTTAAAAGCCCGGTAAAGCCCTGTTTTTAATTGCAGGTCGAAGGTTTTTTCATTGGTAGTGAAATCTACCTCATGTATATAGTTGCCCGTGCCGCCGCCTATAAAATATTTGCCACCTATCTTTTGCACCGAACCCATAAACTGGGCAAAAGCTCCCGGTACGCTGAAAGAGCGGAAGCCTGTTACATCTTTGCTCACTTCATTCAGTTGAAACTCGAGGATGCGGGTAGCGGGGCGCAGTGTAATGTCACCATTATCGAACAGCAACAGCGTTTTATTATCATCTACCAGTGTGGCATGGTGCTGGCGCAGAAACTTCCTGTTATCGGGCAGGTAAAAGTCGCTGTTCTTGCCGCCCAGCTTCCACATAATGTTGCCATTCTTACGGCTCACCTTTATTACCTGGTCGCTATTGCGGCACGATACGATGAGGTTGCCATCGTTGGGGTCTACAAACATGGAGTTGACGTGCAGGTAATCGGCTACGCGGGTGGTATCTGCATAATTGTTGCCTTCTACGCTATTGCCATACAGTTCGGGCCAGGTGGTGGCATCCCATTGCCATACTACATCGCCACCCTTTACTTCCTGTATAATAGCGGCCACTACCTTTATACCATTGGCAGGCTTTAGGGATGCGGGGATATTTGTTACCGGCTTCTCATAATAAGAAAGCGCAATGTAATGGTCATCGGCCAGCAGTATGAAATCGTGCAGGTCGAGGCCGCGCTGGTTGTTATCGCCCGTAATGCTGCCATGCGGCTGCAGGTACACACGCTTCAACTCATTCAGTCCGCTATCGGCTATTACGAAATAGCCTGCATGGTAGCCCACATTGGGTATAAAATACATAGCAGGGTCTTTTACGAAATAGGTGTAGCGATACTGGCCATTGATATACCAGCGCTGAAAATTGCCAAGGAAGGTTGCTTCAACCCACTTTGTTTTTATTGTATCCTTGTTGTAATTAAGAATGACCAGTGTGGAATGATTTTCGCCCGAACCGGGTGCGGGTATTTGAGTATAAAGTATCTCTTCGCGTTTTACGCGGCTATCATCCACGCGGTAGAAATCTTCTGTTTTTTTACAGGCGCTGAAAGTAGCTGCTATAGCCAGCGCACCGATAGCTAGGTGCGCTATACGCAGGGCGGTGTTTTTAAAAAGCTTCATATGTAACGGTAATAATCCAGGGGCAAAGTAAAAGCTTAATCATTATTTAACACAGTGCAACGACTACTACAGCAGTGGCTTTGTTCAAAGAAATAATTATATAAAATGTAAAGCGCTTATTTTTAAACAAGTTATATGCCGCGCACATCAAATAACCCATCACATTTTTCTGCTGCTTCTATATAAGTTTTGTACATTCATATAACACCTATATCGACTATGATTTTGAAGTATGTCTTGCCTGCTATTACCGGGCTACTGCTGGTTACTACAGCCGCTGCTACAGCGCAGGAAAAAATCGTAGTAGACTCTGTTACCTACATCGCTTGTTTTAAATACAAAGGTGAAGACAGCGGATATATAGTAAGAGATTCTACCATCATTGGGTATATAAGCAAAAAAGCATCTAATAAGTACCGCGACGATATGTCAGCAGATCCTTACCTGGGGAACTTCGTAAGGTTTATGAATACTTATTACCGTGTGTATGACAGGGAGAATAAACAAACGGCTATTATCCTTTTATCAAGGGCAGATAAAGCGCACTGGAATGTGCAAATAGTATCGGGCCGATGGTCTGAAGTGTGGCGTATGTATGATGTAGCTGATGCCAGGAAACTGCAAATGCCTGTAAAGCTGCTATTGGCAGAAGATAGGCTGTGGTAAATATTTATACATTAATGGGCACTTGTAAGTGATGCTATAAATGCATCCGGGTCATCTACACTTATGATGCAGGGAATACTATCGGCTACAATTAATACCATTCTACTTTTATCGTTCACGTGCATCTTTACCTCGCCCAGCCCTTCAAAGTAAAACATACCATGTGCGCCATTGACAAAACGGGCACCAAAGCGCCAGCCCGTACCCAGTTCATCCCAACTTATGCGGCGCAGTGTGGTAATAGCTGCTATAGCTATACGGCGGTTGATGATGCCGTTTAATAACAGATGTGTGGACGTGATAGTATAGAGCCGCCGCCTGCGCAGCAGGAAGATGCCGATACCTGCAATGCATAGCAGGATGGTGATGATATTGATAAGCTTATCGGCAGACATAAGAATACATACAAGTTACAGCTTATACATGAAGAAGGAAATGCCCTATACATGGGCATTGTATAAAACGATCTATCGTTTTTCGGTAGCTACTTTATACTGCGGGTCTTCCAGTATGTTCACTTCTATTATCGATTCCGCATTCTTCAGCAGTTGCCGGCAGTCAGCGCTCAGGTGGCGCAGGTGCAGTTTCTTGCCTGCTTTGGCATAGCGTTCCGTTAATTTATTCAGCGCATCTATGCCCGACATATCGGCTACGCGGCTGTCTTTAAAGTCTATGATAACGTCTTCGGGGTCTCCCGCTATATCGAACTTTTCGTTGAAAGCCGATACCGAACCAAAGAACAGCGGCCCGTATATTTCATAGTGTTTCACGCCTTGCGCGTCTATATACTTTCGGGCACGTATACGCTTGGCGCTTTCCCAGGCAAATACAAGGGCAGATATGATAACGCCTATCAATACTGCCAGTGCCAGGTTGTGCAGGTATATGGTAATAGCAGCTACCAATATGCCTACTACAATATCATGCTTAGGCATCTTATTGATGATGCGGAAGCTAACCCACTCAAAGGTGCCGATGGCTACCATTATCATTACACCCGTAAGCGCAGCCATAGGCAGGCGCTCGATAACCGGCGCACCGAACAATATAATCAGCAGTATGGTAAGCGAAGCAATGATACCCGAAAGCCTTGCCCGCGCACCGGCAGAAAGATTTACCAGTGTTTGCGCTATCATGGGGCAGCCACCCATGCCAAAGAAAAAGCCATTGGCTATATTGGCGGTGCCTTGTGCCAGGCATTCGCGGTTGCTGTTGCCTTTGGTAGCCGTTATTTCATCTACCAGGTTCAGCGTTAGCAGTCCTTCGGTAAGGCCTACCCCTGCCATTACCAATGCATAGGGAAAGATGATTTTCAGAGTATCTAAATTCCACGGTATTGCGGGGATATGGAACGGCGGGAAACCACCACTTACAGAAGCAATGTCTTTCACCGTTTTGGTATCTATGCCCAGGCCCAGCACCAGCAGGAACACCACGATGATGGCTACCAGCGATGGCGGCACGGCTTTGGTTAGTTTAGGTACGATTATAACGATGGCTACGGTGAGGGCCACCAGGCCTGCCATTATAAGTAACGGTGTGCCCGTAAGCCATGTAACCTTTCCATTTACAACCGTCTTGAATTGTTGCAGTTGTGCTGTAAAGATGATAACCGCCAGCCCGTTCACAAAGCCATACATTACCGGTTGCGGCACCAGCCGTATGAACTTGCCCAGTTTGAACACGCCCACCAGTATCTGCAATACCCCTGCAAGCGCCACCGCAGCAAATACATATTCTAACCCATGCGACTGCATCAGCGCTATCAGCACTACCACCGTGGCGCCGGCACCACCCGATATCAACCCCGGCCTGCCACCTAATACCGATGTTATGAGCCCCATGATAAAAGCAGCATACAGGCCCGCTAACGGCGGGAAACCGGCCAGGATGGCAAAAGACAAGGATTCAGGCATCATGGTCATAGCCACTGTGAGCCCCGCCAGTATCTCGTTCTTGTAGTTTACTTTTTGCTTAAAATCAAACAGGTTCAGATACGTTCGCATCAAACAACAGATATTAAAGAAACGCCCCCTGAACAGGGGGCGTCGTATAGTGAAACGGCAATTAAAAAAACTAAATATTGTATTATGCTACCAGCGTATCCAGCACACCATTCATGTTGCGTACTGCTTCTGCCGATTTGCTGAACATTTCCTGCTCTTCAGCATTCAGGCTGTAGTCAATTACTTTTTCCCAACCGTTGCTGCCTATTACTACAGGCACACCCAGGCATATATCTTTCTGGCCATACTCGCCATCCAGGTACACGCAGCAAGGGAATACTTTCTTCTGGTTGCGGATGATGCTTTCTACCAGTGCAGCACCTGCAGCACCCGGTGCATACCATGCGCTGGTGCCCAGCAGTTTTGTAAGTGTAGCACCGCCTACCATTGTGTCGGCAGCTATTTGTTTCAGTTGCTCGGCGCTCAGGTAGTTGCTTACCGGCACACCACCCAGCGTAGCCAGGCGTGTCAGCGGTATCATAGTAGTATCGCCATGGCCGCCTATCACAGTGCCCTGCAGGTCGTCCTGAGAGCAGTTCAGTGCCATTTGCAGGTATGTTTTGAAGCGTGCGCTATCCAGTATGCCACCCATACCTATGATGCGGTTTTTAGGCAGGCCTGTAGCTTTCAGCGCCAGGTAAGTCATGGTATCCATAGGGTTGCTTATCACCACTATGATGGCGTTTGGAGAGTACTGCAGCAGGTTTTTAGCTACGCCTTCTACTATTTTAGCGTTGGTGCCTATCAGCTCTTCGCGCGTCATACCCGGTTTGCGTGGTATGCCCGATGTGATAACACATACATCAGAGTTAGCAGTTTTACTATAATCGTTGGTAGAACCTATTACGCGGGTATTGAAGCCCAGCAGTGCTGCCGTTTGCATAATATCGAGGGCTTTACCTTCAGCAAAACCTTCTTTAATGTCAACCAGTACCAGTTCTTCTACGATGTCGCGGCGTGCGATGTTGTCGGCACAGGTAGCACCTACGGCCCCGGCACCTACTACAGTTACTTTCATTTATTGATAATTTTTTATGAGGATAAGTAAAAAAATCAGGGCAAAGATAAGGCGGAATTGCTATTTGAACTTATGATTTCAGTAAGTTTTAGGCTTTGTGCTGAAACAACAGCTAATGCCACTTATATTATTTATTGTCAGGCGAGGGTAAACGATAGATATATAATATTTTTCGGCATGGTTTTTTCTTTACCATTAGTGTAGTGGCAATGAACGTATTACCTAACCTGATAAACGTGTTGTTATGATAAAGAAAGAGCGCGTAGACGCATCATCCGACCCATCTATCCTTTCGCTGCTGGCATGGCTTACAGGTTTATTTGCCGCACTGGCAGCCGTAATAGCCGGAATATTTGAGGTGTGTAAACTGGCGTAATAGCCTACTTCAGCGGCTGGCTTTGCAGCACGGCCACAGGTTTATCCTTCAAAAACATATAGCGCAAGCCCAATACAAAGCACACCAGGAAGCCGATAAATGATACGATGACGTATACTTTATTCATCTTGATGATGTAGTAGCGTAGCGACAGGTTGTCCACTTTTTCCTTTGGCATGAAAATGCGCAGGGTTTTATACATCACACCCGATAGCGGGCCCAGTTTTTGCCAGTTCGTATAATGCCAGCCATATTGGTAATCGTACTCAGGCAGGTAATCGGCAGGCAGGTGTTTGCTATAGTAGCTATGCCAGTTTTTAGATACGGTTTGTATCTCGCTGAGCTGCCCTGTACTGTCTTTGAACGGATGGCCGTAATAGGGGTCTACCAATATCAGTTTATCGCCCTGCTCTATACATATAATGATGTGGGCGCCTTTGCTTTGTTTGGTATCCAGTATCACAAATTTGGTGCGGTAGCCCAGCTTGGCCATCACACGGCAAAAGAAGCTGGCGTAAGCGCCGCAGGCACCTTTGCCAAAATAGAAATTGGAGAAAGAGTGGCGGGTGAAATATTGCTTGGGAGAAGTGAAGGTGCGGTTGCTAAAAAGCTTGCGCATAGGGTCCTGCATTACATGGGTATAATACAATGCAGTATCTACTAAGCAAACAAGGTCTTTGCTCTGGCATTTATCATTTATTTCTTCTGTCAGGTTACTTACAATCTCTTCCTCATACTTCCAGTCGCTATAAAAGTTGATGGAGAGCATTAATAAAAAACCTGATAGGAATATAAGCAGGAACCCGATTAACCGTGTTTTCATTAAGGTATCCTCTATTAGTTTGCTTGCTATGGTGTGTAGCTATTAAGTTTAGTTTCCGGGGTCAAATGTACTATTATACCTTTAACAAAAGGGTATGTACTCCAAAAATATATCATATTGTATATTAATACGCTCCTTATTACCAGCCTCATTGAACAGCGGATAGTAATTACCAGGTGATTATTATCTTCAAGTTAATGTATGGAGTGAAAGATCATAGAGCATTCACATTTCTTCATAAAAAAATGGCTGCCAATAGCAGCCATTTATAGAAAAACATATCGAAAAGCGCCTAACGCTGTATCACAAACTTTTTAGAGGTGGTAGTACCCCCTGCTGTATAGCTGAACATGTACACACCCGCAGGCATATTTGCCGTATGGATGGTATGTACTTTTTCGCCTGTTGTTACAGCCTTTTCAAACAGCCTGCGGCCGGTCATATCTGTTATGCTGATGTGGCCATCGGTATGGCTGCTGTTCAGCGTTACCTGCAGCACATCGCTGGCGGGGTTGGGCGCCAGTGTATAAAACACAGGCGATGGTTTCACATTATTTACCGTTGCAGGCGTATCCGTCAGCGTGGTATCACGCAGCACCCATAGTTCGGTGCCGGTGCTATCAAAGTACCATGCCGAAAAAAACAGGGCATTATTCGCGATGGTGTACTTCTCTATGTTGCCACCTAGAGGATGCGACCTATTGGCGCCAGCTGGCTTCATCTCGAAAGTACCCGCTGCCGTACCGTCTGACACAAACATTTCCCGGCCATCACCCCTATGTGCCGATAAGAACATTTTATCAGAATACAACACCATACCTCCCGGCGATGAACCATCTGCAGCAGGCCTCATATCTTTAAATAGTGTGGTACCTGCTTCCGTGCCATCCGTTGTCCACAGTTCAGCACCACTACCAGGTTCCGTTGCGCAGAAATACAGCTTTCCTTTATAAGCGGTATACCCGCTAGGAAATGATCCATCCCTTCCGGGCCGTATATCCTTTACCCTTCTTGTCCCTGCGGTTGTACCGTCTGTTACAAAAACCTCCCAGGCATTAGCATAAATACCTGAATCGGAACCTGTAAAATATAACATGCCATTAAAAACAGTTAGTTCCAGAGGCTGTAGCCCAGCAGATGCGTATAGGTCCACTGCTACTTTTGTACCGGCAGGTGTGCCGTCTGTTTCCCACAGCTCTGGGCCATAAGTGGCGGTTGTTGCCGGAAAATAAAGCTTACCGTTATATAGTGTGAAGAACCTTACGCCGCCAGCTGTAACGCTACCTGCAGCGCCAACATTTATATCCTTTACCATCATAGTACCCGTGGCCGTACCATCTGTTATCCATACCTCCTCACCATCTGTTCCATTCCTTGCCACAAAGAGGGTTTTGCCATTGTAGGGAAAAAATGACACAGCCTTTCCATGTGCCGCACCGGCATTAATGTCTTTTACTAATACGGTACCGGCGGCCGTACCATCGCTCATCCACATTTCTTCACCATGTGTACCATCATTAGCGCTGAAGAATAATTTGCCGTTGCAAACAGCCAGCGCATAGGGTGCTGAAGAGGAGGCCCCAGGGTTTATATCCTTTACCATTTGCGTGCCCGCTTCGGTACCATCTGTCACCCATAGCTCCTTGCCGTTGCTACCGTCTGATGCAGAGAAATAGGTTTTGCCATTCATGGCTGTAAAGTAAATAGCATCAGAGCCCGGACCGCCGGGATTAATGTCTTTCAGCAGCTTAGTACCCGGTATGGTGCCATCACTTATCCAGGGTTCCAGTCCGGCTACTCCATCATTGGCGGTGCAGTAAAACCTGTTGTTACAAGATGCTTCTGCTACAATACCTGAGTGTCCTGCACCGGGATTAATATCAACACAGGTAAAAACATACTGTGCATTTGCTGCGTTGCCGGCAGAAAGGAGGGCCAGCAAGCAGAGGGTTTGTAATCTCTTAAACATATGTATTAGGTTTTGGTGCCATAAATGTAATACGCGCAGCAGAATACACATAGCCCCTCTCACAACTATTTTTTACCTTCGCCCCTGTCAATCTTCGATATTTTTATGAATGCATCAAAGCGTGTGTACGATAATGTACTGCAAACCATAGGCAATACCCCACTGATAAAGCTGAACAAGGTAACAGCCGACCTGCCCTGCCCTGTATATGCCAAAGTGGACTTCTTCAACCCCGGCAATAGTATTAAAGACCGTATGGCCCTGAAGATGCTGGAAGTGGCCGAACAGGAAGGGAAGATAAAACCGGGCGGCACCATCATTGAAGGTACGAGCGGTAATACGGGTATGGGCCTGGCGCTGGCGGCCATCATAAAAGGCTACAAGTGCATTTTTGCCACTACCGATAAACAATCGAAAGAGAAAGTAGATATACTAAAGGCCGTAGGTGCCGAGGTAATTGTATGCCCTACGAATGTTGAGCCGGAAGACCCGCGCTCTTACTATTCCGTATCTAAAAGGCTGGCTACAGAGATACCTAACAGCTGGTATGTAAACCAGTATGACAACCTGGCCAACCGCCAGGCACACTACGAAAGCACCGCGCCGGAAATATGGGAGCAAACGGAAGGTAAGGTGACGCACGTGGTAGTAGCCAGTGGCACGGGTGGTACCATCACGGGTATCGGGATGTTTATGAAAGAAAAGAACCCCGATATACAAATGTGGGCGATAGATACCTATGGCTCGCTACTGAAAAAATGGTTTGACACGGGAGAGCTGGATATGAACGAGGTGCACCCTTACATTTCAGAAGGTTTTGGGGAAGATTTTCTGCCACAAAATTACATCAAAGAGGTTATAGACCATTTTGAGAAAGTAACCGATAAAGACGGTGCTGTAATGGCGCGCCGCATAGCTAAGGAAGAAGGCCTGTTTGTAGGTTATTCTGCAGGTTCGGTTATTGCGGGTCTGAAGCAACTGAAAAACAAGCTGAAACCTACCGACCTGGTGGTGGTGGTTTTTCACGACCATGGCAGCCGCTATGTAGGTAAAATATACAACGACGAGTGGATGCTGGACCGCGGCTGGCTGGAAGTAGCCACCGTGCGCGACCTGATAGGTGGCCTGGGCCGCCGCAGGCTGGTAACCATAGATGAGGATGCCAAGGTAAGCGATGCGCTGGACCTGATGAAGAAATACGACATCGAACAGATACCTGTGATGAAAGATGGTGAAGTGACAGGTGCCATTACACAAGCGGGCCTGTTCAAAAAGATAATAGATAACCACGAGGTAAAAGACTTTAACATAGCCGATGTGAAGGAAGCCGCACTACCTACGGTAGAAATGGATATACCGCTGGAACGCCTGAAGCATTACATCAACAAAGAGAATGGCGCGGTATTATCTAAAGATGATAGCGGCCAATACCACATCCTTACGAAGTATGATGTGCTGGATGCATTTAGTAAAGGGTAGTTCATTGGTTGATTCGTTAACTGGTTGATTGGTTAACTTAAATTTTCAGGTTTTGAGTTTCGTAGAAAGATATATAAAAAGGCCGCCGGTGTTATTTCCACTGGTGGCTTTGTTTCACATAGCGGGGTTGGTATTCACCATATATAATGCCAGTAGCGAGCCATTCAATTCGCTGATATGGCTGCAAGTGCTGTGGATGGCGGGCTACACCTTTGCCTGGATATTTTGCTGTGCTATGAAGCGCTGGGCGGCATATACCTACATCGCTATTACCACATTCAGCCTGCTGCTGCATTTCCTGGTAAAAAACCCATTGTACAATAGCACTATGTTTTTGATAGATGCTATTTTTGCTATGATACTAATGGCGTATATAAAGCGGTTTGATTAGCCCCGAAACTACAGCCCTCTAAATCTCCCTGAAGGGAGACTTGTGGAGCGTGAGAGGGCCAATAAATAACGCGAGAAAGCCCCTTTAGGGGTTTGGGGTAAATAATAACAATAAAAGAAAGCCCCTTTAGGGGTTGGGGCCTATGGCAACACGAATTATATCCGACATGATGGGCCGCGATGTGGCTTTCAATTATCCGCCGAAGCGTATTGTATCTGTAGTGCCTTCGCAAACGGAATTGCTGGCTGACTTGGGCCTGAACGATGAAGTAGTGGGCATCACTAAGTTTTGCGTCCACCCCGAAAGCTGGTTTCGCAGTAAGGAGCGCATAGGCGGCACTAAGAAGCTGGATATTGAAAAGATAAAAGCCCTGCAGCCCGATCTTATCATTGCCAATAGAGAAGAGAACGAACAGGAGCAGATAGAAGAACTGGCCCAACACTTCCCGGTATGGATAAGTGATATACACAACCTGCCGCAGGCGCTGCAGATGATACAAGTAGTGGGCCAGCTTACCGGTACCGATAGCGAGGCCTATGAACTGGTAGATGAAATAGTAAATGGCTTCACCAAACTGCACACGGCTGCCACTGCTAAACGCGTAGCCTATTTCATATGGTACAATCCGTGGATGAGCGTGGGGCACGATACCTTTATCAGCAATGTGATACATACCATAGGCTGGAAGAATGTACTGGCCGATAAGAGCCGCTACCCCGAAATAACACTGGAAGAACTGAAAGCATACAACCCCGAACTGGTATTGCTGTCGTCCGAGCCATTCCCCTTTAAAGAAAAACATATGGCCGAAGCAAAAGCTGCACTACCCGATGCTGAAGTTAAGCTGGTAGATGGCGAAATGTTTAGCTGGTATGGCAGCCGGCTGAAAGAAGCGGTGGGATATCTTCAGCAGTTAGTAAAATAATACGATACATCATAAAACAACAAGGGCCCGGTAAATACCGTGGCCCCTGTTTATGAATGTTATAAAACCCCTGTAAAGCTTACCACACTTTATTGCGTGTGCCTTTAAATTCTTTAGGTTTCACTATAGTGAATACACGCGATATGTTGAAGCCGAAGCGGATGTTGCCATCGCCCCAGTTGGCATTTGTCTGGCCAATGAATGCACGCTCTGTCATAGCAGGGCTGTTGGTAAACATCAGCTGGAATACGTGGCCACCTGTTTCTATATCGAAGCCCAGAGACAGGGAGTTGTAATATTTCTCATTCGTATTGCCCAGTTGGTTGCCTTCCAGGCGGTAATAATATTCTGCATTGAACGATATACGGTTCGATAGTTTTATACGTCCACCGATGCCCATTACAAACATATCATTAGGCTCGGCAGTAGTGCTCACCAGGTTGTAGTGCACATGTGTAGGCATCAACTGCAGCGAGAACCATTGGTTGAACTTACGGGCTATCAGCAGTTGGTTTACGTAATACATACGGTTGCTGAAATGATACTCCTGCCCCGCCGGCAGCGATGGTGCGGGCATCGACTGTATGCTCATAGCGCCCATATAGCTCAGGCTGATGGGCATGCCCTTGCCTTCCTGCTGGCGCAGAATCTTTATTTTGGTAAAGCCATCATATTCCGACTGGTAGGTACTGCGGCCTATGCCCACCATCAGCCAGTCGGTAATACCGTAATCAAAACCGATACGGGTATTGGCACCTTCCAGGCCGAAGAAGCCGCTAAAGCCCGTCTTCAGCTCGCCAAAGCGGTGCAGTACTTTAAAGTCGAGCACGCCCTTCGCGGTGTTTTCTATGCTGTGCCCATTGATGAGGCGCGTGGTTTTAAAGGTGGCTGTGGTGTATTCTTTCTTCACTTTGCCCTTGTCTTCTTCATCCAGCATGGCCATCAGGTCATCGCTATCCGATGTTTTGTTTTTATCATCTTCCTGTGCATAGGTGTTGAAGGCACCCATCAGCGAAGCGGTAAGCAGTAAAGCGGGTAATATGCGCATTGATTGTTGGTTGTAGTCTGGTTAATGTGTAACGGTTATTTCTTTTCAAGGATAGAATTAACCGTTACTTCTATTTCCTTGGCTATTTTGCCTTCTACCAGTTTTGGTATGTTTATTTTATAGTCGGCAGGCTTCACTTTGAATTTTGAATTCACCGTAGCCTGTCCGCCTTTTACTACTATGGTACCGGGTATGGTTACATCGCGGGTTACGCCGTGCATGGTCAGCTTACCACTGGTGCTTACATTATAAGTACCATCTTTGGCAAAGTTTACCGCATTCAGGTTGGTCACCTTGCCTTTGTAGTCAGCCTTAGGATATTTATTACTTTCCATATAGTTTTCGTTGAAGTGCTCCTGCATCAGGGCTTTTTCAAACTTAAAACTTTTGATAGGTGCCTGGAAAACGAAATCGCCTGTTTTGCTATCCAGCGCGCTGGCTACCTCGTTATTGAAGGCTTCAATATTTTCTACCGGTGTAGATGAAAAGAAGCTCACCTTACCCGTGCGTGTCATATACTTTTGGGCATATACCTGTGTGGCAGCACCCATCATCATTACGGCAACCAGTATCTTTTTCATATAGTTTGGCATTTAGCGTTTATAATTATTTCTTGTTATCAGTTCTGCTGTGCGCCCTGGTTTACCCAGCGTGTTATTTTATTGATGCTGCAATCATCCAGCTTCGGCATGCCTTTAGGCATTTGCGAAAAGCCGCTTTCCCAGCGTATAGCACCCAGCAATCTTTTATTATCTGCCGCCAGTTTTGCACCGCTGTAATTGGCAAAGTTATAACCGCTTTGTATAGTAGTGGCATCGTGGCAGCCCGATGTAGCACATTTTTGTTGCAATACAGGTGCAATATCGGCCGCAAAGCTTACGGTAGCCGTATCGCAGTTGTTCGTATTCGATGGATATAGCTGGTCGGCCTTATCGTTGTAGCAACCTGCCAGTGCTACGATACCAATGCATAGTGCAAATATTCTCTTCATAAGGTTCTGTTATCTGTTATATATGTTCTAAGTTCCTGTTTTTAGTTATTCAAAGCACCGGCTGCTACCCATTTTGATACCTGCTGCACCTGGCAATCGCTGAGCTTAGCGCCACCGGAGGGCATGGGTGTAACGCCTGCCGAATGGCGTATGGCATCGAGCATACGGCCATTTACTGCTGCTGTGCGCACGCCGTCGTAAGTATCCAGTCGCACACCCTTATTAGCTACCGTGCCATTGTGGCAACCTACACAATATTTTTCCATCATCGGCTTTACAGCGGTGCTATAAAGGTAATTGTTGCTATCGCAGGGGGTGCTGCAGCCGGTGGTGTTCTTAGCACCTTCATTTATCCAGCGGCGTATCAGTGCTTTTTGTTCACCACTTAGCGCCGGATTGGGGTATTGCGGCATGCGCTTACTTACGTCATCTTCGGTAATGGCATCATACAGCTCTGTAGCATCGGCATTGCCGGGTACAAACTCTTTCCGTGTGATAGTTTCGTAGCTGGTGAATACAAAGCCCTCCTTTGCCGATGCTGCATCGTGGCAGCCACTTTGGGCACAGTTGGCTATGAAGATGGGCAGTATATCGCGGCTGAAACAGATACCTGTATCCGCAGGGTTGGGATTGCTGTTGCCGCCATTGTTGCCACCGTTATTACCACCATTATTAGTAGCGGGTGTGGGTGTTTCACTCTTATGCACGCATGCTGCCATCATACCTATACAGCAAACAATGATTAAGCCAATTCGCCTCATGGGGTGTGTTCTTTATTTTATTTAACAGTTATTCTTTTACCACGCAATCGGTCAGCAGCACATCAAACATGGTATTGCCTGAGCAGAAGCCTTGTATCTTTACCTGCTGCCCGGCTTCCAGCTTCACGTCTTTATCGCGCATGGTGCATTGCACGGTGCCATCGGTACCATCGGCCTGCAGGCCCACTACTACGGCGCCATCCTGGTTGGCCGTTACGCTGGCTACTTTGCCTTCTATCTCTACCGCCTGGTTCAGGTATTTTTTATTGGCAGCGGCCTCATCTTCGGTATATTCCTTAGTGATGCCGGCTACGGTAACCGGTATGCCCTTGCGGTCTTCCACCTTTTCGTGCGGTTTGTTCCACATACGGTAGGCTACCAGGCCGCCGATGGCAGCCACAAGGATAATGATGTAAACCAGCGTCTTTTTCTTCATACTGCTTTAGGTTACGGCAATCAAAAATAACGCCATAGCCCTGTTTTGCATGACGGTATTATGACGAAGCGGGAATATGCCGGGATGAAAATGTAGGTACATCAATTGAGGGAAATATTATTTTATCACCGATAGCAATACTATGAAGCGACAGTGGCGATGGCACCGTTCAGCAATGGATGTCTGCTGAACAGCTACACCCGTCTTTGCGAGGGAGTATCTGCGAAGGCAGATAGGAACGAAGCAACCTTATCCGAACGAGGGCACAAACGTGATTAGATTGCTTCGTGCCTCGCAATGACGCGTGGGGTATACCTGCTACATCCTCGTTGCAAATGAAAATGAGATGAGATTTAAAATACAAACATCAAGAGGGATAATAAGATGCTGATAAAGAAAATCGCTATCATCAAGCGGAGTGATATGTTTGTCATCTTTACAATAATCTTATGTTCAGGTTTCACTTTTTTATCGTAAAAAGTAAACATATCGAAGCTCAACTTAAGGAAAGGGAAACTATCATATCCATTCGCACTTTCCAGGAAAAAGTATCCTGCTAATCGAACAATAAAGCTCACCATAAAAAGAAAACCTAGTGCTCCAAAAAAGTACTCCATAGTAATAAGTTATAACCTCTACATCCTCGTTGCAAACGACGACGAGATGAGTGTTTGTGGAGGTATACTAATAAGTCCCGCTTTGTGTTTCCAGTCGTAGTATTTCTTTTGCAAGTTCTACAACGGTAGCCCGGTCATCTTCCGGCAGGTCGTGAATGTGCTTTAGTCCGGGCAGTACGGTATCCAGCGCGCCCATTTTAGCCTGCAGCAGTAATTCAGGTGTACTTACGGAACCGACATATATCTGGTTATTTACTGCATCGCGAAGCTCTTGAGCGTATTTTTCTATCAGTTCTTTTTCCATAGTTAATCAGTGGTTAAATGAGTTTAAGTCGATAAATGTAAAAATAATATAATTACCCCCTAACCGGCGCTTGCTTCTACCCACGGCAACATGGGGGGGATATTATTTTATCACCGATAGCAATACTATGAGGCGATAGTAGCGATAGCACCGTTCAGCAACGGATGCCTGCTGAACAGCTACTTGCCGTCATAGCGAAGGAAGTATTTGCGAAGGCAAATATGCACTGTGGCTATCTCACGGAATGAGTCCTGTATTAACGTGAGATTACCACGTCGCTGCACTCCTCGTAATGACGGGAATACACCCGTCTTTGCGAGGGAGTATCTGCGAAGGCAGATATGCGAGGGTGAGATGAGGCAAGTAGCATTGTATTTATTCCAATAGTTACCTTTTTACGAAGTACCAATTATCTGAGATTCTATTTTTATCATTAATTATTGTGTCCCAATACTGATACCT
>CABHOP010000064.1 GCA_902168085.1 uncultured Bacteroides sp.
ACCGTAAAGCATCTTAAGTTTTGATAGATACACCTGTATTATCGGTTGATGGTTTGCAGATAGCCTTTGCAGATTTCACAGCGGTGAAGGATATACACTTTCAGTTGCAGCAGGGCAAAACACTGGCTGTAGTAGGCGAAAGCGGTTCAGGCAAATCATTGACGGCACTGGCTGTGATGGGCTTATTGCCGAAGCAGGCAACGGTAAGCGGCAGCATACAACTGCATGTAGCTGGCAAGCAACACAATCTCCTTACTGCAACTGTAACGGATTGGCAGCAATTGCGTGGCAACCGCCTGGGCATGGTATTCCAGGAGCCTATGAGCTCGCTGAACCCTGTGATGAAGATAGGCAGGCAACTGGCCGAGGTTATCCTTACGCATAAGCAGGTAGATAAACACACCGCTAAACAACAGGCTATAGAGTGGCTGCGCAAAGTGCAGCTACCCCATCCTGAAAAGATATACAGCCGCTACCCGCACCAGTTATCGGGCGGACAAAAGCAACGGGTAATGATAGCAATGGCCATGTGCAATCATCCCGCACTACTGATAGCCGATGAGCCCACCACCGCGCTGGATGTAACGGTGCAAAAAGAAGTGATAGCCCTGATGCAGCAACTGCAGCAGGAGCAAGGTACCGCTATGATATTTATCACGCACGACCTGGCACTGGCTGCTGAAATAGCCGATGAGATACTGGTGCTGTATAAAGGCGAGGTAATGGAATACGGCAGCGCGCAAACCATATTGCAATCGCCTAAACATCCATATACGAAAGCATTGCTGGCGTGCAAACCATCGGAAGATAATAAGGGTAAACGCCTGCCCATCGTTGCCGATTTTTTAGAGGCAGATAAGGCAAGGGCCGATGTACTACTGACCGATACACCACAGCCACAGGTGCACACCGCAGATACACCGATACTGCAAGTCAATAACCTGCGTGTATGGTTTACCGAAAACACAGACTGGCTAGGCAGGCCGGTAGATTATTTCAAGGCGGTAGATGATGTGTCTTTTGTGCTGAACAAAGGTGAGGTGCTGGGCCTTGTAGGCGAAAGCGGTTGTGGTAAAAGCACCATCAGCCGCAGCCTGATGGGGTTACTGCCTGTACATGAAGGACAGATCATCTTTAATGGGAAAGACCTTGCAACGCTGCCACATAAAGAATGGCCGCGCATCCGCAGACAGATACAGCTGATATTCCAGGACCCCTTCGCATCGCTCAACCCACGCATGACCATTGGTGATATGCTGATGGAACCACTACGTGTGCACAACATAGTACCTGCCGGCGAACTGAAGAAAGAAGCACAACGCCTGCTCGACCTTGTGCATCTACCCACCGATAGTATGAAGCGCTACCCGCACCAGTTTTCAGGTGGGCAGCGGCAGCGTCTGGGCATTGCAAGAGCATTGGCCCTCCGCCCGCAATTGATGATATGTGATGAAAGCGTATCGGCGCTGGATGTGAGCGTACAGGCACAGATACTCAATTTGCTGAAAGAGTTACAGGCGGAGTTCGACTTGTCTTACCTCTTCATCTCTCACGACCTGAGCGTGGTACACTACATCAGCGATCGTGTAATGGTGATGCAGGCAGGCAAGATAGTAGAAGCCGGAGAAGCCACACAGGTACTAAAACAACCCGAAAACGATTACACCAAACGACTGATAGCGGCGATGCCGGGGAGGTAAAAGATCAGATATGTTCTAAGGTGTGTTTCGTTAGCTCACTCCCTGCATCGCCTGTGTTAAGCGTTGTAGCAGGTTCAAACAGCATGACGCATACCTCTTCATCTGCTACCGGGCGGTGCTCAACACCTTTAGGTACTATCAGGAATTCGTTTTCATTCAGTGTGATGGTCTTATCGCGATACTCCATCCTGAAGCTGCCTTTGATGACAAAGAACATTTCATCTTCATTATCATGTTTATGCCATACAAACTCGCCTTTGAACTTTACCAGCTTCACATGCTGGCCATTCAGCTCACCCACCACCTTCGGGCTCCAGTGCTCTGAAAACAAAGCCAGTTTTTCTGCAAGGTTTACTTTATCCATATATCTCATTACGAAGTGATAATGCTTTCATCCAGCTTTCCTGCTACAATACCGTTCAGTAAATGTTGTATAGTTAATTTTTTACGAGCCGAGTATTGGTTTCTAAAGAAACGCCTGAGTGTATGTTTTAAAAGTAAATTTCCACCTTCGGCACTTATATAATCTGCAGCCATAAATTGTGACACATCTACATTATATTCTTTGCTGTATGCCAAGATGAAGTCTATTGCATCGTCGCCCATTAATAGCAGATCATCCTCTATATCAGAATGGAGATTCAATTTCTCAATGTCTGCGAAGCAGTGCTTCTCGAGGAATAGTTTAAAAGCCTCAAATTCAGTGTTCATATGCTATTACATATACCGCCCCGTATAGCTTTCTTTTATCTTCTTCAAGCCTTCAGGTGCACCTTCGTACAGCAGATAGCCACCACCGGCACCACCTTCGGGGCCCAGGTCTATTACCCAGTCGGCGCTTTTTATTACATCGGTATTGTGTTCTATCACCAGTATGCTGTGCCCTTGCTCTATCAGTGCATCAAAAGAACCCAGCAGCTTTTTAATATCATGAAAGTGCAGCCCTGTAGTAGGCTCATCAAAAATGAAAAGCACTTTCTCTTTAGCAGCACCCTTACCTAAGAACGATGCCAACTTCACGCGCTGTGCTTCACCACCGCTTAGCGTATCGCTGCTTTGCCCCAGCTTTACATAACCCAGCCCCACATCGCTCAATGGTTGTAGCGCAGCGGCTATACGTTTATCATCTTTAAAGAATGCTATAGATTCATCTACGCTCATCTCCAGTATCTCATACACATTCTTAGTGCGATAGGTTACTTCCAGTACTTCATCCTTAAAGCGTTTGCCCTTGCAGCTTTCGCACAGCAGGTGCACATCGGCCAGGAACTGCATCTCTACTATTACTTCACCCTCACCCTTGCAGGTATCGCATCGTCCACCATCGGTATTGAAAGAGAAATGCTTTTCTGCAAAGCCACGCATTTTAGACAGTGGTTGTTTTGCAAATAGCTTGCGTATCTCATCCCATGCCTTGATGTAGGTAACCGGGTTACTACGCGATGATTTGCCTATCGGGTTTTGGTCTACCATTTCTACATGGGCTATATGGCCCAGGTCGCCACCCAGGTACTTATGGATGCCGGGGCGATCGGTACCTTCTCCATAATGCTTTTGCAGGGCAGGGTACAGGGTTTGTTTTACCAGTGTGGTCTTACCGCTACCACTCACCCCCGTTACTACACACATCACATTCAGCGGAAAGTCTACATTCACATCTTTCAGGTTATTTTGCCTGCAGCCTTCTATACGTATGGCTCCTTTCGGCTTCCGCTTGATGGCGGGTACATCTATCTGCATAGCGCCGCTCAGGTATTGACCGGTAAGGCTCATCTTATTTTTGATGAGTTCTTTATACGGGCCCGCAGCTACTACCTCACCACCCAGATGGCTGGCCAGCGGCCCCATGTCTATAATATAGTCCGCCTCGCGCATCATCATATCATCGTGCTCTACCACTACTACGGTATTGCCCAGGTCGCGCAGGTTCTTCAGTACATTTATCAGTCGCTCCGTATCTCTTGAATGCAGGCCAATGCTCGGTTCATCCAATATGTATAAAGAGTCGGTCAGGTTACTGCCCAAAAACTTGGTAAGCTGTATACGCTGGCTCTCACCACCACTTAGTGTATTGGCCAGGCGGTTGAGTGTCAGGTATCCCAGCCCCACATCCAGCAGCGTTTTCAGGCGCTGGTTTATTTCTATCAGTATACGTTTACCTATCTGTGCATCATGCTCGCTCAGTTCCAGTTGCTGAAACCAATTATATAAGTCGACCGATGGCATGAACATCAGGTTGGCTATAGTGCTGCCCGCCACCTTTACATACATCGCTTCTTTACGCAGCCTTGCACCTTTGCAGGTAGGGCAGGTAGTGCGGCCACGATAGCGTGCTTGCATCACCCGGTATTGCACCTTATATAGGTTTTGTTCTACCATGCTGAAGAAGTCGCGGATGCCATTCACCTTGCTGTTACCTTCCCATAATAGCTCATATTCGCTTTCGGTAAGGTCGTGCACAGGTGTATGTATCGGAAAATCGAAACGGGCTGCCGTACGTATGAATGATGACTGCCATTCGCCCATCTTTTCGCCACGCCAGCAGGCCACGGCGCCTTCATATACGCTCAGTCTTTTATCGGGTATCACCAGGTCTTCATCAATACCCAGTACCTGCCCGAAGCCTTCGCAATGCGGACAAGCACCATAAGGGTTATTGAAGGAAAATAGGTTGGGCGATGGTTCTTCAAAGGTCATCCCATCGGCCTCAAAGCGGTTGTTGAAATGCACCATTTCTTTACCATCCAGTTCCAGCGTGCATTCGCCTTCACTTTCGTAAAAGGCGGTCTGTATGCTATCGGCCAGGCGGTGCAGGTCGTCCTCGTCAAATGCTTTTACTACTATGCGGTCTATCAGCAGGTATATCTCTTTTGCCGGTAGTTGCACCGTATCGCTCAGCACATCTTCTATGCGTATCGGTTTATCTTCCCCTTTGGCATGCACACGGCTGAAGCCCTTTTGCATCAGTATATTCAGCTCTTCATTCACACTGCGGCCATAGCGGGTTACCAGCGGCACTATTATCTGCACTTTGGTGCCGGTGGCCAGTGTCTTTACATACTCTACCACATCCGTCACGCTGTCTTTCTTTACCTCTACACCGCTTACCGGCGAATAGGTATGGCCAGCACGTGCAAACAGCAGGCGCAGGTAATCATATATTTCCGTCATACTGCCCACAGTGCTGCGAGGGGTACGCGTGGTTACTTTCTGTTCGATAGCTATGGCCGGGCATATGCCGCGTATATAGTCCACATCGGGCTTATCCATCCGCATGAGGAACTGGCGGGCATAGGCGCTAAGACTTTCCGCATAGCGGCGTTGCCCTTCGGCAAACAGGGTATCCATAGTAAGGCTGGACTTACCGCTGCCTGATACGCCCGTTACCACCACCAGCTTATTGCGGGGGATGGCCACATCTACATTCTTCAGGTTGTGCATGCGCGCCCCCTTGATGAATATCACATCATCGCCATGCGCAGGGTCTGCGTTCTCTGCTATCTTCGTCTTCTTAGTCCGTTCTTTATCTGCTACCGCTTTCTTTGCCATAAAACTATATTCGGAAACCCCTGCCAGTTCGGGCAGGGTGAACAAAATTAACGCTTTTGGGGCTTGAAAACTTACAGGCGTTTGCCCCTGAATGTATCCTTTTGGGAGCTGGCATTAAGCGGCTTCACATAGTTGGTGCTATAGGTATAATAAATGTACATAACACTATCTGTAGCCGGGTAATAAATGAAATACTCATGATAGCCACCGGGATGGCTCAAAAAGCTATTATAGTTCAAGCTGTCATGCCCTTCATACTTAAATGGCCTGTTTTTATTACAGCAATCCAGCGACACGTATATAGAATCGCGGCTATTGTTTGTAATCTGCAGATTTGTGGCCATAATAGTATCCCATACAGTGGTTACGGTATCTATCGTCCGGGTTGTATGGCGCACCATCATTCCTGTAAATGTGCCTGTTACTTCTTCTAGTTGTTTATTACCGGCCGTGGTACCCGTATCCCCGGTCTTATCTTTCTTACAACCGGCTAAGTGCAATATCAATGCTACAAAGAGTATAGGTTTATATATTTTACTTGCTACCATGCCTATAAAGATAGAGATTATCTGCTATGGGATGCCCTCAGTATCCTCCTGGTTGTCGCTGTGGCTATAGTAGTTATTCTCTTCATCTTCCTCGCCTATGGCTTCGTTCGCATCATCCTGCTCGCTGCCCGGTACATCCAGGTCGGCACCCATGGTAGACAGGTCTCCACTCCGTTCATTCAGCGGGTCTCCATCATCGTCCGTATCATCAAGGCCCAGTGCATTTTTATCTTCGTCTTCGTTCATATCCATATCGCGGTCGATGGCGCCCAGTATCATTTCATCCTCTGCCGTCACATCGGCTTCCGTACCCATTACAATACCCAGGTCGTCGGTTTCGTTTTCAAGGGCTGTTTCGGCATTGGTTTTCACATCGCCATCGCCTGTTACATTCAGCTTATCCGTATGATTGGATGGCTGGGTAATATCTTCTTTAGCAGGGTAGTGCGGGTAGCCGGGGTATTGACTGCCCTCATCCGGCTTGTTTTGATTGTTGGTGCTCATATATATGCTTTTACCTAAAGGTAAAAAACATGTGCCATTGTTTCCGTTTGTTTCCGGTTTTAACAAGCCTGCATCGGAAACAAAATGGCGATGATAAAAATGTTGTGTTTTGTTGTGTTTTTTACTCTTTTCCTGTTTTGCAGATTAGCCGATTTTTCACACCTTTTATTAATAGCAAATATACTAATTTTTATTGTTTTTATTAATTACAGGTTTATATGGGCTTTTTTGTGGGGATAGTAATACTGACACATCCATGACACATGGTTTTATTTCGGCATGTTTTTTGGCATACCGTCTTTGAAGCGTTAACCTTCTGTTTACAACCAATTGATAAAACCCAAAAAACTACCTTATGAAAAAGCTTTATGTTTCAGCAGGCGCACTGCTGCTGATAGGAGGATTAATAACGGCGTGCAATAAGAATACAGACCCCATAACGCCTATAGATAATGGCGGGGTTTACGCATCGCTGGATGCTGTATATAGCAGCCTTGAAGTGAGAGGACAGAAAATAACGATGGATGCGGCAACGGGTGGCTCTTTCAGGGGCACCAGCGGCAGCCGCTATACCTTTCAGCCCAATAGTTTCCGTACCAAGAGTGGTGGCATGGTGAGCGGTAACGTAGAAATAGAAGTACGTGAATTGCTGAAGCCATCGGATATGATATTCTCGAAAGTGCTGCCGGTAAGTAATGGGCAGCCGCTGGTATCGGGCGGCGAAGTGCAGGTAACCATCCGGCAAAGCGGGCAGGAACTGCTACTGGCCGATGGTATGACCTATAGTGTGCAGCTGCCGCAGTTTGGCGCTAATAATACAGGTATGGATTTGTTTCTTGGTGCACCCAAAGCAGAAGACCCTGTGAACGTAGTAAACTGGCAGCAAGTGCGTAAAGACAGCACCGGTGGTGGCCAGGGTGGCGGTATACCCATAGGTGGCATTGTGCATAACGGTGATACCATCACGCTTTTCAGCGATAGCGTGGGCTGGGCCAATGCAGACAGGTTCCTTACCAATCCGAATTACCAAACCTTTACTGTGAATATTACCGGCGCAAACATTACCAACAGCAACCAGGTAACAGCCTATGCCCTATACGATACCTACAATGGCGTTTGGCCGATGATGAGCATAAGCAACAGTGGCGTGATAAGCGAAAACCACGTGCCAGATATTCCTATGCATTTTGTAGTGATAGCTATTGTAAACGGCAGGTTTTATGGCGGCATTACCAGTGTAACACCTGCCAATGGAAATACCTACACCGTAGCCCTTGCCGAAACCGACCCCAATGCATTTAAGATAAGGATAGACGGATTATAGAGCGGTTGTTTTGTTTATATGGTAAAGCCCCTGCAATTGCAGGGGCTTTTGAGTTATGATGATGTATAAGCGATGTATGTGCAGGAACCCGGTTGAAAGTGAGCAGCACCGTTACTGCTCACTTTTAACCGGCAGGGGCGGGGCTATGAAATGCTTTTGCGCATTACATAATCGTTCAGGATGAAACCTTTGCCGATTTCGATGTCTTCGCTTTTCACGATTCCGAACCCCATTTTTTCATAAAATCTTACAGCCGGGTTGTTACGGTTCACATTCAGTTCCATAACATTTTTACCGGCCTCTGTCAATGCCTGTTCTACAGCGCTTATCAGCATGCGGCCATAGCCTTGTCCCTGTGCTTCGGGCAGGCAATATAGCTTGTGCACTTTAATAACGCTTTCATCGTCAGGCAATGCAGCATACGCAGCAAATCCCTTTGGTTCACCATCTTCGGTAAGCAGCAGGTAAGTCTGCTCGCCGTTGGCGATTTGCTGTTCAATTTTGTCGAGCTCGTAAATACTATCGAGCATGTACCTTATATGCCCCGGTGAAATAATTGGCATATAGGTGGGCCACCATATTGTTTCCGCGAGTACACGGATGATGGCTGCATCATCGGGGGTTGCTAGGTGTATCGCTATCATATTGCAATTATAGTATTTTAGTTTGAGATTAATATTTGGGCAGGCATTGCTTTTTTCCCTGCCTGTTAGTAAATTCACACATCATGAAGAAGTTGATCATTTTAGCGGGTGCTTTGATCGCCCTTTCAGCAATAATGGAATCTTGCGGCTCACCAAACAAAATACCGCGTCCGCAGCGCCATCCACGTCCGCCAAAACCAATGGCAATGGTAACACCAGCTACTGCACCGGCAGCGGTTATAGTGGTGGGATAGTTCCGCTCCATTACACACATATTTAACAATTCCCGGCCCTACGCCGGGCTTTTGTGTTTTAACCCCGGGTGATATTATAACCTGTAATAACGGGAAATATTGTTGCCGGTAAATACATATAGGGCACACAGCGTATGCCCTATAGCGGAATTGAAATGATTATACTGCTCCTGATGAAAGTATCAGGAAGCTACTTTTTGCATTTCTGTGCCTTGCATGATGGGCACAATTTCGCACACCTGGTTCATGCCGGCTTTCCCCAAATTGTAGGCTTCCTGTATGGCTTGTTGTAGCTCGGCATACAGTCCGTTGCCATGCAGCGGGCAGGCAATTTTCAGAAAGGCATTGTCTACCAGTTGTTTGAGGATGTTATCTTTCATATTGCCGGTTTTAGTTTGTGGATAATGGGCAGATAGTTTAAATACCGTGCCATATGATGCGTGAACGGCCATTATGTGAATAAAAAAAGAAAACGGCCCGGAATACCGAGCCGCTTACTAATAAACCCCACTATGCAAAGTCTTAACCTTTCTGTTGTGCGAATTCCACCCTTATTTCCATTTCCACTTCATCGCCTACTACTGCGCCGCCAGCTTCTGTCATGGCACCCCATTTCAGCCCGAAATCTTTACGGTTTATTTTGCCTGTAGCCTTAAAACCTGCCTTTACATTACCCCAAGGGTCTTTTACAGTACCACCATATACTACAGCGAATTTTACTTTCTTCGTTACATCGCGGATGGTCAGGTTGCCTTCCAGCGCATATTTATTGCCAGATACTTTTTTGAAAGAAGTGCTAATAAATGTCATTTTAGGATATTTCTCGGCATTGAAGAAGTCATCGCTCTTCAGGTGCGCGTCGCGTTTTTCCTCATCAGTATTGATGCTGTTCACATCTACATTGAAGTTGATGGTTGCATTATTGAAATCGGCAGTTGGTGCATTTACACTACCATCGAATATTTTGAAAGTACCGTCTACCTCAGAAATAACAAGGTGCTGCACATTGAACTTAACCGAAGAGTGGCTGCGGTCCAGGTTCCATTTGCCTTGCGCAAAAGATGTAACGGATGCCAGTGCTAAGGCAGAAAGGAGAACTAATTTTTTCATACTGTCTTTGTTTTTATAATTGATGTTTGCACAACAAATGTACGTACATGTATTTTCAAAAACCAAATAATTTTCATTTATATAGCTATGTACGCGTTAAATAATACCAGATATTTGCCCGCTATGGAACATGAACCAGTGATAATAGAAACCGAACGGATGCGCCTGCAACTGTTGACCCCGGAGTATTACAACCATCTTTTTACTACCTATACCGATGCCGAGATAATGGCACGACTGGGTTGGCGCAGTGTGAAAGACTATGAAACAGAGAAGGGGAAATACCTGAAAGGCATGACCACCTATCACATCAGCTTTCGCAATTTCCTGATGATAGATAAGATAACGGGGTGGGCCATAGGCCGCATCGGCTACCATACCTGGGTGGCAAAGCACAACCGGGCAGAAATAGGCTATGCCATGCACGAAGACTATAATAAAGGGAAGGGCTACATGACCGAGGCTATGGCCGCAGTGCTGAAATACGGATTTGAAGAGATGAACCTGCACCGGGTAGAGGCGATGATAGGCCCATCGAATGTGCCATCCATCAGGCTGGTGCAGCGCTTTGGTTTTGAGCAGGAAGGTATATTGCGCGGGCATTACCTGGTGGATGATGTCTATCAGGATTCGGTATGTTGGGGGCTGCTGCGAAATGATTATGAAGGGTCGGAACGCAAATAACTGATAGTGGGCATTTTCTGCGCGAAGGCTATATTAATCAACAATTTTCATGTAGGTTTGCAGCACATTTTCCACAAACAACTGCATATTTTTTAGAATATGAATTTTCAACTTACGGAAGAACAAAAATCGGTGCAACTGGCCGCACGCGATTTTGCAAAGAACAAATTGCTGCCAGGCGTTATAGAGCGCGACGAACACCAGAAGTTTCCTGCAGAACAGATAAAAGAACTGGGCGAGCTGGGCTTTATGGGTATGATGGTAGACCCTAAGTATGGCGGGTCGGGCATGGATACGGTATCGTATGTGCTGGCAATGGAAGAAATATCTAAAATAGATGCTTCTGCTTCCGTATGTATGAGTGTAAACAACTCGCTGGTATGCTGGGGCCTTGAAAAATATGGCACCGAAGAGCAAAAGCAAGAGTACCTGACCCAACTGGCCAGCGGCCAGAAGATAGGCGCCTTCCTGCTGAGCGAACCTGAGGCTGGCTCAGACGCCACATCTCAACGCACTACTGCGGAAGATATGGGCGACTACTACCTGCTGAATGGTACGAAGAACTGGATCACCAACGGTAGCACCGCATCTTACTACCTGGTAATAGCACAAACATACCCTGATAAAAAGCATAAAGGCATCAATGCCCTGATAGTACATAAAGACTGGCCGGGCGTAACCGTAGGCGCAAAAGAAAACAAACTGGGCATACGTGGCAGCGATACGCACACCATCATGTTTCAGGATGTGAAAGTGCCTAAGGCCAACCGTATAGGTGACGATGGTTTTGGTTTCACCTTTGCCATGAAAGTACTGGCAGGTGGCCGCATAGGTATTGCTGCACAGGCACTGGGTATTGCCAGTGGTGCTTACGAGCTGGCAGTGAAATATTCTAAGGAGCGTAAAGCATTCGGTACAGAAATATCAAATCACCAGGCTATCGCCTTCAAACTGGCAGATATGGCTACGGCTATAGAAGGTGCCAGGCTGATGGTAATAAAATCGGCATGGACAAAAGACCAGGGCGAAGACTATACCCTGAGTGCATCTATGGCAAAACTGTATGCATCTGAAATAGCACAGTGGGTAACCAACGAAGCGGTGCAGATACACGGCGGTTACGGTTATGTAAAAGACTTCCACGTAGAGCGCCTGCTGCGCGATGCGAAGATCACGCAGATATACGAAGGTACCAGCGAGGTACAGAAAATCGTTATCAGCCGGACGATACTGAAAGACTAGTGTAGCATATTAAATTTCAAAACGGGGCCTTTTAAAGGCCCCGTTTTTTTGTTATATTTATTGAAAATGTATCGTATGAGAAAGATCATCCCAACCGTTTTCTTCGTAGCAGCTACATTAACAGGCATGGCAGCATCTGTAGTGAAAAATGCCGTGACCGTAAGTGCAGCAAAAGGCACCAGTATTACGAAAGCTCAATTGATGGCTGATATGAATCTGCATCTTACAGCCGACTTTAATGAATATACGATTCAAAGTTTCGAGTTTGCCTATTTGCCCAAAGGAGGCAATGTACAGGATATGTATGTTGTAAATGGTAGCTCGCTTGCCGGAGGCGAATTGGAAAAAACTATAAAGAATATGAAAGAAGGCGACCGGCTTTATTTTGAAAATATTACGCTGGCATCTGCAGATGGTAAAATTATTCAAACCAATGCAGCAATAGAGATAAAATAAAGATATGGCTAGGTAGTTTAGCAAAAGAATGTAAAACGTGGGTAAAATGTGGACTACAAGGCTTAAATGAGGGTTAAAATTGCGACGGAATTGATTGCTATATGCCGCAGGTTCTTTATTTTTAGTAGATGTGGAAGTTGTTATTTATCCCCTCCTTTTTATGTATTCCATTCGGTGCTTATTGCCAGTCGGCAGGTGCAGATGGTACGTCGCCGGAGGTTGTGAGCAAGACGAAAGAAGGTAAGACTACGGTTACCATCATCAAACTGAAAAAACCGGGTGAAGAGCCGGCCAAAGAGCAAGATAAAAAGCTGATAGCCTCGAACGTAAAAGATAAACCATCGCAAACGGGTGGAGATGTTGTAAGCAAAACATCGGATGGCAAGACCACCGTTACCATCATTAAAAAAGCAAAGCCGGCAGATACGGTTGCCACAGCAGCAACTACGAAGAAAGGCGAGAAAGCAAAAACTGCCGCTGCACCAGCACCTGCTGCAAAACCGGAAGTGGCTAAAGTGCTGCAGGAACTGCCGGAGGTGAAAGCCAGGAAGCGCAATGACAAGCACGCCGTATTTGTAAGCCGCGATGCAGACGACCTGGTAACGGTGCAACAATTGCTGGATGACCCTAAACTATACCTGAAAGGCTATGCTATAGACAGCTTCGAGTTTTATTATGTGCCGAAGCAGAATGATTACGTAATGGGCTATGCCATAAAAGGTGATAACTTTATAAACGACCAGGTAAAGGTAATACTGGCACAGGCAGAAGCCGGTGATAAAATATATTTCAAGCGTATTTATGCATCAGACGCCAACACGAAGACCCCTGCGCTATCGGGGCTGAATGTGGATGTGCTGATAAAATAAATCGTGAGGATAATTTGAGTGTATATAGACAAGCGGCGGGCTATGCAGTCCGCCGCTTATTTTTTCATTATGCTTACGGTATCACCTTGTCGTCTATTAACTGACGGGCGAGTATATAGCTATACACATCGGCACCTATACGGTTTACATGGCCATTGTTTACAAAGTAGGCAGGGCTATCGCACATGGGCAGCAAATCGTGCCTGTAGAAGGGCAGCTTGTTTTGCACGGCTACCTGTGCATAATAGTTGAGGATAGTATCCGCATTGCTGATGTTTTCTATATTGTTCCGCCTGAATTCAGGCGCGTAGGTGAGCACCAGCCTGATGTTCTTTTCCCTGCATAGTGCAATGAGATCGTTGAGCATTTTCTTCCCCTTGTCTTGCACGTCTATCGTTTGCGCAGGCCCCAGGCTATCGCGGGGGATAGTGACGGCAGTATTGCTTACATACCCTTTGTATAGAAAGTCGTCATCGGCTATATCATCGCGGTTGCGGATGGTTTGTAGTACGATGCTTTTATAGTAATCGTCCAATGCTGTAAGCCTGAAGAAAGGGAATATTTTGTACATCCCCGTATGTACCCCTTCCGAGCGCAACATCTTATCTATCGGCTCCAGGTGGTTGACCGTGATATAGGTAGGGTAGTAAGCTACAGCATGATGCACTTCCAGTGCAAAATAGTCGAGCGCCAAAATGATATAAGCAGGTGGGCGGTGCTGTAGCAGGTAAGCATCTAAAATGCTTTTTATCTCGGAGATATGCGCACCACTGGCGCCTGCATTGTACGAGTTCAGCCCGGTAATGCTGTCTATGATGCGCGGGTTCACCGTATTTTTCATGCGCGATGAGCCAAGCAGCAATATATCATATCGCGTGGTGTCTTCCCGGAAGATAAATTCGTTTTTGCGTATGCTGTTGAAGAATTTTTTATCTGCATCTATGATGATGATATAGGCTATCCATGTAATGGCAAGGCCTGCCACCAATGCTACTGCCAATCGAAAAATATAGTTCTGCTTCATAGGGCCGCGCTTAGAATTGGAAGTAAATAAAGCTTTCGTTCACAAACACCCCTACCGTGATGATGGCGAATACCAGGAATGCCAGCATGGCCATATCGCGCACGGGCTTGTTATTATATTCGGTCAGCAATGGCTGGTTCTTCTTCTCTATCCAGAACATATAGGTGCACCCCAGCACCACCAGCACCAGGCTGGTAATGCCAAAGCCGGTACGGTTGTTCGATTCCATCAGCATCCAGTTGAAAGCAGTTGGCGCATGCAGGGTGCCTATCTGGTTGATGATAGTGAATGCCTGCCCCACATTCTGCGCCCGGAAGAATATCCATGCAAAGCATACACAAACAAAAGTGAGCAGCCAGCCACCCGCACGCCATGCCCAATTGCTGCGCTGCATATCCTTTTCGGTAGCATACCTGTTGAAGAGGATGAACGATACCTGGTACACAGCATGCAGGGCACCCCATATAATGAAAGTCCAGTTGGCGCCATGCCATATGCCCGATACCATAAAGACAATGGCGATATTGAGCAGGTAGCGTGCGAAGGCTACGCGGTTGCCACCCAGTGGTTTGTACAGGTAGTCTCGAAACCAGGTAGATAGCGAGATATGCCATTTCTCCCAAAACTCTTTGATATTGGTAGCAAAATAGGGACGGCGGAAATTTACCATCAGGTCGAAACCCATAACACGTGCCGCACCGATGGCTATATCTGAATAGCCGGAGAAGTCGCAATATATCTGTATGGCAAAGTAGATGGTGGCAATTACCAGGTTCAGCCAGTGATAATTTTCAGGGTCGCCATAAACCATGTTCACATAAATAGAAAGCCGGTCGGCAATCACTACTTTTTTAAACAAGCCCCATGCCATTAGCCGCAGGCCCACTATCAGGTTCTCTGCGGAAAAGTGTTTGCGCTCGTGAAACTGATGCAGGATGTTTTGCGGCCGCTCGATAGGCCCTGCCACCAATTGCGGGTAAAACATCACATACAAGGCATAAATACCAAAGTGCCTTTCCGCCTTCTGGTTGCCACGATATACCTCTATGGTATAGCTCATGGCCTGGAAGGTGTGGAATGAAAGGCCTATAGGCAGTATAATGGTTTGAAGGATATCGAGGTCGGTACCCAGCCAACTGTTTAATGCGGTATTGATGACGTTATTGCCCTCTATTATCTGCGCTGATATCCAAAGCTCCTTGAGTATCGGTATGTGAAAGGGAAGTACATCGTTGAGGTTGGTAATGATAAAATCGTAGTATTTGAAAAAGCACAGGAAGCCGATATTGGCAATGAGGCTGATAATGAGGTACTGCTTTCGCCGCTGCCCCTGTGCCTGTTCTATATATATACCGGCGAAGTAGTCGATAACGATAGTGACCACCAGTATTAGTACATATATGGGCAGGAAAGCCATATAGAACAGGAAGCTGGCCATCAACAGGTGAAACCACCGCAACCGGTGCGGCAGCAGGAAATATATCAGGGTGACTATGGGGAAGAATAATAAAAACTGGTACGAGTTAAAAAGCATGCGTTTGCTGAAATGATTGTAAAAGTAATGGCGCGTGTTTGTATCTACAATAGATTGAAGTACATAACAATACGTTAATATATTAATATTTGATTAGTTCTGAACTATTAAACGTATCTTTGCGCCTCATTTTACAAAAGTTCTTTTTTAATGATGTTATTTTCGAGCTTCTCGCTTAGAGAAGAATTGACTCGTGCCGTATCGGATATGGGCTTTGAGACGCCGACTCCTATTCAACAAAAAGTTATCCCCCAACTCCTATCCCAACCTTCTGATATTATAGGCCTTGCACAAACCGGAACCGGTAAAACTGCAGCCTTTGGTCTTCCGCTACTGCACCACATGGACGTTGCACAGAAGCATGTGCAAGCACTTGTATTGAGCCCTACACGCGAACTGTGTATGCAGATACAAGAGGAATTTAAAAAGTATGGCCAACATATGCGTGGCCTTAAAACCACAGCTGTGTATGGTGGTGTGCCTATTGGCGGCCAGATACGCGAGCTGAAAACCAACCCGCAGGTAATAGTGGCCACACCCGGCCGCCTGATAGACCTGCTGGAACGTAAAGCCATATCGCTGGACCAAGTACAGTATATAGTGCTGGACGAAGCCGATGAGATGCTGAACATGGGCTTCCGTGAGGATATTGAATTTATACTGAAGAATACGCCTGCAAGGCAGTACACGTGGTTGTTCTCTGCAACGATGAACAATGATGTGCGTAACATTGCCAAGCGCTTCATGAATAAATGGGAAGAATATTCTGTAGCCCGCGAAAACGTGGGTAACGAAAATATCGACCACCAGTATTATGTTACCAACCACCACAACAGGTTTGAAACCCTGCGCCGTTTGCTGGACTTTACACCGGGCATCTACGGTATCGTGTTTGTACGTACCCGCCAGGATTGCCAGGACATATCTGAAAAACTGATGAAGATGGGCTACCATGTGAGCCCACTGCACGGTGATATGGACCAGAAGATGCGCAGCAAGGTGATGGAGCGTTTTAAAAACAAAAGCCTGCAGGCCATAGTAGCTACCGATGTAGCTGCCCGTGGTATAGATGTGAACGACATTACCCACGTTATCAACTACGAACTGCCGGATGACCCTGAAGTGTACACACACCGCAGTGGCCGTACAGGCCGTGCCGGCAAGTCGGGTATCTGTATATCTATCGTATCGCCTAAGGAAATATCGAGCATCCGCCAGATAGAGCGTATCGCCAAGACACGCTTCCATAAGAGCGATATACCGGATGGTGCAGAAGTGGTGCGCAAGCGCCTGTTCCACCAACTGGAGCAGATAGCTACGGCAGAACCTAAAGACGATTTTGCCAACGTGTACCAGACCGATATTCATGAGCGCTTTGCCGATATGGATAAGGATGAACTGATACGCCGCCTGATATGGCTGCAACTGCGCGAAACGATAGATGCTTACCAGGATGCTGAAGACCTGAATGCAGGCTATGCCAGCAAAGAGCCTAAGGCACGTGGCGGCAACCGCAATAGTGTGCGCCTGTTCATCAACCTGGGTATAAAAGATGGTATCTCTACACCTGAAAAGCTGTTGAGTTTTATCACGGAATCTACAGATATAGAACCGGGATTGATAGACCGCATTACCGTTCGCGACCTGAGCAGTTTCTTTAATGTGACAGGTTCCGGTGCCGAATTTATCATGCAAACACTGGCATCTAAAAAATATAAGGGCAGAAAAGTGAGGCTGGAAGAAGCCGAACAACGCGACCGTGAACGTAGTGGCGGAGCTGGCTCAAGAAGTTCAGGCTCAAGGCCATACAGCGGTGGTAGCAGCCGCAGCGAAGGCCGTGGCGACAGGGGAGGTTCACAAAAAGTTAACAGGAGATATTACGATAAAAAATAATTCGTGGTTGCTTTTTAGGTTTTTTTACCCTTTCTTTGCATAACAAAAATTTAATGTGTATGAGGCTGTTGTTACTAACTATGACATTGCTGCTGACAACGATGGGGGTTAAAGCCCAGCAGTCGCAGCTTGAAAAACTGGATAAGGCGATTGACAATGTAAAAAAGGGCATTGCCAGCTTTTACCACGACAAGTTTGAAGGACGCCGTACTGCTACAGGTGATATTTTTGATAACGACAAATTCACTGCGGCCAGCAATAAGCTGAAACTGGGTTCTTATGTAAAAGTTACCAACGTGAGTAATGGCGAGGTAGTGTACGTAAAGATCAACGACCGCATGGCAAAGTCGAACACGCGCCTGATAGACCTGGCGAGTGTAGCAGCTAAAAAGCTTGACTTTCACAGAAAAGGAATAACAAAAGTAAAAGTAGAAGTAGTGCCTGCCGAAGAAGGTAAAACAGGCATACTGGCACAAAATAAAATGATGAATACGACCGGTGCTACTACCAAAAACGAATTATAGGGTAAACAATTAAGGTACAAAAGCTCTCCATTTTGGGGAGCTTTTTATTTTTGTCCCATCTATGGAGCTATTCTATAAGCTATATATAAAGGAAACAAGGCAAAAAGGCCGCGGTGTATTCACAGCCGAAGATATACCTGCCGATACGCTGGTAGAATTATCGCCCGCCATTGTAATGACGCTGGAAGAAAAGACACTGCTGGATAAGACGGCGCTGTACAACTACATATTTGAATGGCAACCTGAGGGCGAGCCGCCGCAATGCTGCATGGCGCAAGGGTATATCTCGGTTTACAATCACTCCTATGCTTCCAACTGCGAGTATTTTATGAACTATATAGATAAAACCATAGAAATACGCACCGTACGTGCCGTAGCTGCCGGCGATGAGCTCACCATCAACTACAATGGCGACTGGAATGATGAGAACCGTGTGTGGTTTGATGCGAAGTAGTGGCTTAATTTTATTGTAATATCTGCAAAAAATACTCCCGATGACAAACTGGACAGAAAAAGATAACGCACTATACGGTAGTTTCACCTTCAAAGACTTTTCAGAAGCCTTTGCTTTCATGACCCGTGTGGCCCTGCTGGCCGAAACGCAAAACCATCACCCCCGCTGGACCAATGTATGGAACAAAGTGGAAGTGTGGCTGAACACCCACGATGCGGGCGATATAGTAACCGATAAAGACCGCAAGCTGGCAGCAGCTATAGACAAGCTGCTATAATTACTGCTCTATACGGAATACAGGGTAGCGCATGTGCACAGGCTCGTAATAGGGCGAATTGCGATACACAAAGTCGAGCTGGGCCTGGCCATCGTTGGCAAAGGTAGGATCCTGTTTCTTGTCGTTTAGCTTTTTATAAAGTGTCTTATCCGTTTGCAGCAGTTTGGCCGCTTCGTCTTCAAATACATAGTCGCTGAAATACTCCTTTTGCTGTAGCACCGCATCGAAGAAGCCCCATGCAAAGAAAGCATCGGGTGCGGTAGGCTCCAGCGTTTCTATGATATAGCGGGCCGCAGGCTGGTTTACGGGTATGATATAATCGCCTTTCAGCAGCTTCACATGTTGCTGGCTGTGACTCACCTTTACATTGCTGTGCAGGTAGTGCCCCTCATAAGGGCGCGGTGTGGTTTCATAATGCTCAATACGGTAGGCAGTGACCTGCACTACGCTATCCTGCTGCATTTCCTGTAGCTGTACACCATTTATACGCAAACGCTCAATAACCCGGTGCCAGCCGCGCGGGATGATATAGGCAGCTGGCGCCGTTACGGAATCTTTTACCCGGTAGGTGTCGCGCAGTTTTACCTGCTTTTTATAAGGTTTGTTGCGGTCGTAATACAGGCGTGGCTGGCCCGATACTTCACTGGGCTTATAGCCTGCTTTATACCCATGAAAGCTGATGTTGGTGTATTGAGTGGTATCTACCTGCCAGGCTATGGGTATGAATTTGCGTTGCAGGTACTGGTCTTGTTGTGCTTTACGGCTGCTCTTTATCTGGGAGGCTTGTAAAGATGCAACTTGCAGGAAGCTGCGCATCAGCTCGTAAGTGGCTATCGTTCGGTCTTTAAAGGGCTTCAGCATATGTGTTTCCGGCACAAAGCCATAGGTGTGGAACAACGTAGAAAAACCACTGGCAAACCTCGGCCCTTCATGAAAGGCCATCCAGCCGCTATCGGGCGTGTGCCCCCAGTGGTTTACATAAGGCACCAGGTCATACTTTTTCTTCATATCGGCATAGATGGCGGGCTCCAGCGTTTGATGCAGGTAATTGCCCATTGCGCCACCCAGCTTTCCATGCAAAGTAGAGAGTAGTGTCATCACGTGCTGGTAATCGGCACCATTGCTCACGTGGTTGTCTATAAACAAGTCCGGGTCCAGCATGTGGAACAATTTGGCAAGGCTTTGTGTCTCCAACGCATCCATCTTTATAAAGTCGCGGTTCAAGTCCAGGTTCTGTGCATTCCCACGAAAGCCATATTCCACAGGGCCATTCTGGTTGGCACGGCTATAGCTGCCACGGTTCAGCATGCCGCCTATATTAAATACCGGTACTACGGCCAGTGCTGTATTATCCGGCACGGTTATCTTACCCGTTGCCAGGTCGCGCAGCAGTAGCATGCTGGCGTCTATACCGTCGGGCTCGCCGGGGTGTATACCGTTGTTTACCAGTATTATCAGTTTGCCTTCGGCTTTCCATTGTTGCAGGTTGAACTGACTGCTGTTGGAATAATACACCACCTGCAGCGGGTAATACGTATCGGTAGGCCCTATGGTATCTACCTGTATGGTAGTGTATTGATTATCCAGCCGCGAGTAGAAGTCAATGAGGTCTCTATAAGATACCGACTGTGTGCCGCCGCTTTTTTCAAACGTGGTTTCAAAAGACTGGGCAAAACATGTAAAAACTAAAAACTGTGACAGTAGAAGCAGACGCCATTTCATGCCGATAAAAATAACTTTCATTTGCATGCCAAACCAGCAGTAAATAAAAACTCCCGCTTAAAGCGGGAGCCAGTTAACTCTTGTATTTGCACTGTTCCACCAGCCATTATCCGGCCAGTCGTAAGAGAAGGGCATAATAACCAGTGTAGTAGTGAAGGTAGATTTCAACCTGCTGTTGAAGTTCAGCACCCCGAATTTTTCTTCGTTCCAGCTGTCGCCGTTTTCTGTAAGCGGGATATCGCCAAAAGCATACATCAGCCTTAGCTTGAAGCATAAACCGGCGAAAATACCTGCCTCAAATTTTACATAGGGCTGCGCCCCCCATTTCCTGTGTTTTTCACGTTTTCTCACTTCCAACGTATCGTCCAGGTGTGTCGTGTTGAAGGTTGGCATTACACCCGCACCAAAGGTGGTACAGAAGCGGTGGTTCTTCTCCAGTCTGCCATCGTTGCCAAATTTCAGTGAAAGCCCTACAGGTACCGCCAGTTGTTTGGTAACACCGCCTACATTGTCCGTTCTTTCATAAAAGAAGCCCCCGCTACCTATCCCTTTCCAGAAGAGGTAGTTGTAAGCTACATTGATATCGGCAGTGATGGCTGCACGCCTGCCTATCAACGCTATGCGGTAAAAAGTGCCGAGTGTTACACCCAGTCCGCCTTTAGATGTGGTGGGGCTTTCATGGTAGCCCTCCCATCTTGTATTTTCATCATCGTAATAAGCAAAGTCGCTTTTGTAGGTACCGGCAGCACCAACCGAAGAAACCCCAAACTCAAATTTCTGCAGGCTGCGGGGTAGCCTGCTTTGCTTTACGAAGCCTTTTTGTGCAGCGGCACTGAAAGCTATGGTTAATAATACCAGTAGGGGTATCAATTTGCGGGTAATCATATACATCAATAGTGTGGATTCAAGCACAAAATAATACAGGTTTTTAATTAATACATCTGTGTTATGGAAATAAATGTATTTTTCATCTATAGAAGATATAAGCTACCGTATTGGCTATCCACCCATATACACAAATGACAGATGAAGCCCTGCTGGCGCAGTTTCGCACCGGCGGCGACAATGCCGTGCTGGGTGTGCTGCTGCAGCGTTATACCCTGCTGCTGCTGGGTGTGGGCATGAAATACCTGAAAGATAAAGACGGCGCGCAAGATGCGGTACAGCAGGTATTCCTGAAGGCTATTACCCATATGCCTAAGGAAGAAATACAAAACTTTAAGGGCTGGCTGTACATATTGATGCGCAACCACTGCCTGCAATTGCTGCGCGATAAGCACTATCTTACAGAAGAGAGCGCCATTAGCCATGTGGCGGCAGAAGAAAGTGATAAAGACCTGCTGCTGTGGAAGGACAAAACACTGGAACAGGTGCAGCCCGCCCTGCAACAACTGGAAGCAGCACAGCGGCAATGCATCATTCTCTTTTACCTGGAAAAGCAGAGCTATAAACAGATAATGGAACGCACGGGTTATACCTTTGAACAGGTGAAGAGCTATATACAGAACGGCAAGCGCAACCTGAAACAAATATTGCTACGACTGCAATGAGCGAACTGAAGGACATATGGAACAGTGGTGATGGCAAACTGCCTGAAGATAAGCTGATAGCTTACCTGGAAGGCCGATTGCCGGCGGAAGAGCAGCATGCGGTAGAGCAGTGGCTGGCAGAGGAAGGTATGGAAGCCGATGCACTGGAAGGTCTACAGTCGCTGCCATCGGCGGAAGCTAAACAGATGGTGGCGAAGGCCAATTACGACCTCCACAAAACACTATCGGCCCGAAAGCGGCAACGCAAACGTGCGATAAAAGATAACCCATGGGCATGGCTGGCCATAGTGGTGATATTGCTGCTGTGCGTGGTGGCGTATGTGGTACTGCAGATGAGCACGCCTAAGTAGTTTATCTTCCTTCAAAAAGCAGTACCTTGCAAAGGCTTTACATATCCAGTAATTCATGCAATTAGCAGGTAAAAAGATAGTATTGGGAGTGACGGGCAGTATTGCCGCTTACAAAACACCGGAACTGGTGCGCCAACTGGTAAAAGCAGGTGCTGAAGTGCGGGTACTGATGACCCGAGCCGCCGCCGATTTTGTGAGCCCGCTGGCACTGGCTACCGTTTCTAAGCACCCCGTGCACAGCAATGTAGCTGATGGTGCAGCCTGGAACAACCACGTAGAGTTGGGCCGCTGGGCCGATGCGATGGTGATAGCCCCCTGCAGCGCCAATACTTTAGCCAAGCTGGCTAATGGCCTGTGCGACAACCTGGTATGTGCTGTTTACTTATCTGCGGTAGCGCCCGTATTCATAGCACCGGCTATGGATGAGGATATGTGGATACATCCATCTACCAAGGCTAATATCCAGAAGGTACGGTCTTATGGCAATCACATCATACCCGTAGCGCATGGCGAACTGGCCAGCGGGCTGGTAGGCGAAGGCCGTATGGCAGAACCGCAGGATATTGTGAAGCACCTGGCCGATTTCTTCGAAAAAAAAAATGATAGTGCGCTGAAAGGCGTGAAAGCACTGGTAACTGCCGGTCCTACGTATGAACGTATTGACCCGGTGCGCTTTATAGGCAATTTCTCTACGGGAAAGATGGGTATAGCCATAGCGGAACGCCTGGCTGCCGAAGGGGCAGCGGTGACGCTGGTATTAGGCCCATCGCATGTGCCGGTACAGGATACCCGTATACAGGTAGTGCATGTGGAAAGTGCGGAGGAAATGTATACTGCCGCTACGCAGGCCTTTCCGGATACCGATATTGCCATTCTTTCTGCCGCAGTGGCCGATTACAGGCCGGAAGAAAGAGCACCTGAAAAAATAAAAAAGCAGGGCGATACGTTAGATATAAAACTGGTAAAGAATAAAGATATATTGGCATCGCTGGGCAGGGTGAAGCAAGCCGGACAGCTGCTGGTAGGCTTTGCACTGGAAACAACCAATGAAGTGGCGCATGCGCTGGATAAGCTGCGGGCTAAAAACGCGGATATGATTGTTTTGAATTCGTTAAAAGACGAAGGTGCCGGCTTTGGGCACGATACCAATAAAGTAACTTTGCTGGATAAGAACGGCGGCGTGGAAGCATTGCCATTACAGGGCAAGCAAGAGGTGGCCGCTGCTATTATAAACCATATATTGAAATTGAAACATGCTGAAAAAACTGTTTAACATAGCACTGCTTGTTGGCTGTAGTGTAGGGGCGTATGCGCAGGAACTGAACTGCAAGGTGAAAATAATGCACGACAAGATACAGGGCGTGGACAAACAGGTTTTTCTGGGGATGGAGCGTGGTATTACCGAGTTTATGAACACCCGGAAATGGACGACTGACCAATACCAGACCAATGAACGCATTGACTGTAACCTGCTGATAAACGTAACAGGTAAGCTGGATGAGGATGTGTATGAAGGAACTATAAACATACAGGCATCGCGCCCGGTATATAATAGTAGCTATACCAGCCCTACCGTGAATTTTATAGACCGTGAATTCAAGTTTCGCTTCAATCAATTCACCCCGCTGCAGTTTGACGATAACCGTGTGACGGGTAATGATGCCCTGACATCGAACCTGACGGCTACACTGGCTTACTATGCCTACTTAGTGCTGGCGCTTGACTATGATAGCTTCTCGCCCAACGGAGGTACTGAGTACCTGAAGAAGGCGCAGAATGTAGTGAACAATGCACCGGAACAAGGTAAAATGATAATAGGATGGAAAGCTGTAGATGGTAATAAAAACCGTTACTGGATTATAGACCAGTTGCTGAACCCCCGCTTTAAAGACTTCCGGGCTATATGGTATAACATGCACAGGCAGGGGCTGGATAACCTGGCTACCAAACCGGAAGAATCGAGAAAACTGATACTGGAAACGATACCACAGTTTGTGCAACTGAACAGGGAAAACCCCAGCTCAATACTCATACAATTTTTCTTCAACGCCAAGAGCGATGAGTATGCCAGCCTGTTATCGCAAGCCGACCCGGCCGAGAGGTCGAAATACCTGCCTATGATACAACAGGTAGATGTGGCCAACATTCAGAAATACAATAACGTTAAATAGCCGGATGAAGAAGCTGCTGTGTGTTGCGAGTTTTCTACTTATTGCTACCGCCTGCAACCAGGTAGATAAAAGCGATGTATTGCCGCCGGAGAAAATGGAGGGCATACTGCTGGATATGCAGATAGCAGAAGTGTATAGCACCATAGTAGATGACAGCGAACATTATGTGACCAATAAGAACATGGATTCACTGGCGCGCTACTACAACGATATTTATCACCACCATAATGTAACACCGGAAGTGTTTGCTAAAAGCATTGCATGGTACAAAAGAAATCCCGATAAGCTGGATAGCGTATATAACAATATTATCCCAAAGCTTACCAAGCTGGAAACCCGGTATCCTGTTCAGTAAATAGCAATAGCATTAGCTTATTTCAGTTCCGACAGTGCTTTGCGGATGCGATCCATAGCAGCCTGCAGCTTTTCCATAGATGTAGCAAATGATATGCGGATGCAATTGGCATTGCCAAAAGCAGCTCCGTTCACGGTGCTTACATGCGCTTTATGCAGCAGGTACATGGAAAAATCTTCATCGTTGTTGATGGTAGTAGTACCATCCGATTTGCCGAAGAATGCGCTGATATTGGGGAATGCATAGAATGCCCCTTCGGGATTGTTGATGCGGATGCCTTCTATCCGGCTCAGTGCATCAATGACAAAATCCCTGCGTTCACGGAAAGCATCGCGCATTTTATAGGTTTCCTCAAGGCTGCCGGATAAAGCAGCTATAGATGCACGCTGCGTAATAGAGTTGGTGCCTGATGTAAACTGGCCCTGCATTTTTTCGCAGGCCTGTACCAGGTCTTTAGGGCCTGCCAGGTAACCCAGCCTCCAGCCCGTCATGGCAAAGCCTTTAGACATGCCATTTACGATAACCACGCGGTCTTTCAGTTCAGTAAACTGTGCTATGCTTTCGTGGCTGCCGTTGTAATTGATATATTCGTATATCTCATCGCTGATGATGCCTACATGAGGGTGGCGCTTGAAGACTTCTGCCAGTCCTGCTAGCTCTGCCTTCGAATATACGCTGCCCGTAGGGTTACAGGGCGATGAGAAGATAAACAGTTTTGTATTGGGTGTGATAGCCGCCTCCAGCCTGTCGGGTGTCAGTTTGAAATTGGTATCAATGGTACAGTCTACATACTTTACTTTCCCTTCAGAAAGCGATACCAGTGCACTGTATGTAACCCAATATGGTGTAGGTATAATTACCTCATCGCCGGGGTTTACCAGGCTCAGTACGGCATTGGCCAGCGATTGCTTGGCGCCTGTAGATACGATGATTTCGTCTATAGCATAATCCAACCCGTTATCGCGTTTCAGCTTTTCGCTGATGGCTTTGCGCAACTCGGGATAACCTACTACCGGCGTATATTTTGTGTAGCCTTCGCTCATAGCTTCGGTAGCTGCCCGGCATATAAATGCAGGCGTGCTGAAATCGGGTTCACCAAGGCTCAGGTCTATGAGGTCGCAACCTTGTGCTTTCAACTCACGGCCCAGCTTTGCCATCTTTATCGTTTGAGGCTCTGATATACGGTCCAGTCTTTTGGCTAATTGCATGGATATAATGCTGTTAGAAGCAGCAAATCTAAGTAGATAACTGTTAAAAATGTGCTTAATCGGTAAAGAGAATACGGCTATTACATATGCGAATACGCATCTGTAAAGAATAACAGGTATAGCGCCAGCAACACTATCAAACCTATGATAACAGAAAGCAATGCAATTGTTTTCTTATATGAGCCATTGATGGTTTTCATACGGTGTAGTTCGCTTACATTATTCAGCACATTTTCCATACGCGAAAAGGCAGTTTCACCTTTTACCACATAATCGTAAGCACCATATTTCATGCTGTCGATAGCCACATCTATCTTATCCTGGCCCGATAGCATGATTACTTGTGTATTGGGGCTGCGTTCTTTTATCTTTTTCAGGATGGCTACACCATTTTGTGCATCTGATTTTTGAGAGCTCAGGTGATAGTCCAGCACTATTATTTCGGGGTTCAGGTGAAGGTTGCTGATCGCTTCCTCGCCATTGTCGAAAGTTTTGATATTATATAAAAACCTTTCTGACAGGTAGTCTTTCAGCATTTCATTCTGGATGGGTTCATCATCCACCAAAAAGATGTAGCGCGAGTTATCTGTAGCCATGAGTGTTAAAAGTTCAATTTCTTAGAAAAATAGAAAAAATATTTAGAATTCAAAAGATACGAGCCATCCTTTTACGCAAAGGTACATACAGGCAGTGCCTGTAGTGTGCTGATTCTTATCATTCTATGATAAACTATGTTTAATAAACGTTTTTCAATTCATTAAATGCCTGTTCACACACCCGGTGCAAGTTTGCTACCAGTGTGGGCAGCCTTTCGAAGTGGGCAGATTCGCCGGCCGTTTGCTCTATCAGGAAGATGTGGCTCACATCCTCTTTCACTCCCATATACGATAATTGCGGCTTCATAGAATGGGCAGCTATCTTCACGGCAGGGTAGTCTTTATTTGCCAGCCCCTGCTGTATGTTGGTAAGCAGCCGCGGGCCATTTTCAAGGAACATGCCGATGTATTTCTTCATCTTTTCCTCATTGTTGTTGGTAAACTGCATGAGAAATTGCATGTCCGTCACCTTATCGGGCAATGATGGCATAATTGGTTCCGCCACTATGGTGTTTTGGTTGGCACTGGTGCCTTGCAAAATGTCTTGCACATTGTTTTCCATCACGGCAGCCATTTTCAGCAACAATTCATCTGTTTGAAAGGGTTTGGAAACATAGGCATTCATACCTACGGCAAAGTATTGCTTCACATCTTCCTGCAGCACATTAGCTGTCATGGCTATGATCTTGGTGTCGCGTGCTGGTGGTGCAAGGGTGGTGCGTATGGTGCGCGTAGCCGTTACGCCATCCATTACCGGCATTTGTATATCCATCAGTACAAAGTCGTAGCGGGTATCCTGCACACGGCTTACGGCTTCTTCACCATTCACGGCTATATCTATGGTAATGCCCGGCAGCAGTTCTTTTAGCGTGTCTTCCGCCACCATGCGGTTAAATTCATTGTCTTCTACCAGTAATACTTTAGTATCATTCAGTAGTTGCAGCACTTTCTCATTTACTACATCGCTTTTTTCTTCTTCTACCTGCACGGCCGATTCTTCCAACGGTATCAGTACACTGAAGGTAGTGCCCTTGCCTAGTTCGCTTTTTACTTTTATCTGTCCGTTCATCAGTTCTACCAATTGTTTAGATATGGTAAGGCCCAGGCCGGTGCCACCAAATTTGCGCGCTATATCGGTGCCTGCTTGTGTAAAGCTTTCAAATATCTTGCCTACATAATCGGGGGCAATACCTATGCCGGTGTCGATAATATCAAACTGTATCCAGTCTTTGTTGTTCTCTTTCTTTTGCAGCTGCGCATTTACCTCCACATAGCCTTTCTCGGTAAATTTGATGGCATTACCTGCCAGGTTTATCAATACCTGGTTGATGCGCGTAGGGTCGCCTACCAGGCGCTGCGCAATGGCGGCGTCTATACTCACACGCAGGTCTATATGTTTTTCTTCGGCGCGCAGCATCAGTACATCGCGTATGCTGTGCATTACTTCGCGCAGTGAAAAGTCGGTATGCTCTATAATGATCTTGCCGGCTTCTATTTTCGACAGGTCGAGAATATCATTGATAATGACCAGCAGGTTATCTGCCGACTGCTGAATAGCATTGAGGTAGCGTAGCTGGTCTTGCTTGGGTTCCTTGCTTAGCAGCAGGCGCGTCATACCTACTATAGCATTCATAGGTGTGCGTATCTCGTGGCTCATATTGGCCATGAACTGTTGCTTGAGGTAGGCGGTACGTTCCGCCACTTCTTTTTCCTTCTGTGCCAGTTCTACCTGCTGGCGTGTTTGCAGGTTGCGCAGCTTATTAAAGGTGGTTTGCTTGAAGATGTCTTCCTTCATTTGCTCGTATGCCTTCAGGTGATAGAAGGCCTTGGGTATGTCGCCCATTTTATCATACAGCAAGGAAAGGCCTTCGTGTACGCTCATCACATCGTGCTTGCGCATGTATTCATCAGCCAGTTCAAAGGCCGCATTCATATGCTGTAATGATTGGCGATAGTTGCCTTCGTCCATCATCATGCGGCCTATATAGTAGTGCGATATGATCTGCACTTCCACATTGCTCAGTTCTTCCGATTGTTTGAGCGCCTCTGTAAGGTATTTGCGGGCATTCTCAAAATCGTTCATCTTATAGTACACCTTGCCCAGGCCGCTAATGGCCATGGCATGCAATACCGTTTCCGGTTCGCTGAGGTTTAGGTTCTCTTCAAAATACCGTAGCGCTTCCTGCGATTGTTCCTGTTTGAAGTAGATATTGCCGAGGATATGGTACAGTGAATTGAGGCGGTGCACATCCTTTGCCTTCTCAAATATAGGCAGGCAGCGCAGGGCAAATTCCAGCGCGTTCTCATAATCATTCAGGTCGTAGTGCAGGTATGCAATGCTCGACAGGTTTACCGATTGTGCCACCTCGTCGCCCAGCTTCTCGTTTATTTTCAGTGCCTCTTCAAAATGGTTCAGCGCATCGGCCAGGTCGCCACGGTCGCGGTATATATAGCCCAGGTTATTCAGGATACGGGCCTCCAGTGGTTTGTTATTGATGTCGCGCGATATTTTAAGGGCATCCTGCAGAGTATCCACCCCTTCATCATATTCGCCCTGCTGCCAGTAGCACCAGCCCTTCAGGTTCAGTCCGCGGCCTTTGCCCAGGCGGTAGCCTACCAGTTCCGAACGCTCTATGATATCATCTGAAATATCCATCGCCTGCTCTATATCAAAGTTGCGTATCTCCAATGCCATCTCTATCAGCACGTCTATACGCGCCCTTTCATCCTTCAGCGTATCAAACTCTTGTTGCAGTTGTTTGTACCTCGACGTATCCATCTGTAAGCTTTATACCAATAAAATTAAAAACCCCTTGCGGCATTGCAAGGGGTGAATATGATTAAACTATGATAGTTCATTATCCGTTGTTTTCCTGGCGGGTATATTCCCTGTGGCCTTTGTCTTCGTAGCTGGTATATACAGCGCACCAGTGGCCTATCAGCGACAGAGCCCATGCAGCAATGATCCATGCGTGCCATGGATAGGCCCATTGTTCTTTACCTTGTTCCCTGTGTATCATTACCATTATAACGGTAGCGATGGCGAAAACAATAAAATGGATAAGAAACATTGATTTCTGACGTCCTGTTGGTTTTATTTTCTGAGGCATGAAGACCGTATATTTTGCGCAAATATAAGCGCTATTAATAAAAGGTAAAAGCGGTTTTATGATAATTCTGCATGTTCCGGCTCCGTACACTGGTATTTTTCCAGCAGGCTGTCATCATATTCTGCCGCACGTGCCTCTACTTCCAGCGGGTTGTTCCAGTATCCGTGGCGCATGCTGTAGTACAAATATTTAGATACGAATCGCAGCGTACCGTAGCGTTCAAACTGTTCTATATGTTTCAGTTCATGTCGCACCCAGCGCCTGTTCTGCATAAAGTCTTTCATGCAGGTATTGTGCAGGTGTATGGTGCGCTTCATAACAATGGCCATATGCGGTGAGCGCAATACTTTGGCAGCTATACGTGCCAGCAATGCATTCTCGCGTATCTGCACCGGCATAGGCTTTAATTTGTCATGGTTTTGCATGAAATGTGTAGTTAATTTTATAATACAAGCCACTGTGGTTAACTTGTGCTGCAAAATTAGTTCCTTTTTTAAATACCGATAATGAAAAAACAGATACTACTTGTTTCCGCATTATTTACGGGATGGCAGGCCATGGGGCAACCCATGTTGCCGCTGGTGCCCGATAATAGTGATAAACCCGTCAAATTGCAGGATGCTGTTAAAGCTTACGAAAACAGGTTTGGTACGCCATCAGGCAAAACAGAAAAAGAAGGCAAGCGTGTAAAGGAGGGTAAGGACCATCACTTCGGCCGCTGGTTCTGGTATTGGAGCAATCACACCGATGCTAATGATAATATCGTTTCTACGGCCAAAACATTTGAGGAATGGCAACGCTTTAATGCGCCTAAACAACATAAAACTACTGCCAGTAAGCTGGCTTCCAACTGGTCGTTCCAGGGGCCTACCACATCGGGAGGCGGGTATTCAGGTATCGGCCGTATCAATGCGGTTGCTTTTCATCCTACCGATGCCAACACAATATATATAGGTAGTGCGGGTGGTGGTGCCTGGAAAACAACGAATAACGGTGCCAGCTGGGTATCTTTATCGCATATGCTACCCGTACTGGGCGTATCGGATATAGATGTAAATCCGCAGAACCCACAAACCATTTACATGTGTACGGGCGACAGGGATGCAAGTGATACTTACAGTGTAGGGGTCATGAAGTCGACAGATGGCGGTGTAACCTGGGATACTACCGGCCTGAAATGGCAAACCAACCAATACAGGCTGGCCAATGGGTTGGTGATAAATCCTGTAGATACCAATTCCATCACATTGGCAGCAAGCGATGGTATATACAAGTCTTATAATGCAGGTACCACATGGACCAGGGTAATGAATGGCCCTAACTTCAAACAGATATTGGCACACCCTACCGATACGAATGTACTGTATGCTACTACCTATAGTTATGGCAGCGCGCAGATATACCGTTCGGCAAATGGTGGCAGAAACTGGAACTCCGTTTCATCCCCTGCAACTGCCTGGAGGATAGAACTGGCTACATCGCCTAAGGATGTGAACGTGGTGATGGCAGTAGTAGCCAAAACAAGTGGTAGCCTGGGTGGCATTTACAAGTCTACAGATACCGGAAAAACATTCAGTATCCTATTCAACCCCGGTTCCGACTGTTCTAAAGACCTGCTTACCGGAGATGTATCGGGCACTATCAATTGTGGTAACCAGGGCTGGTACGACCTCTGCATTGCTATCGATCCCAATAATTCCAGTAACGTAACAGTAGGTGGTGTAAATACATGGTTTTCTACAGATGGTGGTATCAACTGGGGCATATCTACCAACTGGTATTCCATAGGTGGCATTGCTGAAGTGCATGCCGATAAACATTATATGCTGTACCATCCTACAGTAGCCGGCAGGTTGTATCAATGCAATGACGGTGGTATATACTACACAGATAACCCTATGGCAAATAACAGCCTGTGGACGGATATAACCAACGGTATGGGTATCACGCAATTCTACCGCAATGCGGTAAGCCCTATATCGCATTTCATATTGGGTGGTGCGCAGGACAATGGTACTAAAGGCAATCGTTTCGCCTTTTGGGATGATGAAAATGGTGGTGATGGCATGGATTGCCAGGTAGACTATACAGATAGCACCACTTACTACACATCTACTCAATACGGTAATATCATGCGTCATTCTGCAACGTTGGGTAATGATTTCATTTCGGGTAACATTCCGGGCACTCCCAGTGGAGCATGGATAACACCTTATATCGTTAGCCCTCACGACCCATCGCACTTGCTGGCGGGTTATCAGCATCTTTATTTTTCAAACGATTATGGCGATTCATGGTATTCTATACAAGGCAGCGCATTGCATACAGGTACTAACCTGATACGCATTGCTATGACACCTGCCAGCGCATCTACCATATATGCTATTGCCGAAAATCAAAGCAGCAATGCAGCCCGTGTATATTATACTCACAGCTTTACGCCAGGTAATACAGCCACTTTTACACTGCTATCCCCGCCTTTCAATGGCAAGGTGTCTGACATAAAAGTAGACCCTGCAGACAAAGACCGTTTCTGGCTTACTTTCAGCGGCTATGGCGGTCCGCAGGTGGCAGAGTATAATGCAGGTACGTGGACACAAATAAAAACAGGCCTGCCCGATGTGCCGGTGCACTGTATAGAAATAGATACTATGAACAAAACCATGTACATAGGCACAGATGTCGGCGTGTTTTACATGGATACGGCAACTAAGCAATGGGAAGCCTTCAATGACGATGATAAACTGCCAAGCATAGAAGTAACAGATATAGACATCAATTACAGCAGGAAAGAACTATGGGTATCTACCTATGGCCGTGGCATGTGGATGTCTTCAGACCTTGGTGCAATAGGAGATACAACAACTGATACCCCAATAAGCGTACAGGTTATCCCTTATGCTCATGAGGCTTTGGAAATATATCCTAACCCCAATACGGGCCGCTTTGTAGTAAATATGGATGCACAGCACTTTGCCAACATACAGGTTGCTGCCAGGATGATAGACAATGCAGGCAAAACCGTATGGCGTAACAATGGTATCACAAATGCAGCAGGCAGCTTGCTGATAAATGCACAGGGATTGCCCGCCGGCATATACATCTTTGAGGTGAGCAATGCAGATATGGTAATAGGCCGGAAGCGGATAGCGATAGAATAGAAAAGTGAATAACCATAAATAAGAAAGGCCCGGTACTACCGGGCCTTTCTTTATAAGATGTAAGTTAATAGAATGATTAAGCAGCTTTCTGTACTTGCGGTGTAAACGCGCGTTGAGCCAGGAAATAAAGGCCAAATAAAACGCCATTACCAACCAGGTCGCTGATAACTGTGTTTTTAAAGAATGGAATAGCCATTACATAAGTCTTTACAAAACCTGCGCCATTAAGTCCCCACATACCGCTAAGGAAAGAACCGAAGTTTGACAGTACGAAGAATGCCAGTGAGCCTACCAGTGAATAGCCCACTACTTTAGGTACATTTACCTTGCCCATAATAGTACCCAGGTAAGTAACCACAGCCATGCCGCCATATACAAACAGTTGCTCCAGGCCATAGAAACCATTAACGGATGTGAACATTTGGAAATACAGGTCGGCAATGAACATGCTGAGCAAAGGCAGGATGTAAGCAAAGCGCTTTTCTTTGATGATAGCACCTGCAAACAGGCCAACGGCAGCAATAGGTGCCAAATTGTACCAGTGCATTTCTTGGTTGATGATGCGTAATAATGCAGCCATCAGTATGAGGCCTGCTGCTAATAGTATGTTCGATTGATTACGTTTCATAATTAAGCTCAAAATTAAACAGAGTAAAGCAAAAAGCGAAATGTGAGTTACATTTCGCTTTTTCTTATTTACAGTCCACGTCCGTGACAGCTTTTATATTTCTTGCCGCTACCACAGGGGCAGGGGTCGTTCCGGCCTATTTTAGGGCCTGCCTGCACCGGCGAGCGTTTTACACTGCTTCCTTCTTCATCATATATATCGTGCTCGTCGGCAGCATAGTCCTGTCCGGCTTCGTCTATGTCTTCTTTATTCATTTGCAGCTGGCTCATGTCTGTATGCTGTGGTATTTCCTCAGCAGCTTGTGGTGGCGCATCCTGCATTGGTATGCCCGCACGCAGCAGGAAGGATACGATGGTCTTGTTGGTTTCCAGCATCATTTGCTTGAAGAGGTTGAACGCTTCAAACTTATATATCAGTAGTGGGTCTTTCTGTTCGTACGATGCCATTTGTACCGACTGGCGCAGGTCGTCCATAGCACGCAGGTGGTCTTTCCATGCATCATCTATCAATGCCAGCGTCATGCCTTTTTCCAGTTGCTGGATAACAGGACGGCCATTTCCTTCTACCGTTTCTTTGAGGTTGGCATATACCTGTATGCCGCGTATACCATCTGTAAATGGTATGACGATGTTCTCGATGCGGTCGCCGTTCTCTGCATGTATCTGCGAGAGGGTAGGCATAATGTGCTCACTGATGGCGGCCGATTTGCGTGCATAGAATTCTTTTACCTGGTGATATAGCTTGTCGCCAATAGTAGTCAGGTCTGCTTTCGCAAATTCGTCTGCAGTGATGTCTTGCGGCTCCATAGCCAGGTGCATCATTACATCCAGCTTGAAGGCTTCAAAATCCCTGCTGTCTTCAAATTTGGTTGCTATGTCCAGGCATACATCATACATCGCATTGTCGATGTCGATAGCCAGACGGTCGCCAAACAGGGCGTGGTTACGGCGCTTGTAGATAACATCGCGCTGAGAGTTCATGATATCATCATACTCCAGCAGGCGTTTACGTATGCCAAAGTTGTTTTCTTCTACTTTCTTCTGCGCACGCTCTATCGATTTGGTGATCATGCTGTGTTGCAGCACCTCGCCATCTTTGTGGCCCATTTTATCCATCAGGCTGGCTATACGCTCAGAGCCAAACAGGCGCATCAGGTCATCTTCCAGCGATACGAAGAACTGTGAAGTACCGGGATCGCCCTGGCGTCCTGCACGGCCACGCAGCTGGCGGTCTACACGGCGGCTTTCGTGGCGCTCTGTACCTATAATGGCAAGGCCACCTGCTTCTTTAACACCGGGACCCAGCTTGATGTCGGTACCGCGGCCAGCCATGTTGGTAGCTATGGTAACAGCACCTGCCAAACCGGCTTCAGATACGATCTGTGCTTCTTTAGAGTGTTGTTTGGCATTCAATATATTGTGCGGTACTTTTTTTTGCTGCAGCATGCGGCTCAGCAATTCAGAAACCTCTACCGATGTAGTACCCACCAGTACCGGGCGGCCTACGCCACGCAATGCTTCTATCTCGTCTATTACAGCTTTATATTTTTCGCGCTTGGTTTTATACACCAGGTCTTGCTGGTCTTTACGCGATATAGGCAGGTTGGTAGGTATCGCTACCACATCCAGTTTGTAGATCTCCCAAAACTCACCTGCTTCCGTTTCAGCTGTACCGGTCATACCGCCCAGCTTGTGATACATACGGAAGAAGTTTTGCAGGGTAACGGTAGCGAAGGTTTGCGTAGCAGCTTCCACTTCTACATTTTCTTTCGCTTCTATCGCCTGGTGCAGGCCATCGCTATAGCGTCGTCCATCCAGTATACGGCCCGTTTGCTCATCTACTATCTTCACTTTGCCGTCCATCACTACGTACTCTACATCTTTATCAAATAAGGTGTAGGCTTTCAGCAATTGCTGAACAGAATGGATACGGTCTGCTTTAATAGCATAGTCTTGCAGCATGGCATCTTTGCGTGCTGCCTTTTCTTCAGGTGCCACCGCCAGCTTTTCTATTTCAGCCAGTTCGGTACCTATATCGGGCAGTACAAAGAAGTTAGGATCTTCGCCCGATTGGGTAATCAGCGCCAGACCTTTTTCGGTCAGGTCTACACTGTTGTTCTTTTCATCTATAGTGAAGAAAAGCTCTGCATCTACCACCGGCATATTGCGCTTTTGCTCACCTATATAATAGTTCTCCGATTTTTGCAGTACCTGGCGCACACCTTCTTCACTCAGGTATTTTATCAGGGCGCTGTTTTTAGGTAAGCCCCTGTATGCACGGTATAGCTGAAGGCCACCATTGTCTTTATCGGCTTTGCCTTCGCTTATCAGTTTTTTAGCTTCTGTAATGCTATTATTAATCACACGTTTCTGTGCTTCCAGCAGGCGTTCGATGCGTGGTTTCAGCGCGTGGAACTGTTGCTCATCACCACGGGGCACAGGGCCGGATATGATAAGCGGTGTACGTGCATCATCCACCAATACGCTATCCACCTCATCCACCATAGCATAGTGGTGCTTGCGTTGCACCATTTCGCTGGGGTGGTGCACCATGTTATCGCGCAGGTAGTCGAAACCAAATTCGTTATTGGTACCGTATGTAATATCGGCCATATACGCTTTGCGGCGCATAGGCGAGTTTGGTTGATGTTTATCTATACAATCGGTAGTAATACCCAGGAATTCAAACAGGGGGCTGTTCCACTCCTGGTCACGACGGGCCAGGTAGTCGTTCACCGTTACTATATGTACGCCTTCTCCGGGCAATGCATTCAGGTAAGCCGGTAATGTAGATACCAGGGTTTTACCCTCACCGGTAGCCATTTCTGCTATTTTACCCTCGTGTAGGGTCATACCGCCTATCAGCTGCACATCATAGTGCACCATGTTCCAGGTAACGGTACTGCCCGCAGCCTGCCATGTATTGCGGTAGATGGCTTTATCGCCCTCTATGCGTATGTGGTCTTTTTCCAGTGCCAGTTCCTTATCCAGCTCTGTAGCTGTCGAAACCAGTTCGGCATTTTCTTTAAAGCGGCGTGCAGCCTCCTTTACCACGGCAAAGGCCTGCGGCATTATCTTTTCCAGTATCACCTCTATCTGCTCATCACGCTTTTTTACCAGCTTGTCTATTTCATTATAAACAGCTTCGCGCGATTGCACATCGCCGGCATCAAAATTTTCAGCTGCGGCCTTTTGCTGGGCAATCTCTGCATCTATATCTTTCAGGTGTTCGCGTATCTGCTGGCGAAACTCTTGTGTTTTATTACGCAGCTCATCATGAGAGAGGGATTGCAGTTCGCCGTAGATACGGTTTATTTCGGCCACAATCGGTTGCGTGCGTTTTACGTCTTTATCCGACTTGCTACCGCCAAATAATTTTGAAAGAAAACCAATCATCTTGTTAATTGTAGTATTTACAGTATGTTTTCAAAAAATGAAGTAAGAAAGGTGATTATCTTTAAATAACGAACTTTCTAACATCGAAATAATTAAGTATCAAAATGTATGCAGCTTTTTAAAACTGCCATGCTGACACTTAAAAGGCCTCAAAGCTACGCCAAAAGCCGCATTTGAGCAAGGATTAAGACAGGATATGACGGGCGTTAAAAAAAAAATGTCCCTACCTCTTGCAAGGCAATTTTTTTTTTATGTATTTTGGGAAACGATTTAGAAAAAAAGCGCTCAATTATGAAAAAAACCTTCATCCTCGTTACAACTGTGCTGGCTTCGGTTTTTGCTGCTAATAAAGGTTTTGCACAAGACGATGAACTAGTTAGAGTATATCGTTGGTACAATCCGAATGACCAGAACTATATAACAGTAGCTGATGGGGAATACCAGGAAGGCCAAATGCTGAACTGGAACTGGAAAGAAAAAACGCAGATTTTTGTTGCTTACCGTAACCCGGCTCCGGGCCGTGTGGCAATTAACAGCTGGTACAATCCGGATACTAAAGATTATGCATCCATCGCAGAAGATGAGTTTTCTGATGATGATATGATAAAAATGGGCTATACAGGCAAGAAGCTGCAATTCTATGCGCTGACACGCCGTGGACCTAACACTGTAGGTGTTTACCGCTGGTATGTGCCTAAAAATCATGACTGGGTTACAATACCTGAAGAAGCAAATACAGATGCTTATTACAAAAAAGGATATCGTCGTAAATCTTTCCAATACTACGGTATAGCCCGCAGTGCAGATGCACAGATATACAACCAACTGTAAGATTTTAAACAGTTAAAATATTATAAAGGCTGCTCATGAGCAGCCTTTATTTTTTGTTATAAGGTTTTTGAAAACTGTCGGAGGGTTACATTACCTGTACAATCAGGAATTTTAAGTATTGAGTAGTAGGTACATGCCACAGTATCGGGTGGTCTGATGCCTGTGTTTGCCAGGTTACCTGCCTTATTTTGCGGCGGGCATCTTTAGCAGCCATTTCTATGGTTTTTAAAAACATATCGGGTGGTACCAGGTTGGTGCACGATGCTGTTACCAAAAAGCCGCCGGGTTTGGTCAGCTTCATACCACGCAGGTTTATTTCCTTATAGCCTGTGATGGCTTTCTGAATATTTTCGCGGCTCTTGGTAAATGCAGGCGGGTCCAGCATCACCACATCATAGCGTTTGCCTTCTTTTACCCATTGTTTCAATACATCAAAGGCGTTCACCGCATCAAACTTGCATATATTGTCGTACCCATTCAGTTCTGCATTGCGGCGGGCTGTTTTTACGGCACTCTCCGAAATGTCTAGCCCCAGTACGTTTTTAGCGCCATAATGTGCGGCATGTAGCGAAAAGGTGCCGGTATAGCAAAAAGCCTCCAGTACATTGGCGCCTTTTACAATGTGCTGTATGGCACGGCGGTTGTCTTGCTGGTCAAGGAAATAACCTGTTTTCTGTCCGTTCTCAATATCTACGTGAAATTTCAGTCCATTTTCATTCAATATAATATTGGTATCGAAAGGGGCTGACAAAAAGCCCTTTTGCTGTGGCAGCCCTTCCAGTTCTCTGACAGGAACGTCATTACGCTCATAGATACCCTTGGGTTTGAATATTTTATTCAACGCATTTACTATAGCTTGTTTCCACTTGTCTATACCTAATGCCAGCGTTTGTATTACAAAATAGTCGTTGAACTTATCTATGATAAGGGCGGGCAGGCTATCGGCCTCGCCAAATATCAGGCGGCAGTTTTCTACATAGCCTATGCTTTGCCTGTATTCCCATGCCTCTTTTATGCGGTTGTAAAAGAAGTTGTCGTCAACTACTTCATTTTTATCGCGGGTTACCAGCCTGATGCGTATTTGCGATGCAGGGTTTACATAACCCTTGCCTATAAAAGAACCATTTGAAGAAAAAACCTCCACTATATCTCCGGCTTCATATTCGCCTTCGCTATCGCCCAGTTCATTACCAAATATCCATGGGTGGCCGTTTACTACACGGTCGCCCACCTTTTTTCTTAGAAAAAATTTAGCCATCGTGCAAAAGTAATAAATAGCACAGGAAGATAACTTAATCTTAAATGTCAGATAGCTGCAATACACTACACACTATTAATTATTTTTGCGACGATGCTGCAAAAACTGGTAATCAACAATTACGCTATAATCGACCACCTTTCTTTAGCGCCCGATAAACACCTGAATATTGTAACGGGTGAAACCGGTGCAGGCAAGAGTATCATACTTGGTGCGCTATCGCTGATATTGGGTGAACGTGCCGATACATCAGTACTCATCAATAAAGAAGAGAAATGTATAGTGGAAGCGCATTTTGAGGTGGCAGACAATACCGCCTTCCGGCAGGCCATGCAGCAGGCCGACCTGGATGATGATACCTCGTGCATCATACGCCGCGAAATAAATACAGCAGGCAAATCGCGGGCATTTATTAATGATACTCCTGTAACACTCAGCACGCTGAATAAGCTGACAGGTATGCTGGTAGACCTGCACCAGCAGTTTGATAACCTGGCACTGCGTGATGATGATTTCCAGATGGATGTGGTGGATGCGCTGGCTGATAATATAGCGTTGCGGAAAGAATACAGGGAACAATATGCACAATACAAAAAAATAATAGCATCAATAACCGAACTGAAAGCCGAGCAGACACAATGGCAGAAAGAGGCAGACTACAAGCAGTTTTTGCTGGAAGAACTGACTACTGCATCGTTCAAGACAGATGAAATAGAGCAGGCAGAACAGGAGCTAAAACAGCTATCGAATGCGGAAAGGATACTTGGTGTGCTGCAAGGTGCTGGCCGTACCTTGGCAGAAGGTGAGCAGCCCATGGTAAATGAACTGAAACGTGTAACCCAGCAACTGCAAGGCATTAGCGAACTGGTACCCGAAGTGGCAGCGGTTAATGAAAGGCTACAATCTGCATGGGCAGAATTGAAAGATATCAGTAACGAGCTATCAACAATAGAAGGTAACATCAGCCTGGATGAAGGTAAACTGAACCTGCTACAAGAGCGTATAGACCTTGGTTACAAGCTGCTGAAGAAACATGCTTTACAGAATACGAACGAACTGCTGTCGCTGCAGGCACAACTGGAAGAAGAGCTGAAAGCCAGCCTGAACCTGAATGAAAACATTGCCAAGCTGGAAGCAGAGTTGCAAGTTGTATATAAACAGGTGACAGATAAAGCACAGCAGCTATCGGCCAGGAGAAAAGAGGCGGCACCGCAGATAGAAGAACGCATCAATAACCTGCTGGGGCCGGTAGGTATGCCCAATGCACGTATCAAAATTGCTGTCAATCCGCTAAGTGAACCGGGTATCTTTGGTACGGATGATGTACAGTTTATGCTGGATGCCAATAAGAGCGGGCAATACCTGCCTGTATATAAAGCCGCATCGGGTGGGGAAATGAGCCGTATCATGCTTTGCATCAAATCGCAAACGGCAAAGGCAATGCACTTGCCTACGCTGATATTTGATGAAGTAGATACAGGTATATCGGGCGAAGCGGCCAAGCAGGTAGGCGTGCTGCTGCGCAATCTGGCAGCATACCATCAAGTGATATGCATTACACACCAACCACAGGTAGCAGCAAAGGCCAACAGCCACTTCTATGTATATAAAGAAGAAGGTAAAGATGGCAAGATAAATACACGTGTACGTATGCTGCAGCCCGATGAGCGCATACTGGCCATAGCCCGCATGATAGATGGCGAAAAGCCAAGCGATGCCGCTTTGCAGAATGCGAAAGAGCTGGTAGTAGCGTAGCTTGCTATGGCATGGCTACAGGCGGACGTTTTATGAATTTTTCAACCGGCAGGTATAGCCACCCTGTCTTAGCCGTTTTGAAGAAAAGCCTGTTTTTCATATCCGCAGTTATCCCCGCAGGAATCACGTTTTTACCACCGGGGGTAACGGTTAGTTCCAGCGTATCGCCTTTCTTTATTTTATCTAAAGCGATGGTTTTAGTATCATACCAGTTTTCGCCAAACTGGTAGCGCGGTGCCTTTTTATTGTTCTTTGATGCTTTGCTTACCGTACAATCCGTCCAGCCGTCTTCACCACGCCAGTAAAAGGTTTGGGGTGTTTCCTTCTGCTTCCATACCAGCAATATTTTTTGTGTGCGCACGGGTTCGCTTTCTTTGCGGCCGGGCAGGGTAGTTTGTTCTGTAGCCTCTATGGTTTTGGCATAGGTAGCACCGCTTTTTACAGCAGCAGCTTTTTTAGTTTGCGCACATGCGGTAAGCATGGCCGCGGTGCATATGGTAGTAACAAATATTCCGGCTCTTGTTATCATAATAAGAAAGAAGTGGTTGTAAATATATACAAACAGCCGCTTCGTGGTATAGAAGCGGCTGTTAAATGATAGTTTCATTACTTTATTTACCCTTGGGGCGCACTATTTTCATTTCTTTCAGCAGCCAGCCCGCATCGCCGAACTTTTCGATGATGAACAGCGTATATCGAACATCCAGTGTTATGTTGCGGCACAGCTTCGGGTCGAAATACAGGTCGCTCATCGTGCCTTCCCATATCCTGTCGAAGTTGGTACCTATCAGTTCGCCTTTCGCATTGAGCACAGGACTGCCCGAGTTGCCACCCGATGTATGATTGTTGGCAATAAAAGCTATCGGCACAGTGCCATTGGTATTCCATACACCATAATTCTTCTCGCTTTGCAGCGATACTAATTTGGCCGGCATTTTAAACTCTTCTACTTCCGGGTTGTTTTTCAGCACCGCTTCATCCAGGTTGGTCTGGAAAGAGTAGCCTGCAGGACCATCAGGGTCTATGCCTTTCACGGTGCCATAGGTAAGCCGTAATGTAAGGTTGGCATCGGGGTAGAAGTTCTTACTATGGTCCAGCTTCATTTGCGCGTTCATATACAGCCTGTTCAGGTAGGTCTGCTGGTCATTGTATTTACCTAACGCGGGTGTGATGCGTTCTTTGCGCAGTTTAGTGATGGCGCTGTATAGCTGCCAGGCCGGGTCTGCCAATATCACAAGGCTATCGGGTGCCTGTGTTATAGACTGGAGCATAGCTTTAGAGGTAGCAGAAGCCGCATATACATAATTGGCCCATTTAGTGTAGTCGGAGGCATTCGTGGTGTATTGCATCCTGAATGTCTCGGGAATATACCCGGCATTCTTTTCCATAAACAGGGGCATCAGTTGTGCAAATACTTTTTTATCCGTTTCCACATCATAATTCTTGAAAAAGCCCTCTGTTGATGCCGCAATCTTTTGCAGGGAATCAATGATATTGAAATTGCCTTTTGCACGCATCACCTGCAGCATCTTGTCGAGCACGGCGGCTTGCTGAATGATTTCGATACCCAGTACCGCTTCTTTGATGTATTCGTCTGTTTTTACCAGTTCGTTCACTGCATTGGCCTTTGCTTCCATTTGCGCCAGCAGGTCGTCGGCATAAGGCATGGTGTTATCCGTTACCGCCCATTGCTGAAACTGTTTTTCATATTCCTGTTTTTTGCCCATCACATTGTTGATGCGCAGGCCGCGTACTTCGCCTTGCCACTTCTTCCAGCCATTGGCTACGCCCGCACGTTTCGATGTATATTTCAGAAACACATTGCGATCGGCTTCCATGCTGTTGGTCCATGCGGCCAGCCTCTTAGTGCGTGCCTCTATGCGTATCGGGTCGATGATAGAATAGATATGGTTCAGCTGGTACGATGAAATGTATTCCATAGTAGTGCCGGGAAAGCCATATACCATAGTAAAATCGCCCTCTTTATATCCACCGGCATTGATGGTGAAGAACTGTGACGTTTCATAGGGTTTATTGTCTTTTGAATAGTCGGCAGGCTTATTGTCTTTGCCTGCATAAATACGGAAGATGCTAAAATCGCCCGTGTGGCGCGGCCACATCCAGTTGTCGGTATCGCCACCAAAAGAACCAATGCCATTGGGTGGGAAACCCACCAGGCGTATGTCCCTATATGTTTCAGAAAGTATTACCCAATATTGGTTGCCGTTATAGTATGGCTTTATCATGGCATCCATACCGGTAGAAAATTTATAGCCTTTTTCCAGGTTGGCAATGCGTACATTTATTACAGATGCCCTTGCAGCTTCACTCAGGGTATCATCAATATTTGCTAATATCCGGTCGCTCACATTTTCCATACGTCTTACAAAAGTGACGGTAAGGCCGGGGCAGGGTAGTTCTTCCCCATTATTTTTGGCCCAGAAGCCATCGGCAAAATAGTCGTGTTCCTTATTGCTAAGCCCTTGCACAGTGCCATAGCCGCAGTGGTGGTTGGTAAGCACCAGCCCTTTTGATGAAATAACCTCGCCGGTGCACCCTTTGCCAAAAAGCACCACGGCATTATTAAGGCCGGTGCCGTTTTCATTATATAATTGCTCAACGGGTATTTCCAGGCCCATACTTTTCATGTCTTTTTCTCTGCCTTTTACGGTAGGGGGCAGCCACATGCCTTCTTTGGCATAAGTATGACAATTAAAACCAACGAATGAGAGTAAAATGACAGTCTTGATAAATGGAACCCTTAAAGGAGTTTTAAACATGTTAGTAATTGGTTTAAAGAAATAAAAATACTGTATTGCTATAAAAGTTTTATTCAAATTGTTATATTAGCCCAATAGAAAGTGTAATTCTTATCAGTATTATGAGAAAATGCCTACTCTTCGTAGCACTTATAGTGTCGCATATTAGTTTATTTGCGCAGGGAGATTTGTTTACTTCGCCCGATACGGTGTGTCCTAAACAGCCTGTGCAACTGGTAAGCAATGTGCCCAATGCCGCAACTCACTATTGGGGTTTTTGTTCCGGATACGCGTTTAATGATCCTAAAGCTACCGCACTGGGTAAGAAATTTGCCCTGGATGGTGCAGCAGCCATAGAAGTGGAAAAAGACGGCGCCAATTACTTCGCATTTGTGCTCAACAGGGGCCTGAACGCATCGCTGGTAAGGCTGGAGTTTGGCAATAGCCTGGATAACACACCTAAAGTGACGGATTACGGCACGATGGATGGCGTATTACCCAAGGGGCTTAACTCTTTGCACATAGTAAAAGATTCGGCAAAAGGTAACTGGCATGTTTTTGTGGTAGGTGGCGATGATGTGGCCACATCTTCCCTGGCCCGCCTCGATTTTGGTACCACACTGGCTAACACGCCAAACATCGTAAACTTTGGTAACCTGCTGAATACCCTGGATCGTCCCGTAGGTATTTTCATTTACAAAGAAGCCGGTAAATGGTATGGTTTCACCTTCAACAAAACTACCAGTGATCTTATCCGTATAGAATTTGATACATTATTGTCCTTTACCCCCAGCTATGTAAACCTTGGCAGGCCTGTGGGTATCGGTTTGCCAAACGATTTTACTACCATCCGCCACAATGGTGTATGGCACTTCTTCGTAACAAACCAGGAACATGATAGCCTTACACGTGTGGATATGGGTGCATCCCTGGCTACGAGTACACCTATAGGTAATGTCATCGGTACATTTAACGGCCTGTTGAAAAATCCGAGTGGTATCTCTATCATTCGCGATTGCGATAGCTTCCACCTGTTCATTAATAACAAGCAAAGTCACAGGTTTGTAAGAGTAGATATGACGTCTATTACCGGTACATATACGCCTAATGATTTTGCTGACCTGGGTGCATTGCTGGCCCCCACCGGCCTTTCCCGCCCCATACGCGATAAAGACAATATATTCCTGTATGCAGTGAATGAGTCGGACAGTAACCTTGTGAAGATAAAATTCCAGCAGTGTAACAACACAAGCATACAGTACTCTACTACATCTACACCGCCGCCATACAGCTACGATACTGCGGGTACTTACAATATCTACTATATGGTGAATGAAGGCCAAGCGGATATGCAGGTGCAATGTAAGCTGATATATGTACTGCCTACCCCTCCAATCATTATGAGCAATGATACTACGATATGCCAGGGCGATACAATCAACCTCAGGGTAATATCCGTTAATGCTACATCAAAAACATGGACACCAAACTATAATATCAGCAGTACCACAAAAGATGAAGTAAGAGCATGGCCTGAATATAGCACGGAGTATCGCATATTGATGCCTTACCCCGCAGGTTGCATTATTGATACAGCTATACGTGTAACAGTTAATAAAGTAAATGCAGATGCAGGTCCGGACCGCGAACTGGCTGATGGTGCTACTACACTGTTAGGTGGACCATTAACCAGCAAGGGCATCAACTTTACCTACACATGGGTGCCCAACAGGTATATCAATAGCGACAGGATAACAAACCCTGAAGCAACCCCGCCTTACGATTATACATATTACCTGCAGGTAGAAGATACCTCAGGTTGCATAGCCATCGATACGGTAGTAGTAAGGGTAGGGTGTAACGATGTGAACCTGCCCAATGCCTTCGTTCCGGAAGGCAATAAGTTCCAAAACCGTTTTGGCCTGGCCAACTCACAAATCGTGAAACTGGTATTCTTCCGTGTGTATGACCGTTGGGGTAAAGAAGTATTCTATACCGACGACCCTACAAAAGAGTGGGATGGCACCATTAATGGAGACTATGCACCAATGGGTGTGTATGTGTGGACTGTAGACGGTTTCTGTGTATCGGGTAAACGATTGAAAAAATCGGGGAATGTCACCGTTATAAGATAGATTTTCTCTCAATAAAGAATATGAAGAGCCGCTATAAGCGGCTCTTTTGTTTTGAAGACATTACTGTTTATAGTTTAAGATTATGACCCTTATAGTTGAAATCTATTTTGTGATAGGAAAAGCTAATCCTTATCAGCTTGTCAGAATGCGCTATTAGAGCGAAATTTGCGGCGATAACAACAACAACAACTGTAAAAGAAACATGAACAACAATTTTGTAACTGTAGGTAGTAAATTCCCTGAGTTTAAGAAGAAATCGGTGGTATCGCTGGAAAAAGGGAAAGAATTTCAGGAGATCAGCAATGAGAACATTCAGGGCCAGTGGGCTGTAATGTTCTGGTGGCCAAAAGATTTCACATTTGTGTGCCCTACTGAAATAGCGGAGTTCAACAAGAACTTTAACAACTTTGCAGACCGCGACACTGTGCTGTTAGGAGCTTCTACAGATTCTGAATTTGTGCACCTGGCATGGCGTAAAGACCATGCAGACCTGCGCGACCTGCGTTTCCCTATGATAGCCGATACCTCTAAAAGCCTGGCTGAATCATTGGGTATCCTGGAGGCAAACGAGAAAATAGCTTATCGTGCCACTTACATCATCGATCCGGAAGGCATTGTACGTTGGGTAAATATAAACGACCTGAGCGTAGGCCGCAACGTAGCAGAAGTATTGCGCGTACTGGATGCACTGCAAACAGACGAGCTTTGCCCTTGCAACTGGACTAAAGGTGAGCAAACACTGACTGAAAAACAAAGCGCTGAACTGGTAGCTTAATCTTATTCCTCCGTTTGGTAATTGATAAGGATCCACCCTGTAGCAGTATGGGGTGGATTTTTTAAAAGTTGAAATTGAATACAATGCAAAACGAAACCATATTGAATATGCTGGCCGACCTGGGTGTTGAAGGTAACATCAGCAGCAATAGCCTAACCCAACTGGCAGCGATAGATAGTAAATTTCTGCGCGACCTGAAGCTGAATGTAGCTGCGGTATTGGGCAGCACGAATATGACACGCAAAGAAGCCCTGCTGCTGGCGCTTGCCACTGCTGTGAATGAGAAGAATGCTGTATTGATAGCAGCCTTTGAAAACCTGGCGCGTAAAGAAGGTGCAAGCGATAATGAAATAGGTGAAACACATAGCTGCACGGCTATGATGAATACCAATAATGTATTCTATCGTTTTCGCCACTATATGCACGAAGTGGAATATTATAATAACCAGCCTGCCGGCCTGCGCATGAGCAGTATGATGAACCCGGTGATGGGCAAAGAGTTTTATGAACTCATGAGCCTGCTAGTATCTGCCCTGAATGGCTGTGAACGCTGTGTAACATCGCACGAGAACAGCGTGAAGCAACACGGTGCATCAGAGCCGCGCATCTATGATGCCATACGCATAGGCGCTGTTATCAAAAGCCTGTGTGTAGTAATATAATAACTTAGGCCAAAGGCAGTAGTACCGTAAAGCTGCTGCCTTTGCCTAAAGTACTGTCTACCGATACCTTGCCCTGGTGCGCTTCCACCGTAGCTTTCACATAGCTCAATCCCAGGCCGAAGCCTTTTACATTATGTATGTTGCCCGTATGCGCGCGGTAGAATTTTTCAAACACGCGCGAAGCGGTTTCGCGGTTCATACCGATGCCATTATCCTTTACTTTTATAGCCAGCATACCATTCACCACATCGGTAGATACATCTATATGCAGGTTGTCTTTCGAGTATTTTATGGCATTATCCAGCAGGTTGAAGATGATATTGGAAAAGTGCACTTCATCGGCTTCTATCATATACCTCGGTGCGTTCAATGTCAGTGACAGTGAGCCATTCTTTTCCCGTATCTGTAGCGATAAGTTGTCGGCTACTTTCTGAATAATATCGTGCGCATTCAGCTTTTGGAGGTTCAGTTTTATGTCCTGCCTTTCAATGCGGGCAGCTTGCAATATCTTCTCCACCTGCTTATTCATCCGCTTGTTCTCGTCTTTTATCATGCCGCTGTAGTAGCGCACCTGTTCAGAGTTGTGGATGACCTTTTCATTCGTTAATGCATCTATAGCCAGCGATATGGTAGCCAGCGGTGTCTTCAGTTCATGCGTCATGTTGTTGATGAAGTCAGACTTGATTTCAGACAGTTTCTTTTGATTGAACATGGTGCGCACTGTAAGCGCAAAGGCCGAAATGATGATAACGGTAAATAATATGGAAGCCCCGATCATCCAGCCCATCTTTTTCAGGATAAAGCTTTTGTCGTCAACAATATACAGGTACAGCGTTTCCGGGGTTCTGAAACGTTCCTGGTCGGGGGTCAGGGATATTTTTACACTGTTATCAAAAAACTCAGGTTTAAAAGGTTTGCTGAACATGATAGGTTCCTGGTAGATATTGACGATGCAATACTCGTACTTGTCCTTTATATTATATTTTTTCAGCGATGTGTTAATGATATCATTCACTTCCTGGTTGCTGATGAAGTTGGTAGAGTAGTCTTTCAGGTAATACATTCTCGATTCCTCATCCATGAAAAAACCTATCTGGCCCGATTTTACGAGGAAGGTTTTCCATAAAGATTCCCTTGCCTGTGCCAATGCGGTGGTGATATCTTCTGTTCGCTGGTTTTGGCGCAGCTTGATGGCATCACGTATCCACGACATCTGGATGAATATGATACCCAATACAGATAAGGCAATAAGGAATACAATAAGGGGAAATACTTTTTTCATGCAGTAACAAAGTTAAATATATGCAGCCGTGCACAATGCCTTTAACGCCACTTTAACGAGGGGTAAATATAGTAAGCCAGGCGCATTGAGGATTAATAATAATTTTTTCAATCTTTTATGAACTAAAGCGGCATGGCGGCGTTAATTTTGAGCAATTATTTTCTTCGGTGTCTGATAATATTATAGAAGCAAAAGCACTGTCCAAAACCTTTGGCAGCTTCACTGCCGTTACCGATCTTTCTTTCAGTATTCAGCAAGGAGATGTCTATGGCTTTTTAGGGCAAAATGGTGCCGGTAAAAGCACTACCATCCGTATGTTGCTGGGGTTGATATATCCGGATGCAGGAGAGGTATACATCAAGGGGCAATTGTTTAATAACCGGTCCCGCCACTTGTTGCAGCATATAGGTGCCATCATAGAGCGGCCGAATATGTATTTGTACCTCACCGGGTGGGACAATCTTAAAATGTTTGCCCGCCTTAGCGGTAAGCCCATTAAAGAGCAGCGCCTGCATGAGGTGCTGGAAATAGTAGGACTCAAGGGCCGTGAGCAGGATAAAGTAAAAGCCTATTCGCAAGGGATGAAGCAAAGGCTGGGTATAGCCATAGCCCTGGTGCACAATCCCGACCTGCTGATACTGGATGAGCCCACCAACGGGCTGGACCCGCAAGGCATAGCCGAAATGCGCCTGCTGATACAAAGCCTCAGCCGCGACCATGGCAAAACGATACTCATTTCATCGCACCTGCTGTACGAAATAGAACAGATAGCCACCCGCATGATCATCCTGCACCGTGGCAAAAAAGTAGTGGAAGGCGCTGTGGGCCAACTACTGGACCCTGCAGAAACATTGATGAAGGTAGATATACTGCCTGATGACTCTATAGGTGTTAAACTGAATAGCAGTGAATGGAATAGGCATATACATGAAATGAGTGCGGCGAAGCTGGTATTCAAAATGCACCCGTCACAAATGCCGGCATTGAATAACTGGCTGGTGGCACAGGGTGCACAGGTATTGCAGATACGTTCCAGCCATTCGCTGGAAGCATATTTTTTATCTCTTACAAATGAAGCAGATGTTAAGGCTGGAACTGTATAAAATATTCAAGAAGCCGCGTACCTATATCAGCTTTGGTATTGTTACGGCATTTGCATTGGTGATACAACTGGCGCTGGTGGCCGATGGGAAGAACTTTATAGCCTTTGCCATGCAGGGCGTTTCCGCCCAGTTCGATATCGGTGGCAATGTGCTGAACGGGTACCTCGTTACTTATATCATACTGCAATCGCTGCTGGTACAGATACCCTTACTGATAGCCCTAGTAGCGGGCGATGTGCTGGCGGGTGAGGCCAATATGGGCACATTGCGCTTGCTGCTCACAAAGCCTGTTTCGCGCAGTAAAATAGTACTGGTAAAATTCACTGCTGCAGTTTGCTATGCATTGCTGCTGCTGCTGTGGCTGGCGGTCATAGCATTGGGCTTGTCTATCCTCTTTTTTGGTACCGGCGACCTCGTGAATATGAAGAGTGATGCTTTTGTAGTATTGTTAAAGGATGATATTATGTGGCGCTATATAGCTGCTTTTATGTTTGCAGCATTGGCTATGACCACCGTTGCCGCGCTGGCATTACTGTTGTCTGCTTTTGCAGATAATTCTATCGGGCCTATCATGGGCACCATGGGTATCATTGTGGTACTCATGATATTCTCTACGCTCGACCTGCCTATATTCGATGTGGTCAAGCAATACCTTTTTACCACACATATGGTAGGCTGGAAGGGCTTTTTTGATGACCCCGTGCCGTATGATGCCATTCGTTTTTCGGCCATCGTGCTGGTGGTATATACCATACTGTTTGTAGGGACAACTGTTTTTTATTTCCGTAAGAAAGATATTAAGTCATGAAGAAGTGTATATGGATACTGGCAGTGCAACTATTGTGCGGCATACAGGCGTTTGCCCAGCAAACGGATGCTGAAAAGCTATTTGTAAAGCTGCGGCAGAAGATAGATGCGATAAAAGACTACGAGGCCAATGTGAAGATGAAAATAGATATAGCCTACATGCGCGTACCGCCGCTGAATGGCAAGCTATATTTTAAAGCACCTGATAAAATGAAACTGGAGCGCAACGGGGGCATATCTATATTGCCCAAAAGGAGCACCAATATGGCATTGGGCAACCTGATGCCCAACCAGAGTGCTACGGTGATAGATGCCGGTACGGAAACTATAAACGGGAAGCAATTACGCGTAATAAAGGTGGTGCCTAATACAGAGCAGGGCGATATTGTACTTACCAAGATATGGATAGATGAGCAGCGAGTATTGGCCATGCGCACCGAAACCACCACGCGTGAAAACGGTACCATAAAAATGGACCTGGAATTTGGTAGGTATGAAAAGCAGGGCCTACCCGATAAAATTATTTTTTATATCGATACCAAAGAGTTTAAGATACCCAAAGGTGTGACAATGGACTACGATGGTGCTACAAAAACCGATATGGAAAAAGCAGCAAGCAAGAAACCGAAGAAAGGCAGGATACAGATAGAATACATGGACTATACCATAAACAAAGGGTTGCCCGACGCCATTTTTGCAGAGAACAAGAAATAAATTTCCCTCCTAAATCTTTTGCAACATCAAGATATTGATTAGTTTTAGGGACTTAATGTTAAAATTTCTATGAAATATTGTCTGCTATTTGTAGCTGCATTGTTTGTATTGGGTTCATGCGAAAAAGTGGACGTGCCTGTATCAAAGGCCCAGATGCTGCGCGATAACAGGTGGAAAGTTTCAGATATGAAGCTGACATATCTTACTTCAACAGGAGGAGATTCTTTGAGTGAAAGCACTATAAAGCTGCCACCTGATTTTAAACTGCCCGATTGCATATTAGATGATTACCTGCAGTTCCGTGAAAACCACGATGGGTCACACATTCCGGGGCCGGACAAGTGCAAGACGGGTGAGTCAGATGATATTTACTTTGAATGGGGATTGACTGAAAACGATACCAAGATATACCTGTATGGTATGGAGTCTCTTTTTGGCAGGGATATAGATGGTGATGTAGTAGAAATTACGGACTCTAAATTCACGTTCTCTTATTTCGCTACGAAAATGAATAGTGCAAACGAGCCTGAAAAAGTAAAAATGACGGCCTACTTTGTGAAGAAATAATACCGGATTTATATAATGTATGCCCGCCGGTATCCGGCGGGTTTTTTTATATACACACAGGCAATTCGTACATTTGCGAACCTGTTTAAAAACGAATAGAATAAATATGATTCATATTACTTTGCCCGACGGAGCGGTAAGAGAATACCAGCAAGGTACTTCTGCACTGGATGTAGCAAAATCGATAAGCGAAGGGCTGGCACGCAAGGTACTGGCTGCCGAGGTAAATGGCGAAGTGTGGGATGCTACACGCCCTATAAACAATGATGCTACGCTGAAATTGCTGACCTGGGATGATCGCGGTGCAAAATCTACCTTCTGGCACTCATCGGCCCACCTGATGGCAGAGGCATTGGAGGCTTTGTATCCCGGCGTGAAGCTGGGCATTGGCCCTTCTATCGAAAATGGTTTCTATTATGATATAGACCTGGGCGACAGGGTTATAAAAGAAGAAGACCTGAAGAAGATAGAAGATAAGATGAAGGAGCTGGCAAAAACCAACAGCACCTATCAACGCAAAGAAGTATCGAAAGCTGACGCGGTAAAATACTTTACTGAAAAGGCCGACCCATATAAGCTGGAACTGATAGAAGGCCTGAATGACGGCGATATCACCTTCTACACCCAAGGTGGCTTTACCGACCTGTGCCGCGGGCCGCATATACCCAACACTGCCCCTATCAAGGCTATCAAGCTGATGAATATTGCCGGCGCTTACTGGCGCGGTAATGAGAAGAACAAGATGCTGACCCGTATATACGGTATCACCTTCCCTGCACAGAAGGAGTTGGATGAATACCTGGCACTGCTGGAAGAGGCTAAGAAGCGCGACCACCGCAAGCTGGGTAAAGAACTGGAGCTGTTTGCCTTCTCTGAAAAAGTAGGTAGCGGTTTGCCTTTATGGTTGCCTAAGGGTGCCATGCTGCGCGAACGCCTGCAACAATTTTTGCAGAAAGCACAGATAGATAGCGGCTACCTGCCGGTAGTAACACCGCATATAGGCAGCAAGCAACTGTATGTTACTTCAGGCCACTGGGAAAAGTATGGCAAGGATAGCTTCCGCCCCATTACTACTCCTCAGGAAGGCGAAGAGTTCATGCTGAAGCCTATGAACTGCCCGCACCACTGCGAGATATATAAAACAGCACCACGTTCTTATAAAGACCTGCCACTGCGTCTTGCTGAGTTTGGTACCGTGTACCGCTACGAGCAATCGGGTGAGCTGCATGGCCTTACACGCGTGCGTGGCTTTACCCAGGATGATGCGCACCTTTTCTGCCGTCCCGACCAGGTATTGGAAGAGTTTAAAAAGGTAATAGACCTGGTGATGTTTGTATTCACATCGCTGGACTTTGAAAACTTTACAGCACAAATATCATTGCGCGACCAGGAAGACCGCAGCAAGTATATAGGTAGCGACGAGAACTGGGAGATAGCAGAGCAGGCCATCATACAAGCAGCAGGCGAAAAAGGCCTGAAGACAGTAGTAGAATATGGCGAAGCTGCATTCTACGGCCCTAAGCTCGACTTTATGGTGAAAGATGCACTGGGCCGCAGCTGGCAGCTGGGTACCATACAGGTAGACTATAACCTGCCGGAGCGTTTTGAACTGGAATATGTAGATAGCGATAACAGCCGCAAGCGCCCGGTAATGATACACCGTGCACCATTCGGTTCTATGGAGCGTTTCATAGCCGTATTGCTGGAACACTGCGGTGGCAACCTGCCTTTCTGGCTGGCACCTATACAGGTGAAAGTGCTGCCTATCAGCGATAAGTTTGGCGGATATGCAGAGCAGGTAGCTGCTACGCTGAAAGAAGCCGGTATACGTGCAGAAGTAGATGACCGCAACGAGAAGATAGGTAAGAAAATACGCGATACCGAACTGATGAAAGTGCCATACATGCTGGTAGTGGGTGAAAAAGAAATGAACGAGGACATGGTAGCGGTGCGCAAGCATGGTGAGGGCGATAAAGGCACAGTTTTATTAGAAGCGTACAAAGCAGAAATGCTGGATATTATAAAAACACAAACAAGCGGCAAGAAAGCAGTAGCTACAGCTTAATATGAAATATTGCAATTCATATACATCTGAATAGTAAAAGCACTATTTTTGCCCACAAAATTTTTTAAGAACATTTAATGCAGAAAAGAAGTAAAGGACCGTATTTCAAACCTAGAGTACCGCAAAACGAGCATCGTTTAAACAGGGAGATAACAGCACTGGAAGTGCGTTTGATAGGAGAGGGTATTGAGCCCGGCGTTTATCCTATAGCACAGGCACTGCGCTTTGCCGAAGAGCAGGAAGTAGACCTGGTAGAAATATCTCCCAATGCTGTGCCTCCGGTATGCAGGTTGATAGACTATCGCAAGTTTCTGTACGAGAAGAAGAAGAAGGATAAAGAGCAGAAAGCAAAATCTAAGCAATCGGAAGTAAAAGAGATACGTTTTACGCCGAATACTGATGACCACGACTTCGACTTTAAAGCAAAACATGCCGAAAAATTCCTTCAGGAAGGTGATAAGGTAAAATGCTATGTGCAGTTCAAAGGCCGTGCTATCATGTTCCAGGAAAGGGGCGAGTTGCTGCTGTTGAAATTTGCTGAAAGGCTGGCAGAAGTGGGTTCTCTGGAATCAATGCCAAAGATGGAAGGCCGCAGGATGATTGCTATCTTCACACCGAAGAAAAAGAAGTAGCAAAGCTGAAATACGCTACAGGAAAGATGTTGATCCGAATGTGTAATGAATGTGAAAAATTAATGCCATTTTTTTAGCATTATACTTGTTTTAAAGTAAAACACACCTTACCTTTGCGTTAACAATTACCACAAAGAAAGATTTCGCGAAAGCGTCATTATAAGAAGTTTTCATGGTGATAGGGTTTATAGGGGCTGGCCTGTTCTCAGGCTGGCTTTTTTATTCCTGCTGTTTTCCTCTTTTCTGTTAATAAATACTAAAAATCGGGTGAATTATTTTGCTGAAATTTAATCAGTATTTAATTTCGTATAAGTTTTCATAGTGATAGGGTTTATAGGGGCTGGCCTGTTCTCGGGCCGGCTTTTTTATTTTTATTAGCTATATTAGCACAAATACTGCGCCCATGCCACGTAGCCTGTTAAGATTCACACTATTACTGCTATCCATAACCTTTACATCTACCGTTTACGCTCAGCTTACTTATTATGTAAACATCCAGAACCAGGTAATGGTATGGGATAAGGGGATGATAAGAAAAATAGACTACCTGGTACCTATGGAAGTAAAAACGGGCCGTATTGCCATCCCATATTTAGATAATTCCCGTTCTTTTAAAATATACTATGGCGGCGCCATGCGCACACTCAATGCCGGCTTTACCAATGAGTTTAAAGTCACCGACAACCTTGTAGCTTTCCTCAACAGCAAATCGCTGAATGTATTTGATAAAGGCACCGTAAAAAACCTTTCTACCTTCTGTACGCAATATTTCGTGGGCGATAGTGTATTGCTATTTTTCGATGGGGTGCGTAGCGAGTATAAAGCTTATTATAATGGTACCGTATATCCCATAGAAGGCTTTCTGGCAGGCAATCCTTTAGAAGTAATTAAAGTGACCGATAATATTGCTGCTTATGATAATTATGCTAACCAGTTCCGCATCTTTTACTTGGGCAACATTATACAGCAGGAAGACTATGCGGTAAGCAGCTTTGAAGTTGGACGGAATACGGTAGCATATGTAGATATCAATAGGCAGTTTAAAATATTCCATAGCGGGCAAACTTATGTGGTAGAAGATTTTCCGCCCAATACGTACCAGGCGGGCGATAATGTAGTAGCCTACATGTCAAACGACGGGTATTTTAAAATATTCTATGGCGATAGCGTGCGTTCTATAGGTTTCTTTACACCACAGGAAATGCGTGTAGCCGATAATATGGTAGCCTACCGCGATCAGAGCGGATACTTCAAGGTCTTTTACAAAGGCAACATATATTCGCTTGAAAGCTATTATCCCGAAAAGTATGTAATGCAGTACAATTCTATCGCTTATATCAACCGTATCGGTATGCTGCGCCTGTTTACAGAAGGGGAAATATATGATGTAACCAATGCGGAACTGGAAAACTGGGAGCTGGCCTATGACGTGCTGAAATACCAGATAGGGCAGAATATGTTCCGCATCTTTTACAAAGGCACCGAATACGATTAAAACATACGTTTCACAAAACGCAGGTGGTGGGTGCGCTTCTTCAGCTTAACACTGATAATACCTTCCTGGTCTATACGGTCTATCACTACGCGTCCGCTAGTTTCAGTAGCGTGTATAATGGTGTGATTATCAAGCAAAATGCCCACGTGGACAATCTTCCCCTCACTGTTATCAAAAAAAGCCAGGTCGCCACATTGTGCGTGTTGTAAAAAATCAACACCTGTGCCTTCTTTAGCTTGTTGGCCGGCATCTCGGGGGATGGCCATTCCACACATCTTAAAGGCCATTTGTGTGAGCCCTGAGCAATCGATACCTGCCCTGCTGCGGCCACCCCACAGGTAGGGGGCATGCAGGTAAGCCATGGCTGCTTTTTCCAGGGATGCGGCATCCAGCACCATTTTTTTCAGTGCCAGCTTTTTGCCTTTGTATTTGCCCGTGTCACCCTTGAAGTTTATAAGGCTCTTCTTAAAGCCAAATAAGTCGCTGCCCATAGGCACCCATTGATCGCCCTGCTCAAACAAGATACGGTCGTTGTGGCTGGCAGCTACAGCCTTGGCCGGCTTGCGGTATTCTTTCCTGCTGGTCATCGTAAGCTGGCCAAAACGGCACCAGCCTTCATATCCATCCCATTCGCAGCGTATCCGGGCCCAGTTGTCTTCATTTACTTCCAGCACCTCGGCACGTTCGCCATACAGCATTTCGTTTACCTGTTCGGCACGGTGGCTGGGTTCACTGCGCATAGGCATTACAGATACATTGCAATAAGAATATGATAAAACCATCGGTAGTTCAGGAAAAGAACTACAAAACTACGGCGATTAGGCAGAACATGGTAGTAAACGGCCCCCTTTCCTTAACCAAAATCTTTTCATAACTTAGCAGGCTAATTTAGCGTTGTACATTTATTATAGATATGAAATTTATTAATAACTGTAAGCCTAATGGAAACCGGATTTAAAAACATCAGCTTAAAAGTTATAGCACAACATGGATTCATCAATTACCGTCGCCATAGTAGCGGTGGCCGCCATATTAATAGGTATTTTTCTAGGTAAAATAGTATTTGCAAAAAACACTCAAAAACAGGTAGACGAAGCAGAACAACAAGCTAAAAAACTGGTAGAAGAGGCGAAAGCACATGCAGAAACTATAAAGGAAAAGAAAATACTGGAGGCCAAAGAACACTTTTTACAACAAAAAAGTGAACACGAAAAAGAAGTATTGCAGCGCAACCAGAAAATTGCCGAGACAGAAAACCGCATTAAACAGCAGCAACAAAGCGCAAATGACAAAAACGCATCGCTGCAAAAGCAAATAAACGAATACCAGCAACTGAAGGAAAACCTGGATAAGCAACTGGAAGTAGTAAACATCAAACGTACCGAACTGGAACGCCACCAGGAAGAGCACATCAAGCGCCTTGAAAAGGTAGCCAACTTATCGGCTGAAGAAGCGAAGGCAGAGCTGATGGAAGCAGTGAAAGAAGAAGCCCGTACCGCTGCGATGGCCCACGTGAAGGAGATAATGGAAGAGGCGAAGGCCAATGCTACTAAAGAAGCGAAGAAAATCATCATCCAAACCATACAACGTACCGGTGCAGAGCAAACCATAGAGAATGCCATTACGGTATTCAACCTGGAAAGCGATGAGATAAAAGGCCAGATAATAGGCCGCGAGGGACGTAACATCCGCGCGCTGGAAGCAGCTACCGGTGTAGACCTGATTATTGACGATACCCCTGAAGCTATTGTACTGAGCTGTTTCGACCCGCTGCGCCGCGAGGTAGCCCGCCTGTCGCTGCAACGCCTGGTACAGGATGGCCGTATCCACCCTGCACGTATTGAAGAGGTGGTGGAAAAAACGAAGAAACAACTGGAAGAGCAAGTGTTGGAAATAGGGGAGCGTACCATCATAGAATTAGGTATCCACGGTCTGCACAAAGACTTGGTGCGTATGGTAGGTAAAATGCGTTTCCGTTCATCATATGGGCAAAACCTGCTGATGCACTCTAAGGAAACAGCCAACCTTTGCGGTATCATGGCTGCTGAACTGGGTCTTGGCCAAAAGGTAGTGAAACTGGCAAAACGTGCCGGCCTGCTGCATGATATAGGTAAAGTGCCGGATGAAGAAACAGAACTGAGCCACGCATTGCTGGGGGCTAAACTGGCAGAAAAAAGCGGTGAGCATCCTGCTATCGTCAACGCTATTGGTGCCCACCACGATGAGATGGAGATGACGTATATCATTTCACCTATCGTACAGGCCTGCGATGCCATCAGTGGTGCACGCCCGGGTGCGCGCCGCGAAATGATGCAAAGCTACCTGCAACGTATTAAAGACCTGGAAGGCCTGGCAATGGCCTACAATGGTGTAGAAAAAGCATACGCTATACAGGCTGGCCGCGAGCTGCGCGTGATAGTAGAAGCAGAGAAAGTAAGCGATGCAGACAGCGATCGCCTGTCGTTTGAAATAGCTGACAAAATTCAGAAAGAGATGCAGTATCCCGGCCAGATAAAAGTAACGGTGATACGCGAGCTGCGCGCTGTAAACATAGCCCGATAAACAGCAATAGCATTCATAAGAAAAGGCGGCAGAATATCTGTCGCCTTTTTCTATGAATATATAGAAAGCTTGCTGTTATTTTTTTACAGCATCGCGGGTTGTCTTAGCCATTTCCAGGTGATGCTGCAATACCGGTACTTTGCCCGATGCCCAGCCTTTTATTTCAGCATCGTTGCCATTATCTGCTTCGTTCTGAAACTTTTTGATATCTTCTTCATGGTCATCTACCATAAAGTCCATATAAGCTTTGTCGAAATCAGCACCTTTCTTTTCTGCCAGTTCGTTTACTTTCTTCTGCTTGTCTTCGCTAAGCATGGCAGGCAGTGCTATGTTTTTAGAAGCAGCCAGCGATTTCAGCTCTTCATTTGCCTGGCTGTGGTCGGCAACCATGCCTTGTGCAAATTCCTTTACCTGTGCAGATGCGGCATTCGTAGCGGCAAGCTTGCCCAGCTCTACTTCCATCATACCGCCATCGGCAGCAGCTACGGCAAATTCAGCGTCTTTTTCAAGATGTGTATCATCCAGTTTGGCCTCGTTTTGCTCTTCGGCTACTTCTTTACTGTCCGTTTCATTGTTGTTGCCGCATGAAGCAGCCGACAGTAATGCAGCAAGTAGGAGTGTGTTGACAATGGTCTTTTTCATAAACAACATAGTTAATGGTTTATGAGGGACTTAAAAAGTAATGCCAACGCACAGTTTAATTTTCAAGGGCATTCACCCTGTTGTCTATAAAACGCACCTGTTTCCTACTATTGGCGGGGAACTGCATTTGCTGCATTTCGCTACCTGAGTGAAAGTGCAGTAGCGGCGCTACCCGTAATTTAGACTGTAATAAAGGACGAAGCTTATGCTCACAATCATCTACCGGAAGCGGTGTATTGATGTGCAGCTTCAATTCATCGGTACCTATGCTGTTGGTAAATACTTCTACCACAT
>CABHOP010000065.1 GCA_902168085.1 uncultured Bacteroides sp.
GTCAGATGTGTATAAGAGACAGAATTCATCGTCATATTTTATATATTTTTTATTGAAACAATATCTACAAATTTTGCGCGTGTTACCTTTAAAGGGCAATGTTCCAGTTACCTTAAACTCGTTATTCCTCTCTAAGTTGATTAAAGGATAAAATTCAGAAATTAATATACCGTTAGAAATAATTCCATCATCATTTAAAACATTTCTAATTAGGTCATATTTAGTGATTAATAACTGTGAATATAGTTTATCGCTTTCCGTTAATTCATATACTTGAAGTTCCCAAACATTCCCTAATTCAGAAATTGAATTAAAAAAGAAAATTGCTTGCTCATAATTTGACATTTGAGCTCTTAAAATGGTTACATATTCATATTTCTGCTTTTCAGTTAGAAACTTTTGCCCATCAACATACTTTACTGCCTGATAGATATTCCGAAAATAATGTCCAAGTCTTCTAGCATGCCCACCATAATGAGGCACTTTATAACTATATGCGCTTCTCCTTGAGTCAAAGTTTCCGAAGTTTAAGGTGTTATTAGGAAAGTTCTTTTTCAAATATTTTTTGATTCGACGCTCGCACCATAAAATACGCACTGATATATAAAGTCGATAGCTTCAATTTTTTCCTCTTTTGATTTACTACTAAGGTTATCATCATAACATTTCAATAGATATCGAATATTATAAAAGATGCTTGTAAATACCCTATTGCCTTCTATGTAATTCTCTTGTAATGATTTAGGGTCACGATATTTCATGCTATTGACATTGTCTCTATGATAATCTATAAACTTGAAAAACCTATTTTCAAATTCCAACAACTGATTAGACCTTTGCTCTTCCTTTAAAGCTTCTTGTTGCGCTGAAAGTGTTTCTTGTTGCGCTATCAATGTTTTATATAGAAAAACAGCAGTTATTATTGTTACACACAACATCAAATAATCTGGTAAACTTTGAAAGCCACCTTTGAAATCAATTTCAGGGCTCCAGTGCACTTGATAAAGTGCATTTAATATTAAAAAGATTGGTATAGAAATTCCAATATAAATGGCTATCGCTCTACGGGAATTTGGTTGTAAATTTTTTTCGAAAAATAAATTAGTGATTACAACCCCACCGCCATAAGCACCGAGTAGGCATACTATTAGATATTGTAATTCCATTTCCAATATTAAGAACTTGCTAGAACTAAACATACTGTGAAAAACACTGGTATTATCAAAAAGCAGCCAATTGGCTGCTTTTACTTTTGTGGTGCCTGTAACGTTACACCCATCTGCTGGAGGGCGCCGAGCCTGTCGGAAAGTTTATAAAAATGCTAAAGAATAAAAGCAGCCGAAAGGCTGCTTTTATTCTTTGTGGTGATTGTTGAATACACGCTACTTATTTATAACCAGTTTTTGGGTGTTGGTGGTTGTGCCATCGCTATAGGTAGCAATGTAAATACCGGAGGTTAACCCTTGTAGCGAAAGTGTAACAACCTTACCGGATGCGGTGCCTTTAGTGCTCAGTACTTCTTTACCGGTAACATCGGTAAGGGTGAAGCTGTAGCTTTCTGTGCCCGCAGCAGGTACCAGGTTTAGCTCTGTAACTGCAGGGTTGGGATACATAGACCATTCTTTGCCAGAGGTAGCTTTATGAATGCCGGTGGTTTTATAATGACCATCTACGCAGGAATACTCGTCAACTCCTATGCGGCGGACCGTCAGAGCGCCTGGTTGGGGTGCTGCTGATGTACCGTATTGTATATTGAAAGTGTGCGTAACCGTGGGCGCATGAGTAAATGTGGGCATACAATTCCACTCATTGGCACATTCCTGCTCATGACCTGTGCCATCTGTCCTGATAAATTTTGTATTCAGGAAATCGGGCGTGATTTCGCTTTTTTTAGGATATATCATTGCTATAGCCCCAACAGCTGTATTATCATCATACCTGCAGGCAAATGTGTGTAGCCTTGTTTGGTTTTCTAAATTATACCTGTAACCAAGAAGCATTGCATTTGTATAGTCTAAGTTGGTAGTGTATGTACTGCTATCATCATTAGAAGCATGCACGACCAGGTTATTCGGCAATACATTAAGTCCGCCGGTAGGGCCGGCTATTGGGTTCCAGGCAAAATCAACAGTCAGTATGTATGGGTTGATATTGGTATTGTTTGGTGGTATATAAGTGCCGGGGGTGCTGCAAGAAGTAAAATCTGCAGGTGCTTCGCCTATGATACTTGCAAAACCATTGTCAGGATCGGTAGGGTGTAGCAACAGTTGTTTTACCCAATCGCGGTTTGTATAATCCCAAAAACCGGTGGTGGCATAACTTGGTAGTGCAGGGTCTGGCAATCCGGTTACAGGGTCTATACGCAACACTCCCCATGTCCCGATACCGTTTTGAGAGAAGCTATTGGTAAGTATCAGTATGTCACCTCCTCTTCTTACCACATCAATGCCATGAATACCATGAACATAATTTATAGGCACCTGCATACCTGTAACATCACGCGTTACTGAGGGTGTACCGATCGTGAACAATGATGGTGCTGTGAAATGTATAAATATTGCACCCGACCTCTGGTTGTTACTTAAACCAAGGTTTCCATTGCCGGTTACGTACAAGTGGTCGCCCTCTACACTTATTTTCAAAGCCATGTCATAATCATGCTGGGTTTGAGTAGCAGGTTGTGTTTCCCAAAGCGCCAGGTTTGTAGTGGGTACAGTAGGGTAGGGGTTTGCTATGGGTGCTACATCTGTGGCCGACATCATCCCCTGTTTCATTGGCGAAATAGCTGTAGGCATACTTGCTGAAGGCGTTTGTCCTGATACATAACCGCAGATGTACAGATGCCCTGCCATATAAACTGAATGTGTAGGATAGAGATGAGGAAATGAAGCATCATTCATATTGCCTATTGTTAATTGCCAAGGCCAGGTGGTGGATACATTCATAGTGCTTAAGGAGAACTTCTCAGCATAACAAAAATCAATGCTGTTAACATTATCCCTCATTGCCATTATTACCCAGTAATTGTCATTATCTTCTACGGCAACGTCTACTACTCTCACCTCGTGAATCTGATTTGGCGAAGCCGGTGGCAGCGTTACAATTTTTGAAGCTATAACATTTCCATTATTATCCAGATGCATTACATGATAGCCGCTATTTGGGTGTAACAATCCAGTTCTATACATAGTACCTACGGCGATGAACTCATCTGCACCAGGTACCTTTTCTATACTATAGCCTTTATAACTACCTTCTAAATCGTGTGTAGTAACTACGGCAGATGCAGTAAAGAATGACAAGATAAATGATGTGATAAGTACTAATTGCTTGGCGCCTGCCCAAGCGCTGCGGGGTGACAACCCCTGTGATGGCATGATGATACTGATCATAATATTTGGTTTTTGGTGTGTTCAATTGTAAATAGCAATATCATAGGCTTTATATAAGAGCACCTCTCCGCTGCTTTTATTTTTGTGCCTGTAATGTTACACCCATCTGATGGAGGGCGCCGCACCTGTCGGGCTGGCCTCAAATACGAGTAAGTATACGCATACCCACCTTTATATTAATGATGATATTAGCTGCCACTAATAATGTCTGCGACAACTATATTCAGCGCCGTTTCCATTTAAAGTATATTCTGCTCAAAGGATTTGCGCAAGTACTTGTGCCTGTGTAGTGACAATGTTTTTTTCATGATGTATAGTTTTATTGTTTGGAATAGAACAAACCTACAAACTGCATCACAAAAAAGCACCAGTGTTTTTCCCAGTATTTACCTTAATACGCTATTGGAAATACAGGCGTTACAAATGAATATCTCAATAATGGTGTTTTAAAAGATTTCAAATCTGATATGCAAAAATAAAGCAGCCAATTGGCTGCTTTATTTTTCCGGTGCTTGTAAGGTAACACCCATCTGCTGGAGGGCGCCAAGCCTATCGGACTGGAGCCAGGAGTGGATGATCTTGCCGTCTTTTATTTGATACATCACAAGGGCTTCATTATGTATCTGTCTATGGCTGGCGGGGTAGCCACGAAAGGGAGCGCTGTGGGTGCCGGTCCACGACCAACGAGCTACTACCTTGTCGCCTTCGGCTATTATGTCTTCTACTTTAAACTTGATATCGGGGAATGCCGTAACGAGGTCGGTAACGGTATTGCGGAAGCCCTGCGGGCCCTTGGCGCCCGCGCCTTCAAAGGCGGGTGCTATCACTTCGGTCAGCTTTTCGAGTCGGCGGTGGTTGATGATATCTTCGTACAACGAGCGGATGCGTGCTTTGTTCTGTGCAGTAGTTCCTGTTTCCATTTTTATTGTTTTTGATGTTTTATTGTGCTGCGCCTGCGCATCGTTTACGGCCCATGCCATGAGGATTGCCAGCGCCAGTGCTTTGGTGTATTGCATATGCATCTTGCTTTTCATACCACAAAGCTACCGTGGCGTGCAGCGGCAGGCTTGTAAAAAATCATTGAATTACCAGAAGCGTGGTGCGCGGAAGAAATCGCCCGGTGTTTGCCCTGTAAACTGTTTGAAGGCCTTGTTGAAATGTGCCTGGTCGTAATAACCGGCGCTGTGGGCAAGGGATGTGAAGCTATCGCGCTGTGTGCCGCCCTGCACGATGCGGCGCATGCGCACTACCGATGCCAGCTGCTTGGGCGTAGCACCTACGGCCTTGCGAAAGCGTTTTTCAAAAGCATCGTGGCTGATGTAGAGCTTATCTATCATAGCGCTGATGCTGCCATTGCCGCCGGCCTGGTATATATGCCGTATGGCGGTGATAACGAGTGCATCGGCCTGCTTGCCATTGAGCAGGGATAGCAACAGTTGCTCTATATGCGCTATGCGTTGCGCGGTAGTGGTGCTGTGCTGCAACTTATCGGCCAGGGTGCGGAGCGTGGCTGCGGGTATGAAGTTATCGAGCGCGGTGCTTTGATTGTATATGGCCTGCATATTGATGCCCAGCAAAGCAGTGGCTGCACCGGGCTGCAGCAGCACCAGTATATTATCGGCACCGGCGTGGTAGTGTATATGCCTTGCCGTGCTTCTGAGCCCGCTGATGGCAAATGGTGGAAATATAGTTGCATCACCGCTCACCGTACCACGGCAACGAAACACCATGACCACCGAAGTATCGGGCAGGATGCGGTTGGTGGTAGCATCGCCCGCCTGTATGCAGGTGTACTGCTTTACATAGGGCTGTAAGCGCAGGCAGGGATGATATGTGTGCACATGCAACATGTAGCCGCAAGGTAGGCAGCGGGCTGCAATGGTGCGAATTGGTAAAGTTGATGCCGGTATAGGGTAGGTTACTGTTTACTGATGTATGCTACACAATGGCGCAGGCGCTCATCATTGGCCAGGCGCGGGTGGATGAAATCTGTATGGTGCTGCATGCCTGCTTTTTGCATAACGTGTATGGACGGCAGGTTGATAGCCGGTGCGGTGGCGTAGATGACGGGCAGTTGCAAAGTATCGTGTGCATGCTGCAGGCAGCGGATGGCCCCTTCGGTAGCATAGCCTTTGTTCCAATGCTCTTTTGCCAGGCGCCAGCCTACATCGGTACAGGGAGTGAAGGCGGCGTCGTATTCTTGCCAAAAGAGGCCGATGAAGCCAATGAACGCGCCATCTTCCAGCCTATCGACAGCATAGTAGCAATAACCTTTTTCAGCCTGCATCTGCTGCATGCGGCGCACGAAATCGTGGGTTTGCTGCGGGGTAGCTACTGCGGGGAAGAAGCGCATTACTTCAGCATCGCCACTGATGGCAGCCATGAGGGGGATATCCGCATCTGTCCAGCCGCGGAAGCCGAGGCGCTGCGAGGTAAAGAGGTATGGTAGCATGAAGTGAAGGTAATGATCTACAACGGTATGCGCACGATGGTGTGGTACCAGTTCTTTTCCTGCTCGAAGGCGATGGTGCCGTTGACTACCTTGAGGCGGTTGATGATATTCTTGAGGCCGGTAGCTTCTTTTTTGTAAATGTATTGCTGAAACTGCGTCTCGGTAATGCCCTGGCCATTGTGGCTGAAACAGAGGCATAGCTGCCCATCGGCTATTTCAGTATATACCTCGGCATGGGTGGCGGTGGCGTGCTTCAGGGTATTGTTGAGCAGTTCCTGTACAATGCGGTAGGCGGTGAGGGCAAGGTTATCATGTAGCGGGGGCAGCTTATCGCTGGTATATTCTATATGAATGCTGCCATTTTTCTGAAAGGGTGCAAAGAACGACTGCAGGGCATCCTGCAAGCCCAACTGTAAAAGCATAGCCGGCTGCAGGCGGTGCGAGAGGCTGCGTACCTTACTGATGCTTTCATCTATCAACTGCTGTGACTGCAGGAACACATCGGGCGTGGCTTCTTTTTCGCCCATCTGCAGGTAAAACTTTACAGAAGAGAGGGTAGCGCCTACATCATCGTGCAGCTCGGCGGCAATGCGCATGCGTTCTTCCTCCTCGGCACGGATGGCGGCTTCGGTGAGTTCTTTTTCCTTCAGCAGGTTGATAGTGGTAATGCGTTTTTGATAATGCACCACAAAGAGCACCACGGCCAATGCCAGGAAGAGCATGGCCAGTACGGCGAGGATTATCAGCAAAACGATATTGTCATTCATACCTGCGGGTAAGTGCTATGGCAAATAGGATGTTGATAAGGACATTGAAAAACTTGTAAATGAGCCAAAGCTTTGCCAATGCACTTAATTGATGGGCTCCAAGATAATCTTCAAACAGGAATAAAATAACCCTGCCGGAGCTGCCCAGTAATATTGCCACATTTACCCAGAAAAAACCGGAACTGGTTACCTTCTCGTATTGATGCTTTTGGGAAATAGTGTAAAAGCCGAACAAGGCATATACTACATACAGAACGTAGAAAAATGCGGTGCCAGTACCGTTTCTTACAGCAATGCCAACATAGAATGTATGAATAGTATACAGAATTGCTAACGCAATTACAGTAAAAGGGAAGAAGCGAAGTTTACCAATTGCTTTATTGTAGTAAAAAGAAAGCAAAAGAAACTCAACTAAAAAGTAAGCGTTTGCTATTGGGTATAAATTGAAATGAAATGCCAATTTCGCGATTAGCATTACAATATCAAAACCAAAGCTGGTAAGGATTAATATCCAAAGAAGGGAATGTCTTTTCTTATACCCCGCGATTAATGGTATAAGAAAAGACATTATAGAAATTGCAAGAGAAACAATTTGTAGGTTTTTCATTATGGATATAAAGAACTTACGTCACCAAAATAAACAGGCTGCCCTATATTATCCACTGCTTTAAAAACTATATCCGCTGTGCCGTCACCTTTCTTGGCTTTGAAGAAGTGAAATTCGGTTACGTTATTGTGCATTGCCTTTACACCTTTGAAAAGTGCGAAAGAATAATTGCGTATGACTTCATGTGTTGGCACCGGTTCTATATTCAGGTCAATATCGTTATTGTTCAGGTTATATTCATCCGCTTCAAACTTCCAGCGCATTTCTTCGCAGTTGTGTGGCGCCATGGCGTTATTCATATCCGTCCATGTGCGTACTGTAGCCGTAGGTATTGCAGAGCCCCAGAAATTAGCGATGTAATTATCGAAGGTGGCCTGGGTTATCTTGTGGGTGTTGGCCACATTAACCTGATCGGCGGGATTGTTGCAGTTGAATTTGGTGGTATCCATATGAGTGTCTGTTTGCCGCTAAAGATAGCAGTATGGGCAAGGGTGTGCAATACCCACCAGCACGGATATAATAAAGGCGGGATAAACCCGCCTTTATTACTTATAAGTGGTGTGCTTATTATTGTATCGTCACTTTGTGAGAGAACTGTTTGCCATTCAGCGTTACAATACCAAAGTAAACACCCGGTGCCAGTTGTGGTAAAGTGAACCTTAATACCGATTGGCCAACCGCAGGATTGTCGTTTGTGTATACCGTTTTTCCTGTCATTTCAACCAGTTTGAATTCGAATGCATCTTTTGAAGTTAAAATGCCGGGCAGTTCGATATTCAGCTCTGTTGACGTAGGATTTGGATATAGCTTAATGGCATCTACGTGTTCTACATTGCTGATGCTTGTTGTGGATTTGTAGTAGCCAGTGTTGCAGCTTTTTATCGATGGGATATAGGTGCTTCCCTCCAGACTTTGTGGTGATGTATATATTGCAAGGCTTATATTTTCTTCCAGAATGGTACCGATGTTTTGCGCCTTGTTAAATGTCACGCGTCTCACATCATCATTGTTACAATCCTGAACGGTTTTTTGACATTGAGGTTCAACATATGTTGAGCCAAGGCTAGCTGTGCCAATAAAGCGTGTTAACAAATTATTATTGGTGGCAGGAGCAGCTTCTCCTACTGGCGCTATCAATCCGGGATTACTTGGTGGAGTTGATGGGCTACCGTAGTGTTTTTCTAATGAAGCAAATGTGTATAGTCTTCTGACGTCTTCTAACGCAGATCCATTTAGGCCAGTAGTTAGAGTGCCATTGTAATAATCCAAATTTGAAGTGGTGGTACCCTTAGATGACAAAAATATTTGTGACCCACTGATTGCAGGTGTTCCTAAAAAACCGTTTGTACTATTCCATACACCTGTCCCAAACTCTGCTTTGGTTATAATTGGATTAACATTTGTAATGGATGGTAACAAACTGCCGGGTGGTAGCACACCGCACGACGGTCTCATAGTTTTTTGGCCTACTACGTATATATGGTCTCCCCATGGTTCACCTGAACCGCCAGATGTATAATGCATTTCTAAAAACTGATTGGCCCATTCTTCTACCCTATACGATGGCGTATTATCAGGGTTCGGCCTTATTTTCAACATTATGGAGAAATTGTTAGGTGTACTTGGAGCACCATAAACAGTTAAATCGTCTTTAATACGCGTAATGCCCCAGGTGTTGTAATCACATGTAGGGCAATAAGCAGGTGCAACCTCTTCTATATAATCAAATGTATTTGTTAGAATGACAATATCGTTCGTAAGCCCAACGTCACCCCTAACATCTATACCATAATACCCCCATCTGTTATCTGATAATATTCCAAAGAAGTCGGGGTACTTAAATAGTACACCATTAGCTGTATTCGTTAAATTATTGTCGAATTTGCCAATATATATAGCTGAACCACCATCTCCATTGTTCATAGCACCCGTCACCAGAAGAGGAAACGTACTATAAGGTGAATATGGCGCTATGCGAAGCGGCATATCATAATCGGTACCATTATTACCTGATACAGAATTCCAGGCATATCTTGAAACAGTGGCCGTACCATTGAGCGTAACTTTCATGATCCAGCTGACTTTATCTGTCGTATAATTAAATGGACCATCTTCTTGCGGATTCCCGGTAGGACTATGAGTAGCATAACCAATCATATATAAGTCGTTTCCATCGCAAAAGGAATGGGTAGGATACAGGGCCTGATAAATGCTCAAGGGAGCACCAATTGTTATACATGGATTATTTCCAGTAGGTAAATCAGCACCTGTTTTATCTACACCATGTATGTAGACATAATTGCGTGGTGTCAATAACGTATTAATTGCCTGGATAGTAATCCTGAAGGCATTTCCATTTTCAGCGGCTATATCTACTACTCTGAAGGATTGGTTTGCAGACCAGGCTATACGGGAGTTTAAAATATTACCATTGGCATCCAGGCGCATAAAGTGCCAACCTGCTTGCCCAGGATGGTTTGTAGCATCATATACAGTGCCTGCAGCAGCATATTCGGCAGGAATACTGGTTGTGCCGCCAGTCCCGGGAATCAATTCAATGCTGTAACCGCGATGGGATTCCTGCCATTCGTGTGTTACGAGAACAGCGTAGGTCTTAGGAGTAAAGCCAAGCAAAAAGATGAGAACAAGTGCAGCTAATTTAATAGCGTTGGTTTGTCTGTGAAAAGACATGTACCCCGAATATGGGGCATAGGTGTTTTTGGTCATTAGATATAGGTGTTTAGTGAAATCGGTTCAGGTTATCCAATTATATTCTTCTCTCTCTTTCAGGTATTCGGTTAACTGGATATAATAAAAGTAGTTTATGTTTTTATTAATCAATAGTGTTCATCATAATTTAATTTGTCATGGGGAAAAGTTAAAATGTTGTTCTGCGATATGGCTTTTATACGAGGTTTATAAATTTTACTTAATTTCAATTATCATGATACGTTTACGGACAATTTATATTGCGGCTATGGCTATGGTGCTGATGATAGCCGGCAAAGTGCAGGCGCAGCAAGTGAAGCATGGCCTTACCTGGTATACAGATATCAATAAGGTGCATGAACTGGCGCAGAAGACGAAGAAACCGGTATTTGCCTTTTTTACAGGCAGCGACTGGTGTGGCTGGTGCCACAGGCTGGAAGCGGCGGTATTTGACAAGCCCAACTTTCAGAAATGGGCCAAGGATAATGTGATATTGCTGGAGCTGGATTTTCCGCGCAGGAAAGAACTGCCACAGGCGCTGCAGGAGCAAAACCAGGGTTTGCAACAGTTCTTTGGTGTGCAGGGCTATCCTACCATCTGGCTGTTCAACATAGATAAAGACAAGGCAACGGGTAAATATAATATTGCCGCTTACGGCTCGCTGGGATATCCTACAGCCGAAAAGGGGCAAGAGGAGGCGACCTTCCTGGCCAATGCCAACCAGATACTTAAAAACAAGAAATAAAAAGAAAGGGCACTATTTATGGTGCCCTTTTCCTTTACCATGCCCCTTGTTACCATTGTTTCCATGGCCATGCCCCCTGCCGGGGTGGGCTTTCTTGTATTTTACGTCCCTTGAGTCGCGGATGACCACCTGGTCGTGGCGGCCTTTATAGCTCACATATTTATTGCGGTACACCGTGTGCCGTACCCAGGGTGTAGGCTCATTTATCACCACCTTGTGCACCCTGTACAGGTCGACCGCCACGGGCAGCGACCGGCGCCTTATCCAGTTGCCATTATTGAAGTAAACAAATACCCGGTTGTTCACATCATAATAAGCATCGGCATCGGGCAGGTAATAATAATCTACATAATCGTAGCCGACAGGGCCCCAGGCAGGCTGGGTGCCAATATTTACGCTAACATTTACCTGTGCAGTGGCCTTAAAAGCGGCTATCGCCAGAAATGCCATTAATATCCACTTTTTCATATCCATGTTTGTTTTTGAAAGACAATAATATCGTACCAAGGAGGCTGTGATATGTTTATTTTGTTAAATGTATCTTTTAATGCTATATAAATAACAAGCATAGCGGCTTAGGCTACCTATATACTGTACTTTGCAATTCGCATATATCCCGCTAACTTTGCGCATTCTTTTAATTTATTGAGTCTCTAACATTTTATGAATTTGTTTTCCCTTCAAAATCAGGAATTCATTGGTCGCCATATAGGCCCCAATGAGCACGAAACAAAAAAAATGCTGTCTGCGATAGGTGTAGCAGATATGGACGAGCTGATAGTGCGTACCGTACCTGATGCCATCCGCATGAACCACCGGTTGAACCTGCCGGAAGCATTAAGCGAGTCGGACTATCTGCGTATGCTGAAAGATGTATCGCTGCGGAATAAAGTGTATAAGAACTATATAGGGCAGGGCTATTACGATACGCACACGCCTAGCGTTATCCTGCGCAACATATTTGAAAACCCGGGATGGTACACCCAGTACACCCCGTACCAGGCAGAAATATCTCAAGGCCGCCTGGAAAGCCTGCTGAACTTCCAAACCGTGATGAGCGACCTGACCGGCCTGCCGATAGCCAATGCATCGTTGCTGGATGAGGCAACTGCCGCTGCAGAAGCGATGGCTATGTTCCTGCATACGCTGAACAAAGATAATGACCACCTGGAGCGCGCCAAACTGTTTGTAGATAATGAAGTGTTTCCGCAAACGAAAGATGTAATCATCACACGTGCCAAACCACTGGGTGTGGAAGTAGTATTTGGCGATTATAAAACGGCAACTATCGATAACACTTACTTTGGTGCTATCGTACAATATCCTAACGATAAAGGAACGATAGAAGACTACCGCAGCTTTGTAGAAAAAGTGCATGCTGCCGGTGCATATATAGCTATGGGTACCGACCTGCTGGCGCTTACGCTGCTTACCTCTCCCGGCGAGCTTGGTGCAGATGTAGCCTTCGGTTCTGCACAGCGCTTTGGAGTACCACTGGGATACGGTGGCCCGCACGCAGCCTTCTTTACCTGTACAGAAGATTTTAAACGCCAGATACCCGGCCGTATCATAGGTGTGAGTGTGGATGCTAACGGCAACCGTGCCCTGCGCATGGCCCTGCAAACACGCGAGCAACACATCAAACGCGAAAAGGCCACTTCCAACATCTGTACCGCACAAGCACTGCTGGCCAATATGGCTGCTATGTATGCCGTATATCATGGCCCTGATGGACTGAAAAACATAGCCAAGCGCGTGAGCCTGCTGGCACAAACACTGGCTACGCAGTTGAAAGCACATGGCCTGAGCGTAGTATCCGATTTCTACTTCGATACCGTAGTAGTAAAAGTAGCCGATGCCAAAGCCATCAAAGCGAAAGCAGAAGCAGCACAGATCAACTTCCGATATTTTGCAGATAACACACTGGTAGGTATATCGCTGGACGAAACAACTACTACATCCGACCTGTTCAGTGTCCTAGCTGTATTCAGCAACGATAACGAGCCGGTGAGCTTCGAGATAAACCATGATAATGTATTAACGAACATCAGCACCTCGCTGACACGTACTTCGGAATACCTGACCCACCCGATATTCAATACGCACCATAGCGAAACGCAAATGATGCGCTACATAAAAATGCTCGAGAATAAGGACCTGAGCCTGAACACCAGCATGATATCACTGGGTTCGTGCACGATGAAGCTGAACGCGGCTACAGAAATGATACCGCTGAGCTGGGCACACTGGAGCAAGATGCACCCCTTTGTACCGAAAGGCCAGGCCGGTGGCTACCTGCAGATAGTAAAAGAACTATCGGCCTACCTGTGCGAGATAACTGCTTTTGATGCCTGCAGTCTGCAGCCCAACAGTGGTGCGCAAGGTGAATATGCCGGCCTGCTGACTATCAAATCTTACCACGAAAGCCGTGGCGATAAGCACCGCAACATCATGCTGATACCAATATCTGCACACGGTACCAACCCTGCAAGCGCAGTGATGGCGGGTTACAAAGTGGTAGTGGTAAAAGCACTGGAGAACGGCTATATAGATGTAGAAGACCTGAGGGCAAAAGCAACACAGCATGCCGCTAACCTGGCAGGCATCATGGTTACCTACCCGTCTACCTACGGTGTGTATGAAGAAACCATCAAAGAAATAACCGCTATTGTGCACCAGCACGGTGGACAGGTATATATGGACGGTGCGAACATGAACGCGCAAGTGGGACTGACCGCTCCCGGCCTGATAGGTGCCGATGTGTGCCACCTGAACCTGCACAAAACCTTTGCAATACCACACGGTGGCGGTGGCCCCGGCGTAGGCCCTATATGTGTGAAAGCACACCTGGCGCCACACCTGCCAAGCCACATAGAAGAAACAAATGGTGCTAATGGCAATGCGGTATCTGCAGCGCCTTACGGCTCTGCCAGCATATTGCTGATATCATATGCATACATACGCATGCTGGGCCCTGTGGGCGTACGCAAGGCTACAGAGTATGCTATACTGAATGCGAACTATATGCGCAGCCGCCTGCAAAACGCTTACGAGATACTGTATACCGGTAGCGGTGGTACCTGCGCGCACGAATTCATCGTGGACCTGCGTCCGTTTAAAAAGACAGCAGAGATAGAAGCAGAAGATGTGGCCAAACGCCTGATGGACTATGGCTTCCACGCACCTACGCTTAGCTTCCCTGTACCGGGCACTATCATGATAGAGCCAACAGAAAGCGAAGACAGGGCAGAGCTGGACCGTTTCTGCGATGCGCTGCTGAGCATACGCGAAGAGATACGCGCTATAGAAGAAGGCAAAGCCGACAAGAAAGACAACCCGCTGAAGATGGCACCTCATACACAGTTTGCAGTAACTGCCAATGAGTGGACACGCCCATATAGCCGCCAGCAGGCTGCTTACCCGCTGGAGTGGGTGAAGAACAATAAATTCTGGCCAAGCGTAGCCCGTGTAAACAATACATATGGCGACCGTAACCTGATATGTACCTGCGAGCCTACATCTGCCTACATGGAAGCTGAAGCGTAAGCTTGTACGGATATTAAATTTTAGAGAAGCCGCCCCGAACCGGGGCGGCTTTTTTGTATGTAGTATTTGCAGTATAGCGGGCGATGTATTATTTTTCGGCATCAATTGACTCACCGTTTCTACCTATGAAATTCAGACATTTTATCACTGCGATAGTACTCGCATTTTTTGCCACTAATCATCTTTATGCACAAGACAGCACCTACAGCATCAGCACACCGGTAGAAATACCGAAAGAAGGCTGGAACAAAGTAGTGCAGCTAAGAAATGGCAACACCGTGCTGCTGCACTTTGAGAACAAAAAAGGGATAGTAGTAAAGGTTTTTGACAAAGACCGAAAAGAGATAGCCAGCAAGAAGCACCTGTGCAATGTAATAGATATTAACGGCCTTGACGCTACATTTTTTCATGGCCTGCATGATATAAACGGAGAAGCAACACTTTTCCTGACACAGGATATAGATAATGCCCAGACATTGGTGCGCCTGCGTATTGACGGCAACAGCGGTGCGCTGCTGGCCGAAGATAAAATTGTAAAGTCGCCAAGTTTTCAGAGAAGGACTACGGCATACCTGATGAAAAAGCCGATAGGCGAAGGGTATGCCGTGTTTTGCTATACCACCCACCCTACAGATACCGCTACGGCTGTAAAGCTGATAAGGTATAACGATAAGCATGAAGTGATAAAAGAAATACCCTATGACGTGCCCAGCAAAGCATATGATAATATAGGACTACTGGATGCCAGTATGGATGAAGAAGGCGATATACTCATCAGCATGCAGCTTTCTAAAATCATTAATTATCCTGATGTTATGGAACGCACGCTGGCATTGCTGTATATGCCCGAAGGCGAAGACCGTTTTATGTTCAGGAAGATGAAGCTGCCATCGAGCCTGGAACTGAAAGATGCTACATTCAGTATCAACCCGTTTGCCGGAAATATCAATATGCTTATCACCAAATCGTGGGAAACGACGGTGCAAAACGGGTTGAACCGAGATAATATAGAGCTGCTTTCTCGCTCTATGTTCATCATGCCAAAAGATATTTCGGGTATCCGGGAAACACGCATAGCTTATGAAAAGCCAACACAGCTATTGAGAGAAGCAATGAAGGATACCACCATAAACTTTTATGGCAGCATGATAGATGCGAATACCGACGGGCGCGGTGTAACGACGGTAGTATATGAACAACGCTACCTGCCCTACCGCCCCAAGGGAAACGAAGTGGTGCCCTACTATACCGGTAATGTGTGTGTAGTACAGTATGATGATAACGGTGCTGAAATGTGGGCCACTGTATTGCCTAAAGAGCATTATTATGTAGTAAGAGAAACTTTCCCTTCCGTATTTAAAAGAACCAGCCAACTGGAAACATACAAGACACTGTACCTATGCGGAAAGAAAAGCCATTATATCCTGTTCAACGATGTGGAAGAGAACTGCAATAAAAGACTGGGTGAAGAAATAAAGAAAGTGTACAATTATCAAAATACGAATGCCATGTATTACCACATGAACAAACGCAATGTGGTGGTACAGAAATATCTGCTTGGCGCGCCGGTAGCCGGCGAGTTCAAATACATTTATCCCGGCAGTGCCGATTTTGATAAGCAGAATAATAGTGTAGCCCTGCTGATGTGCCATAAAAAAGAAGCAGGTGAAACCTTTCATATAGCCTGGAAGAAGCTGGAGAATTGATTGAATAAAAAGCCGGTACAATGTGTACCGGCTTTTTTATCGTTCGTGTTTTTCTATGGCATCGCTTACGGCTAAAATGAGATTGTAGGGAATAGCTATTCCTTCTTCGGGTACTATATCGTACCGGTCCATTACGCTCCAGTTCATATAAAAACGTGGGTAGCCTTTAATGTTCACTTCATAGTACATTCCATCCTGCCTGTGCTGTGGTATCACTACTGCTAATACCGCTTTGCCATCGAATTGTAACCTTTTGGTAAAGTTGCCTGCCATGGGGTAAAAATAAGTAATTGAAAGCTATTGCATTAGGCATTTCAGTAATAGTCAACTATGCATTTTGGAAATATTACATGGATAATTATTCGTATTAAGACCAACCTTTCTACACCTTTGCACGTCTATTTTACCGAACACACACAGCAAACAAACAAGACTGCTGTTTAATACACACCGCTATGAACATAGGAACCGCTATTAGATCAATCAGAAGACAGCTGGATATTACACAGTATCAGCTAGCAGACAGATGCAGCATCTCCCAAACCTCTCTATCGCAGATAGAAAACGGCGTAAAGAGGCCCAGCACACGTACTATAAAAAAGATATGCGAAGTGCTGGAAGTGCCTGAATCTATCATCTACATTCTGGGTATGCAAGATACCGATGTGCCGGATAGCAGGCGCAATGTGTACGAAATGCTATTTCCATCTATCAGGAACCTGGCCCTGCAAATAGTAAGCGCAGAGCACAAGCAACTGGTAGAGCACGCTGAAACTGCAGCGTAGATTCCCATTTATTTCAGTTGCTGTAGGGCTTTAGCCATGCAACTCAATAGTTTTTTAACCACATATGCAGGCTTTGCTTCGCCTGCATGAGGGACAATATCCGGCTGATGTTGCGTTATCTTCACCAGCTGTATGTTGTCCTTCTTTTTTATGGTTATCATCACTTCTTCCCAATCGAGAATGAGCACGGCAGTAGCATACAGCAATACCGACCACAACAGCGAGCGGCAGATGAATACGGCGCGATAGTAGCTTTTCATAACGTACGGTTGAAGTATTTTATAAATTTCAATCAATGTTATGTTGTACATCTCCCCCTTTGTGGGGTATTTACTGCCAATGCAGTAATTTTAATACGTATGAAATATGCAGGTTGGTGCATAGCCATGTTGTGCAGCATGGCAGCTATAGCCCAGGAAAATGTAGCGGAACGATGTGCGGCCATAAAAAGGCAAAGTGCCAATGCTATGAAAGTAACCATAGCAGATGCCGCAGAAGATGCTTATGATGTAAAGCATGTGAAATTCGACATACAGCTTACCAACCTTTCTTCGGCCATCAGTGGGCAGGTAACTACCACAGCCACCGTAGTGGCCGATGCAATGCCTGCCTATGTATTTGAGCTGGATACACCATTGGTTGCCGATTCTGTTTTTATTAATGATATACCCGCAATAGTTACACGTAATGGATTAGTGCATACCGCCACTATACCCGCGCCGCTGAATGCGGGGCAAAGCTTTACGGCAAGGGTGCATTATCACGGGCAACCCATCCCCGGGAATGGCTATTACAGAACAGGCATTAACAACACCGTAGCCGACCCGTGGGGGGTGATGGTGACCTACACACTGAGTGAACCGTATATGGGCAACAGGTGGTGGCCCTGCAAGCAATCGCTGGCAGATAAGATAGACAGTGCAGACATATGGATAACCATACCCGGCGGGCTGAAGGCAGGCAGTAATGGATTGCTTAAAAATGTAACCTCATTGGGTAATGGCTACCAGCGTTATGAATGGCATACAAACTATCCTATAGCCTATTACCTGCTATCGGCTGCGGTAGCGCCCTATACCGATTACAGTTTCAATGTAGCGATGCCCGGCAGCAGCATGCCATTACCGGTGCAGAATTTTATCTACGATGTGCCGAATGCATTGCAAACCTATAAAGCGGGTATAGACAGTACTGCACAGATGCTGCAGCACTTTGCAGCGTTATTTGGCCCTTATCCTTTTGATAAAGAAAAATATGGACACTGCTTAGTGCCGCTACCCGGTGGTATGGAGCACCAAACCATGACAACGCAAGGTGATTTTGGCCCGCTACTAACGGCACATGAACTAGCGCACCAATGGTTTGGCAACCATGTTACCTGTGCCTCCTGGCGCGATATATGGCTGAATGAAGGTTTTGCTACTTATGGCGAATACTTGTTCCTGCAGCGCTGGCGCCGTGAGGATGCAGCCATGCATATGCGCACCATACATAACAGGGTCATATCGGCAGAGGCAAAAGGGGGCGCCGTGTATGTAGATGATACCACAAACGATGACCGCATATTTGATGGAAGGTTATCGTACAACAAGGCCGGGGCGGTGATACATATGCTACGCTATCTTATGGATGATGATGAAAAGTTCTTTGCATTGCTAAAGGCCTATCAAAGCAGGTATGCTTTTGGTAATGCTACCACTGCGAATTTTAAAGCATTGGCAGAAGAGATAACCGGGTGGGATTTCACTACATTTTTCAATCAATGGATATACGGCGAAGGGTATCCGGTATATAGCATTACCTGGAACAAGATAAAGACAGATGTATTCCTGAAACTGCAACAGGAAACGGCTGTACCACAGTCGGTAGCGGCGTATGATATGCCGATGCCAATAAGGCTGATGGGGCCGCAGGGCGACACTACCATCATCCTTCACAACACCAGCCATGAACAAATGGTAAAGCTGAGCTGGAACAAAATGATAACCCAAGTGCAGATAGACCCCGACAATTGGATACTGAACGGTGAAAACATAAACAGGCGTGACCCGCAGTTAGGGTTAAATGAATTAACTTCAAACAGCATTATAGTGTTTCCCAATCCTTCGCAGGACTATTGGTATGTGGCAGGGTTGCCTGAAGGTTGTGACATGCTATTAGCAGATATTGCAGGTAGGATGATGAAGCGATATGGTAATGGTGCAGCAAAGAGCAGTGTGATAGATGCCAACTATCTGCACAAGGGTATGTATATACTCACCATAATGCAAAACGAAAAGAAGATAGCCACCTTAAAACTGATAAAAATATAACTGCTGTATGATGAGATGTTTACCTATAGTATTGTGTTGCCTGCTGGCGCAAACCACTATGGCCAAGGGTGGCAATGCAAGCCAGCTATGTGCCGACCGCAGGCAGCAGCAAGGTACGGGTGCAAAGACAACTGTAGCTACGCCCGAAGAGAATGATTACGATATAAAGCATGTGAAGTTTGATATTGCCCTCACCAATACATCTACCGACGTAAGTGGTAACGTGACCACAACAGCTAAAGTAGTGGTGCCTGCCATGGGCATATATGCCTTTGAACTGAATGACCTGCTGACGGTTGATTCCGTAAAGGTGGACGGGCAGGTACTGCCTGTGGTTAGCACAGGTAGTGTACATAGAGTGAGCCTGGTGGCGCCATTAGTGAATGGCACAGGTTTCACCGCGCAGGTATTTTATCATGGGCAGGCCAATGCAGGGAACGGGCAGTTCTTTACAGGTGGGCTGCACCCTGTTACTACTGTAGACGGATTTAAGCTGATGTATTCTATCAGCGATGACCTGTTTGCCGACGACTGGTGGCCCTGTAAACAATCGCTTACTGATAAGATAGACAGCGTGGATATGTGGGTTACGGTAGCTGATACATTGAAGGTGGGCAGTAACGGATTGCTGATGCAAACTACAACGATGCCCGGCAACAAGCTGCGCTATGAATGGAAGACCGCCTACCCTATAGATTACTACCTGGTATCTGTAGCCGTAGCGCCCTACAATGAGTATAGCTACTATATGCATTTTACCGATGGCAGCAACGACTCGATGCTGGTGCAGAACTATGTATATAATACACCCGGGCACTTTACACCACAGGCAAAAGCTGCGCTGGATAGCACGGGGTTGATAATAGACCATTTCTCTACGTTATTTGGCCGCTATCCTTTTGATAAGGAAAAGTATGGCCACTGCATGTCGCCACTGATGGGGGGTATGGAACACCAAACCATGACTACCCTGGGTACCGGCGGCTACAGCGATGTAACCCTGATAGCGCATGAACTGGGACACCAGTGGTGGGGCAACAACGTAACCTATGCCAGCTGGCGCGATATATGGATGAGCGAAGGCTTTGCTTCTTACTGCGAACAATTGTTTGTAGAGCAGTTTCGCGGAGCAGCGGCTACTACCGCTTACCGTACCGGTGTATTTGGTTCGGCGATGGTGGGTGCCGGTAGTGTATACGTAGATGATACGACGAGTGTGAGCCGCATTTTTGACGGCGCATTGACGTACAAAAAAGGCGCATCGGTAACACATATGCTACGCTACCTGGCACCACAGGACAGCCTCTTTTTCCGGGTGCTGAAAACATGCCAGCAGCAATATGCCCGCGGCCTTGCCGTGACAGCCGACCTGCAAACCATAGCAGAGCAGGTATATGGCACCGACCTTGATACCTTCTTCAACCAATGGGTGTATGGCGAGGGGTACCCTACGTATGGCGGCAAGTGGTACCAGGATGGTAATAAAGTATACCTGCAGATAACTCAGACCACCAGCAAGCCTGCATCGGTAGCCTGCTTCCATATGCCGCTGGAGGTGAAGCTGAAATCTGCAGCGGGTGATAAAATCATTAAGCTATATAACAATGCGAATAGCCAAACCTACACGCTGGAATGGGACAATGCAATGACCGGCTTTGAAATAGACCCCAATAACCATGTGCTGAACCGCTCGGTATTTATTACAAAAGATGCCACTATTGTTGGTATTGAAGACGTGGTGCAAAGCAATATATCCGTATCGCCCAACCCTGCTATTGATGCATGGTATATACGCCATATGCCGCTGAACAGCTATTGCCGCCTTACCGATATGACAGGAAAAGTACTGTGGCAGGGTGTGGGTGCAGATAGCTTAGCGATACCTGCCGCAGACTTGCCCAAAGGTGTATATGTGCTTTCTGTGAGCATCAACGGCTCGGCAGTGGAATACGTCAAGCTATTAAAATAATAATGTGTTGTTCCTGCCACTGTGATTAGTGGTAAGATGCTAACTTTGGCGCACTACGTTTACTAATGGAAAATCTGGAGCAGCTCTTTGAGCAGATCATTGCCAACCCCGGGCCATCGCTGGTCGTTGTTCTCAACCTGATTTTAATAGAAAGCCTGCTTTCTGTAGATAATGCCGCCGTACTAGCTACTATGGTGTTGGACTTGCCAAAGGACCAACGCAAGAAGGCATTGAAGTATGGTATTATTGGTGCGTATGTTTTCCGTGGTATCTGCCTGCTGTTTGCCTCCCTGCTGATACAGGTATGGTGGTTTAAACCCGTAGGTGGTATTTATTTATTGATACTGGCTATTAAGCACTTCTTCTTCCGCAAAAAGAAAAGTGAAGAACAACTGATAGAAGAAGAACTGGAACAGGCACATAAGAGTTGGCTCTATCGCAAAACATTGGGGGCTTTCGGCCCTTTCTGGGCAACGGTGATACTGGTGGAACTGATGGACCTTGCCTTTTCTATAGATAATGTAATAGCGGCCAATGCTTATACCAAGAACATTGTGCTGATATGGGCAGGCGTATTCATCGGCATTCTGGCTATGCGCTTTGTGGCCCAAGGTTTTGTAAGGCTGATGGAAAAATACCCCTTCCTGGATACCTGTGCCTATATTGTAATAGCGCTACTGGGCTGTAAACTGACACTTTCCGTCTTTGCACACTTTCAGCCATGTTCATCCTTTGCGCTGTTTCTCGAGGGGCCGCAGTCGTGCTTAGAGTCGCAAGGCAAACACCTGCCGCATGGCGAACACCCGGTAATATGGGGCGACATCATTACATCGTTCGTAAGCATCGCCATATTTATACTGCCGGTGCTGAGCTCGCTGCTATTCAATTTTCCGCATCACGGGGAAGTAAAGAAAGAAGAGGAATAAGATATTACCAGCCCTGGTAAGTATCGCTCCAGTTCACTTTATCGCCAAACTTGCCAATGCCGAATAGCTTATTCAGCTGCATATTGATGCCTATTTCATTGTAAGCACCCGCAAGGTGATAATAAGAGCGTGCATAATGCACCTGGAATTTGTTGAGGTATAAACCCGCACCGAATGAGAAGCCCGCAAGCCCCGATTTGTCTTTTATTGCCATTTCGCTACGGCGCAGGTGATTGTAGGCGCCGGTAATGGTAAGGCGCTTTGCAAGCGTGATTTCTGCACCGAATATGAAATGGCGAAACAGCTTATCGGTGAAATGTGATTTCTTTTTGGTACTGCTATCCTGTCCCCCGAAAAGGTTGACTTCCGCATCGGCAGGATTATCGTAGCGCACATCCCACTCGTACAGGTGATGAATGGTAGTGAACAAACGCAACGGCAGGTGTTTGAACTGTTTGGAGATACCTATCTGCACATCGAAAGGCAGTGGTTCTGCGGGGTTGGAAGGGTTGTACTTCTTCACCATGTAGCCGATATTCTTCGCTACGATGCCTATGTGCCACAGGCTGGCCGTATCGTAATAACTTACCCCTACATCGGCCATCACACCCATTGCCGATTTATCATACAGTTTTGAACCTGCATACTTCAGCGTAGCACCATAGCGCCATTTTTCGCGGTACTGGCGCGATGCGGTAAGTGATATGGCATAGTCCGTAGCACGAAACTCACCATACTCATTTCCTACATTATCCGTTTGTGTGAATTTGCCATAGTTGATGTACTGCACGCCGAGGGCAAATGAAGTATTGATCTTTGGCAGGTGGTAGCCATACAGCAGGTTGGCAATGCCCACACCTGAGTAGTAAATATTGTAATTGAGCCCCAGCTGGTTGTGCAGGGTAGGGCGCATCAAAGCAGGGTTTTGTCCTGCAAAAGATATATCCTGGTCGGAACTGGCCACATGCATGCCGCCGAGTGCCGATATATGCGGGGAATTAGGCAGGCGCAGGTATTCCATGGCATAATTGCCACCTATTACCTGCGCCTGCGATTGGTAAAAGAATATACTTAACAGCAATAAGCCACTCCATTTAGTCAACTGCATACGCTTAAAACGATTCATGAAAAGATTTATTGCTGTTTTTAGTGTTGTAACTAGGCCTTCGCTGCTTTTTCCATTTCTTCGATGATAGCCAGGCTAACACCTGTGTTGGAGAAGCCACCATCGTGGAAGAGGTTCTGCATCGTTACCATCTTGGTATAATCGCTGAAGAGGCTCAGGCAATAGTCTGCACATTGCTCGCCTGTAGCATTGCCCAACGGCGACATTTTATCGGCATAGGTAAAGAAGGCATCGAAGCCCGATACACCCGAACCGGCCGTAGTGATGGTAGGCGATTGTGAAATGGTATTGACACGTACCTTTTTAGCAAAGCCGTAGTGGTAGCCAAAGCTGCGTGCTATGCTTTCCATCAGGGCCTTAGCCTCGGCCATATCGTTGTAGCCGGGGAAGGTGCGCTGCGCCGCTATGTAAGTAAGGGCTACTACAGAGCCCCATTCTTTTATAGCATCCAGCTTCATGGCGCTTTGCAGCACTTTGTGCAGCGACAGCGCAGATATATCCAGTGTTTTCAGGAAGTTATCGTAATTGGTATCTGTATAAGGTATCGCCTTGCGCACATTGGGCGACATGCCAATAGAGTGCAGGATGAAATCTACCTTGCCACCAAAATGTTCCATGCTTTTTTGCAGCAGGTTTTCCAGGTCGGTTACAGATGTGGCATCGGCAGGTATCACAGGGGCATTATTACAAAGTTTTGCCAGTTCATTTATCTTGCCCATACGCATAGCGATGGGGGCATTGGTCAGCACTATTTCAGCGCCTTCCTCAACAGCACGCAGGGCTGTTTTCCATGCTATAGAACGCTCGTCGAGCGCGCCGAAGATGATGCCTTTCTTTCCTTGTAACAATTGATGAGCCATATATTTGATAATTCAGTTTATTGCAGGGTAAAAGTAGAAAAAAACAGTGAAGCTGGCGCAGTATAATCCATGCTAATAAAGCGGTATATGTACTCAGCGCCTTATGATGATCTCCACCCTGCGGTTGAGGTTGCGGTCTTCATCCGTTTCGTTGGGGGCCACGGGGTTGGCTTCTCCCCAGCCGCGTGCTTCTATCATTACAGGGTCTATGCCCAGTGTGCTTATTTCGGTGCCCACAAGGCCGGCGCGCAGGTACGACAGTTCTTCATTCAGCATTGGGTTGCCGGAGTTATCGGTGTAGCCATTCACCATCACTATAATATTCTTCTGGTCGAGCCAGGGCGACAGGATGTTTTGTATTGCTGCTTTTGCAGAATCGTTCAGGTTTTTGCTATTGATGGGGAAATGAATGGTACCTATCAACGTATCGTATATGGGTTTCTGGTAGCCCTGCGGCAGCAGTGCTATATCGTAGCTCAGCTTCTCAATATTCTCTTTGCCCGTAAGGTTTATGTTGCCGGTTATTTCACTGTAGCCGATGCGATCGGCAGCATAGGTATAGTTGTAACCCGCAGGCAGTGTTATCATATAGCTGCCATCGCCCCGGTTGGATACATAATGATATGCGGGGGTATTGGTCTTAGGGTCGTTGATATAAATGCTGGTGTACGTTAGTTTTTCACGGCTGATGCTATCTACAGAAAAGCCTTTGATGATAGCCACCGGTACGGGCTGCAACTGGTGCGGCAGGCGGGTTTCATAGATATCGAAGTTGCCACCGGCACTATCCCTATCGGATGCCAGGTAGGCACGCTGGCCATCTATCGTTACGCAAATGCTGTTCTCATCTGCAGCAGTATTGAGCGGGTAGCCCATATTCTGCGGACTGCCCCATGTAGTGTCATTGATACGTCGACTGTAATACAAGTCGGTACCGCCCATGCCGGGGTGGCCATTGCTGGCAAAGTACAGCGTATTGTTATCTATATGGATAAACGGTGCTGTTTCATCGCCCGGTGTATTCACCTCCGGGCCCAGGTTGCACGGCGCCTGCCACAGCCCATTCTCAAACTTCGACATCCAGATGTCCATTCCGCCAAAGCCGCCTTCACGGTTGCTTACATAATACAGTTCCCTGTTATCGGGCGATAGGCAGGGCATGCCTTCGTAGGCCGGTGTATTGATAGTAGCACCAAAAGTTTCCGGCTGGCTCCAGATGCTATCGGCAGTATAGGCCATATACAAATCGCAGCCCCCCTGGTCCCAGCCATTTTCGCTGCGGTTATCGCAACGCATGAAGAACAGGTAATGTCCATCGCCCGAAATGGTTTGTGCCGATTCGTGGTGCAGTGTATTAGGCGGAGACCCCATATTGCGGGCGGTAAACCATCCGCCACAGCTATCTACGTGCGATGTATAGAAATCATCATCAATCCCATTCAGCCGGCGGGTGAAGAAAAGATTGAGCGTATCTGCCGTAAGGCATGGGTGCATTTCAGGTTCCGGCGTATTGATGCGGATGCCCATGTTACGTGGCGTATCGGGCAGCGGTTGTGCCAGTGCCTGCCGCATGAAATAGGCCTGTTCGCGCAGCAATGCCCAACTGTTACGCTCCTTTACAGTGCCAAAGCTATTGATGATCTGAAGGGCTACATTGGGTTCGTAGTTTGATAAATAGCTTTTGGCCAAAGGCAATGCAAACAACCTAGCACCGTTCCGGCAATTGTTGGATGCATCTTTAAATACCTGCACGGCCAGTGCATATTTATGATCGCGGAAATACCATTCGCCCAGTGCACTGTAGGCCTCGGCAAAGGTTTTATCCTGCCGTATAGCATCGGTCATGTGCGCTATAGCTTTTGCCTTGTCTTTTTTCAGCATGAAGCCCATAGCCTTTTCATAGCTTTTCTGGGCAGCATCATTTAGCTGCCCGTACATAGGCAATGCCGTCAAAATGAAACATAAAAAAGCAATATATTTCAAGCGCATGGGGACTGAAAAGTACATAAAAATAATAAAGTGAACCGATGCTACATAAATCCGAACTTCGTATTTTCCAAGGCAGAGATAAAGTATGAATACTACGATAATATGTCCTAACTGTGCGCATGAGTTTGAGCCGAACGATGCCATACGCGACGAGGTAGAGAAAAAACTACGCTCGCAGATGGTGGAGTGGCAGCGCAAAAAGGAAGACGAGTTTAAGCGGAAAGAGGCTGAGCAGGTTGCGCAGATGGAGCAACACATCCGCAAGCAGGTGGCGGGCGATTTTGAAGTGCAGATGAAGCTACTGCAGCAATCGAATGCGGAGAATGAATATAAGCTGAAAGCCGCCCGCGAAAAAGAACTGGAATTTATAAAGAAAGAACAGGAGATCATCAGCAAGGAAAAAGAGCTGGACCTGAAGCTGCAGCAGATGTTGCTGGACGAACGGGTGCGCCTTACCGAAACCATACGCAGGGAAGAAGATGAGCGTAATAAGCTGAAAGACCATGAGCACCAGCTAAAACTGAAAGAGCTGGAAAAGCAGTTGGAAGACCAGAAAAAGCTGACCGATGAAATGCGCCGTAAGCAGGAGCAAGGCTCTATGCAGCTACAGGGCGAGGTGCAGGAACTGATACTGGAAGATATGCTGCGTGGTTCCTTTCCGTTTGACATGGTGAACGAAGTGGGGAAAGGGGTGCGCGGTGCAGACTGCATACAAACGGTGCGCAACAGCTTTGGGCAGGAATGTGGAAAGATCATTTATGAAAGTAAACGCACCACCAACTTTGGCGGCGACTGGATAGAAAAGTTGAAAGCCGATATGCGCAGCCAGGGTGCTGATGTTGCCGTGCTGGTGACACAGGCCATGCCAAAAGATATGGATTGCTTTGGAGAGAAGGACGGTGTGTGGGTGTGTACCTTCAGCGAAGTGCGCGCACTGACAACGGTGCTGCGCGACCTTATCATACGTGTATATAATGCATCGAAAAGCCAGGAGAATAAAGGCGATAAGATGACGCTGTTATATAATTACCTTACCAGCAGCGAATTTTCGGAACAATGGAGTGCGATACGTGAGGGCTTCCTGTCTATGCGCATGTCGATAGTGAAAGAGCGTGAGCAGATGGAAAAGCTTTGGAAGGCGCGGGAGAAACAACTGGAGAAAGCATTGCTGAACGCGGCTAATATCAAAGGCTCCATAGAAGGCATATCGGGCATGGACCAGATAAACCTGAACCTGATATCGGACAATGATAATTACCTGCTGGATTAGTATGCAACCAACAAGTAAGAATATAAAAAAGCCCCGCAATTGCGGGGCTTTTTATTAAAGCATAATGTTGTGTTATTGTAGTACTACCTGTTTTGCAACGCGGCTGCCATCGGCAGTTTGCAGTGATATATGGTAGGTGCCCTTAGGCAGGGCCGACATATCGAGTGTTGTATTTACAGTGCCATTTACCGCAGTAGCTTCTTTAACTGCTACTAATGTGCCCAGCATGTTGTAGCATTTGATGGTAGCGTTAGCTGTTTTGATGCCATTAACTTTAATGTTTACCAAACCGGTAGATGGGTTAGGGAAAACATCCAGGGCTTGTGTATTGGCAACACCATTCACACCAACACTGAAGTACTGGAAGGTAGAAATATCTGAACAGGAAGCAATAGAACCCGTTACGCTGTAAATACCTTCTTGTGTTGGTATCAAAGTATCGTCTTCAGCACCCGGTATTTCTACGTCGTTAAAGCGCCATACATATTTTTCGCACGGCGTGCCGGATGCGTACAGTGTGTCGCCCCATTGTTTAATAGCTATGCGCACGGCATCTACCACAAATACCTCTTTGCTGAAAGACCTTGGGCCTGATGTTAAACCCTGGTCGCAGTGCAGTGTAACGGTTTGCAGGCCTTTTTTATTCATGGTTTGAGAGAAACCGTTATTGGCCAGTGCTGTCTGCGAATTGGCAGGCAGTGAATATATGTTATTGTACCTGTAGATACAGGTATCTGAATAGCTGGAACCAAACATGTACAGTTGGTTGTTATGCCATAAAGTGGAAGTAAATGCTATTTTGCTGCCGTCAATGCTGAATTTGCCAAGGTCGGTAGCTGTTGGTGTGTTGGTAATGCCGTTCCTGAATGATACTTTGGTTACCCTGCTGCTTTCATTAGTTATCAAAGCATACAGGTCATTTTCATCGGCTATGATGCTGATAGCGCGCGGGTTGAACAGCCTGTTATTAGGGTTACCCAGTGATATGGCTGCAGGGCTGTTGTTTTTCAGGTTTGAGCTGAAGCTGAAACGTGTAAGGTTGCCGTTGCCGATGTTTACCACCAGCATATACCATGCGCCGTTATCATTCAGCAGTGAAAAATTTATCGGGGCATTTACGGAACCGAAATTACTGATAGTAGTCATCGTAGGCACGTTGGTAAGTGAGTTACCAAAGTCGAGCCGGGCAATATTGTTGCCACCAAAACCCTGCCTGTTTGCCACGAAGCCCAGCCATTCACTGTTGAATTTTACCAGTGTTATCTGGTAGCCATAAGCAAAAGGAGAAGTTACAACCGTAGCTGTTGGTGTATTGGTCAGTGAGCTGCCAAAGTTCAGGCGTATCAACCTTTTATTGCGGGTAATGAAGCCATACCAGCTACCGCCGTCCTGTGCTATATCCAGGCCTATGCAGCTATCGCCCAGTACACCACCCAGGTCGCCCAGGTTGGTAGTAGAAGGTGTAGAAGTAGGGTTTGAACCGAAATCCATACGTATCAGTTCGCCATCATTTTCTACCACAAAGCCATAATAATTACCTGCTTCCGGTTTGATGACCATACCACGTGGCTGCTCCAGGTCGCCTTTCTGCAGCACTTTTGTAGCACTCATGCCCATAGGGCTGGTGTAGATGGTATCCGGTGCCCAGGCATAAGTCTTGGCATTATATGAAGTGGTAAATTCAACAGGCGTACCCAGGCACACCGTATCGGGTCCATTTATCTGGGCATTTGCAACCGTTCCACACAATATCAAAAGAAATGCTAAGTATAGTTTTTGCATATCGGGACTAATTTTTAGGTACATGAAAGTAATGTTATTTCTTAATATAAGAAAGGATTTTGCGCCGTTTTCTTAAAGTCGGCCCACATTTCCTGTACAATTTCGGCTGCGGGTTTTATATCCTTTATCATACTGCTTACCTGTCCTATTTCTAGCTCACCTTCCTGCAGGTCGCCTTCAAACATGCCTTTCTTTGCCCTGCCGCGCCCTAAAAGCAACTCCAGCGCGGTTTTATCAGCCCCTGCTTCTTCGGCGGCTATTACTTTTTTGTAAAAATCATTTTTAATAAGGCGTACAGGGGTCAGCTCTTTCAGGGTCAGCACGGTATCTCCCTCACCGGCGGCTACTACTGCCTCCTTAAATGCCATATGGCTCGATGCCTCCGGCGTGCATACAAAACGGCTGCCTACCTGCACGGCTTCAGCGCCCAGTGCCATTATGCTATACATAGTTCGGCCACTGCCGATGCCACCTGCTGCTATCAGCGGTATGCTGATGGCTTCGCGAACGGCAGGAATAAGGCAAAGCGTGGTTGTCTCTTCCCGGCCATTGTGCCCGCCGGCTTCAAAGCCTTCGGCCACTACGGCATCTACACCGGCCTCCTCGCACTTGCGAGCAAATTTGGCGCTGGATACCACATGCACTACCGTAATGCCGTTTTCTTTCAGCTTGCCCGTCCACGTTTTAGGGTTGCCGGCCGATGTGAAAACGATGGGTACTTTTTCTTCCAGTATAATAGCAATGTGCTTATCAATATCGGGGTATAGCAATGGCAGGTTTACCGCAAATGGCTTGTCTGTAGCCTGCTTGCATTTCTGTATGTGCTCGCGCAATACATCGGGGTACATGCTACCTGCGCCTATGATGCCGAGTCCGCCTGCATTGCTCACGGCTGCTGCCAGCTGCCAGCCCGATGCCCATATCATACCCGCTTGTATGATGGGGTATCGGATGCCGAAAAGTTGTGTTATCCTGTTATCGAATGCCTGCTGGCCCTCTGTAAATTTTCCTTCGAAAAGCATTGCTTAAGATGGGGAAATATGATTAAGATTTTTTCTTGTAGAACAGTGTATTGGCATTTTCCGGAGCAAATACCGTAGCTGCTGTTTCCTGCAGGTAGGCTGCGGTAACGGCATTGTATTTATCCCATTCGGTATTGATGAGGGCGGCATCGCCCAGCAACTCATAAAATGCCAGGTTGTTGGCGCGCGATAGCAGGGTCATATCCTCAAAAGTGATCATCGCCTCTATCTTGTTCTTTGCTTTTGCCAGTTCTTCTTCTGTTACGCCACCGCTTACCAGTTTAGCTATTTCGGCATCTACAGCAGCATTGGCTTGTTCCAGTGTTTTGCCCTCTACTATTTTGCCTTCTATTACCAGCAAGCCGGGGTCGGTGCTGCCGGTATGGTAGCAGCTGATATTGCTGAACAACTGTTGCTCTTTCACCAACCTTTGATACAGGCGCGATGAGAAGCCATTACCCATTATCTCGGTTATCAGGTCGGCAGCATAGTAGCCGGGCGACATGCGGCCTTCCATATGCCATGCTTTGTACAGGGCATCCAGCGGCACATCCACCTCCTGCACTTTCATCCTGGCTTGTGTTTGCTTCGGTTCTGCCGGTAAAGAACGGTTATACTTTTCGCCCGCAGGTATGCCACCAAACCATTTTTCGGCCAGTTGCTTTACTTGTTCGGTCGTTACATTGCCTGCCACACACAGTACGGCATTAACGGGCCGGTAGTGTTTGTAAAAGAACGCCTTCACATCATCCAGTTGCGCTTCTTCAATATGTTTTAGTTCCTTGCCTATCGTCATCCAGCGGTAGGGGTGCGTGGTATAGGCCAAGGCGCGCAGGTGTTCCCAGGTATCGCCATAGGGTTTGTTGATGTAATGTTCCTTGAACTCTTCACATACTACCTTGCGCTGCACATCCAGACTTTTTTCACTGAAGGCCAGCGCATTCATACGGTCGCTTTCCAGCCAGAAGGCTGTTTCGATATTGGCCAGCGGCAGTTGTATGTAATAGTTAGTTATGTCGTTGGTAGTATAGGCGTTATTCTCACCGCCTGCCATCTGCAGGGGTTCGTCATATTCGGGAATATTTTCAGAGCCACCAAACATCAAGTGTTCAAACAGGTGGGCAAAGCCGGTGCGTTCGGGGCTTTCATCCCTTGCGCCTACATCATACAGCACATTTACAGCTACCATGGGGGTAGTGTCGTCTTTGTGTACCAATACACGTAATCCATTATCCAGCGTAAATCGTTCGAAGTGCAACATGAGTCTGTCAGAAAAACCTCAAAGTTAATGGTTTGGGGTTATCGTTTATCAAAGCCATTAATCCCCTTCAATATCTTCCCACAACAGCGATGTAAGGCCTTTTCTTGACGGCCCTGTCAGCAGTGCACCATTGCAGCTAAAGCGGGAGCCATGACAAGGGCAATCCCAGCTTTTCTCTGCCATATTCCAGGCTACCAGGCAGCCTGCGTGCGGGCATACGGGGTCCAGTGCATGTATTTTGCCATTATCGTCCTTGTACAGGGCTACTTTTTTGTCTTCCCATTTGGCCAGTACCGCATCACCCGGAGCCAATTCAGCCAGTTGGCTAACCTTTTCGTAGCTAAAACGCATGCCTATAAACTTGCTGATGACATCTGCATTCTCCTTTACAAATTCTTTGAAGCCGGCAATAGGTTTGATGCGCGATGGCGACAACAAATCGGCGTACATATTGGGTTGTTCCATCAGCAGGTCGCAAAGGATGATGCCTGCCAGTGAGCCGAGTATCATACCATTTCCGGAATACCCGGTGGCGGTGTATGTCTCTGTATGGCCCGGTAATAAGCCGATATACGGCAGGCCATCTGCGCTATTGAAATATTGGGAAGACCATTTATAATCTATGGAATCTATATCGTAAAGATTATGCAGGTAAGCCTCCAGTTCGCGAAAGCGTTCCTGTGTGTTGACATCATCACCTGTTTTATGGTCGCAACCACCGGCGATAAGATATTTCTTTCCATCTACTTCCTGTGTGCGGAAATAGTTATAAGGATCTTTCAGGTCGTATATAAGCCCCTCGGGGTATTCGCCTGAGCGCAGGGTGAAAGCTGCAGCATAACTGCGATAAGGTGCACACCTGAAATGCAGCAGGTTGATACCCGGCGGTATGTGCGTGGCATACACCAGCTTGCGTGCCTTTATTTCACCCAGCGATGTATCGGCAGTAAAATATTCATCGTGCGCAGTGTTGTTCACCATACAGTATTGCAGCAATACGCCCCCTTCCTGCTCATAGGCTTTGGCAAGGCCGTAGATGTATTTTGTAGCATGAAACTGTGCCTGTTGTTCTATCATACAGGCTTTGCGATAAGGCAGAGGTGTAGGTGCATGAGGCACAAAAGCAGCCTGAACACCAGCTCTGTTGGTCGCTTCTACCATAGTTTCCAGCATTTGCTGTTCCTGTATGGTTTCTGCTATCAGGTAGGCCGGTTGGTAAGAAAAACTACAGTCGATGTTATACTGCGAAATGAGTTTTTCTATCATCACCAGTGTTTCTTTCAGGCCAATAGCTATGTGTTGTGCCGCTTCTTTGCTGAAGTTCTTTTCTATCTGATCGTAAGAACTATCGAGGGTGGTATTGAGGTGTGCGGTGGTACCCCCTGTGGTGCCGAAACCTATATTATGAGCTTCGGCCACTATGCATTTCTTTCCGGATTGCTGCAATAGCAATGCTGTGGTAAGGCCGGTAATACCTCCCCCTACTATCAGTACATCATAAATTTCATCTCTATTCCATTGGTTGACAGGTTGATATTGCTCCATGCCATGCTGCCACAGGCTTTCCATGTTTCCATCGCGTTTCATACCGGGGTTTTTTGATACGCCTTACAGGATAAAAAACCCTGCCATAATACCAATAAAAAAAGCCCGCCGATTGGCAGGCTTTTTAAGTGTTTTCGTTTATTCCATCTTTTCTGATGTGCTGTTGGCTTTTTCTTTTTCTATCCTTCCCCTCCTAATGGGGTTGGCAGTGTTGGCAGCATATTCCCGGCGCTGGCGCAGCAGGTCTATAGCCTGGAACAGGGCCTCGCGGAAGGATGAAGGGTCGGCAATATTCTGGCCTGCTATATCGAAAGCCGTACCATGGTCGGGCGATGTGCGGATGGCGGGCAAGCCTGCCGTGTAGTTCACGCCCTCGCCATGTGCTATGGCCTTAAAAGGTATCAGCCCCTGGTCGTGGTACATGGCCAACACTGCATCGAACTGCAGAAAGCTACTGCGTGCAAAGAACGCATCGGCACTGTAGGGGCCATATACTAAATGCCCCTGTTGCTGCAGGGTTTCAATAGCAGGCTTTATTATTGCTTCATCTTCATTGCCTATCTGACCACCATCGCCTGCGTGCGGGTTCAGGCCCAGTACGGCTATTTTAGGCTTATCTATGCCAAAGTCTTTAATAAGGCTTTCTTTTAAAATGCCAAGCTTGGTTAGTATCAGTTCTTTGGTAATAGTATCGGCCACCTTAGCTACGGGTATGTGTTCTGTGACCAGTGCTACGCGCAGGTTGTCGGTATAAAGCATCATTACCACATCCTTTGCGCCAAATTTCTCTTTCAGGAAAGGTGTATGGCCGGTATATGGAAAATCGGCAGACTGCGTATTGTTTTTATGTATCGGTGCGGTAACAATGGCATCCAGCTCACCATCTTTCAGGCATTGTGCAGCCACCTGTAAAGAGCGCACTGCATATTTACCACTCAGCTCTGTAAGTACGCCCGGTTGTAGGGGTACTTCTTCTTCCCAGCAGTTGAAGATGTTTACCTGTTTAGGGTTCAGCTTGGTCAGGTCTTTCGTGCTGGTAAAGTTGAACGGGTGTTCGGTATTGGCACTTTTCCTGTAAAAGTTGATAACCTTATTAGATGCAAATACTACAGGCGTGCACAAATCCAGTATGCGGTTATCAGCTAGTGTTTTGATGATAACCTCCGGGCCAATGCCATTCAAGTCGCCGGTAGTAATGCCTATAATTGGTTTTTCTGTATGAGATTGCATGGGCAATGTTCTGTTGTCTTAAAAAATTATGCTTTACCGTAGTGCATCAGGAAATCGAGGAGCATGCGCATACCATATGCGGTGCCGCCTGCCGGCATATAATGACGCTTGGAAGTAGCAAACGATACACCGGCTATATCGAAGTGCATCCACGGATAGTCTGTAAAGTATTCGAGGAATTTGCCCGCCGTGATAGCACCACCCGATGGCCCGCCTACATTTTTCAGGTCAGCTATTTCAGATTTTATCAGGTCGCCATATTCTTCCCACAGCGGGTATTCTACCAGGCGTTCATATTGGCGGTTACCGCTATCGCGTAGCGCCTGTTTTGTATTATCGCCTGCAGTACCCATACACACAATACCATGCTCGCCTACGGCTACCGAAGCGGCGCCAGTGAGTGTAGCAAAGTCTACCACCAGTTCCGGTTTATAACGTTTGGCCCAATGCAGCGCGTCGGCCAGCACCAGTCGGCCTTCGGCATCTGTATTCAGCACTTCTACAGAAGCACCGCTGTACATGGTTATCACATCTCCCGGTGTATAGGCGTCTTCGCCGGGGCGGTTATCGGTAGCCGGCACCAGTGCTATAATGTGCAGGGGGAGTTTCATTTTCGTAATGGCATACATAGCGCCACTCACCAGTGCAGCGCCACTCATGTCGCTCTTCATACGGTCCATGGATGCTGCCGTAGGCTTCAGGCTCAGGCCGCCCGTATCGTACACAATGCCTTTACCCACCAGCACGATGGGCTTTTTATTGATGGCCTTTACAGGCTTGTATTCCATTATAGTGAAAGTAGGGGGCTGAATGCTACCGCGGTTTACGGCCAGTATGCCACCCATCTTTTCCTTCTGTATCTGTGCCTTGTTCAGCACCGTTACTTTAAAACCCGCTTCTTTGCCCAGTTGTGTTATCTCTTTAGATAGCTGTGTTGCGCTAAGGTAATTCAGCGGCTCATTTACCAGCGTGCGGGCACGGTATATAGCCTGGTTGATGTAAGTAAGCTGGTTCAGCTCTTTTACGGTTATCGATTGCTTGTCGAACGATATGCTATCAAGTGTATAGGTTATCTTTTTAGCATCGCTGCGATACTTTGTAAACTGGTAGCCGGCCAGCGATATGCCTTCTGCCATTACATAAGCGGCATTGGCTGTAGCGCCCAGGTTGGTGATGGTAATATCAGCCAGTTTATGCTTCTGGAAGATAGCCTGCCACTGGGCGCCCGCTTTACGGCAGGTTTCCGCAGCTATCCACTCGGTAGCCTTTGGTTTCAGTAAATAGATGAATATAAAATGGCCATACTGGTTGATGGTTATTTGTACATCATCCTTTTTAATAGCTTCTTCGGCGTATTTCAGTTCTGCGGCATTGAGTGATTTTATCTGCTGCAAGGCCTTTGCATCATCTATGATATACAGGTTGTTTTTTCCTGTGCTTTTCTGAACTATCTTGAATTCCATTGGCTGTATTGTCAAATTAAGGTGCAAAGTTATACTTAAGCACGATAGTTTGATAAGTTTAAAACTAACTTTGGCATTCGCATAGAGGATGTATAAAGATTAATTTCAATAATAACATTTTGTCGCAACCATACACTTTAAAGAAAAGCCTTGGCCAGCACTTTCTGCACGATGAGAATATGTGCCGCAAGATCGTGTCGCAGTTAACGCATACCGAAGGTACACAGTTGTTGGAAATAGGCCCCGGTGGTGGTGCCATCACCAAGTACCTGATAGAGCTGCCGGGTGTAGACTACAAAGCCATAGAGATAGATACCGAGAAGGTGGAGTACCTGAAAAAGACCTACCCGGTATTGCAGGACAAGATCATAGAAAAAGATATACTGAAAGCCGATGTGCCATTTGAAGGGCAGTTCAGTATCATCGGCAATTTCCCGTACAATATCTCATCGCCCATCCTCTTTAAAGTGCTGGACTGGGAGCCGCAGGTAGATGAAGTGATCGGCATGTTTCAGAAAGAGGTGGCGCAGCGCGTGGCCTGCAAAGAAGGCTCAAAGACCTATGGCATACTCAGCGTGCTGATGCAGGCTTTCTTTGATGTGGAATACCTTTTTGATGTGCATGAAAACTGCTTTACGCCACCGCCTAAGGTAAAGAGCGGTGTCATCAGGCTGAAGAACACCCGAAACCCGCACCAGATAGATAACAAACGAAAATTCATTAACCTGGTAAAGGCCGCCTTCAACCAGCGACGCAAAACGCTGCGCAATGCATTGAAAGGTACCTTACCACCCCAGGCGCTTACCGATAAAATATTTGATAAAAGAGCCGAGCAGCTATCTGTTGCCGATTTTGTATCACTGCACAAGCAATTTCAGCCATGAGCCAGCATAGGAAAGTACTCATTGCCGCACCTGTACACCGCATACTTACCGATTGGTTAACGGCCAACGGATATGAGTGTATGGTGCAGGAGCAGATAACCCAGCAGCAGGCTTTTGATAGGATACGTGACTGCTCCGGTGTCATTACATCTACCCGCCTGCAACTGAACCGCGAACTGATAGACAATGCCCCCATGCTGGAATGGATAGGCCGCATGGGCAGCGGCATGGAAGTGATAGATGTGCAATATGCACAGGCGAAAGGGATCAACTGCTTCAGCAGCCCGGAGGGGAATGCCAATGCAGTGGCCGAACATGCACTGGGTATGCTGCTAAGCCTTAATAAACGCATTATAAAAAGTAATAATGAAGTAAAGCAAGGCCTGTGGCTGCGCGATGAGAACAGGGGGGTGGAGCTGGATGGCAAATCGATAGGCATTATAGGCTTTGGCCATACAGGGCGTGCATTTGCCAAAAAGCTGATGGGCTTTGATGTGCAGATAATGGTGTATGATAAGTATAACCAGGAAGACTATCCAAAATATGTATCGAAAGCATCGCTGGAAGACATATGGCAGGATGCAGATATTATTAGTTTTCATGTGCCGCTGCAGGAAGACACCTACCATTATATGGATGCTGCATTTATTGAAAAAATGCGCAAACCTTTCGTTATTGTAAACACATCACGTGGAATTGTAATAGATACGTATGCATTATGGGATGGATTGCAGAAAAAAAAGATACGTGGTGCCTGCATTGATGTATGGGAAGAAGAACCATTAAGCAAGATGAGTGAAGAAATGAGGGCTTTGCTTGATAGTATTGCCAACCGCCCGGAAGTAGTATTGACGCCACATATAGCGGGTTACAGCTATGAGGCCATATATAAAATGAGTAAATCTTTGCTGAGCAAAATTGTCATACATGGGTAAGTTGTATGCGTAAGTACGATAATATAAGGAAAACAAACATTAATCTGACAAAAATTATTACCTCCCGTAGTACTTTTAACAGAAGTTTTTATCTTTACCGTTCATTTGGTTAATAATTTATTAATGCAGGATATGACACGTTCACTACGTTATTTATTCCTTTTGCTGTTTTTAGGCGTTGCAGGCACGGCCATGGCACAGTCTGGTGCCATTACCGGTAAGGTACTGGATGAAAGAAAGCAGCCCATTCTTGGTGCTATAGTAGAGGTAAGCCAGGGTGGCTTGCCTAAAGGTGGTACAGCGACAGACGAGGATGGTAACTACCTTATCAAACCGCTGAACCCCGGTCGTTACGACGTTAAGATCTCTTATGCTTCTTACAAATCCAAGCTGACAAAAGATGTAATCGTTAGCCCGGACAAGACTACTGCCCTGAATGCAGATCTGGAACTGAACCAGAAAGAACTGGATGAAGTACAGGTAGTAGCGTATAAAGTGCCTCTGATTGATCCGTTTGAAGAGAAAAAGATCATCACTTCAGAAGAGATCGAGAACATGCCTACCCGTAATACATCTTCAGTAGTATCAACCAACGCCGGTGTATACCAGGCTACAGAAGGTGGTGCGCTGAGCCTGGGTGGTGCCCGTAGTGAAGGTACAGCATACATCATTGATGGTATCCGCGTTTATGGAAGCAGGGGTACGAACCTGGCTCAGAATGCGATAGACCAGGTAGAGGTTATGACATCTGGTTTGCCTGCAAAATACGGCGATGCCCTTGGTGGTGTGGTAAACATTACTACAAAAGGTGTTTCTGAGAGACTGGATGCAGGATTGTTGCTTGAAAAATCAGTGGACGGTTATGGCCACAACCTGGTAAACTTTAACTTATCTGGGCCGTTGTTTAGTAAAAAAGATAGTCTTAAAAATAAAAGGCCGGTTGTTGGCTTTAGGTTAGATGGTGACTTTTACTATGATAAAGACAGAAGACCTTCATATTACCCTAATTTGAAAGTAAAAGACGATGTACTACAACGTGTTCAGGATCGCCCACTTGTAACGCTGGCTAACCAAAGCGGTGCCCCGGTATTCAGGCCTGCGACAGAAATGTTGCGTGCTGATGATTTTGAAACTTCCAAGCAACGTGTAAATGCAGCTGTGGTAGAAGGCCGCTTAAATGGCAGGCTGGATTTCCAATTAACAGATAACCTGAACCTGACAGCCGGCGGTACATTTAGCTATTCTAATGCTAAAGCCTACAGCCGCGCCGGTTCTTTATTTTCCTCTAATGCATTTCCTGATGTGCAACAGTATACCGGACGTGGTTTCCTTCGTTTAACACAAAGGTTTGGTAAATCTCAAGTAGCTCCTAATGAGAAAAAACCGTTGATCAGTAATGCGTACTATACTATACAAGCCGACTATCAAAAAGAATATCAGAATATACAGCATCCTGATTTTGGACGCGACGTATTTAAATATGCTTATGTAGGTAAGTTTTATAATGAATATATGTCATTTTATGGACCAGGTGTTGATGATAGTACAGGTTTAACCGGAATAAAACTGATAGCTGATAGGCTTTCTACAAAAGTAAGTTATGAAAGATCTGATCTGAACTCGGTATTGGCAAACTACACATCACAGTACTTCAACGAAGTAGGTTACACGCCAAGCAGCCTTGCTCAAATACTTGGTCAAGGAAGTATTGTGAATGGTTATTTACCTCAAAGCACATATAGCCTGTTTACAAACGTTGGTACTCCTCTTAATTCATTCAGTTATGCCAATGTTGACCAAATAGCTGTTGATGTGAATGCTTCTTTTGACCTGCAGCCCGGTAAAACAAGGCACCAAATAGAATTTGGTCTGTATTATCAACAACGTGTTGAAAGAGGGTATAGTGCGGCTAATAGCTTAGGCGGTACCAACATCTGGCAATATGCACGCCAGTTGACCAATAAGCATATTTCGCTTGACTTCTCTAACCCTCAGTTTATAGTAGGTGGTAAAACCTATTCAAGGGCTGATGTAGAAGCTGGCTTGGTATCCCCATCTCCTTTCGACACTATTTATTATAACAGGGTGGATACAGGTTCTCAATCGGCTTTTGATATGAACCTGAGAAAAAAACTGGGTGTTGGTAAAACTGATTACATAGATGTTGATAATTATGATCCTTCTATGTTCTCTCTGGATATGTTCTCTGCAGATGAACTGCAAAACAGTGGTAACCCGTTTGTTAGCTATTACGGATATAATTACCTTGGTAAAAGGCAAAAAGGGCAGGTTAATTTTAATGATTTCTTCACTAAGAAAGATGCAACCGGTGCTTATACACGCGACCTGGGAGGTTATCGCCCTACGTATATCGCTGGTTATGTACTGGATAAATTCCAATTTAAGGATATCAACTTTAATATAGGCCTTCGTATAGATCGTTTTGATGCCAATACTAAAGTGCTGAAAGACCCTTATTCTTTGTATGCCGTAAATACTGTTAGTAAAATTGCCGGAGACGGAGGTATCACTAATGAGTTGAACAATGGTGTAATACCCGGAAATATTGGCGATGATTATGTAGTGTACGTTGATAACAACGCATCTACCCGCAAGAAAATCATCGGCTACCGTAATGGCGATAATTGGTATGATTATAAAGGTAAATTAATAGAAGACCCTACCGTTCTGAAAAACTATAGTGATGGCCGCGATCCTCAACCATGGCTGCAAAATCCTACAGAGAACATCAGGGATAGCTCATTCAATCCTAATAACTCATTTACTGACTATAAGCCACAGGTGAATGTAATGCCTCGTTTGTCATTCTCATTCCCGATATCTGATCAGGCATTATTCTTTGCACACTACGACGTACTAGTGCAAAGGCCTTTAGAAGGTGTATATGCTACAGCAGCAGATTATTACTGGCTGACTACGAATGCCCAGCAGGTTATAAATAACCCAAACCTGAAGTCTACAAAGATGTTTGACTATGAAGTAGGTTTCAAACAAGCGTTGACTAAGCAATCTGCGATCACTATTACAGGTTTCTATAAGGAGCGTAAAGACATGATACAGATTCGTCCTTACCTGTATGCATGGCCTACCACTTATTATACTTATGGTAACAGGGACTTTTCTACTACCAAAGGTCTTACTCTTGCATACGATTTGCGTCGTGTTAATAACATACGTATGAACGTAGCGTATACTCTGCAATTTGCAGAAGGTACAGGTTCAAGCTCTTCCACAACACAAAGAAGTGGTATTGGTTCCGGCATCCTTGCAAACTTTATATCTGCGGGTTTGCCTAACTTAAGGTATGTTACCGTGTTGGATTACGATTCCCGTCACAACATTGTTGCCACGATTGACTATCGTTACGCTGATAACGAAGGCCCGATAGTGGGTGGCAGTCATATACTGCAAAATGCCGGTGTAAACTTTATCTTCCGTACACGTAGCGGTGAGCCATATACTAAATTTGCCCAACCACTGCAAGTAGGTAACGTAGTAGAAGGTGGTGTAAATGGTTCTCGTCAGCCTTGGCACTACAATCTGGATATGAAGATTGACAAAGACTTTAAAATAAAACTGCGCAAAGAAAAAGAAGGCGACTTGAGGAAAAGTCAATTGTATGTAAACGCATTCGTACTAATTCAAAACCTGTTGAATACGAAAGACATACTACCTGGTGGTTTGAATGGCTTTACCGGTCGTCCGGATGATGACGGTTACCTGGCATCACCTCAGGGTCAGACTAACGTGCAGTTGCAAACTAACCCCGCTTCTTACATAGATTACTATAACATGGCATTGATGAATCCTAATGTCATTAACTTGCCTCGTAGAATAAATGTTGGTTTGCAATTAAGTTTCTAAAAAATTATTGATATATAACTTCATAAGTTATGATGCGTAAGAATAATAAAATAGGTTTCGCGTTTACAATGCTTGCGATTGCCGGCTTGGCAGTTCAGGCAAACGCGCGTCCAAACATTAATAGCGCTCCCAAGAAAACATCTACAGGGGGGCAACTAAAAACTACTGCTGCCAGTTGTAGGCCTGCAGAAGCTTCTATAGACCTTGATATCAACAACGTACGCGCCAAACTGATGACAGGTGGTGATATGTGGTGGGATATCGGTACTGCGGAAGCCCGTTATGAAGTGCCTAAAAACAGTAAGAAAAACTCGTTGTTCGCAGGCTCTGTATGGATTGGAGGTTACGACCAACAAGGCCAGCTAAAGGTAGCCGCACAAACATATAGGCAGGATGGTAATGACTATTGGCCTGGGCCTTTGGATGCATCGGCTTCTGTAACAGACGCTGATTGCTCTCAGTGGGATAGGTTTTGGAAAGTAAACAGGGCTGATATCAACAGGTTTCGCGAAATAGCAGATAAATCTTCAGCGAACGATCCGGCTTTTGATGTAATAAAGCAATGGCCTGCAAAAGGCAATGAAGATGCTGTTGGAAGGAGCGGTGAAAGCCTGAATCTGGATAACAACCCGAATGAATATGCTCCATTCGTAGACGTCGCTGGACCTAATAATGGTCCTGCCGATGGGCTTTATCAATGGGAGTCTGGTGACTATCCACTTATTACAGGTGATCAATATATCTGGTGGGTATTTAATGATAAGGGTAACGTAAAGCAACAATCTCAGACAGAAGGCATTGGTATAGAAGTGCAAGCCAGTGCGTTTGCATTCTCTTCTAAAGACTTCCTGAATGATGCTACCTTCTATAACTACCGTCTTGTAAACAGGAGCAACCTGAGGCTGGATAGCACTTATATTGCTACCTGGACGGATGCCGACTTAGGTTACTATCTGGATGACTATATAGGCTGTGATACAAACCGTGGTCTTGGTATATTATATAATGGTAAAAGCCAGGATGGTGATGGTAGTACAAATAGCTATGGTACAAGAATACCAATGGTTGGTATCGACTTCTTTAAAGGCCCTAAACGTCCTGTAGATTCAGGTGGTGGAAAAATTGGCTATCAAGAACTGAAGATGGAATCATTTACCTATTATAACAATGATAATAGTGTGATTGGTAACCCTAACAACGGCGCGCAGATATATAACTATATGACGGGTTCTATCAGGAATGGTCAAAGGTTTAGTAACGACTTTTCCGGCCCTGTAGTATCAAGAGCTTATGGTGCAGGTTTCCCAACCACACGTTTTGTGTTCTTTGGCGATCCTGATAAGCCAGAATGGTCTGAGTGTTATTGTCAGAATCCGCCGGCCGACCGCCGTTTTGTACACTCTTCTGGTCCTTTCGTTCTGGAACCTGGTGTGGTAAACGATATCACAATAGGTGCCGTTTGGGTATCTGATGCTGGAGGCTGCCCTACTACAAGCTTTAAGAAAATACGCGTAGCCGATGATTTGGCACAAGGCTTATTCGATAATAATTTCCAAACCATCGAAGGTCCGGAAGCGCCTCGTATGGAAGTAAGAGAGCTGGATCGTAAATTGGTATTTTATCTGGTAAATGATGCTGCAAGCAATAACTTCCGTGAGCGTTACGGAAGAGATACCGCTGCTAAGTACCGTGTATCTTCTGTTAAAGCGGCTAAGTATGTAAGAACTGCTGATTCGCTGTATAAATTTGAAGGTTATCGTGTATTCCAACTTAAAAATAGCCTGGTTCAGCCAGCACAGATATTTAATGACAGGGGCGAGCTGAATACCGATCTTGCCGCGGAAGTGTTCCAATGTGATATTAAAAATGGTATCACCCGTATCATAAACTATGAGAAGAATACCGATGTTAGTGACTCTACATATGTACCAATTATAAAAGTAATAGGTGCAGATAGCGGGCTGAGTCATAGCTTCCAACTGACACTGGACCAGTTTGCAACAGGTAGTGAAAAACGTTTTGTAAACTACCGTAGTTACTACTTTGTCGCTGTAGCATATGCTTATAACAACTTTGCTGAGTTCGATCCTAAGAAAGCTGACTCTACCCAGGATATAGCTTATATTGAAAGCTCACATGGTGCCGGCGGTACACCTATCAAAGTAGTAACTGCAATGCCTAATCCTGCCAATGGGGATATGGGTACTGTACTGAATTCTGCATATGGTGATGGTATTATCATTAAAAGGATAGAAGGTACCGGCAATGGCCATAACAACCTGCAACTTTCTGATGAGTCTGAAAAAGAAGCGTTGTTTGGTATGAATGCATATGATTCTGCCGGAACGACTGCAGTATTTGTACACCAGTCTGTACAACCAACATACCAAGCAGGTAATGGCCCTCTTAGTATAAAAGTAATAGATCCGGTTAAAGTACCTGCAGCCAACTGGGAACTGTATATAATGGGTGATAATCAACCGAATGCAGAGAATGGTATCGATTCCTTTGGCTCCTGGAAGCTTGTAAATGTAGATAACGGTGACGTTATTTATACGGAGAATAACTTAGGTATGGTTGGTTATAATGAGCAGATCATTGAAAAATATGGTTTATCGGTTAATATCCAACAATACAACAGACCAGGTACAGACCAGGCTGGTACAAACGGATACATCACTTCAGACATCATATTTGCTGATCCTGCAAAACCATGGTTGGCCGGTGTGAATGATGGTGAATCCAGGGAATTGACAAACTGGATAAGGAGTGGTGCGAAAACGGATACCTATTCTAGATGCGACTTTAATGACAGGATAGGTGTAGGTTATGATACCGTTCAGCGTTTTGAAAGCCTGCTACCTAAATATGCTACTACGCGTGCAACATGGGCGCCATATACACTGGCAGCTGAAACTGCCGATGATGATCGTGGACAATGCGGCTTTGGTGTTGCTAAAAAAGGTACAATAATTGGCCTGTACCCTGTACACAGTGTAGACGTAGTATTGACATCTGATAAATCTAAATGGACACGATGTGTAGTATTGGAAATGCAGGAATCTAAAGACCTTTCTGCTAATGGTACTGCTAAATTCGACCTGCGTAGCCATAGTAGCTGGAATATGGAATATGATGGCAATGGAAGACCAGTGTATTCCGCCACTCAAGGTGATACAGGTATGTCATGGTTCCCCGGTTATGCTATAAATCAGGAAACAGGTGAACGTCTGAATATCGCATTTGGTGAAGACTCATGGCAAAAATCATTCGGCGGTGCCGATATGATCTGGAATCCTTCATCTCAGGTGTTGTCTAACTATGGAGAGGTACTATTTGGTGCTAAGCATTATATCTACATAATGAATTCAAGGTATGATTCATGCCGTACATTTATAAATTCTTATCTGCAACCTTCGGTTTTAGCTAAAAATGCTGCTTATAAGTCATTTATGTGGGTAGGCGTGCCTTTGTTGAATCCTGGTTACCAATACAAATCCCTGGCAGAAGGCTTAGTGCCAACAGATGTTAGGATTAAGCTGCGTGTTGACCGTCCTTATGCTCAATACCTGAATCCATTCAAACTGAATGCTTCTGATGCAATACGTAACAATAAAAAGCCTTTGTATACATTCAACACAAGCGGCGTAGCAGCTACACCGGTTAAAGATGTGGTAAATACAGACAGGCAAAAAATACTGGACAACATCAACATAGTACCGAATCCGTATTATGGTGCTTCAGGTTATGAAAATAACAGGCTGGATTCCAGGGTTCGTATCATCAATTTACCTCCGCGTGCAGTGGTAAACATCTACAGCGTAGATGGTACCTTGATACGCAGGCTTGAAAAAGATAATCCGAATGTATCTTATCTGGACTGGGATATCAGGAATACGAAAGGCTTGCAGATTGCCGGTGGTATGTACCTGATACATGTTGAGGCAAATGGCATAGGTGAAACAGTATTGAAATGGTTTGGCGCTATGCGTCCATTGGATATCATCACTTACTAATCTTTGAACAAATAGGGACCAGCCCCGGCTGGTCCCCCTATAATAAAATTGATTATAGAATTATGAAACAAATATCTACCAAGGCCGCATTACTTATATGTGCAATGGGATTATCTGTTCACGGATATGCAGGTAATAAAGACCGTAGCGGTCAGGCTGGTGCAGCAGAATTGATGATCAATCCATGGGGCCAAAGCACGGGTGTGTTTGGTTTGAATACGGCCAATGTAAAAGGTATAGATGCCATTAAAACCAATATTGCTGGTTTGGCATTGTCTAATAAAACAGAAATAGCCGCTTCTCACACAATGCTATTGCGCAGTGCTAAGGTTGCTGTTAATAACCTGGGTTTTGCACAAAAACTTGGCAATAGCGGTGTTTTGGGTGTGAACATTATGGCTATGACCTTTGGTGAAATTCCGATAACTGAGTATAACAACCCTGAAACGACACTGGGTACTTATACGCCTCAGTTCTTCAATTTCACACTGGGTTATGCAAAATCGTTTTCCCGCAACATTCAGGCTGGTGTAGCTGCTACCTTCGTTTCTCAGCAAATATCAAACGTAAAGGCAAGCGGTGCGGCATTTGAAGCTGGTATCCAATATGTTACAGGTAAGCGTGATAACTTCCACTTTGGCATCACCCTGCGTAATATTGGTACCAACATGCGCTTCAATGGTAATGGCTTCTCCATAAACTCTGAAGCGCCTGAGAATGAGTCATATACCATGAATATGCAAACACCATCTGAGAAATTTGAGCTGCCTACATATCTTAACTTCGGTATTGCTTACGATTTCTACCTGGATGAGAAAAGCGTAGCCCAGGCTACCGGTGAAGAGCAGGCTACAGAAGCCCCAAAACCTAAGCACAGGCTGACTGGTATGGCAAACTTTACTTCAAATTCATTTAATAACGATTACCTGGGTATTGCTGCTGAGTATGCTTTCAGGGAAATGTTCATGCTGCGTGCCGGTTATCGTTATGAAAAAGGCATTGGTGGCGACCAGCCAACAACTATGTACACCGGCGTTAGTGCAGGTGCTACTGTAGCAACACGTATTGGTGAAAAAGGACCAATGCTGGCCGTAGATTATTCTTTCCGTCCTACGCAACGCCCAAGCACAGGTGTGCATGTTTTCACACTGCGTTTTATGCGTTAGAAGGGAAAAATCCTTATTTTTGTTTCAATGCAACGCTTCTGCACACACAGGAGCGTTGTATTTTTATTTACTGTTCTAAACCATAAAAATTAGTGGTTATGTCTGGAGTAAACTATGTAACGAAAGAGACACTGGAGCAAATGAGAGATGAGCTTACAGTACTGAAAACAAGTGGCAGGGCCGAAATAGCAAGGCAAATTGCAGAAGCACGTGAAAAAGGTGACTTAAAGGAAAATGCAGAGTATGATGCAGCCAAAGAGGCCCAGGGTTACCATGAGGCTAAAATAGCGCAACTGGAGTCGGCAATAGCTACTGCAAGGGTCATTGATGCAAAAGACCTGGATATTAGTAAGGTATCCATATTGAGCAAGGTGAAGCTGACCAATATGGGCACTAAGAAAGTAGTGGAATACCAGCTGGTGTCTGAACAGGAAGCCGACCTGAAGGCTGGTAAGATATCTATCACATCGCCCATAGGTAAGGGGCTGCTGGGCAAAAAAGTAGGCGAGGTGGCTGAAATATCGGCACCTAGCGGTATGCTTAAATTTAAGATAGAGAACATATCTATATAGTTTATGGCAAGCATTTTCACTAAAATCATCGCAGGCGAAATACCATCGTATAAAATAGCTGAGAACGATAAATTCTATGCTTTTTTAGACATCGCGCCTATGGCTAAAGGCCATGTGCTGATAGTTCCTAAGGTGGAAACCGATAAGTTCTTTGATGTGGCCGATGACTATCTGCAAGAGTGGTTGCTGTTTGCAAAACCTATTGCAAAGGCAATAGAAAAGGCTTTTGACTGCAATAGATGTGGCATGAGCGTAGTGGGGCTGGAAGTGCCGCATGCGCATATGCATCTTATACCCATCCATTCAGCAGATGACCTGAACTTTACAAGGCCTAAACTGAAACTATCTGAAGCTGAGTTTCAGGTAGTGCAGCAACAGATAACAGACAATATGTAAAAAGACGGCAAACGCCGTCTTTTTCTTTTTAGGATACTACTACTTTCTGGGTCACGCTCCATGCTTGCGGCTTATCCGCAAACAGGGCTTTTGTTCTGGCCCAGGTATCTTTAAACAGTTCTGAAAACCGGTAATGGTCTAAATGCTGCTCGCTTTGCCAATGGCTGTAAGTAAGAAACACATTAGCATTGTGCGCATCCTGCCATAGTTCTAAATGCGTGCAGCCTTCAAAATGGCGTATCAGGTGCTTACGCTCGTCAAACAAAGCCTGGAAAGCATCTACATGCTGCGGCTCAAATGTCATCCTTACAATACGTACAATCATTCAAAAACTATTTTAATGGCATTATACATCAGGTGTTGCTCTTTGCTGAGCCTCAGCCCCAGCAGGCTGGCTGCCTTGCCCTGGTTGATGGCTATTTCAAGATAACCCGTGCTGTTGAAACGGCACAGCATTTCATCGCGCGGTACATCACTGTAATGGTTACTTATTTTGCTGATAGATTCCCGCAGGAACAGCATACGGAATGGCCTGCCATGGCTATAAGCTTCAAACTGCTCGCGCGTTATATTGATGACCACATTCTCATATCTGTCTATATGTATCACATGGCATTCAATAGTATTGCCTGTAAGGCGTGGCTGCCAGTGCACCAGTGCATTGCTCATATCACAGGGCACCAGCTCCATATCTTTAGCGTTGTGGCCATTCCCTAGTTTGTTTATCATATCTGCCGCCGCTTTCATCCAGTCTTTCATAGTATAATTGGCCGGCAATTCGGGGCATAGCCATGTGGAGTAGTAGGCACCACTGAAAGCCAGCGATAGCACCCCGTTATCGGGCGCCAGGAAATAGTGCCCATCTTTCTGGCACAGCAATAGCTTGGGTGCTGCATCATAAAATACATTGCACAACACTACATGGAAGCTGCCTGCTGGAAAATTTCTGTATGCTGAATTGAGCAGATAGGCGGCTTGTTGCAAATGATATGGCTCTACCTGGTGCGAAACATCGACAATAGGCAACCGGCTTGCATGCTGCATCAGGATGCCCTTTGCAGCTGCCACAGAGGCATCCTGCAAACCGAAATCTGACAGCAGAGTGATACAAGCCATAAAAGTAGATAGCAAAAGTAAACCGCTAAAACGGCAATGCAAAGCCGGATTGCCATTATAGGTGCATAATAGAAAATATTTAGTCCATATTTGCGTTATTAATTCTACTACTAACTTTACTGAGAAGTATATAAACTGCCCGATGCGTAATAAAGGTTTTATAGTTGCCACCCTGTTTGTGATGCTGATAGCTGTACTGGGTACAGGCTGTAAGAAGGAAAAACTGCTGACAGTCGGTGGCCAGCTGCGTTATTCTACTGATACCCTCACTTTCGATACTGTGTTTACAGCACAGGGTAGTTTCACTACGCAGGTAAAACTGTATAATCCCCAAAATCAAAAAGTAAATATCAGCGCCATCAGATTAGAAAAAGGTGGTCAATCTCAGTTTCATTTAAACGTAAATGGCATTAGTGGTAACAATGTTACAGACATAGAACTGGCGGCTAATGATAGCATGTACATTTTTGCAACAGTAAATGTAGACCCTACTAATATAAACACGCCTTTTGTAGTAGAAGATAAAGTAATAGCTACCATGAACGGTAAAGATTATGAACTACCATTGCTGGCATATGGGCAGAATGCTTATTATTTAACAGACAGCCTGATAGAAACATCGCAAACCTGGCTTACAGATAAGCCTTATGTTATAATCCACAGCGCACAGGTAAAAGAAAATACTACACTTACTATACCGGCAGGCTGCCGCATCTACATGCATGCCGATTCTCGCCTGTATGTAGATGGTACATTGGTGGTGAATGGTACAAAAAAGGATAGTGTAATATTTCAAGGTGACAGGCTGGATAGAAAATATTTCGGCAATGAAGGTTATCCCGGCGAGTGGGGTGGTCTGTACTTCTCGCCCAAAAGCCGTAAAAGTGTTTTGAACTACGCGATACTAAGGAACTGCGGCAGCACTACCGGCCTGGGGCTTGCCGCCGCCATCTGGGCTACGCCAGATAGTGTGAATGATAATGATTTTCAATTGCGCATGTATAGCACCATCATTGAAAACTCGATAGGCTATGGCATAGTAGGCTTTGGTAGTACCATATACGCACAAAATTGCCTGGTACATAATTGCGGTGCGCAGGGATTGGCTACTTTTGAGGGTGGACAATATTATTTCGATAATTGTAATTTTGTTACGTACGGTAATAAAAAATTAAGTCATATAGATAACCCAAGCGTAGCACTTATCAACTATAGGGATATTGATGATTATAACTATGTAGCAGGGCCGTTAGATGCACAATTGCGCAACTGCGTTATCTGGGGTTCTCTGGAAAATGAATGTTTTATCAATAAAAAAGGAAACAGCGCTGTAGATGTGAAGCTGATAAACTGTGCTATAAAAAGTAAGGAAGCGATACCATCTTACGTTACCAATACCAACAGCATCATCAATACAGACCCATCTTTCAAAGATGCAAATGGTGGTGATTTCAGGCTGAATGAAAACTCTCCCCTAAGAGATAAAGGAATCAGTATTAGCGGGCTGGACAGGGACCTGGACGACAAGCCGCGTACCGGTGTGCCTGATATTGGCTGCTATGAATATTAACCGGCAGCATTTATGCTTTGTTTTATAGGCCTCATACTCAGGCAGCATGGTGTTGTTGCACGTACTCCATAAAGCGCGGCATAGCCAGGTGGAACCAAGGCGTGAAGTCTTCCGGCTTTTCGTGCATCCAACGCTGTAAATCAGCAGCTGCTATAAACTTGTAGTCGTTCGCTTCTTCGGCATTCGGTTTCACATCACCATCGTAAGTGCCAAAGTATATATGGTCGTACTCGTTCTCTATCAGTTCATTGCTCACATCCGCTTTATAGCGTAGTGTGAAGATAGGCTCCAGGTCACAGTCAAATCCCATTTCTTCCTGCAGCCGCCTGTGTGCTGCATGCAGCGTGCTTTCGCGTGGTGCCGGGTGAGAGCAGCAGGTATTGCTCCACAAACCACCTGAATGGTATTTGCTGAAAGCCCTTTGTTGCAGTAGTATCTCGTTATTGCTGTTCAATATAAATACAGACAATGCACGGTGCAATGCGCCTTCCCGGTGTGCCTGCAGTTTCTCCATTGTGCCCAGCCACTCATCCTGTTCATTCACCAATATCACGTGGTTTTCTTTCGCCGCCATGGTTGCAAAGTTATAGAAGGTTCAGCCTGTTATTGACACCTGCTGTAAATACGATGAACATTTTTTCATAATCGGGTACACGCACACGCTGTTCCAGCACCGATTGTGGTTGCATACGTTGTATTTTCCTGAACAATGCATAATAATACCGGTATGCGGTATAAACCCCCAAACGCGCTTTCCATGGCAGTTTACGTATCCCTGTGAGCGCGGCTTTAAAATCGGTTTCTATATCGTGTTCTATCTTCTTCTTGGTATGTATATCAAAGCGGTAAAAATCCAGCTCCGGAAAATAAGTACGGTTCAGGTTGTTGTAGTCTGACTGTATATCCCGCAGGAAATTTATCTTTTGAAAGGCAGCGCCGAGTTTCCGTGCACCTTGTTGCAATTCATCATACTTCTTCATGTCTCCTTCGCAAAACACGCAGAGGCACATCAGCCCCACCACTTCTGCCGAACCATATACATATTCATCCAGCTCATGCACCGTGTTATAGTCCGTTTTGTGCAGGTCCAGCTTCATGCTGTGTAGAAAGGCGGTGATGAGCTCATAGGGTATGTTATACGTATGCACCACGTGTTGAAAACTATGCAGCACCGGGTTCAGGCTGATGCCCCGCGATACCGCCAGCCAGGTATCACGTTCAAATTCATCCAGCAGAGCCGTCTTATCATGCTCGTGAAAGGTATCTACTATTTCATCTGCCAGCCTTACAAAGCCATAGATATCATGTATCGGCCCTCGCAGGTCTTTATGCAACAGCTTAATGGCACTTGAAAAAGACGTGCTGTATTGCTGCGTTATTATTTTGCTGCAGGCATGGCTCACACTATGAAAAATGGACATCATAAGCTCAGGCAGTTTTGAGTGTTTTCTTTTTAAGGATCTGTTTGGCAACTATCTCTCCCGATATCAGTGCGGGCGGCACACCCGGCCCCGGCACAGTCAGTTGCCCGGCATAATACAGGTTGTGCAATTTCTTATTGCGTATGGATGGTTTGAGCAATGCAGTTTGCCGCAGTGTATTGGCCAGTCCGTATGCATTACCCTTAAAGGCATTATAGTCGGTTACAAAATCGTTGTGTGCATAGCTGCGCATGTAGGTAATGTGCGGCTTTATATCAATGCCTGTACGCTGCGCTATACGTTGCATGGCTTTTTCTAAATACTGATTGCGTATGGTTTCAGTATCTTCCATGCCTGGCGCTACGGGTATTAGTATAAAGAGGTTTTCACATCCTTCGGGCGCTACGCTCGCATCTGTTTTTGATGGGCAGCATACATACATGAGCGGGTTATCAGGCCATGTGGGCTTTGTATATAGCGCTGCAGCGTGTGCATCGAAAGGTGCATCAAAAAACAGGTTGTGGTGTTGTAGGTTTTCTATTTTTCTATCGATACCTACATAATACAGCAGGCACGATGGGGCCATCTCGCGCTTATCCCAATAGCCATCGCTGTAGTTCCTGTAAGCATCCGGTAGTAGTTCTGCTTCTGCATGGTGATAATCGCAGGCAAGGATGATATGATCTGCATTCAGGTCTTGCCTGCTGGTAGATACAATGCCCGCTTCATTGCCCCATGCTTTAATACCGGTGACGGTTTCATTAAATTGAAATGTTACACCCAACTCTTCTGCCAACTGATGCATGGCATTGGCCACCTGCACCATACCACCCATAGGGTACCAGGTGCCCAGCTTCATGTCGGCATAGTTCATCATACTGTATAATGCCGGCGTATTGCGTGGCAATGCACCGAGGAATAATATCGGAAACTCTACCAATTGCTGCAGCTTGGGGTGTTTAAAATACCGGCGCACATGTTTATGCATCGATGTCAGCATATCTATGCGCAACAACGAGCGCATCACATCTGTACGCATAAACTCAGTAACGGATAACCCCGGCTGGTATATAAAATGATTGAAGGCTGCATCGTATTTATACGCTGCTTCTTTCAGAAAGGCATCCAGCTTTTCGGCTGCACCCATTTCATGCTGTTCAAACAGGTTACGCAGTTGCTGGTAGTCGCTGGGAATATCCGTCATACCATCTTCCCAGAAAACGCGGTAAGAGGGTGATAATCTTTCCAGCTGATAATAGTCGGCAGGTGTTTTGCCAAATTGTGCAAAGAACCGTTCAAACACATCGGGCATCCAGTACCAGCTGGGGCCCATATCGAAGGTGAAGCCATTTGCTGCAAATGCCCGCCCCCTGCCCCCTGCTGTGCTATGTTTTTCAACCACCGTCACCTGTACACCTTCTTTTGCAAGAAAGCATGCGGCCGACATGCCCGCAAACCCACTCCCTATGACGATAGCTTTTTTCAACGTGCGTGAAGTTATTGTTT